>CAZPHV010000085.1:8857-18168 GCA_964586455.1 uncultured Aquimonas sp.
GCGTGGCGGCGGATCAAGATCCGCCCTACGTGGATTGGGGCGGACGGTGGTGTCGAGGTGGAGCGGTTGCGACGGATGCGATGCGGCGGGTCAAGACCCGCCCTACGTGGATTGGGGCGGGTGGTGGTGTCGAGGTGGAGCGGTTGCGACGGATGCGTGGCGGCGGGTCAACATCCGCCCTGCGTGGATCCGGGCGGGCGTCCAACGCAGGTTTGCGCGCGTCCGGATTGCGCGCCCCCGGCAACGCGAGTGTGCTAGGCCGAGCGGAGCACCTGCGCCGGGTCGGCTCGGTAGGCACGGCGCGCAGGTATGGCGGTTGCGAGTGCAGCTACGGCCATCAGCAGCACGGCGGACAGCATCAGGCTGGCGGGATCAAAACGGCCGACGCCGAACAGGAAAGCCTGCAGGGCGTGAGTCAGCGCCAGCGCGCCGCAGACGCCGATGCACAGGCCGATGCCGACCTGCTTGCCGCTATCGAGCAGGACAGCCGAGAACAGGCGTCCCCGATCTGCTCCCAGCGCTGCACGCACGCCGAATTCGTGCATGCGGGCCGCCACCGACACTGCCAGCACCGCGTACAGACCGACCCCGGCCATCGCCAGGGCGACCAGGGCGAAGCTTCCGATCAACAGCAGCTGCAGCTGCGCTCCCCGGGTGTTGTCAGCCACCACGCTCTCCAGCGGGCGCGTCTGGGCGATCGCCTGGGCCGGCGCGACCTCCTGCACGGTGCGCCTCAACACGTCCTCTCGCCCTCCGCCTTCACCGCGGGTGCGCAGCAGGTAGTGGAGCGGGCCGAACTCGCGAAGCACGGGCCAGAAACGCGCCGGCACCTGCTCGATGGGCACATACAGGATCGGCGGGGCCGGGTGGGTCGGGCCGTATTGCCGAACATCGGAGACCACGCCAACCACACGCATCCGTACCAGACTGGAACCGTCCGCTGCCTGTCCCATCTGCAGCATCTGTCCGATGGGGTCGCCCTGCAGGTGCTGCCCAGCGAACGCCTCACTGACCACGGCGACGGCTTCAGCGGCTTGGATGTCCTCTGCGGTGAAGCCCCGTCCGCGCGAAAGCGTCATTCCAAGGCTGCTGAAGAAGGACTCGCTCACCGCCCGATACTGGGGCTGGATGGGTCGGCCGTCGGGCAGCTTTGCCGGCAGGTTGAAACGTGCGCCGGTGGGCAGGTGCGTGCTGACCGCGACGTCGGCTACCCACGGCAGGTTGTCGATCGCGTCCAGCAGTTGTCGCGTCTGGGTGCGGATCCGTTCGTCGTCGGTGTAGACGCCGCGCAGGGGCGAGAGCGAGAAGCTCAGGATGTTTTCGGTAGCGAAACCCATGGGCACGCTGGACACCCTGTGCAGGCTGCGGATGAACAGCCCCGCCGCGGCGAGCAGCACCACGGCAACCGCGACCTGGGCGATCACCAGCCCCTTGCCGAGTCGCCCACTGCCGGGTGCGAGGCCGATCCGTGATCCTGCTACGAGTTCGCGGGTCTGTGTGCGCCGCAGCTTGCGCAGCCCCCCGGTCAGGCCTGCAAGCAAGGCGATGCCAACGCTCAGCGCCAAGGCCAGAGCGCTGCCCAGCCAGCCCGGCCCGGCGGTGTTGACGATGCTGGAGACATCACCCAGCGCATGGCGCAGGCCGCCAAGCGCAAACACCGACAGCAGCAGCCCTGACAATGCACCCAGTAGACCGATCAGCAGGGCTTCGCCAAGCTCGGGCAGCAGGGTGCGCAGCGGCGATGCGCCCAAGGCGGTGCGCACCGTACTGGCGTGGCTGCTGGTCATGCTGCGGACCAGCAGCAGGTTGACGAGATTGAAGCTGGCGATCAGCAGCACGCACGCGGCCGCGCCCATGAACAGCGCGAGAGTGGATCCGGTATCGCCGTGGTACAGGGTGCTCAAGGGTCGGGCATGCAGATTCAGCCGCCCGAGAAACTCAACAGCCTCTGCCGAAAGCCGTGGCCCCAGATCGTCCAGAATCTGCCGATAGCGAACGTTCGCAAGCGCGTCGAAGCGACTTCGGGGGGTGTCGTCGCTCAGGCGCGCCAGCATGAACTGGTTGGTGTCCATGTTGTCGCCGGCATCGCCCATGCGCAGGGCGGTCAGGACATCGAAGCCCTGCGGCCACTCGAAGGTCTCTTCAAGCACCCCGACGACGGTGAAGGGCAGCCCCTCGAGGGACAGCGTTCGCCCCAGCACCTGCGGGTCCGACGCGAGGCTGCGGGCCCAGAACCCATGCGACAGGATGGCCACACGTTCAGCGCCGGGCTGATCCTCCTCCGCCAGAAAACCACGACCCAGTGCGAAGCCGGGTGCCAGCGTCAGCAGGAAACCGCGGTCCGCGGCGATCTGGGTGGCGACCACGGGAAGTGCGCCGGCCTCGACGCTGACCGCGCGCGTGTAGGCATTGACGAATCCGGCCTGTTCGATCGGAGGCAGATCGCGCAGGCGCTGGTACAGGGCCGGCGCCGAGATATGCGCGCCATCGCCGGGGTCGAGCCCGACGGTGACCAATTGCTCTGACTGCGGAAACGGCAGCGGCCGCAGCAGGGTGTGCTGGATCAGCGCAAACACCGTGATGCAACCCGCCGTACCCAGCGCCAGCGTAGTCACCGCGACCAGCAGAAACCTGGGATGCCTGCGCAACAGGCTTCTCCAGGCCTTCAACACATCGGCCAGCAAAATGGAAAGCGTGCTCATGGGGTCACCGAGGCTGGGCGCATCAAGGCGGCGGTTGTCGACACCGACGGCGCGCCGGATCGTGGGCCGTGGCCGCTCGCGCCCGGGGCGACCGCGACGGTGGACTCGGTGTCAGGCCCTTCAAGCACGGCTCCGTCCTCTATCCGCAGTACCCGATCCGCGGTCTGCAGGGTCGCTTCCCGATGCGCCACCACCACCGTCGTGCGATGACGACGCAAGCGATCCAGCGCCTCCTGAATCTGCTGTTCCGATGCCGGGTCGACCGCCGAGGTGGCCTCGTCGAGCAAGAGAATCGGAGCATCCTTGAGCAGCGCTCGCGCGATCGCGATGCGCTGACGCTGGCCCCCACTGAGCTGCACGCCGCGGTCTCCTACTGCAGTCTCATAGCCCTGCGGCAGGCTTTCGATAAAGTCATGCGCGTTGGCGTCGCGCGCGGCCTGTTCGATCTCAGCGTCGCTCGCATCCAGGCGGCCGTAGCGGATGTTCTCGCGCACGCTGCCGCCGAACAGAAATACATCCTGGCCGACCACCGCAATCGCTGCGCGCAGGGAGTCCAGCCGGTAGTCACGGATATCCCGACCCTGGATGCGGATGCAGCCAGACTGTGGATCGAAAAGTCGCGAGATCAACTTGAGCACGGTGGACTTGCCGGCGCCGCTGGCGCCGCTCAGCGCCAGCGTTTCGCCGCAGCGAACCTGCAAGCTGAGCCCGTGCAGCACCGGCAGCGCGGGGTCGTAGCCGAAGCGGACGGCTTCAAACTCGATGTCCAGCGCGCGGCCCTGCAGCGCCACCGCATCGGCACGATCGCTGACGCTGGGGACTTGTTCGAGGATCTCGAACACCCGAGCCGACGCGCCCATCGACTGGCGGAAGGTGGCGTAGTGTTGGGCCAGCCCTGCGATCGACTGGGTCACGTTCTGCGAGTACAGCAGGAAGGCGACCAGGGTCCCTGCAGTGAGCTGGCCACCCATCACCTGCAGGCCGCCGTACCAGAAGATCGCAATGGTCGCCATCGAGGTCAGGAAACCCACCAGCGCATTGAAAAAGGCATCCACTCGGCGGGCACGAATGACCACCTGCATGAATCGATCGAGCCCTTGGCGATAGCGACCGGATTCATGCGCGCTGCGCGCGAACCCCTGAGTTACCTCGATCCCGCTGAGCGATTCCTGGGCGATGACGTTGGACTGGGCGAGTTCATCCTGGATACGCGCCGACAGGCGCTGGAACAGTGGCCCAAACGCGCGGCTGGTCACCGTCGCCAGCGGCGCCACACCGAGGACCACCAAGCCCAGACGCAAATCCATCAGCAGCATGACCGTGGCAGCGCCTACCAGTAGGCTGAGGCTGACGATCACCGACACGCTGAGGTTGGTGACCACATTGCGGATGGCGGCAACATCGTTGCTGAGTCGCGACAGCAGGTCACCGACCCGGGTTCGGTGGTGGAAGTCGAGCCCCAGTTTCTGCAGGTGCTCGAACAGGCTGGCGCGCAGCGCCACGATCACCCGATCGCCGGTGACCTGCAGCAGGAATTGCCCGAAGAAGCCCAGCAGCGATCGCCCGAGGAACAGCAGGACCAGCAGCAGGGCCATCCAATGCAGGGTCTCGGCCATGCTGCCCTGCAGGGCGCGGTCGAACAGATAGCGAATCCCCAGCGGCAGCATCAGTTGAAGACCCGCGCCGGCGAGCACCAGACACAGGCACAGCAGGATGCGCCCTGCGTAGGGTCGGGCCAGCGGCCACATGCGTCGCAACTGCTCGGCAGCGCTGATCTGCGGCGGAGTAGACGGGGTCGATGCCATGGTCAATCGGGCTGAACGGCCAAAGCGCGCGCGCCCAGGCCTCAGCAGCGGTCCTGTTCGCGCCATTCGGGCAGCAGCGCGTCGAGCATGAAGGCGGCGCCGTCGCGATGCAGGTAGCGGTGCATGACCAAGGCGATGCCCGCGCTGCCGGTTCCGAAATCGCAGCTGATCCGGCTGAGCGACTCACCCGGAAACGCCACCCCGCTGGGCTGCTCGATGGGAAACAGCATGCAACCCGCCAACAGCTTGCGCACGCTGGCCTCGGCGCGCGCCTCCCAGTGCGGGAAGCGGGCCAGATCCAGGTACAACTCGGCGATTCCTGCCAGGCCGAAGAAATAGCCGGGGAAGATCGTGTACTTGCGATCGCAGTCGAGGTGGATGTCTTCCAGAGCCTCGGCATACCGCGAGTCGTGCGTGAGGTGCCAGTAGCGCAGCAGCACACGCCCGATGCCGGAGCTGCCCCAGCGCCAGTAGGGCGTGTAGCTGGGCGTGCGATCGCGGGCGAACCAGGTCAGCCCGCCATCGGCGGTGTGGAAGCCCTGGGACAGCACCCACCGCAGCGCCTGTTTGCCGACCTCGAGGAAGCTCTGCTCGCCGCTGGCCTGATGCAGGTACAGCAGGAACAGCGCAACGCCCGCCGCGCCGTGGCCGAGACTGGCCGAGAGGCCCTCGGGCGCATTCCAGTAGCAGCCATCGCTGGGCTCGTCGATCTCCCGGCTTTCGATGAGGTGCTGGCCCGCCAGCACCGCGCGCTGCAGAAAGGCAGGATCGCCGGTTTCGAGATGAAATCGCAGCTGGGCCATGCCCCAACCCGCGAGACCGTTGAACAGATTGGGCGAATCGAAGCGCAGCGGGTGCTCGTTGGCTTCCGCCATCGCCGCCAAAGCCTCGTCGCGCAGGCCCAGCTCCAGCAGGCACCAGGCGATGCCCGACAGGCCGACGTAGAGCCCGGGGGGAATCTCGCGCCCGCTGATCGGCTGCGAGCGGATCCAGGCCAGCACTTCGGTGGGCACCTCTCCGCGCAGCCGCTGCATGACGCAGGCAATCCCGCAGGCGCCGTTGGCCAGGCTCAGCGGATTGCTTTCGTACACCATCGGATCGGCAGGGAACAGCCGGTCGCGTCGGCTGTAGTCGGCGACGCTGTCGGTGTAATCGAGAATGCGGCGGACAGTGTCGCCGAGATCGATCGCATCAAGCTCGTGCGTGCCGACCGAAGGCGTGGGCGGGGTGAAGTCCTGTGAGAGCACCGCGATCACCTGTTCCGGTCGAGGCCGTCGCATCGCATCGGCGGACAACAGCTCGCGAATCAGGTCTGCGATGGCAGACGGCAGGCCGAAATCCCGCTGGTAGGCGACCAGGTAGCGCTCGTGCGCCTGACGATTGAGCACCAGCATGGCATTCATCGGAAACAGACCCGCCATGAGCAGTCCGCCGAGTGCGTAGTAGTCGTCTTCCTTGGCCGAGTGGCCGCGCTCGGCGACTTCCTCCGGAGTGAATCCCGGCGTGAAAAGGTGGGTGGGAATGTCTACCCCCTCCTCGTAGGCGCCCTCGAAGTCAATGAGCTTGAGAACCGGATTCTCGCTGAGGGAATCCAGCACCATCACATTGGCCATGGAGAGGTCGCTGAATACGATGTTGCGCTCGTGCAGGGCGTGAATCGCCTGGGTCAACTGGATGAACAGTTCGCGGTACTGCACGAAATAGGCCTGCGTATCCTCAAGCGTCGGCCGGGTCCGCAGCAGCAGGTTGATGCGCGTCAGATGGTCGCGCAGCGTGCGAGCGCCTTCGAGGTACTCCTCAACCAGATAGGCGTGTTCCCAGTCGAAGAAGAAGTCGTAGGGGCGCGGCGCGATCCCGGTATCGGCGAGAGCGCTGAGGATGCGCTGCTCCTTCTTCAGCAGCTGCACCGCATCAAGGCCGCGATACGAAATGTTGGTGAACGGACGCGCTTCCTTGATGACGACCGTACGCCCGCTCTCGCGATCGTCGGCGAGGTAGACGCCCCCGGGGTTGCTGCTCGCCAATACTTTGGTGATCAGGTAGCGGCCGTGCTTGAGGGTGCCGGGCTCGCCCTCGCCCCCATCCTCATCGGCCTGGAAGGGGTCGCGGATCCCCGCGGGCAGTTGGAAATAGGGCGTGCGCTCGTCATCGATCGCCTGGCCTGCAGCGTCCTCGATCACGAGCACGGACTTGCCGGTGACATCCAGCCTGCGGTTTGGCAGCAGCCCGCCGTAGCGGTAGAAGACCACGCGGCTGTCGCGATAGCGCCGGTCCGACAGGATGTAGGGCCCGGCATAGCCGATCGTCGCGGCATGCAGCTCATCGAGCAACTGCCGGCACTGCGCCTCGTCGCGCGGATACAGGGTGATGAACTTGCCGGCGCCGCCCCGATGCCAACGCTTGCCGTTGATCATGGTCAGCAGGGTGCGGTCGATGACGAACTTGAAGGGGACCTGATGCGCGAACAGGATTCTCGCAGCAGTCACCAGGATTGCTGGTGCGTAGGCCAGGGTGGCGGAAAGATGAATCTTCCAGCCTTGGTCGGGAATCCGCGCTCGGGGCGGCGCGCAGTCCCACCAGAGATTTCGGTGCTGCAGGCTCCAGCCCTCGGGCAGGATTCGCCGCAGCGGATCATGAAAGTCGCGCAGCGCCGGTCGATAGCGCGACACCGGCTCGAAAAATGACTTGCTCGCGAACAGATAGAGCAGCTTTTCCTCGATGACCAGCTCAGCCATGGCGTCCTCGTTCGACTTCGCGTGCGGTGGCCCGGGGCCAGCATGTGGAGCAGCTTTCGCCAGAGTCGCGGAGCCCGAGCGAAGCTCGGGCTCCGCGTTGTGCCTTACAGCACCTGGAACTCTTCTTCGCGGCCGCAACCGGTGTTGCTGGCCGTCGAGCAGCTGCAGCCGACGTAGCTGCTGGTGCTTCCGCCAGCGGCGGCTTCCATCGAGTCGTCGATTGAGGCGCCGAGCTTCTGCAGGTCGAGAATGCGATTCATGTGACTCTTCCTCGTGGTGGTGTGATGGTTGTTTGGTGCTTGCAGCACCTGTTTGCATGGGCTGCGCGCCGACCCACGCGTCCGGATGACGGATCACCCGATTGCCGCTCCGGCATCCCAGTCCGAAACGGCAAATATCTGATGCCGCGATGCTGATCGCGGTCATCTGCTGGCGCAGTTCCCTGTTGCTCGCAGCGCGCCTTGTGTGGCTGAGGAGTCTAGGGGTTTGTCTCAGGGTTGTTTACTGTCAGAACTGACAGGGTGGTTCACAACGGGTGGCGACACGCGCTACGCAGTGCGCCATCTGAGCCGACAGCCGCTCGGGCAGGGTCTTCCCGCGATCGGCCGTTGGCTGGCAGTTCCCATGCGTATCGAAATGCGAGGCGCCCTTGATTCGAGCGCTAGCAGCCTGTCGGGCTTTGGGGGTCGAGGCGAAAGTTCCACTGCGCGAGGACAGTCTTTCGACGAATTGCGGGCGAACAGTGAGCGCTCGGCCAAGAATCGGCGGAACGTGGACCGCGCAGACGGACTTGCTGCCCGGTCAGCCAAAGCCCGACAGGCTGCTAGAGCTGCGCGCCCCGTGCCGCGCGCAGGCACAAGTTGTGCGGCAGCGATCGCTGCGCGTGGATCCAAGGCTGGGCGAGGATCGGTTCACTCGGCGACGCAGGAGCCTGCGCTGTGCGCGAGCGAGCGCGCGCGGCGTTGCGGTGCGGCGGATCAAGATCCGCCCTACGTGGATCCAAGCGCGTGGTGGTGGCGAGGGTGATGCGGTTGCGTCGGTGTTGATGGGGCGGATCAAGCTCCGCCCTACACGTTTGACGCGGAGGGCTGGGGGCTAGTCCTCGTCCTCGGTCGGCAGCTTTGGGGCGCGGCCGTCGACGGTGAGCTTGGCGGCCAGCAGTACGGCCTGCGTGCGCGAGTGCGCGCCCAGCTTGCGCAGGATCGCGGTCATGTGGGCCTTGATGGTCGCTTCGCTGACGTTCAACTCGTAGGCGATCTGCTTGTTGAGCAGGCCGTTGCAGACCATGGTCAGCACGCGGTACTGCTGCGGGGTCAGCTCGGCCACGCGCGCGGCAAGGGCTTCTTCTTCCGGGTCGAGCGACACGCCCGAGCCGCCGATGCCGGGCGGCAGCCAGGTGTCGCCATCGAGCACGGCGTGGATGGCGCGGCCGATCTGTTCGACCTCGGCCGATTTCGGGATGAAGCCCGAGGCGCCGTGGCCGAGCGCGCGCCGCATCAGGGCGGGATCTTCGCGCGCCGACACGATCAGGATCGGCAGGGTCGGAAAAGCCGCGCGCAGGTGCACCAGGGCCGAGAAGCCGTGCGCGCCGGGCATGTTGAGGTCGAGCAGCAGTAGCTCTGCGCGCGGGTGGCGTGCAGCCAGTTCGCTCAGGCTGTCGACCGAGTCGGCTTCGAGCAGGCGCGCATCCGGCAGGATCTGCGCGACGGTGCGGCGCAGCGCATCGCGAAACAGAGGGTGGTCGTCGGCAATCAGAATGTCGCGCATGGGTTCGCCGGCAGCGAGCGCCGGTTCGGCGCCGGGCCAAGCCTGCCCCAAGCCGTCGCATTCGTCCATGCCGCTGCCATCACAGCCAAAACGCGCCATGGCGGAGTCCTCCGTGTTGTGTGCGCTGCCGGCGCCGAGGCTGCCGGCCAGCGCATGGCCTTCGGCTACTTCAGCAGGCGCTCGCGCACCAGGTTCTCGACGACGCCGGGGTCGGCCAGGGTCGAGGTGTCGCCCAGCTGGTCGGGCTGGTTCTCGGCGATCTTGCGCAGGATGCGGCGCATGATCTTGCCCGAGCGGGTCTT
>CAZPHV010000086.1:0-18001 GCA_964586455.1 uncultured Aquimonas sp.
CGTACGCCTTGAACTCGCCACCGAAACGCTCGGCACCCACCTTCGTCAGCGCCGCCGTCAGCGTCGTCTTGCCGTGGTCAACGTGACCGATCGTGCCCACGTTCACGTGCGGCTTGGTGCGCTCGAACTTACCCTTGGCCATGACTTTGGTATCCCGGTGAACTCAAGATTCGGAAAGGTGTGGATGGGTGTCGCAAAGAGATGGTGCTCATGACTGGAATCGAACCAGCGACCTCTTCCTTACCAAGGAAGTGCTCTACCGACTGAGCTACATGAGCACACGTTTTGTTGCCGGATCCTCCCCTCGGTAGGGGATGAATCCTTGGGTCTTCAAGCTTCGCCCTGAGCGCCGCCTTCAGACCTAACCCCGCTGCTTCCAGCGTGGAGCGGGAGACGGGGATCGAACCCGCACCATCAGCTTGGAAGGCTGAGGTTCTACCATTGAACTACTCCCGCCCGGAGTTGCAAGCTGAAGCCTTCAAACGGTGGTGGAGGGAGGTGGATTCGAACCACCGAAGGCATAAGCCAGCAGATTTACAGTCTGCCCCCGTTGGCCGCTTGGGTATCCCTCCAACAGAGAGCCCCGCATTTTCAACGTGCGCAGGCCATCTGTCAATGCCGGATCCGCAAAAAGTTTGCGGGGCGTCGCTGCGGGCTCACACGTTGAAGCGGAAATGCAGCACGTCGCCTTCCTGGACGATGTACTCCTTGCCCTCCAGACGCAGGCGCCCGGCTTCCTTGCAGCCCGCCTCGCCGCGGTACTTCATGAAGTCATCGAAGGCCATGGTCTCGGCGCGGATGAAGCCGCGCTCGAAGTCGGTATGGATCACGCCCGCTGCCTGTGGCGCCGTTGACCCGGCCTTGACCGTCCATGCACGTACCTCTTTCACGCCAGCGGTGAAGTAGGTCTGCAGACCCAGCAGCTTGTAGCCGGCGCGGATCACCTTGTTGAGGCCCGGCTCGTCGAGACCGAGATCGGCCAGAAACACATCGCGGTCGGCGTCTTCAAGGTGAGACAGCTCCTCCTCGATCGCAGCGCACACAGGCACCACCTCGGCGCCCTCGCCCAGCGCGCGCTCGCGCACGCGGTCCAGGTGCGGATTGTCCGAGAAGCCGTCCTCGCGAACGTTGGCGATGTACATCACCGGCTTTGCGGTCAGCAGGAACAGCTCGCGCAGCAGCCCGCGCTCGTCAGCGTCGAGCCCCATGCCGCGCACGGGCTTGCCCTGATCAAGATGGGCACGCACGCGCACCAGCACATCGCGACGCAGAGCTGCGTCCTTGTCGCCAGCCTTGGCCGCGCGCTCGAACCGATTCAGCGCCTTCTCGACGCTTTCGAGGTCGGCGAGCGCGAGTTCGGTGTCGATCGTCTCGATGTCGGCGATCGGGTCGATCTTGCCGGCCACATGGACGATGTCTCCGTGCTCGAAGCAGCGCACCACATGGGCGATGGCATCGGTCTCGCGGATGTTGGCCAGGAACTTGTTGCCCAGGCCCTCACCCTTGCTGGCGCCCGCAACGAGACCGGCAATGTCGACAAACTCGACCGAGGTGGGAATGACCTTCTGCGGCTTGACGATCGCAGACAGCTGGTCGAGCCGCGGATCCGGCACCGGCACCACACCGACGTTGGGGTCGATGGTACAGAACGGGAAGTTGGCCGCGGCGATACCCGCTTTGGTCAGGGCGTTGAACAGTGTGGACTTGCCGACATTGGGAAGTCCGACGATGCCGCATCTCATGGCCATGGGTGTTGAGTCCGGGATTCGGGAGTGGGGAATCGGGAATCGCAAGAGCAGGTCCGGCCAGGGCGAGCGTAGCGCTCTGTCCCATTCCCGATTCCCTATTCTCGATTCCCGGCTGTGTGCAACCGCTTCATCGCCTCGGGAAAGTCACCGCGCAGCAACAGCGGCAGCTGATCGAGGGCTGAGTCCAGGCTGCGCTGGATGGAAATCTCGTCGTCGCGACCGGGGCGTCCCAGCACCCAGGGCGTGACCTTGTCTTTCTGGCCCGGGTGGCCGATGCCGACCCGCAGCCGATGGAACTTGCCGTGGCCCAGATGGGCGAACAGGTCGCGCAGACCATTCTGGCCACCATGGCCGCCATCAAACTTGAGCCTTGCGGTACCTGCGGGAAGGTCGAGATCGTCGTGCGCGACCAGCATCTCGGCCGGTTCGATCTTGAAGTAGCGCAGCGCCGCCACGATGGACTGGCCGCTGCGGTTCATGAAGGTAGTGGGTTTCAGCAACCAGACGCTGTGGCCATCGATGCTCGCGCGGGCGGTTTCGCCGTGCAGCTTGGCCTCGTGACCAAAGCGAACACTGGCCTTCTCGGCCAGCCGGTCTGCAAACCAGAAACCCGCGTTGTGGCGGGTGTGGGCGTACTCGGCGCCGGGGTTGCCCAGGCCTATGATCAATCGCAGCGCGCTCATGCGGCAGGGGGGATCCCGCCGGCGCAGGGCCGGCGGGATCGGCTGGCCTTAGGCCTTCTCTTCGGTCGCTTCTTCGGACTCGCCGGCCTTCGACTGGCGCGCGATCACGACCGCGACGTCGTGCTCCTTGCCCAGCTTCAGTTCGGGAATCTCGACGCCCTCGGGCAGCTTGACGTCCGACAGATGCACGGTGTCACCCGCCTTCAGGCCCGACAGGTCAAGTTCAATGAACTCCGGCAGGTTGGCCGGCAGACAGGAGACTTCGACTTCGTTGACTTCGTGGGTGATCACGACGCCACCCGCCTTACCGGCCGGCGAGGTTTCCTGGTTCAGGAAGTGCAGCGGCACGCGCACGCGCAGGGCCTCATCGGCCGACACGCGCAGGAAGTCGATATGCATGATCAGCGGCTTGACCGGATGACGCTGCATGTCGCGCACGATGACCTTCTGCAGCTGGCCGTCGACGTTCAGGTCGATGATCGAGCTGTAGAACCACTCGTGGGCCGAGGCCAGCCACACGGTGTTGTGGAGGATCTCGATGCTGGCGGGCTCGGCGTGACCGCCGTAGACCACCGCAGGCACCTGCCCGGTACGACGCAGGCGGCGGCTCGCACCCTTCCCTGCGTCCGCACGGACGGTTGCCTTGATTTCGTGTTGGGTTGCCATGGTTGTTGCCTTTCTTGCTTGAGTGAGCCGCCTTGCGGCGACCTGAAGCCCACCCCGCGACCAGGGTGGACCGGTGTTGTCAGTCCACGTAGAGCGAACTGACGGATTCTCCGAAGGCGATGCGGCGGATGGTTTCCGCCAGCAGTTCGGCGACGCTGAGCTGGCGGATACGGCCGCAGGCACGGGCCTCGTCCGACAGCGGAATGGTGTCGGTGACGACCAGCTCGTCGAGCTGGCTGCCGCTGATGTTGCTGATTGCGGCGCCGGACAGCACCGGGTGCGTGCAGTACGCAACCACCTTGCGGGCGCCGTGCTCCTTCAGTGCGGCCGAAGCGGCACAGAGCGTGCCGGCGGTGTCGACGATGTCGTCGACCAGCACGCAGGTCTTGCCGGACACGTCGCCGATGATGTTCATCACCGTGGCGACGTTGGCGCGCGGGCGGCGCTTGTCGATGATCGCGAGGTCGGCATCGTCGAGGCGCTTGGCGATGGCGCGCGCGCGCACCACACCACCAACGTCGGGGCTGACCACGATCAGGTCCTTGGTGCCCTGGGTGCGCCAGACATCCGCCAACAGCAGGGGTGAGGCGTAGACGTTGTCGACCGGAATGTCGAAGAAACCCTGGATCTGGTCGGCGTGAAGGTCAACCGTCAGCACGCGGTCGGTACCGACCGCGCTGAACATGCGCGCTGCCACCTTGGCGGTGATCGGCACGCGCGCCGAACGCGGGCGGCGGTCCTGGCGCGCGTAGCCGAAGTACGGCACCACCGCGGTGACGCTCGCTGCCGAGGCGCGCTTGAGCGCATCCACCAGCACCAGCAGCTCCATAAAGTTCTCAGCCGTGGGCGCGCAGGTCGGCTGGATCACGAAGACTTCCTGGCGACGCACGTTCTCTTCGATCTCGACCTGGACTTCGCCGTCCGAGAAGCGTCCAACCAGAGCCTTGCCCGGGCGCACGCCGAGTTCGCGGCAGACCGCGTTGGCCAAGGGGCGGTTGGCGTTGCCGGTGAAAACGAGGATGCCGTCAGTGTTCACATTGCACCTGTGGGTCGCCGCGGGCGACCGTTATCGAGGAACGCCACCGCGGCGCGCCTTGCCTGCATGGCGGGCGCGGGCTCCATGCCAGACGCACCGCGGCCATCGCGCGCCGCGGGCGGCTGCGTCGACGGGTATGGAAGTGAACTCTGGCTGGGGCGGCAGGATTCGAACCTGCGAATGCCGGAATCAAAATCCGGTGCCTTACCACTTGGCGACGCCCCAGCACTTTAGAAACGCGTGTCTCCCGACGCTCAGGCCCAAACTCAGCTCAAGCCGAGTGCCACATGCAGCGGCGAGCGGTCGAGCCCTGCGCAGACCCAGCTGCGCCAGCGCGGCGACAGCCTCGATCGGGCTGCCAGCGCCTGCTTCGCATCGGTGAATCGAGCGAAGCAACAGCCGCCGGTTCCGCTCAGCGTCACCTGCAGCGCTGCGCCCTGACAGGCTTCGCGCAATTCGGCGAGCGCCTCACCCACCGCGGGAGATCGCGCCACCAGCACCGGCTCGAAGGCATTGCCCAAGGGCTGCCCCGACATGAAGCCCGCAATTGTCGCGGGGGGCGCATCCCGTGTCAATTCAGATGCTTGGAACAACTCGGGCGTGGGCACTGAAACGCCGGAGTCCAGCACCAGAAATGCGCTTGCATCGAGCTCGATCGGCAGCAGGCGCTCGCCGACGCCTTCGGCCCAGGCCGAATCGCCGCGCACGAAGACCGGAACGTCGGCGCCCAGGCTCAAGCCAAGCATCGCCAGCCGCTCTAAATCGAGGCCGAGGCCCCAGAGCCGGTTCAGGCCCAGCAGCACGGTCGCGGCATCGGAGCTGCCGCCGCCGAGCCCCGCTCCCATAGGAATGTGTTTCTGCAGTTCGATCGAGACGCCGGCGCCTGGCGCTGCGTAGGCCTGCAGCAGGCTCGCGGCGCGCACGCAGAGGTCATGCTCGGGCGCGACCCCGGCGGGGCCCGCGCTGCGCTCGATTCGACCATCAGCACGCGGCGTCAATTGAATGCGGTCGCACAGGTCGATCAGCTGAAACACCGTCTGCAGCAGGTGGTAGCCATCTTCGCGACGACCAACAATGCGCAGGAACAGATTGAGCTTGGCCGGCGCCGGCAGGCAGAGGGCCTCAGCCACCCGTTGCCTCCCAGCGGTCCACGATCAGCCGAACGCGGCGCTGACCGGTCTCGGCGAACACCCGCGCCGGCATCGGCAAGCCCTGAAGGTCGGTCCAGCTGCGGTACTCGATCCGCCAGCCGCCCTGCTGCAACAGCGCCGGCAGGCCTTCAGCGCCGAAGGCCAGCTCGGCCGGGCCGCCGGCACGGGCTCCACGCACCCAGGCCCGCAGCGGCTCCAGCGGCATTGACCAGCCGGCCGCACGCAGCAGCAGGGCCTCGGGATCCTGATCTTCAAGCAGGCCATGCGCGTGGCCCTCCAGCCGCGCACCCGAGGGATCGCCGCTGAGTCGCCAGCTCTGGCGGCTGACCGGAGCGCTCAGCTCGATGGTGTAGGCCTCGCCGCGCTGCTCCCAGACGATGCGTCCATTGCCGCCCTCCCCTTCGCCGGAGACCGCGATCCGCCCGGTGAAGCGCCAGTGATCGGCTTCGGCCAGCGTAGCCTCGCGATCCGTCTGCGCCGCCAGCAACTGCGCGTCAGGCCCGCGCAGCGGTGCGCGCGCGCAGGCCGTCATCAGCAGCGCGACGAGCAGAACCAATGAGGGCCGCAGGGCGGCAGGAACCACGACGCGCGGCCGCAGGGCGGCCCAAACCACAACGCGCGGCCTCATGGCCCGAACTGCTCGCGCAGGCGCTGGATCGCGCGGTTTTCCGGATCAAGGCCGGCGCCCTTCTGCCAGATCTCGCGGGCCTCATCGGCGCGCCCGAGTGCGGCCAGAACTTCGGCCAGATGGGCCGCGATTTCCGCGTCTTCCTGCGCCTCGAATGCGCGCTGCAGATAGTCCAACGCTTCTTCGGTTCGCCCCAGCTTGAACAGCACCCAGCCCATGCTGTCGAGGATCGCAGGCTGATCGGGCGACAGCGCCAGCGCGCGCTCGATGTAGCCAAGCGCCTCTTCGTGATCCTCGGTGCGGTCGGCCATCGTGTAGCCGAGCGCATTCAGCGCATCGGCGTCCTCGGGATCCTCGCTCACCAGCACCTGCAGGTCGATGATCGCCTCCGGCACCCGATCCATCCGCTCGAAGCTCAGAGCGCGCGCGTAAAGCAAGGCGCGGTCGTCCTCGAAAATCTGCAGGCCGCGGTTCAGTGCATCGATGGAAGCCGTCAGGTCGCCGCGCCGGTTCAGCAGTTCCCCTTCCAGCAGGTAGGCGTTGCGCAGGGTTTCGCCGTCCTCGCTGTCGCTGGCCTGCACCTCACGCAAGGTTTCGATGGCTTTCGCATGATCCCCCGCCTCTTCGTGCAGCACCGCGATTCGCAGCTGCGCGGGCAGTCGGCGCGCGGGGTCACTGACCGCGCCGTACCAGCGAAGGGCCTCATCGGAAGCTTCCAGAACTTCAGCGATCTGTCCCAGCAAGAAACGGCGGTCATCGCTGATCGCGGCATCGAATACGGTGGTCGTGGCATCGGCTTCCGGGCCGATCGCGGCGACCGCATCGGCCTTGATCAAGCCGTACAGTGCCTGCAGGGCCTCGGACTTTTCGACGCGCGCCAGGTACGCAGCCCGGCCTGCGAAGGTCGCATCGGTCTGTTCCCCCTCGGCCAGCAGCTCAGCGGCGCGCTCGGTCTGGCCGAGTCCATCCAGCAGCGAGGCCGCACGCAGACGCTCCGGAATATCGGTCAGACCCATCGCCAGCACCGCGTCCAGCGCCTCGATGGCGGCTTCATCACGCTGCTGACGCATCAGCACCTCAGCACGCCACAGGCCGACCCGACGATCCTCCGGAAAACGCTCACCGGCGCGATCGACCACGCGAGCGGCCAGATCGGCATCGCCCCATTGCTGGGCGAGGCCGCCCAGCGCAACCCACAGGCCAAACTCGGCCGGCAGTTCGGGCGCCTCCAACACTCGGCCCAGCACTTCCAGAGCCGGGCGTCCGCTGCCGGCCAAAGCCTGGATCGCCAGCCGGCGGCCCTCTTCGCCCTCGTTCATCAGGGCGACGAGACCCTCGGCGGCTTCATCAAAGCGCTGCTCGCGAATCCGGGCGACCTGCTCGAACTGACGTCCACCCAGAGAGTCAGGGTCCAGCTCACGCCAGCGTTCGAGGGCGTCCAACAGCAGCAGGCGTTCGTCGGCGAGCAGGGCCACGCGGGCAGCGCGCTCGGCGATGCTGGCATCGTCGGACTGCCGTGCCGCTTCCACATAGGCCTGGGCCGCTCCGGCGGAATCGCCCTGCTGGAGAGCGAATTCGCCTTCCAGAAGGGGCAGCAAGGCTTCGCCAAGCACGGGGCCGGGCGGGCGGGCATCGTCGGCGCGTGCCGACGGCAGCGCTACGGCCAACGCAAAGAGCAGCAGCAGGTAGAATGCGCGCGCGTTCATCGACCTTCTTATGTGTGTCCGGCGCCCGCCGCAGGCTGCGGCGAACCGGGCCGGAACATCGCCCCGCAGTGTACCCGAACCCCCCTTCCGACCGTCCGCAGCGGCGCCTGCTGGCGCTGGGCCTGAGCCACCAGACGGCACCCGTCGCCCTGCGCGAGAGGGTGGCGTTTGCGGCCGAGCGCCTGCCCGAGGCATTGGCCTCGCTGCTGGCGCGCCCGGGGGTGGAGGAAGCCGCAGTGGTCTCGACCTGCAACCGCACCGAGATCTACTGCAGCGTCGGTGACGGCCACGAAGCCGAGCCCGCACGCTGGCTTGCCGACAGTCACGGGATTGAACTCGGCGAGCTGCGCGGCTGCCTGTATCAGCATCACGATGGCGAAGCCGTGCGCCACCTGTTCCGGGTCGCCACCGGGCTCGATTCGCTGGTGCTGGGCGAGCCGCAGATCCTCGGCCAGGTGAAGGATGCCTGGCAGCTGGCGCGCGATGCCGGCAGCCTGCGCTCGGGGCTCGACCGCCTGTTCCAGCATGGCTTCGCAGTCGCCAAGCGTGTCCGCACCGACACCGCGATCGGTGCCCATCCGGTCTCGGTGGCGTTTGCGGGCGTTCGGCTCGCGCAGCAGGTGTTCAGTGATCTGAAGGAAGCCAGCGTGCTGCTGATCGGCGCCGGCGAAACGATCGAGCTGACCGCCCGCCATTTGCTGGAGCAGAAAGCCAAACGCCTGCTGGTGGCGAACCGCACGCTCGAGAACGCACAAGTGCTGGCGGCGCGAATCGGTGGCTACGCGCTTGCCCTCGAAGACCTGCCGCGCCATCTGCACGAGGCCGATATCGTGATCTCGGCCACCGCCGCGCGCGAACCGATCCTGCATCGCGCCGACGTGGCGCACGCGCTGCGCCAGCGCCGGCATCGACCGATGTTCCTGCTTGACCTGGCCGTGCCGCGCGACATCGCCGAAGACGTGGCCACGCTTGAGGACGTGTTCCTGTATACCGTCGACGACCTCGACCAGGTGATCCAGGACAACCGTCGCTCGCGCCGCGAGGCCGCACGCCAGGCCGAAGCGATCATCGAACTGCAGGTTGAACACTTTCTGGGCTGGTGGCGCGCCGCCGACCGCCAGGGCCTGATCCGCGAGATCCGGGCGCGTGCCGAGACGGATCGCGACGCCGTGCTGGCCCGTGCGCAGCAGATGCTGCTGCAGGGCAAGCCCGCAGACGAAGTCATGCGCTTTCTCGCCAACACCCTCACCAACAAGCTGCTGCACGCGCCTTCGGCGCGTCTGCGCGCCGCCGCCCAGCGCGGCGAACTGGACCTGTTCCGCGCCGCCGAGCAGCTCTTCAACGGTGCCGATCCCAGCGAGGGCGCGGCCGACGAGAACCCAGGCGAGCCGCAATGAGCCCCAGCATCCGCAGAAAACTTGACGCGCTCGCCGAGCGCCATGAAGAGGTCGGCCTGCTGCTGGCTTTGCCCGAGGTCGCCGCCGACAACAAGCGCTTCCGCGAACTCTCGCGCGAGTACGCGCAGCTGGAGCCCTTGACCCGCGCCCTGCGCGACTACGACGCCGCCACCCGCGACCTCGACGCCGCACGCGCGCTTCTGGCCGACCCTGACATGCGCGACATGGCGCAGGAGGAGATCGAGCAGCTTCAGGCGCGGTTGACCGGGCTCGACACCGATCTCGGTCTGCTGCTGCTGCCGCGCGACCCGCGCGACGAGGCCAACATCTTTCTGGAGATCCGCGCCGGCACCGGCGGCGACGAGGCCGCCATCTTCGCCGGCGATCTGTTTCGCATGTACGCCCGCTACGCCGAAGTGCGGCGGTGGAACGTGGAGCTGCTGTCGGCCAGCGAAGGTGAGCACGGCGGCTTCAAGGAAGTCATCGCCCGCGTCGAGGGCGCCGGCGCGTTCTCGGCGCTGAAGTTCGAAAGCGGCACCCACCGCGTGCAGCGCGTGCCGGAGACCGAAAGCCAGGGCCGCATCCACACCTCGGCGGCGACCGTGGCGATCCTGCCCGAGCTCGACGAGATCGAAGACATCGAGATCCGCGATGGCGACCTCAAGGTCGACACCTTCCGCGCCTCGGGCGCCGGCGGCCAGCATGTCAACAAGACCGACTCGGCGATCCGCATGACCCACCTGCCCAGCGGCATCGTGGTCGAGTGCCAGGACGAGCGCAGCCAGCACAAGAACCGCGCCCGCGCACTCAGCCTGTTGAAGGCGCGTCTGCTGGATGTGCAGCGCAGCCAGCAGACCCAGGCGCAGGCCGAGTCGCGGCGTCTGCAGGTCGGCTCAGGCGATCGCAGCCAGCGCATCCGCACCTACAACTTTCCACAGGGCCGGGTCACCGACCACCGCGTCAATCTGACCCTCTACCGCCTGCCCGAGATCATGGGCGGCGATCTGGGCGAGCTGATTCAGACCCTGACCCGCGAAGCCCAGGTCGACGAGCTCAAGCTGCTCGGCCAATAGCAGCGCCGTGCGGGCTACCATCGCGGCCTACCCGGAGGCGCCGATGAAGACCAAGAAGAAGAACTACGAAGAACTGCTGAAGCCGATGCAGCGCGAACTGGTGCAGGTGCAGCGCTGGCTGCAGAACACCGGCAATCGTGTAGTGGTGTTGCTGGAAGGTCGCGACGCTGCCGGCAAAGGCGGGGTGATCAATGCCATCGCCAACACGCTGAACCCGCGCGCCTGCCGGGTGGTGGCCCTGCCCAAGCCCAGCGACCGTGAACGCACGCAGTGGTACTTCCAGCGTTATGTGTCGGAACTACCGGCCGCAGGCGAGATCGTTCTGTTCGATCGCAGCTGGTACAACCGCGCCGGCGTCGAGAAGGTCATGGGCTACTGCTCGGAAGTCGAGTACGAGCGTTTCCTGGTGCAGGCGCCGGCTTTCGAGAGGATGCTGGTCGACGATGGCGTGCTGCTGTTCAAGTACTGGTTGTCGGTGGATCAGGAAAAACAGGAGCTGCGCTTTGCCGAGCGCGCCGCGGACCCGCTCAAGCGCTGGAAGCTGAGCCCGGTCGACCTCGCTGCGCGCGCCAAGTACGCCGAGTACGGCAATGCTCGCGAGGCCATGTTCCGGGCCACGCATACCGCGCATGCACCCTGGTGGGTGGTCGACTTCAACGACCAGCGCCGCGGCCGTCTGAACCTGATTCGGCACTTCGTCGATCACCTGCCCACGCACAGCGCGCCCGAGCCCGACATCCAGTTCGAGCCCCTGCCCGAACCGCTGCTGAAGGAGCGCTTCGAGGGTGCGGTGCAGCCGATCCCGGATCGCTTTGGCTGAAAGGCCTGAGGGAGACGAGAGCAGGCCAGACGATGAGAGACCGCTGACAGCTCACCCCAGGAGGCGAGGACGCCGAAGCCCCTAAAGCCCCTAAAGCCCCTCTCCCGTGGGGAGAGGGGTTGGGGAGAGGGCGGGGCGAAGCACGACCCTGCAATGCACCTTGATGAGCAGTTCTCGTCGCTCTAGGCAAGTCAGTCCAACACCCCGCCCTCACCCCCAGCCCCTCTCCCAGGGGAGAGGGGAGCAATGCTCGCCTCCGCGCGCATGCGGCCATGCGAGATCAATGAAAGCCCCGGTCCCAGAAGGAGGGATCAGGAGGACAGAAACTCAGCCCGCCTGAGCGCGCAGCGCCGCAAGCAGCGCCGCATCGCTCAGCGGCGCCTCCCACAGCAGCAGGCGCAGGCCGTTGGCCGGCACTTCGATGCGCGCTTCGCTGCCGAGCTTGATGACTTCGCCGGTCTCGGCGTCGCGCCAGTCGCCGGGCTGCAGGTGCTGTCCGAGCGCGATCGCGCGCGGCTCGGCCGACTTGTTCAGCAGCACCAGGGCGGTCTGGTTCGTGTCGTCGGTCTGCAGCACGCGATAGAACGCGGCCTCGTCGCCTTCGAGCTTGAGATTGAACTGCAGGCCACGCTGCAGGGCCGGCAGGCGCGCGCGCAGCTGGGCGACGCGGATCAGGCCCTGGCGGATCGGATGCGCGCGCGCGGCCTCGATACCCTCGACACCGAAATAGTTGCGGTTGCCATTGTGCTCGACCGCGCCGCGCTCGAAGCCTGACTCCGACCCGTAGTAGATGACCGGGATGCCACGCGCAGTGAACAGCCAGTGGTGGGCATTGATGAAGCCCTCGTCGCTGGCGTTCATCCGTGCCATGTCGTGATTGTCGTAGAAGGTCATCAAGTCGTACGGGTTGGCATAGGGCCCGTCCTTCAGGAACAGCGCCGGCGCCAGCGTGGCGAAGTCCGAGCCGTCCTTTTCGAACACCTCCAGCAGCGCCTGCTTCAGCGCGAAGTCGAGCACGCTCATGCCACCGTTCTCGGGGTGCGTGTAGATCGCCGTGTTCGCCGCCTCGTAGTCGAACACCTCACCGAACATGAAGAAGCCCGGATGCTCGGCGCGGATGCGTTCGGCGAACACGCGCCAGAACTCCGGCTTCACATGGCGCACGGTGTCGACGCGGAAGGCGTAGGCGCCCTGATCGATCCACTGCAGATAGGCGCCGACGAGATGCTCCATCACCGCCGGATTGTCCTCGTTGAAGTCCGACAGCTGGGCCAGGTCGGGCTTCACGTTGTAGAAGGCATGCAGCGGGTTGTTGGCCGGGTCGAGCTGATCCGGCGGCAGGTTGCCGTGGTCGGCGATCAAGGTGCCGGTCGCGTCGTAGAGTCGCCCGAACTCCTTCTGATCGACCGGCATCGACCAGCCCGGCGAGCCGTGGTTGGCGACGATGTCGAGCACGATCTTCAGGCCGGCGTCTTTCATCGACGCGGTGAACGCGCGGAAGTCGAGGCCTTCGCTTGGCAGGTGTTCGTCCACCACATAGAAGTTCTTGGCCCAGTAGCCGTGGTAGCCGGACTTGCCAAGGTCGGTCAGAAAACTGGTCTGGGTGATCGGGTCGCCGCCAGTGAACGCCTCGTCCGGGTTGTCGACGATCGGGGTGATCCACAGCGCCGAGAAACCCATCTCGCGGATGTAGTCCGCGTGGTCGAGGATGCCGCGGAAGTCACCGCCGAGGTAGCCGATGTTGTCGGTACGGCCGTCCTCCCACACCAGCGGGATATCGAAGGTGCGGTGGGCGCCGCCCTGATCACGATGATCGTTGCTCGGATCACCATTGACGAAGCGGTCGGTGACCACGAAGTAGACCGCCTCGGATGCGAAAGGCTCGGTGGTGCCGATAAAGCGATCGGCCGCTGCGTCGGCATCAGGCGCTGCGGGGGCCGCGGACTGCGGCGCGGGGGCTTCGCTGCTGCAGGCGGCGAGCGTGAGCAGGCCGAGCGCGATCAGGGAACGGTGCAGGTACATGTGGAAGATCCTCAGGAAGCAACGCGAACACGAAGTGTGGCGAGCGCGGCCAGTACAAAGCTGATCGCGCCGATCAACAGCGCGTAGATCGGCTCGCCGGAAAAGCCGTACTTGAGCATCAGCCCCAGCAGGCTGGCGGCCACCAGTTGGGGGATGACGATGAAGAAGTTGAACACGCCCATGTAGGTGCCCATCTTGCGTGCCGGCAGACTGTCAGCCAGCAGCGCATACGGCAGGGACAGGATCGACGCCCAGGCGAAGCCGACGCCGACCATTGAGGCCAGCAGCCAGCGCGGATCGCTCACCAGCAGGAAAGAACCGAAGCCGATCGCACCGGACACCAGCATCAGCACGTGCGTGCTGCGCGCGCCGATCGCGCGAACAAGCGGCGGGATCGCCACAGCGGCGAGAATGGCGAAGCCGTTGTAGGCGGCGAACAGCACACCGACCCAGTCGCTGGCATCGTTGAAGGCCTGGCTGGTGGGATCACTGCTGCCATAGTGGTGGGCAGCCACGCCAGCGGTCGTGTAGATCCACATCGCGAACAGCGCGAACCACGAGAAGAACTGCACCACTGCCAGCTGGCGCATCACGGTCGGCATCTGCAACATGTCGCCCAGAATATTGCGCAGCATTCCATTCGGCTTGAGCTGTGGCAGCCGGGCAAACAAGCCTCCGCCAAAACTGACGAGCCCTGCCAGTACGTAGAGTTGGCGATCCCAACCAAACACGAAGACTGCAGCCGCCAAGGCCGAGCCAATCGCTGCGGCCATTGCGCCTCGCGATTGCGCGCGCTGGATGCGCTCTGCGTCCGGCTCGACCTCCGGCTCCCTTCCTGCATCGAATGCATCGAGCTGCTCGGGCGGATACTCGCGGGTGCTGAGCACGGTCCAGCCGATCGCGCCCAGCAACACCGCGCCACCCAGGTAAAAGGCATACCGCACCGAGTCCGGCACCTGGCCCTCAGGCGCGGTATTCGGCACCCCAGCCTGGGTCAGCAGCCAAGGCAAGGCGCTCGCCACGACCGCGCCGACACCAATGAAAAAACTCTGCATCGCGTAGCCGCTGGGGCGCTGCTGGGGCGGCAGCTGGTCACCCACGTAGGCGCGAAACGGCTCCATCGCGATATTGATCGAGGCGTCGAGAATCCACAGCAGACCCGCGGCGATCCACAGCGTCGGCGAGTTCGGCATGAACACCAGCGCCGCCGATGCCAGCAAGGCACCGGCCAGGAAGAACGGCCGCCGCCGGCCGAGCAGCGGATGCCAGGTGCGGTCCGAGTAGTAGCCGACGATGGGTTGAACCAAGAGGCCGGTCAACGGAGCGGCGATCCACAGCAGCGGAATGGTTTCCATGCTGGCGCCCAGCGTCTGGAAGATCCGGCTGACGTTGGCGTTCTGAAGGGCGAATCCAAACTGGATGCCCAGGAAGCCGAAGCACATGTTCCAGATCTGCCAGAAACTCAGCTGCGGCTTGCTGCTGTTCGCCATTTCGCTCCCTCGCTGCGACGGTCAGTGCCGATGCGCAAGGCTTCGGCGCAGGCACAGTGCAGGGGGACAGGCATGCTCAGGCCGTGGACTCGCCACGCCTCGCGTTCAACTGTTCGGACCGCCGCGACATTCTCGAACGCGTCGCGTACGCCCCGCCCTCCCCGGCAACTGTTGGATGGCCGCATCAATACCTACGGAAGCGGCCGGGTCACAGCTTAGCGGCTGGCCCGGCGATGGCCTCAGGGTGCATACGTATTCACCGGTCAAGCCTGCGGTCATGCCGCTTCGGGGCTACCAAACGGGGCCGATCTCGCCCGCGGGTTCAGGATGTTTGCGTCGCAGCGTCCAACACTTCGCGCAGCTTCGCGGCGAGCTCGCGACGACGGTAGGGCTTGCTGAGCAGGTGCACGCCCGGATCCAGTCGACCTCGGTGGATGAGCGCATCCTCGGTATAGCCGGAGGTGAACAGCAGCTTCAGCGCGGGTCGCATCTTCACAGCCGCGGTCGCCAGATCGGCACCGTTCATCCCACCGGGCATGACCACGTCGGTGAACAGCAGATCGACCTCGGGATGGGACTGCAGCAGATCGAGCGCAGGCGCAGCGGCTTCCGCCGCGAGCACACGATAGCCAAGCCCCCGCAGCAGGCCTTCAACATGCCTGCGTACATGCGGATCGTCCTCGACCACCAGCACGCATTCGTCGCCGCGGTCGGCTTCGCGCGTATCGGAGGCGGCCTCGGGCAGCTCGGCCGGCGCGTTGGCCTTCGGCAGATAGATGCGCACGCGCGTGCCCTGGGTGTACTCGCTGTCGATCTTCACCGTGCCGCCCGACTGGCGTACAAACCCGTAGACCATGCTCAGGCCCAGACCGCTGCCTTTGCCCACCGGCTTGGTGGTGAAAAAGGGTTCGAACACGCGCCCCAGCTGCTCGGCAGGAATGCCGTGGCCGGTGTCGCTGAGCGCCAGCAGCACATACGGCCCTGCCGGCAAATCGTCACAGTTTGCGGCAGCGCTCTGATCGAGCGTGACGTTCCCGCATTCGATCATCAAGCGGCCGCCATTGGGCATGGCGTCGCGTGCGTTGAGTGCGAGGTTCAGCAGCGCGACTTCGAGCTGGCCGGGGTCGACCTCGGCCAGCCACAGGTTGGAGGCGCAATCGAGCTTCAGCTCGACGTCCTCGTTCAGAGTGCGCTTGAGCAGACCCAGCATTCGATTAAGCAGGCGGTTGCAGTCGACCCCCTGCGGCGCCAGGGGCTGCTTGCGTGCCACTGCAAGCAAGCGCGAGGTCAGCTCGGCGCCGCGCTCAGCGGCCCGCAGCATGGTGCTCGCCATTTCGAGGCCCACGCTGTCAGCGCCGAGGTGCTCGGCCAGCAGTTCGCCGTGGCCAATGATGACGGTGAGCAGGTTGTTGAAATCGTGCGCTACGCCGCCGGTCAGCTGACCCACGGTTTCGAGCCGCTGCGACTGCCGCTGGCGCTCCTCCTGGGCCAGGCGATCGCTGATATCGATCATGCTTCCGATCATCCGCAGAGGGCGGCCCTCAGCGTCGCGGTGCAGGTAGCCGCGATCAATGACCAGTGCGCTGCTGCCATCCGCCCTCAGGAATCGGTACTCGCTGACCCAGGACTCATCGCTGCCGCGGATCGCCGCATCGACATCCGCAACCACGCGCTGAACATCGTCAGGATGGATGTGCTCCGTCCATGACTCCACGCCGGGCTGAAGCGAATCCAGCGGATAGCCGAACACGCTGTGCATGTTCTCGTTCCACCACAGCCGGTTGTTCGGTATCTCGTAATCCCAGATCACGTCGTTGGTCGCACGCGCTGCCAGCTGGAAGCGCTCTTCACTCAGGCGCAGCGACTTCTCCGCCTGCTTGCGCTCGCTGACATCACGCTCGACCGCCACGAAGTGCGTGCAGCGGCCCTCGGCGTCCAACAAGGGAACGATGTCGACTTCCAGCCAGAACGGCAGTCGGTCGCGGCCATAGTTGATCAATTCGGCGCGCACGCGATGACGCGCCTGCAGCGCTGTGCGAATGCGATCGAGCTCATCACGCTGGGTGTCTGGCCCCTGCAGCAGACGCGGCGTCTGCCCGATCGCATCCTGCCTGGCGTAGCCGGTTCTACGCTCGAAAGCCTCATTGACATAGACGATCTTTGGGCCGGCCGGGTCATCGATGGTATCGGCCTCAGTGATGATCACCAGGTCCGAGATGCGCGACATCGCCTCCTGCACCAGGCGCATTTCCTGCTCGCGCATTCGCCCGTCGCTGATGTCGCGAAAATAGACTGCAAGGCCATCGGTGGAGGGAAACGCACTCACGCTCAGCCACTGTCCGCTGCCGGCGTACTGCGCTTCGAAGCGCACCGCCTGCCCGGACCGCAGGGCCTCGCGATAGCGCCGCTCGAAGTCACTGTCGACCGCGTCGGGAAAGGCCTCCCAGAGGTCATGGCCCAGCAGCTCCGCCGAGCTCCGGCCGATCACCCGCTCGAACTCGCGGTTGACGTAGCTGAAGCGCCAGTCGCGGTCTACGGTGAAGAAGGCATCACCCATGTTCTCCAGTGTGTTCTTCAGCCGCTCGGCCAGTTTGCGGGTGGCATCGTGGACCTCGATGGCTTCGTCGACGCGCTGCAGCGCCCCGCCTACCGAGCGCACCCGCCCGCTCTCATCGGCTTCCGCCTCGCCGATCACGCGCAGCCAGCGACTGCCGAGCTCGGCAGCAGGCACGCCGCTCCAGATCGGGTGACCCTCACCTGCCGGATCGAGCGTCGAAACCGCGCGCCCGTGGCGCTCGCCGCAGGGTTTCGCCAGCGCTGCGTCTTCGTCAGCGCGCAGCACGCAGAGCAGGGCGGTCGATCCGCCCAGATTGACGCGACGCACCCGCGGAAACACCCGCACGCGGCGACCGTTCGGCAGATGAAGCTCGCTCCATCCGGGCTGCCAGACTTCTCTCCCGTCCAGGCGATCGAGCATGCCGAGTTCAGCCAGTAATGCTTCCGGCCAGCGCGCATCGAGTCCACGGGTCAGCAAGACGTCGCGCTCGACGCCGAGCAGTTCGAGCAAGGCATGGTTGGTCTCGCACACTCGCCCGCTGCTGCCGTCGATGACGCACATCGGCTCCGGATTGAGCTCGAACAGCTGCTGGAACTCGATGTCCATCTTTCACTACCTGTAGAGGCGGCCCAACCACCCTGCCCCTATGTCAGCGCACCGAATTCGAACGTCCATCGTGGACCCATTGGGGTGGCCGTGCGGGGCTGTTCAGTTTCCAGCTGTTTTCACTCATGTCTCTCGCGGGTGCATCGCGCCAGCGCTCAAGGGGCTACCGCCACTGCCCAGTGCGGCCCGGCAACGCTTGACCCTCGATCTCCGCCCACTTGGGGGCCTTGCGAGCTTCATTGCCGGGTGGCGCGCTGTCGCGGCTTCAATCTTGCAACAGGCTTGACCACCCCAAGATCGGCGAGGAGGATGCTGTGAGTGCAAACCGATCTTCAACATTGCAATTTGACCAGGGCGGCGAGCCGCTATTGATTCGGTACGAAGAAGCTTGAACTTCTTGGTCGTGTCGGTGTCAGAG
>CAZPHV010000087.1:0-17281 GCA_964586455.1 uncultured Aquimonas sp.
TCACCACCTCTGGCGCATCGACGCCTCAGCGAGGGGGTGAGTCCATGTGATTACACGATCGCCATCAGGCCGAAGCCTGCGAGCGTTGAATCCCGAATTTCCAATCCCGGCCTATCACCGCGCCGTCCAGCCTCCATCCAGGGTCAGGGTCGTGCCGGTGATGTTGTCGCCGGCCGGGCTACACAGGAACACCGCTGCGCCGCCGATGTCCTCGGGGCGGGTGAAGCGCAGGCTGGGCTGCTTCTCGGCCAGCAGGGCGCGCTCGGCGGCTGCCGTGTCCAGGCCCTCGCGCGCCGCGCGGGCGTCGATCTGCTTCTGCACCAGCGGAGTCAGCACCCAGCCCGGGCAGATCGCGTTGCAGGTGATGTTGGCCTCGGCGTTTTCCAGCGCAGTCACCTTGGTCAGGCCGACGATGCCGTGTTTGGCGGCGACGTAGGCCGACTTCTCGACCGAGGCCACCAGCCCATGCACTGAAGCGATGTTGATGATGCGGCCGTAGCCGCGCGCCTGCATGCCCGGTAGGGCGCAGCGCAGGGCGTGGAAGGTCGCGGACAGGTTGAGGGCCAGGATCGCGTCCCAGCGCTCGGCAGGGAAGTCTTCGATGCGTGCGGTGTGCTGAATGCCGGCGTTGTTGACCAGGATGTCGACGCGTCCGAAGCGCGCTTCGGTGGCCCGCACCATCGCCTCGACGCCGTCGGTCTTCAACAGGTTCGCGCCGTTGAAATCGACCTCGACACCGTGGGCGGCGATCTTCGCGCGCGCAGCCTCGATCTGCTCGTCGGTGCCCAGCCCGTTCAGCATGATCCTGCATCCGGCGGCAGCGAGGGACTCGGCCACCGCGAGGCCGATGCCGCTGGTGGAGCCGGTAACCAGTGCGATGCGCGGATGATCCATTGCGTCGTCCTTTTTCGAGTAGAGAGGGTGGCAGTCTGTCAGTCGACTGTGGCCGCCGCCATCGTGCTTTGGGTCAGTCACGCGCTCCTGCCCAGCGCGTCCAGCCGCGGCGTCAGTCAAGGCTGTCCGAGTCACTGCGACACACTGCCCCCAGAACTGTCTTTGCAAGCGGCTGTCTTGCTGGCACCCTGCGCTCGCTCCATCGCAACCTGCCGGGCAGGGGCGGGCCTGTGCCCGCGCGTATCCACTCCTATCGAGGCTTTATCCATGTTGATTGCTTTGCTGCGCGCGCCCTGTGCGCTCGCCTGCGCGCTGCTGCTGCCGACGCTTGGCCTGGCCGAGTCACCCGCGCCCGCCGCCAATATTGCACCGCCCCCAATTGAACACTTCGTCGAGCGCGACGCCTTCTTCGATATCAAGATTTCGCCCGACGGCAAGCATCTGGCCGCCAACATGCCGGTCGAACGTGGCAGCGCGCTGTTCATGCTCGACACAGGCACGCTTGAGAAGAAGGGCCATTTCTACGCGGGCAAGGATCTCGAAGTCGCCGACTTCTGGTGGGCGAGCAACGAACGACTGCTGATTTCTCCTGCCCAGCGCTTTCTGGGTGACGAGGCGCCGGCCCTTACGGGCGAGATCTTTGCGGTCAATGTGGATGGCAACCAGCCGACAGCCTTGGTGGGCTACCGCGCCGATGACGGGCGCCGCCATACCCGCATCAAGAACCGCGAAAGCGAGCGCGTGTGGGCGCAGCCGATTGACCTGCTGCCAGGCGCGGAGCGCGAGGCCCTGGTGCAGATCGAACCATGGGCGACCCGCACCAGCAATTTCGCCAGCATCGAGCGGCTTGACACGCGCAATGGGCGTCGATCGAAACTCGCGATGTCGCCGGTGACGCGGGCGGGCTTCCTGACCGATGCCCAGGGCAACCTGCGCTTCGCCCAGGGCTCGAACTCAGACAACGACCTGGAGCTGTACCACCGCGCACCCGAGGGCGGCGATTGGGTGCTGCTCAACCATCAGGGGCAGACCGGCCAACAAGTGTCGGCCCTGGGCTTCAGCAGCGACGGCGCCAGCGCCTACCTGCGGGTCTCGCGGCCGCAGGGGCCGGATGCAATCGAGCGTCTCGACATTGCCAGCGGTGAGCGCACCGAGATCTACCGGCATGCGCGGCGCGATCCGGCGGGCGTGATTCTCACCCTGGACCGCACCGCCGTCATCGGGATCTATGTGCCGACCCCGCAGCTCAGCGCCCACTTCTTCGAGCCCGACCATCCGGAAGCGCGCCTGCACCAGAGCCTGGCCACGGCGTTCAAGGACCACAACGTTCGGATCACCTCAGCGACGTCCGACAGCCGCAAGGCAATTCTCTTCGTCTACAGCGACCGCAACCCGGGCGAGTACTTCCTGTTCGACCGCGACACCCAGCATGCGCGTCACATCGGCAGCCGCGGACGCGCGCTGGTGCCCGAGCAGATGGGCGCCACGCGTCTGGTCGAAATTGAATCCCGCGACGGCCTGCTGCTGGACGGCCTGCTGACCCTGCCCCCCGGTGGCACCGAGAAGAACCTGCCGCTGGTCGTGCATCCGCACGGTGGACCTTTCGATATTGTCGACAATTGGGGCTTTGACCCGCGAGTGCAGATGCTGGCAACCCGCGGCTATGCCGTGCTGCAGGTGAACTTCCGTGGCTCCGGTGGCTATGGCAGTGCGTTCGTGAGGGCCGGCTACAAGCAGTGGGGCCGCACCATGCAGGACGATCTGACCGACGCCACCCGCTGGGCGATCGAGCAGGGCATCGCCGCACCGGGGCGCATCTGCATCTTCGGCGCCAGTTACGGCGGCTATGCCAGCCTGATGGGGGTGGCCAAGGAGCCGGATCTCTACGCCTGCGCGGCGGGCGATGTCGGTGTGTACGAGCTTGAGGTCTGGTCGCGCCGCGTAGATTTCCAGAGGTTTCGCTTTGGCAAGAACTATCTTCAGGACACGGTAGGCACCGAAGGCCTTCGCGAGGCTTCGCCCGTGCATCTGGCCGCGAGCATCAAGGTGCCGGTGTTTCTCGCGGCAGGCGAGAACGATCTTCGTGCACCTGTGCAGCAGACCGAGCTGATGGAAGCCGCTCTGAAAAAGGTCGGTGTACCGGTGCAGAGCCTGTATTTTCGCGGTGAGGGCCACGGCTACTACTCGATCGAGAACAAGCTCAAGTTCTACAACGAGCTGCTGACCTTCCTGGATCGCCACATCGGCAGCGGCCGAGCGGCCCCTGCAGCGCCCTGATCGCGTGCCTTGATCGACAGCGTAAACGGCGGCCCGGTGTGCCTCGCGCACGCCGGGCCGCTACACTTTGCGCCCCTCGCGCGGGCGCTCGCCCGCCGTCGTACAGACCCGGAGCGCCGCATGAGCATCAAGTCCGACCGCTGGATCCGCCGCATGGCCGAGCAGGGCATGATCGAGCCCTTCGAGCCTGGCCAGGTCAAGCAGAACGCGGCCGGCGAGCGCATCGTCAGCTACGGCACCTCCAGCTACGGCTACGACGTGCGTTGTGCACGCGAGTTCAAGATCTTCACCAACATCAACAGCACCATCGTCGACCCCAAGCGCTTCGACCCCAGCAGCTTTGTCGACGTGGTCGGCGACACCTGCATCATCCCGCCCAATTCGTTCGCGCTGGCCCGCACGGTGGAGTTCTTCCGCATCCCGCGCGATGTGCTTGTGGTGTGCCTGGGCAAGAGCACCTACGCCCGCTGCGGCATCATCGTCAACGTGACCCCGCTCGAGCCCGAGTGGGAGGGCCACGTCACGCTGGAGTTCAGCAACACCACCCCACTGCCCGCGCGCATCTACGCCGGCGAGGGCGTGGCGCAGATGCTGTTCTTCCAGTCGGACGAAGTCTGCGAGACCAGTTACAAGGATCGCGGCGGCAAGTATCAGGGGCAGACGGGGGTAACGCTGCCGCGGACCTGAGGGCAGGCGGGCGGCGGATTCGTTCGGAGCGTCACTCCGGAGATGCGGGAAGCCGTGCGGTCGGTCGGGCTTGCTGGCGACGCTTACTCTGGGATGGGGCAGAGAATCGAGTTGTCTCCGAGCGGCGCATGCGGGGACGAGGACCGGGGCAGGCGTGGGGCTCATGGTGGGCCAGGGCCCACCCTATCCGATGGGCTTGACCGCGAGCCCCGCTTCGCGAGGCTTTTCCCGAATCCCGAATCCCGAATCCCGAATCCCGCCGCGCCAAAGGCGCGGGTCACACCTCGTCCGAACCCTCGTTGATGCCCTCGAACAGGAAGGTCGACAGATAGCGCTCGCCGGTGTCCGGCAGCATCACGAGAATCTGCGTTCCGGGCTCGGCATCCTTGGCCAGCTCCAGCGCCGCCGCATAGGTCGCGCCCGCCGAGATGCCAACAAAGATGCCTTCCTTGCGTGCCAGCTCCAGCGAGGTGTCGCGGGCAACCACGTCGTCGATCGGAATATCGCGATCGAAGATCTCGCGGTTCAGCACCGAAGGGATGAAGTCCGGCGTCCAGCCCTGGATCTTGTGCGGCTTCCACTCGCCACCGGCCAACAGCTGCGCGCCGGCCGGCTCGGTGGTGCAGATCTTCAGATCAGGCCGCGCCAGCTTGAGGATCTCGCCGGCGCCGGTCATGGTGCCGCCAGTGCCGTAGCCGGTGACGAACCAGTCGAGGCGCTTGCCGGCGAAGTCCGACAGGATCTCGGGGCCGGTGGTGTTGCGATGGAAGGCCGGATTGGCCGGATTGTCGAACTGTCGCGCGAGGAAGCCGCCGACGCGCTCGGCGTAGTCCTTGGCAGCGCGCACCATGCCGCTGGCGCGCTCGGCGGCCGGGGTCAACACCACCTTGGCGCCCAGCGCGCGCATCAGCTTGCGGCGCTCGATCGAGAAGGTCTCGACCATGAAGGCGACGAAGGGATAGCCGCGCGCGGCGCACACCATCGCCAGTGCAATGCCGGTGTTGCCCGAGGTCGCCTCGACCACAGTCTGACCCGGCTTCAGCAGGCCCTTCTGCTCGGCATCCAGAACGATCGCCAGCGCCAGTCGATCCTTGACCGACGCCATCGGGTTGAAGGCTTCGATCTTGACGAACAGGTCGACATGTTCGGGCTTGTAGCGGTTGATGCGGACGATCGGGGTGCGGCCGATGGTGTCGAGGATGCTGTTGTAGATCATGGCGGGGCCTTGGATTGCAGTGGGGGGATTGCACGCGGTGCGGCAGGGGCCGGGCCAGTGTTGCCCTCGCCTATAGTCCGGGGCGTCATGTGCGAACCCTGCCGGGAGACTGGGTCTAAACGCCTTGAGCGCGCGGCCTCAGGCTGAATCGCGCATCGCCTGGAGAAGCCGGACAGCCTCCTGGCGCTGTGACTCTGATTCAAATGCCGAGTAAGGAACGGGCAGCGCGACACCGGCACGAAGCACGATGGTGAACATGCCTTGGGTCTCGACGATCGTGGCAATGCTGCTCGCTGGATAGCTCCCGTGGCCTTGCTGACTGGTGACTTGGACTCCTGACGCATCAATACTGATCAGCAGTGACTGGGGGAACGGGCCCTGCAGTTCGATCATTCGCTGATTCATCTGGCTCCGCCGCACGGCCTCCATCGCGGGCACCAGGCACGCAGCCAGGAACAGCCCCCCGAGTCCAATCCAAGCCGTGTTTCGATGCGCCTCGGGCAGCCTGTCCAGCGATTGGAACAGCAGCATCAGGCTGACTGCGATCAACATCCAAACGAACAGATTTGTCGCGAACGCGGCCCAAGGACGCTTCCGGTCAATGCTGCAGACGTAGCGAACGGCTACAGCTTGAGCCGCTTGAAGGTGAGATCGATTGAGCTCGCAGCGGATCTGTACTGGCGAGCTGAACTGCTCTGGGGTCGGATGGATCATGGGCAGGTGCCAAGGGCTCGGTGGAAGGAATCGCAGCATGCGGCTTTGATTGGGCACGGCAAACTGCTTGATCGAATGGGGTTAACCCGCGGGCAACCCAGCAATCTCGTCGAGTGACCCGCGCCCCAAACGCAGACGCCCGCCTGAGAAGGCGGGCGTCTGCGGCGCGGAGCGCAACGATCGGAGCAGATCAGTCGATCGTCTCGAAGCCGTTGGCGAAGATTGCGTCCTGTCGCGGCGGACTGACGATCAACACCAGTCCATCGTGGTCGGACGCCCCCACCGGTACCCAGCTGCCAGGCCCCTGCGGGCATGCAACCAGATCGCGATTGGTGTAGTTGCAGTTGCGGAAGCGCTGCCGCGAGGCATCGACGTTGCCGCGGGCGTAGGACATGCCGCTGACGTGAGGCTCAGCCACCGCATTGAACAGCGCATGGTCCAGAACCTGGTTGGTGGCCACGTCACGCCCCGAACTGCCCTGGATGGCTCCGAAGTTCTCGGTGAAGTTGAAGGAGTACTGCTCGTCCGCGTCGAGCAGCAGGACCGCGTTCACCAGCGGGGGGCTGACGATGTTGGCGCCGCCCGGCAGCTTGCAGGTCGTGACGTTATTGGCAGGCGCGCAGGTGTTCTCGTCGTTGACATAGGTGCCAGCGATCAGGCCGACCTTGTCCACGTAGCCGTCGGTGAACTGGTAGGCGTTCAGGTCACCGATCACGAACACGGGAACGCTGGCGGTGGCCATGTCGGTCTGCAGGCCCTGCACCAGGCTCGCGATCGAAACACCCTGCGTGTAGCGCTTCGCGCGCAGCCGCTCGCCGGCCGCATTGCTGGTGTCTACGCCCCCGCGCGAACGGGTGTGGTTGTTGATCACGTGGAAGCGATAGACCTCGCCATGGCCGATGAAGTCGCCGGCCAGCAGCAGCGGCGGACGGTCGTGAACGATGGAATCGGGTCCGTTGACGGGATCGTCCCAGCGCTCGTCACCGGCCAGCTGGGTCACCGTGACGTTCTGGACGCGGGCCGGGTTGACCAGGTAGCCGACGTCGATGCCGCCAACGTCATTCCCTTCCTCCAGATAAGCCACATAGGCGGGGCCACCATCGGCGGTGATCTGGGCGGCGAGCTGCTGCAGCACGTCGAGGTTCTCGACTTCCTGCAGACCGATCACATCGGGGCTCCGCAGCAGCTGCCGCACATAGGCGCTGAGCTGGCCGATCTGATGGGTCACGCGGTCCGGGTCGGTCTCCAGGGCGGCAGTTGCGGCGCACAGGCTCGGGCTGTTCGCCAGTGCATCGCAGAGCCGGAAGGCGTTGAAGCTGGCGATCGTCAACTCAGGTGGTGTCGCCTCGTCGACAGGACGCTGCGGCAGGTTGGTGCCGGCCACGATCGTGAGCTCGGTGGGCCAGAATTCGTAGTCGCCGAAATCGAAGCCGATCACGCCGACCGCACTGAAGCGGGTGCCGCCGTTGAGCTCAAGGCCGGCATTGGCCGGGATCAGGAAGTCCGCATCCATTTCGATGACTTCGGGGCTGCCGTCCCACACGCCGGCGGCCGCATTGTCCGGCGTCAGTACGCTGCCGAAACGGGCGCCCTTTTCGCGAACGGCGCGGTCCTCGTAGCTTGAGATGTAGACCTCGGCGAACGGATCCGGGTTGAAGCGCTGGTTCGCTGCGACCACGGCGCCGGCGGGGACACTAACGCGCATGCCTTCGAAACATTCGAAGTTGCCGAGCGCACCGCAGCTCAGGGCGTCGGGGTTCTTGGAGGGGATGCCGCTGTCGGCGTCGAACACGACCGCGGTCGGCAGAGGCTGTGCGCTTGCGCTGCGAAGGATCGAGTTGAAGCCATCGCGGGTCGAATTGACGACGATCTGGCTGAGCCCGAAAAACTCGGCGGCGCGGCCGGTGATTTCAACGGCGTCGCCCACGGCGAGCAGATCGCCGCCGTCGGTACGCGGAGCGCTGGCAGTGAAGACATAGATGCCGTTGGACGTCGCTGGGTTGTTGTCGTCGCGAACATCCGGGGTCTGCACCGTGAAGCCCGAGCTGCCGATGGCGGTCACCGTGTTGACCGTCGTGCGCACCAGATCGCCGCTGACGTTCTGACTGATGTTGCAGACGCTCACGAAGGGCGAGCAGACGCCGCTGCCCTGGATCTCGAAGATCTCGCTCGCCGCGATGTCGTCTTCGATGATCGTGCCCTGCTTGTTGATCGATGCCGGCTGCTGGGCGGCCGCGCCGACGAAGTTCGAAAGGGTGACGGTCACGGTGCTGTCGCCCTGAACCTGATCATTGCCGACGGTGTCGACGCTCAGGGTCAGAGGCAGTGTGGTGCTGTCGGTGACCACCAGGCTGGTCGGGCCGCTGTAGCTGAAACGACCGGCCTCGCCGCTGACGGCGATGTCAAAGCTGAGTGGGCTTCCAGCGCTCGGCGTCGGCGCGATAGTGACGACGAAGTTGAGGGAGTTGCTCTGGCCCGCGGCGCCTTCTAGGGCGCTCACCGCTGCCGCGTCGAAGCTCACCAGCGGCGTGCTGGGGGCAGTGCAGAGGTTGATGGGCGAACTGCTGTTGCGCGGCAGCGGCGTCAGCGAAGTGAAGTCGGCACTGTTGTCGTTGGTGTCCGTACAGCCGCCGTTTGCTCGGAAACCAGCCAAAGTCGCGGAGAACGCCGGAGCGGCGGCGCTGCCTTCAAAAAAGTTTGCCGTGCCGTATCCGACGAGGTCGACAATCAGAGCGGTCTGCTCGGGCGAACAGAGCGTCGAGCTGCCGTTGCAAGCGAGCAATGAGGTCGAATTGACTAGCGCCAGCTTGCCATTGGTGCCGCCCGGCGACCCGGATGCGGTGGCATCGGGTGTCACGGGCAGAGCGGCGCTGCTGCCAGACACGGGATACGCAACCAGGAAGTAGCCGCCCGCTGGAACGGTGCCCGAAAGGGTGGCATGAATGGCGAAATTGCCCGTGCCCGTGGGGGACGCGTATTGAATCGTATGACCGGCGAGATCAACGGGCGCCGTGCCACGATTGAAGATCTCGACGTAGCGCTGATTGAACGTCGCGCCACTCAGCGTACCGCCAGGGTAGGCTTGGCTGATGACTACCTGCGCCGAAGCGCTGCCCGCCGCGGCGAGCCCCAGTGCCACGAGCGCGGCACGAACAAATGTGAAACCCGCCATGGCGGTTCCTCCGGTTGAGGTCAAAAAACTGCCGGAGTGTAGCCCGCTTGGCTTACAGATTCATTTCAAGTTCAACTAAACCGTCATGAACCCGGCTCCGGCGTGCGCGGCATCGCAATGCCTGCGCCCGAGTCTCGGCGCTCAAGGTTTCAGGCGTGGGTCATGATCACGGCGCGCCAGCGCGTGGGGCCACCCAACAGGCCGGCGGCAACAAGCGAGCAGGCGCGCTTGTGCGGCCGCGACGGTGGTGCGCGACACGCGCACCCTACAGGCACGAATGACGCGACGTGCTCATCGAAGCCGACTCCCGCTGTGCGGGCTCTCCCGCGGCTCGCCCAAACGCCTCGCCTCCGCTTTCGATCAGCGCACGCAGCCACCTGCTTGAATAGGGTGCGCGTGTCGCGCACCTACCCACGCGAACGACGCACTGTCCCCATCGAAGCCGACACCAGAAGTGCGAGCTCTTCCGCCGAACGTCGGCATCCCCCACCGAAGCCGCCACCACAAGCGCGCTCTTCGCCCTTTAGCCCGGCTCGCATCCCAATACCCTGATTCCTGCCCCGCGCCGCCGAAACGCGCGCCACCACCTTCAACCCGGCACCACCGCCACCGTGATTTCTTCGCGGTCGTGGTAAAGCTGCCGCGCCCGCAGTTCGAGGTTCAGGCCGGCCTGCTTCAGGCGCGCATCGAGAGCATCCATCTGCTCGCGCACTTCCTGCCAGCGCTTCTTCATCGGCAGCTTCAGGTTGAAGATCGCGCGTCGCGCATCGCCCTCGACCAGCCAGTCGCCGATCAGCGTGGCGACGCGCTTGGGCTGCTCGACCATGTCGCAGACCAGCCAGTCAATCGGATGCGGCGGCCGCCAGCGGAAGCCATCGGAGCGCAGGTGCTTGATGAGGCCGGTGCCCATCGCGCTCTCGGCCAGTGGGCCGTTGTCGATGGCTGTCACCGACAGCCCGGCGCGGGCCAGCACCCAGCTCCAGCCGCCGGGCGCGGCACCCAAGTCCACCGCCTGCTGGCCGGCTTTCATCCAGCGAGTGCGCTCGTCGGGGCTGAACAGTGTGAGCAGGGCTTCTTCGAGCTTCAGCGCCGAGCGGCTGGGTGCATCGTGAGCGAGCTTCAGGCGCGGAATGCCGCCGGTCCACGGGCTTGCGCGCTCGCCCTGGCCGCGCATCGGTGGGGTGTCTTCGGCATCTCCCGCGGCCAGCAACAGATGTGTGCCGGTCAGCAGCACCACGTGCAGGGTCGGCTTGCGCGGATCGTCTTTCGCGCTCAGGTGTCCCGGTTTGCGCAGCCCCGCGCGCAGGGCGTTTCCGAAGCTGCGCGCGAGCCCGGCGAGATCGCGGCCGGCATCGGCATCCGGGTGCTCCATGCTGAGCAGGCCGAACACCTGGCCGCTGCCGCCCATGGCTTCCACGACCGGCGTCAGCCGGTCCTTGGGGTCCAGGTTCTGCAGCTCGGCGAACACCGACAGACGTTGGCGCGCAAAGATCAGCTGGTGCCAGGGCAGGGCGCGGCAGAGCTGCGACTGCGACGTGGCGTCCAGGCCGAGAAAGCGCACGTAGCCGGAGTCGCGCTCGGTCTTGGCGTAGCCGCCGACGCCGAACACCGCTGCGCGCTCGCTGATCTCGGCCGCGCACTCGGGCTCGAAGCCGGCGCGGCAGGGCAGGTAGAGGCCGGCGTCGCCGAAAGTGGGCATCAGTACATGCGCCCGGCGCTGTCGGTGTAGTGCTTCAGCACGGCGCAGGCCTCGTCGCGCAGCAGGTCGCGACGCACGGCAATGCCGCGCTGCTCCAGCTCGCCCTTCCAGTCGGCCGGCAGCGGGCCCTCATCGAATTGCGTCAGCGTCATCACATCTTCGGAGCGCGCGCCGATCAGCAGAGTGTCGATGCCGGCCCAGAACGTAGCGCCGTAGCACATGCAGCAGGGCTGGGACGAGGTCGCCAAGGTCACGCCCGGCGCCTCCTCGTTGAGGCGGAAGCGCTGCAGGCGCTGTTGCGCGGTCATGTAGGCCATCATCTCAGCATGCGCCACCGAGCAGGTGTGCGGCTCGACGCGATTGACGCCGACCGCGACCAGGCGCTGCTGGCCATCGAACACCGCAGCGCCGAAGGGGCCGCCGCTGCGGCGATCCACATTCAGGCGCGACAGCTCGATCGCCAGCCGCATCTTGTCTTCATCGCTGGCATAGACGCTGCCGGCGGGCGCGAGCTCGTGCACCCAGGCGGGTAGGGTGAGGTGGACTTGGGCATACAGCATGGTCGGATTACCGCAGTTCGCCACCGCCCGGTGCCGCCTCGCATCGACCTTCGACGCAGGCGCAGGCAGTGATGTCTTGGAACCCGCAGATGCTGGAAAGCCCCTGCGCCTCGCAGGCGGCCTTCACTTGCTCGGGGAAGGTCGGTGCCTGCGCGTTGACGCAGGCGGGGTAGTAGCCGCAGCAGTTGCCGACGTCCTTGACCGCGCAGTCGGCATCGACCTGGCAGCTGCGGTCCGGGTCGGGCGGTGAGACCGCGTCAACGGCGGCTTCGGCAGATGCTTCCGGCGCAGAACAGCCGGCCTCGCCAGCCGCGCCACAGGTGCCTGTCGGGCCGCGACCGTCTTCGAACTTGAACGGCGGCGGGGTCGGCGTCTCGGACATCGGAGGCGGCGGCGGTGCTTCTGCGAACTCGGCAGCCTTCGGCTCTGCAGGTGCTTCGGGAGCCTCGGGCGCCTGCGAACAAGCGGCGAGCGTCAGCAGCGCGCCTGCCATGACCAGCGCTGCGACTCGAACGAAGCGCGGGCGCATCAGCCTGCCGCCCAGGTATCACGCAGGGTCACCGCGCGGTTGAACACGGGCTTGGCGGCGCTGTGATCGCGGCGGTCGGCCACGAAGAAGCCGATGCGCTCGAACTGCAGATGGGTTTCCGGGGCGACCTCAGCGGCGCTCGGCTCGATCCAGGCCTGCACCGTGCGGATCGAGTCGGGGTTCAGATGATCCTTGTAGGTACCGCCGTGGCTTTCGTCATCGGGATCGGCGACCTTGAACAAGCGGTCATACAGGCGCACTTCGGCGGCGATCGCATCCCGCGCGCTGACCCAGTGGATGGTGCCCTTGACCTTGCGGTCGGCGCCGGTCATGCCCGTGCGGGTCTCGGGGTCCAGCGTGCAGCGCAGTTCGACGACCGTGTCGCCGTTCTTGATGACTTCATCGCAGCGGACGATGCCGACGCCGCGCAGGCGCACTTCGCCTTCCGGCTTGAGACGATGGAAACCCTTCGGCGGCACTTCAGCGAAGTCCTCGCGCTCGATCCACAGCTCGCGCGAGAACGGCACGCTGCGGCTTCCGAAGTCCGGATTCTTCGGATGGTTCGGGAACGTCAACGTTTCCGCGTGCGCGGCGTCGAGATTGGTGATGACCAGTTTGATCGGGTCGAGCACGGCCAGCCGGCGCGCCGCATGGGCGTCGAGATCCTCACGCACGCAGCCCTCCAGCACCGAGAAATCGATCAGCGAGTTCTGCTTGCTGATGCCGATGCGCTCGGCGAACAGACGCAGCGCGCCGGGTGTATAGCCGCGGCGGCGGATGCCCTGCAGGGTCGGCATGCGCGGGTCGTCCCAGCCGCCGACCAGGCCTTCCTGCACCAGCGCCATCAGCTTGCGCTTGCTCATCACCGTGTAGTTGATGTTGAGCCGCGAGAACTCGATCTGCCGCGGCTTGGCGGCGCGGTCGTGCCAGCCGTGGGCGCGCAGCGATTCCAGCAGGTCCGGGTTGCCGGCCAGGTCGACCTTGTCCACACACCAGTCGTACAGCGGGCGATGGTCTTCGAACTCCAGCGTGCACAGCGAGTGGGTGATGCCTTCGATCGCGTCCGACAAGCAGTGCGCGTAGTCGTACATCGGATAGATGCACCAGGCGTCGCCGGTGTTCTGGTGCGAAACTTTCTTGATGCGGTAGATCGCCGGGTCGCGCAGATTGATATTGCCGCTGGCCATGTCGATCTTCGCGCGCAGGGTGCGCGCGCCATCGGGGAATTCGCCGGCGCGCATGCGGCGGAACAGGTCGAGGTTCTCCTCCGAGCTGCGATTCCGATACGGCGAGTCGCGGCCGGGCTCGGTCAGGGTGCCGCGGTAGCTGCGCACCTCCTCGGCGTTCAGATCGCAGACGTAGGCGAGGCCGTCGCGGATCAGCTTTTCAGCCGCAAGGTAGAACACATCGAAGTAGTCCGAGGCGTGGCGCAGCTCGCTCCACTCGAAGCCCAGCCAGCGCACATCGTCCTGGATGGCGACCACGTATTCGGGGTCTTCCTTGGCCGGATTGGTATCGTCGAAGCGCAGATTGCAGCGGCCGCCGAATTCCTCGCCGATTCCGAAGTTCAGGCAGATCGACTTGGCATGGCCGATGTGCAGGTAGCCGTTGGGCTCGGGCGGAAACCGGGTCTGGATCGCCGCATGCTTACCCGAGGCCAGGTCCTCGCGGATGATCTGGCGGATGAAGTCATTGCGGACAGGGCGGCTGTCGGCGGTGTCGGTGGGAGCGGCGTCAGACATGGGGGCAGGGCTGGATGCGGGTAGCCGCGCAGTCTAGCAGCCCCGGCCTTGGGGCTTGGATGCGCGGCCACCCGGGCGTGATGCCGGTCTCCGGCGCCGGCGGCGATGGGCTTGAGGGCGAGCCGGTGCGCCACAGGCGCACCCTACGAGTCCGCATAAGGCCGCACCTCGATCCAAGCCCAAGCCGCCGTTCACGTAGGGTGCGCGTGTCGCGCACCAATAATTCCGAGTGACGCCAAACCCCGATCAAAGCCTAAGCCGCTGCCCACGTAGGGTGCACGTGTCGCGCACCAACAATTTCGAGTGACGCCAAACCCCGATCAATGCCCAAGCCGCTCTGCGCGTTGGGTGCGCGTGAGCCGCACACCCCTGCCGAGGCTGGCTGCCGCCGGCTAGAACAATGCCCGCAGCCCCCGCGTCAGTGGGCGCGTCTGCGCTCGGCTGTCGCCGCTGGCCGACAGCGCGCTGGCCAAGGCGCGGCGGAACGGCCGGGCGCGTGCGCCGAAGGCGATTCCGGCGCGGCGCAGAAGTCGCGCCGGTGCGCTGTCGCAGGTGTAGAGCCGGGCGATCGCGCGGGTGGCGAGGTACAGCGGTCGGGTCGCCCGGCGCAGGTCGCGCTGATAGCCGGCGAGGTCGCGGGCATTGGCGATGTCCAGCCCGGCGGCGCGGGCGCAGCGGATGCGCTGCGCGAGCAGGTCGACACCAAGCAGGCCGAAATTGAAACCGTGCGCAGTCACCGGGTGCATGCCGACCGCGGCGTCGCCGATCAGCGCGAAGCGGGTGCCGACGAACTGGCGCGGGTAGACCCCCACCAGCGGATAGGCATGGCGCGTACCGATCGGTTGCATGCGGCCGAGGCGCCCGTCAAAGCGTCGGGTGATCTCGGCGCCGAAGGCTGCGTCGTCGAGCGCCTGCAGCCGCTGGATGTCCACCTGCGGCAGGGTCAGCACGGCCGAAGCAGTGTTGTCGCCAAGCGGCAGCAGGGCCAGGGTCTGGCCATGGCCGAACCATTCCCAAGCGGTGTTCTGGTGGCCGATCTCGTGCTGCATGCGGCAGACCAACATGGTCTTGCCGAAGTCTTCCATGTCGGCGGCGACGCCGAGCGCGCGGCGGGTTTCCGAGAAGCGGCTGTCGGCGGCCACCAGCAGGCGAGCGCGCAGCAGGCGACCGTCGTCGAGCTGCACTTCGGCACGCTCGCTGCGCGCCTCTACCGCGATCGGGCGCACGCCGTCGAACCAGTGCAGGTCCTGTTGGCCGTCTAGGGCCGCGTAGGCGGCGCGTCGAATCAGATGGTTGGGCACCAGCCAGCCGAGACGGCCACGCTCGCCTACCTCGGGTTGGATTTCGATGCCGTCGCGGGCATTACCGTCGAGCACGCGGGCCGCGCGCAGCGGGTGGCGCTCATGTTCGGGAATGTGTTCCCACACGCCCAGGCGCTTCATCAGCTCGACGCTGTGTGCGGTCAGGGCGATCTCGCGACCGTCGAACTCAGCTTCAGCAAGGGCCGCACGTGGCTGCTGGTCGATCAGCGCGATCTTCAGGCCGCTGTCGGCCAGCGAGCGCGCGAAACAGAGTCCGTTCGGGCCTGCACCGATCACGATCAGGTCGAAGTCCATGGCGGTCTCTCAGTGGGTGCAGGCGGCTACGCAGGATGCCGTAAGGGTCTACTGCGAATTCTGATCTGGATCAAGCGCCTTGATGGGGTCGCGGAGCTCCCCGGCGTCGACTTCTGGCGATCGACGTCCGGGGAGCGGGCGGTTGAGGCGGCGACCGGATCAGGGGAAGCGGCGGCCGTTGACCTCGGCTTCCACCAGCACGCTGGTCGTACGTGTGGTCTGCGCGTTGGGCGGTGCGCCCGCCGCCGTCGTCGTGCTGGTGGACTCGGTTTCACTGCGCACGACGCCAACGCTGGGGTGGGCCGACTGCAGGGTGCGGCCCTCGGTGCGTGTACTGACGTTGAAGCCGGCGACGCTGACCGTGCTGTCCAGGGTGACCCGGGTGTCGAAGCTGCAGGCGCCGCTGAAGCTGCCTGCCGGCGCGGTGGCGTCGGCGCTGCCGGTGCGCTCGGTGAGCTGATCCACGCGCACGTCGGCGGCGACCTGCATTCCCATCACGGCATAGCGGTTCTTGACGACATAGTTGCGCTGCAGGCGGGTGCCGACCGGCGTGAGGCGTGGAATCTCGACCGGCGGGTCGTATTCGTAGGTGCCCTGCGCGTTGGCCTCGCGGATGTACCCCTCACCGCCCAGATAGATGCGCTGGGTGTCGGTCTGCTCGATGAACTCGCGCACGGTCGCGCTGTTGTCGCCGACGATGCGATCCTCCAGCACGAACACCGGTCGCCCCTTGTATGTCGTGGTGCCGGTGACCCGCTGTTCGATGCGGCCGCCCTGATCGTCCTGCAGCAGGAAGCGGTCGCCGACGCGCAGCGGCGGATAGCACTCGTCGCCGGAGGACGGCCCGCCCACGGGGGTGCTCGGCACGGTGCGGCATTCGCTGCGGCGGTTGCCGAACTCGGCGCGGCTGATCTGCACCGTGCGCGTGCTGCCGCCGATCGTGTAGCTGAATTCGCCGGCGGCGCCGTTGGCAAAGCTCAGGCTGACCGTTCCGACCTCGTCGATCTGGCTGAGTGCGGGCTGGCCGTTGATCTGGTCGAAACGGGTGCCGCTGCGACCGCGCAGCAGTGGGCCGGAGTAGCGCCCATCGGCCTGGCGGGTGGCATTAAAGATGAACCAAGCGGGCTTGCGGTCTTCACCATAGGTGTACCAGGTGGCCGAGAGCAGGTCGCCGACGTGATTGATCTGCACGCCCCAGCCACTTTGCGTCGGGTTCCACCACAGCGCCGTCAGATTGCTGAAGGTCGCGGGGTCGGCGTTGCTGCCCGAGCATTCAAGCTGGTTGTCGCCGTAGCTGAAGCGGGTCAGCTCCTTGCTCTGGCTGATGCCGTCTACGGTGTAGTCGAACTGCATGCGATTGCGCTCGGGAAAGCGAAGGCGGGCCGTGCCCACCGCCGTGCCGGTTTCCGAGGCGCGGCCGTTGATCTGCATGAACGGCACGCCGCTGTAGCGGTAGATGTCACCGCGATAGCTGCCATCGCTCTGCAACGAGGTCGCGCCGATCACGAACCAGCTGGCTTGGCCCTGGGCGTCGTAGGTGAACCAGGTCGGCAGAAGAACATTGCCCTGATCGATCGTGAACAGCCCCCAGCCGGACTCATCGGCCCGCCACCAGCCGCCGGTGTAGTCGACCGTCTGTGCGATGCCGGCTGAGGCGGGCAGCAGCAGAGCCAGCGACAGCGCGAGTCGGCGACGGGTCACGGTGCTGCAGATGTGCTTGAACATGATGCGCCCCCTGTAGGCGTGGATCGGTGCGTACAGGCTAAGCGGCAGGGCGTGCCGCCACTACCCCCGGAACAGGGGGGCTGTGTGCGGCTTGGGCGAGCTCGGAGCGGGCCGCGACCGTGGACCATTCGCGCCATTGGCTTGTGGCCTGCCGCCGCGGCTGGTGCGAGGTGGATCGACCAGGACGTTCAAGCAACGGCGCGCGGCATGGGGTGTGCGGTAGCGGCGGATCAAGATCCGCCCTACGGGGGCTTGGCTCTCGCGAACGGCCGCGAGCAAGGCGACCGAACATGTGTGCGGCAGAGCAGAGGCCGCCGGTCCCGCGCATAAGGAACGTTCGCCGGCGAAGCGATCCATCTCAGGTAGGGCGGATCTCGATCCGCCGCCGCACCGCAAAGCCCGCGTAGGGCGGATCTTGATCCGCGGCTGCCCAACGCCCAGCCCCCAACG
>CAZPHV010000088.1:0-17210 GCA_964586455.1 uncultured Aquimonas sp.
GGTCATCCGCGCCAACAGGCGCTTAAGTTCTAAGAAAAACGAAGCACTACACTAGATCCCGCATCCCCAAACCCAAAACAGCGAGCCCCGGGGCCGAAACCCCGGGGCTCGCTGGAACCGCGCTACGAAGTGCGCTTACGGAAGGATTACGGTGTCGATCACGTGGATCACGCCATTGCTGCCGACGATGTCGGTTGCAGTCACGGTCGCATTGTTGATCTTGACGCCGCTGCTGGTGTCGATCGTCAGCTTCTTGCCATTGACGGTGTCCGCCTCGGTCAGGCCGCCGACGTCAGCGGCCAGCACCTTGGCCGGCACCACGTGGTAGGTCAGGATCGCGACCAGCTGATCCTTGTTCTCGGGCTTCAGCAGGTTCTCGACCGTGCCGGCCGGCAGCTTGGCAAATGCCGCATTGGTCGGAGCGAAGATGGTGAACGGGCCGGGGCCGCTCAGGGTTTCGGCCAGGCCTGCGGCCTGCACGGCAGCGACCAGGGTGGAGAAGTCGGCGTTGCCTGCCGCGATCTCAACGAGATTCTGCTCTTTCTTCATGCCGTGATGGCTGGCGAAGGCGAGCGGGGCGATCAAGAGGGCGGCGGCGATAAACATCAGGCGCTTCAGCATGGCGTGCTCCGTGGGTAGGGTGGGCTCACATTGCGGCGCCGCGGAATGCGGCGGGACAACGTGGGGCGAAGTCTGCGCGGCGCACTGTTCAACATCCGTCGTTTTTGGGTGAGTTCTGTCATGAGTGATGCGAAGGCCGGCGTCACGCTTGCATGCTCCAGGTGAAGCTGGTTCAGCCGGCTTCGCGCGGCGGTTTGAAGATCTACGTGGGCGGCGCTCCGGTCAACGTCGCGTTGACGCTTCGAACATCCGGTAATGGGTTTCGTGCATGCCTTGTGCGGCATAGGTGTTCTGCGCAGGAACGTTATCGCGCTCGACGTACAGGCGCAGGCCGCAGACTCCGGGGTCTTCGCGAGCGTCGCGCTCGACGCTTGCGTAGAGCGCTCCGAACACGCCACTGCGGCGGGCTTCAGGCCGCACGTACACGCTTTGGATCCACCACCAGTCTCCGCAGCGCCAATCGCTCCATTCGCGGGTCAGCATCAGCGCACCGACGACCTCGCCCTCGCGTTCGGCCACTCGGTAGTGACCCTTCGACGGGTCGCCCAGCAGGGCCGCCACGCCGCGACGCAACAGGGCGCGATCCAGCACCAGCTGTTCGGTCTCCAGCGCCATCGCAGCATTGAAATACACCAGGAGGTCGAGGTCGTCGGCAACGGCGGGGCGGATCGTGAGCGCACTCATCAGGACAGCTCGCTTCAGGAGGGGTGGACGCATTCTGCGCGACGCGCGACGAGGCAGCCGCCTGCCGCGCTGCATCTTGAAGCGTCACCTGCATTCGAGCGGTCTCGCGCGCGACACAGCGGGGGCAGGAGAGCCGAGGCAGCCTGCTAGACTCCGCGCCATGTTCAGAGACCACTTCTCCGCCCACGCCGACCTGTACGCCGCAGCGCGCCCGAGTTATCCCGATGCGCTGTTCGACTGGCTGGCCAGCCTGCCCGGTGAGCGCGAGCTCGCCTGGGACGTCGGCTGCGGCAGCGGCCAGGCAGCCTTGGCGCTGGCGCAGCGCTTCGAGCGGGTGGTTGCCACCGACCCCAGCGCCGCACAGATCGCCTTGGCCGACACGCTGGGCAACATCGACTACCGCGTCGAGCCCGCCGAATTGCCTTCGCTGCCGTTTGGCAGCGTCGACCTGATCACGGTCGCCCAGGCCCTGCACTGGTTCGATCTTGAGGCTTTTTATGCGTCGGCGTACGGCGTGCTGCGGCAGGACGGCGTGATCGCGGTCTGGTGCTACGGCATCTCGGTCGTGCAGCCGGCGGTGGATCAGGTCTTCATGCGCCTGTATCGGGGGGTGCTCGCGCCCTATTGGCCGCCGGAGCGCAAGCACGTCGAAAACGGCTACGCCGACCTCGAGTTTCCATTCGAGCGCGTCGAGGCGCCGCGCTTCAATATCGAGCTTGATCTGCGCCTGTCGGACTATCTCGACTACCTGCGCAGCTGGTCGGCCAGTCAGGCCTATCTGCGCAAGCACGGCGACGATCCGGTGCTGCAGATCGCCGACGAGATGGAGGCGGCCTGGGGTGACCCCGAGCAGTCGCGTCGGGTGCGCTGGCCGATTCACCTCAAGGTCGGGCGGCGCCTGCCGCCCGAATAGCCCCCGCGCCCCCGCATGCCTGCCTTCGAGTACAGCGCGCTCGATGCCGGTGGCCGTCGCACGCGTGGCGTGCTGCAGGCCGACACGGCACGTGCCGCGCGTACGCAGCTGCGCGAGCGCGGGCTGAACCCACTCAGCGTGGATGAAGCCGCGCCGGCCTCGAGCGCAGGCGGGCGCAGCTTGGGCAGTGCTCAGCGCGCCCTGCTGATGCGCCAGCTCGCCACCCTGGTGGCCTCGGGCCTGCCGATCGACGAATCGCTGGCTGCGCTCGCCGAAGGCAGTGAGGGCCGACTGCGCACCCAGGTCATGGCGCTTCGCGCCCGCGTGCTCGAGGGCAGCACCCTGGCGGCGGCGATGGCCGAATACCCGGGCTCGTTTCCCGCGCTGTATCGCGCGTCGGTTGCCGCTGGCGAGGCGGCCGGCAAACTCGACGGCATCCTGCTGCGCCTCGCCGACTACGCGGAAAGCCGTGATGCGATCGGGCGGCGCGTGCTGCTGGCGCTGACCTATCCACTGCTGCTGTCGACTGTGGCGATCGCAGTCGTGACAGGTTTGATGGTGTGGGTGGTGCCGCAGGTGATCGGCGTGTTCAGTCAGTTCGGCGAGGCGTTGCCATTGCCGACCCGCATCCTGGTTGGGCTGTCCGGCTTCGTGCAGAACTACGGGCTGTGGATGTTTCTGGTGCTGCCGCTGTTGGCGGTGGTGGGCGTGGTGGCCTTGCGCCAGCCGGCCGCGCGCGCCGCGCTCGATCAGTTCAGCCTGCGCATTCCGATCTGGGGTCGACTGGCGCGGGCACTCGACACCGCGCGCTTTGCCCGCACCCTGGCCCTGCTCACGGCCGCCGCGGTACCGCTGTTGGATGCGCTTTCGATCGCCAGCCAGGTGGTGCAGAACCGTAGCCTGCGCGAGGCGCTGGCGCGCGCGAGCCTGCGCGTGCGCGAAGGCCAAGGCCTTTCGAGGGCACTGGCCGACAGCGGACAGTTTCCGCCGGTCGCGCTGCGCCTGATCGCCAGCGGTGAGCGCAGCGGGCGGCTGCACGCGATGCTCGACGAGGCCGCCCTGCAGCAGGAGCGCGAACTCGACACCGCGCTTGGCGTGGCGATGACGGCACTGGGGCCCGGGGTGATCCTGCTGGTCGGCGGGCTGGTGTTGTTCGTGGTGTTGGCAATACTCTTGCCGATCTTTCAGATCAACACCCTGGTCCGCTGATGCCCTCGACAGCCCGCGTGCCGACCGCCGAGCAGGCCGCTCCGCTGCTGCGTTTTGACGCCGTCAGCAAACGCTACGCGGGGGGCGGTGAGGCCCTGCGTGAGCTCAGCTTCGAACTGCAGCGCGGCGAAATGGTGTTTGTCACCGGCCACTCCGGCGCCGGTAAGAGCACCCTGCTCAGGCTGATCCATCTGGCCGAGCGCGCCTCACGTGGCAGCGTGCTGCTGGAGGGCCGCAACCTCGCTCAGGTCAGCGCGCGTGAGCAGCCCTACGTGCGCCGGCGGGTCGGCATGGTGTTCCAGGACCATCGTCTGCTGCTCGATCGAAGCCTGTTCGACAACGTCGCCCTGCCGCTGCTGATCGCCGGCCTGCCGCGCGCCGAGATCGGTGCGCGCGTGCGGGCCGCGCTCGATCGGGTCGGTCTGCTGGCGCGCGAGCGCAGTTCGCCACTCGGGCTCTCGGCGGGCGAGCAGCAGCGCGTCGGCATCGCTCGCGCGGTGGTCGCGCAACCCCCTTTGCTGCTGGCCGATGAGCCGACCGGAAATCTGGACCCGCAGCTGGCCGAAGACATCATGCGGTTGTTCTCCGAGCTGCCGGCGCAGGGCACGGCGGTGCTGGTCGCCAGCCATGACCTGCATCTGGTGCGGCGTCTCGGCAAACGCGTGCTGGTGCTCGATCACGGTCGCCTGGTTGACGACTTCCGGCCGCGGGGGCAGACATGAGCCGCAATCGGCGCCGCCGGCCACCGACCGCCGCGCGCGTGCAGACCGCGCCGCGCGGGTTTGCGGCCGCGTTCGCGCACTGGCGCGATCTGCATCTCTACAGCCTGGTGTCGAGCCTCGGCCGGGTCAGCGCGCGACCGTTCGCGACGATGCTGACGGTCGGCGTGATGGCGGTGGCCCTGACCTTGCCGCTGGCCCTGTTCCTGCTGCTGGGAAACCTGAAAGGGCTGGCTGGCGCGGTCGAGCAGGCGCGCGAGATCGGCGTGTTCCTCGCGCTGGATCTGGACGAAGCTGCCCAAACCGAATCGTTGCAGGCGGTGCGCGATCTGCCCGGGGTAGCCCTGGTGAAGCTGCGTACGCCCGAGCAGGGTTTGGCCGAGTTCCAGCGCTACGCCGGTTTTGGCGAGGCCTTGGCGCTGCTGGAAGACAACCCCATCCCGGCGGTGCTCGATGTGATTCCTTCGACCGGTGCCGACCCCGCGGTGCTGGTCGCCGCGCTGGAAGCTGTAGCGGGCGTCGAGCTGGTTCAGCACGACGCGCTCTGGCGCCAACGGCTTGACGCTTGGCTGGCCTTGGGCGAGCGCGGGGTGCAGGCGCTGGGCCTGTTGCTGCTGCTCGGCGCACTTCTGGTGGTCGGTAACACCGTGCGCCTCGATGTGCAGGGGCGCGCCGAAGAAGTCGCGGTGATCCAGCTGCTGGGCGGCACCGCGGGTTTCATTCGGCGGCCATTTCTGTATCTGGGCGCTTGGTACGGCCTGTTGGCCGGCCTGCTGGCCCTGATCTTGCTGGCGGCACTGCGATTCGGGCTGGCGGACGCGGTGGACGCGCTGGTCGCCAGCTATGACAGCGGTTTCCGGCTGCAGGGATTCGGCATCGCCATCACCCTTGCGGTACCCTGCGGCGCTGCTGCGCTGGGCTGGCTGGGGGCCTTTCTTGCCGTCGGGCACCATCTGCGCCAGGGACAGTCGGGGAGGACAGTCGATGTCGATTGAGGGGCTTTCAGGGCTCGCGATGCACAGGGGTTGCCAGTGAGCGGTGCCAGCATCACGCGCCATATCACCTCGGAAACCCCGCGGGTGATGGTGGTCGATGGTTCCAAGGTTGTGCGCCGGCTGATCGAGCAGGTGCTCAAGGCCGAGCTGCCGGGCGTGACCGTGATCTCCTGCGAAACCGGCGCGGATGCGCAGGCCGCGCTGCAGACCGGAGTCATCGATCTGGTCACCACGGCCCTGCGCCTGTCCGATATGGACGGCCAGCAGCTTGCGCGCTACGTGCGTGAGCACGCCCCACAGGCCTTCATACCGATCATTGTAGTGTCGGGCGACGTGCACGAGCGGCTGGTGCAGCGCAGTTTCAGCGACGACGTCACCGACTACTTCGACAAGTCCCTGGGTTTTGCAGCCCTGGGTGCCTTCATCCGCGGCTATGTGCAGCCTCAGGACGAAATCGGCGGCGAGGTGCTCTACGTCGAAGACAGCAAAGTGGTCGCCATGGCCACGCGCCGCATGCTGGAAAAGCACGGTCTCAAGGTCACGCATGTGGTCAGCGTGGAGGACGGCCTGGCCTTGCTGGAGCAATATGCGGCGGAAGGACGAGTGCCCGGCCCCGACATCGTGCTGACCGACGTCTACCTCAAGGGTGGCATGACCGGCCACGACCTGCTTGAGCAGGTGCGCTCACGCTTCGCCTATGGCAAAGCCCAACTGCCGATCTTGGTGATGACCGGCGACGACAATCCCGCCAACCAGTCGGCGCTGCTGCGTGCTGGCGCCAACGATCTGGTCGAAAAACCCATTGAAGAGCGCCTGCTGGTCACCAAGCTGCTGTTCCAGCTGCGGGTCGGCCGGATCATGCGTTCGAAGGTCGAGGGGCATTGAGCGAGGCGCTCGACCGGGTGCGACTGCACCCTTCATGGAAGGCGCGACTGGGCGAAGTTCTGCTGTCGCCCGGCATGGTCGCGCTGCGCGAGTTCCTGCTTGCCGAGCGTGCGCGCGGCGCGCGCGTGTTCCCGCCCGCCAAGGAGATTTTCACCGCGCTCGACTGCACGCCCTTCGATGACGTGAAGGTGGTGATCCTGGGCCAGGACCCGTACCACGGGCCGGGCCAAGCACATGGGCTGTGCTTTTCAGTGATGCCTGGCGTGCCCGTGCCGCCTTCGCTGACCAATATCTTCAACGAAATCAAGCAGGATTTCGGCTTCGAGCCCCCCGATCACGGCTGCCTGCTGCCCTGGGCGCAGCGCGGTGTCCTGCTGCTGAATGCAGTGTTGACTGTTGAGGCAGGCCGCGCGGGCTCGCATCAGGGCAAGGGCTGGGAGGGCTTTACCGATGCGATCATCGAACGCCTGAACCGCGAGCGCGAAGGGCTGGTGTTCCTGCTCTGGGGTAGTTACGCCCAGGCCAAGGGCAAGTTCATCGATCGCTGTCGCCATGCCGTGCTGCGTGCCCCCCATCCCTCGCCACTGTCGGCCTACCGGGGTTTCATGGGCTGCGGGCACTTCTCGGCGGCGAACCGCTACCTGCAGGGGCGAGGCACGAGCGCGGTCGACTGGCGTCTGCCCCGGCGGGCGGAACTCGTGGTGCCCGCGGGCACTTGAATTGCATCGGAGCGCCCGCATCTGATCACGCGGGATGGGCATGACGCACGGGAACTTCACCCGTGGTTTAGCACTCTCATGGATAGACTGCTAAAATTCCGCTCATGGAGATCGACATGACCCAAGCGCTCGTTGCCCACAATCTGCCGGTACCGGCCTCAATTGGCAGCCTTGACGCCTACATCGGAACGGTGAACCGCATTCCGGTGCTGAGCGTCGACGAAGAGCAGTCGCTGGCCCGTCGGTTCCAGGCTGAGGAGGATCTCGAATCCGCCCGCAAGCTGGTGCTTTCGCATCTGCGTTTCGTGGTGCACGTTGCCCGCGGCTACAACGGCTATGGTCTGCAGCTGGCCGACCTGATCCAGGAAGGCAATATCGGCCTGATGAAGGCGGTCAAGCGCTTTGACCCGAATCAGGGCGTGCGCTTGGTCAGCTTCGCGGTGCATTGGATCCGCGCCGAGATGCACGAGTTCATCTTGCGTAACTGGCGAATCGTCAAGGTCGCCACCACCAAGGCGCAGCGCAAGCTGTTCTTCAACCTGCGCAAGAGCAAGCGCCGCCTTGGCTGGATGAACCACGAGGAAGTGCAGACGATCGCTCGCGACCTCAACGTGCCCGCTTCCGAAGTGCTGGAGATGGAAGCACGCCTGCAGGGCAAGGACATCGGTTTCGACGCGCCTTCAGATAACGAAGACGACGTGCGTCCCGCACCGGTGGCCTACCTCGAACAGCTTGGCGCTGACCCCTCGCTGCAGTACGCCGCCGATGACGAGGAAGAGAATCGCCTTGAAATCCTGCGCGAAGGTCTGGCCAGCCTTGACAAGCGTTCCCGCGACATCGTCAAGCGCCGCTGGTTGGGCGACGGCAAGATCACGCTGCAGGAACTGGCCGACGAATACGGCGTGTCGGCCGAGCGCATCCGTCAGATCGAAGCGGCCGCGATGAAGAAGATGAAGGGCCTGTTCGCGGCGTAAGCTGCGCCAACAAGCCGCCCCTTGCGGGCCCTGCGCGAGCGGGGCCCGCATCGTTTCTGGAGTTCGATGATGGAAATCTTCAAGGTCTTCACCCTGGAGGCCGCGCACCGCTTGCCGAAGGTGCCGGTCGGTCACAAGTGCTCGCGTCTGCATGGGCACAGTTTCCGCGTGGAAATCCATGTCGAAGGCGAGCCGGACCCTGATACCGGCTGGCTGATGGATTTCTCCGAGATCAAAGCCGCATTCATGCCGATCTACGAGCGCTTGGATCATCACTATCTGAACGACGTTCCTGGGCTGGAAAACCCCACCAGCGAGCGCCTGGCCATGTGGATCTGGGAGCAGCTCAAACCGGCCTTGCCAGAGCTCTCGATGGTGGTGGTGCATGAAACGTGCACCTCGGGCTGTCGTTACCGCGGGCCTTGAGCCCGGCATCGAGGCACCCGAAGCGGCACTTGCGCAGCTCCGGGAGTGCGCCTGCCTGGTCCGTTCGCCGCGCGTGCCCGGGTCTGGGGACGTAGGCGTTCAAGTGCCGCCATACGCCGCCGTTCGGAGGGTCAAATCAAGGGTTCTGTGTCAATAATATTTCTGAACACTAGATAAACAGCGGGCGACTTGGATGCGCTTGGATGTTGCATCGCAACATAATGGCCGGTAGGCTCTCCTCACCCCCCACGCTCAGCCTAGGAGAGCGCCATGTTCGATCAGATCAATGCCCAGTTCAGCCAGTACACCAAGCAGCTGACCGAGTCCGCGATGCGCGCCAATGCGATCGCAGTGGAGCACTTCGAGACCTTGGCAGCGCTGCAGGTCAAGGCCATCGAAGGGCGCCTGAATGCCGCCACTGCGTTCGCCAGCGAAGCGTCGGAAGTGCGTGACCTCGACGCCGCCAAGGCCTTCCTGCCCAAGAGCATGAGCTTCGTGAAGGAAGCTTCCGAGCACCTGATCGCGGTCAGCCAGGAAGTCGTGGGTCAGACCCTCAAGACCTCCGAAGCCCTCGCCGGCCTTGCCAAGACCAATTTTGACGCCGCCAGCGAAGTCGTGGCGCGTCCGGTCGCGGTGAAGGCTGCGGCGAAGAAAGCGGCCTGATCCATAGCGATCTCTGACGGGCACGGCGCTTTGCTCCGTGTCCGTCTTCGCTTGCTGCGGGCTTCAATACCCGCACCTGCGTCAGCGGCGCGCATCGCGCGCCGTAGACAGCGCCGAGGACAACCTCCCTCCCTGTCTTTGGCGTCTTTTCGAACCGGCAGTCTTCGTGACTGCCGGTTTTTTTATGCGTTCTGTTTCGCTGCCTGAGCAGAAGTCCACTCATTCTCGGGCTTCGTTTGGCGTGCAGCTTCTGCAGGACTCGCTTGAGCCCCTCTCCCCAAGGGAGAGGGGTTGGGGTGAGGGCCGGGCGAAGCGCGGACGCCGAAGTGCAGGTCAGGGAACGACTCGGCTTTCGTGGGCGCAGCTACCCCAGACGGCCTGACCGGATTGCAGCGGAAGGGCGTGATCGGCTGCGATCGATGCAAGGCGTCACCCTCACTCGTAGGGTAGATAAGCGCAGCGCATCTACCCGCTCTGCCGGCCCCGCGCGAACCTGGAGATCCGACCACGGCGTGAACGCGGCGCTTTACACGTCTTGCGCAAACGCGGACTTCGCGCTCCAGGCCGAACGCGCCGGGGACAAGCGCAACAGGCATTCCCACCCATCCCGCTGCAGAAAGTCTCAGCCGCGATCCGGCCGACGGCGCATACGTTGGATCAGTCGGCGCATGCGCCCCGGCGAGCGCTGCAGCGCACGTGCGGTGGGCTTGAACTTCAGGCCGACCCGGCTCACCCGGTCCTCGTCGAGGTCACGCACGACCAGGCGCGCGTTGCCGACTTCAAGGCTGTCGCCGATCTGCGGCTGCTCATCGAAGCGCTCTGCGAACAGTTCGGCTGCCGAGCGTCCCACCAACCGCGGGCTGAGCTGTAGGCCATAGAAGTCGGCCAGTGGGCCCAGCGGAACATTGCCGGGCAGGGTGAACTCACCGAACAGCTCGCGCTCGGCTTCCTTGGCTTCGGCGCCTTCCGCGAACAGCCAGTCCAGGCGAATGACCCGACCGGGTGGTGCGAGGTAGTAGGCGTAATCCTCGACTCGTAGATCCTCCGCGTCATCCGGCGCCATCACTTGGCCCGCGCGCACCACCAGCACCGGCCGTGCCCAACCCGGCAAGCGCCCGCGACCACTCAACAGCGCGCAGTCCGGGGCAACTCGATAGCCCACCATCTCGTGCTCCAACTGGCCAGGCAGGTCGAGCTCGACGCGCCGCGACGGGGGATCCCGTCGCGGCACCGCGACCTTCAGCCAGAACGCGGCCGAGGAAAGAGTCCAGCCCTGTACCAGCAGCGATGTCAGCACGACCACGAAGCCGATGTTGAAGTACATCTGGGCGTCCGGAAGCCCAACCAGCATGGGCACCGAGGCCAGGAAGATGCCCACAGCACCACGCAGACCGACCCAGGACACGAAGGCGATCTCCCGCCTCGGGAACTTGAAGGGCCACAGGCATAGCCCGACCGCCAACGGCCGTGCCACCAGCATCAGAAAGGCCGCAATCGCCAACGCAGGCAGCGCCAGCTCCAGCAGGCTGGACGGCGTCACCAGCAGACCCAGCACCAGGAACATCAGCATCTGCGCGAGCCAGGTCGCGGCGTCCTGCACGCTGAGCACGTTGGCGAATGCGCGCACCGGCCGGTTGCCCACCACCAGGCCGGCGATGTAGACGGCCAGAAATCCGCTGCCGCCAATCAGGTTGGTGAGCGGCACCAGAGCGATCGCGCCGCTGACGGCCAGCAAGGGGTGCAGGCCGGAAGGCAGGTCCAGGCGATTCAGCGCTGCCGCGAGCGCCCTGCCACCGGCATAGCCGGCAAGTCCGCCCACGCCGATCTGCTGGAGCAGATTGAGCGCCAGCGAGCTCGCCGAAAGCTCGGACGGAGAAATCACCAGCCCGACCAGAAGCAGGGTCAGGAAGATCGCCATCGGGTCGTTGCTGCCCGACTCGACCTCCAGGGTCGCACCGACGCGTCGCTGCAGATGCAGGCCGTTCGAGCGCAGCAGAAAAAACACCGCCGCTGCATCGGTGCTGGCGACAACCGCACCGATCAGCAGAGAGGGAATCCAGTCCAGGCCAAGGATGTAGCGCGTCGCCACGCCGGTGAGTCCGGCGGTGATCAGAACTCCGACGGTGGCAAGCACGCCCGCCGGCGCCAGCGCGCCACGCACTTGGGAAAGCCGCGTACGCAGCCCGCCGTCGAACAGGATCACCGCGAGCGCGACCGAGCCCAGCGCGAAGGTGATGCGGTAGTTGCTGAAGACGATGCCGCCGGGGCCATCCTCACCGGCGAGCATGCCGATCACCAGGAACACCAGCAGCAGGGGCGCGCCGAACCGGGTCGCCACCATGCTCGACAAAATGCCCCCGATAAGCAGCACGCCACCGACCAACATCCAGATGTCGTTGCTGTGCAGGCTTTCCATGCGCCCTCCCTCGCGATCCAACCGACAGACTTGGAGACGCACGCCTTGCAAGTCAAGTCGAGAGTGCAGCGAGGACGAATTTGCGGTCCTCACGTGCAGCCATTACTTTCTGCAGTTCACTTGCGGGATCATGGCCTATCGCCGGTACAGGCGAAGCGCTCCGCGAAGCGGCGGTGGAGGGATCGGCCCTAAGTGGGAGTTCTGATGAACTGGTTTGGCAGGTTGTTGGTAGGTGGGTGGTTTGCACTGGTGTCGGCGATGCCCGCCAGCGCCACGCAGTTGGTTGTGGAAGTCACCGGCTTGTCGGAGGAAGGCGGCCCGGTTGTGGTTGAGGTCTATGGCAGCCGGATCGGCTTTCCGCGCCAACCCAGCTACACCCAGAGCGTGCCGGTGCGCTCCGGCATGGCGCGGGCCGAGTTCAACGATCTGGGGCCCAGCGACTATGCCGTTCACGTCTGGCACGATCGCAACAGCAACGGCAAGCAGGATCGCCGCTTCGGCGCCGAGCCCTTCGGCTATTCCAATTTGCCCGTGGGCGAACGTGGCGATTGGGACGAGGTGCGGGTCAGTCTTGGCGTCGACCCCTTGCACCTGCGTTTCGATCTCGGGCCGCTGCGCGATTGAAACTTATCCTGAGCTGAGATCGCAGCACGCTGCCTGCGACCTCGGGCTTGCGCGCACGGCCAGCGACGCGAGTCGTCCTGATTGCTTACCGTAGTCGCCTCCCGCGCGTCACACCCTGCCAGTCCGCACGCTTCCGCGCTCAGGCGCCTCGACTGGCTCGCCGGCCAAACCGACGGCTACAGGCATCAAGCGCCTCAGCGCCGTCGATCCATCCGTCGGTAGCCGATCGCCTCGGCCAGATGCGCAGCACCGATCTGCTCGACGCCGCTGAGGTCCGCCACCGTGCGCGCCACACGCAGAATGCGCTGGCTGGCCCGCGCTGACAGCTGCAAACGTTCTACGGCTGACTCAAGCAGGGTCTGCTCGGCGTCAGCGAGGCGGCAGTGTGCGTGCAGCTCGGCCTGACCCAACTGTGAGTTCAGTCGACCGCAGCGCGCCTGCTGGATCACTCGTGCCTGCGCCACTCGCGCGCGCACCGCGGTGCTGCTTTCTCCCGGTGGTGCATCGGGTCGCAGCTCCGCGGCCTGTACCCGCGGCACTTCAATCTGCAGGTCGATGCGGTCCAGCAAAGGGCCCGAAATGCGGCCCCGGTAGCGGCCGATCTGCTCAGCGCTGCAGTGGCAGCGCCCGGACGGGTCGCCGGCCCAGCCGCAGGGGCAGGGGTTCATCGCCGCAACCAGCTGGAAGCGCGCAGGAAACTCGGCCTGGCGTGCGGCGCGCGAGATCGTGATGTGTCCGGACTCCATGGGCTCGCGCAGCACCTCAAGCACGCGCCGATCCCATTCGGGCAGTTCATCGAGAAACAGCACACCTCGATGCGCCAGGCTGATCTCGCCAGGACGCGGATGTGAGCCCCCTCCGACCAGTGCCACCGCGCTCGCGGTGTGGTGTGGCTGTCGATACGGCGGCACCCGCCAGCGGCCGGCGTCGATGCGTCCAGCCGCGACCGACGCGATGGCGGCGACTTCCAGCGCGTCATCTTCATCCAGTGGCGGAAGAATGCCGGGCAGGCGCTGCGCCAGCATCGACTTGCCGCTGCCGGGCGGCCCGCACATCAGCAGGTTGTGGCCGCCGGCGGCGGCGATCTCCAGCGCGCGTCGCGCCAGCGCTTGGCCGCGCACATCGGAAAGGTCCGGCACTTCGATGATGTGAGCGGCCTGGACATCCGGCGCAGCGAAGGGCAGTGCGGTCTGACCCCGCAGAAACGCGCAGACCTCGAGCAGGCTGGTCGCCGTATGTGCGCTGGCGCTGCCGACCAGGCCGGCCTCATGCGCATTGGAATGCGGCAGCACCATTGAGCGCCCGTCGCGACCTGCAGCAAGCACCGCAGGCAGGGCGCCATCGACACCGCGCAGATCGCCGGTCAAGGCCAGTTCACCGAGAAACTCATGCGCCGCAAGCGCCGCGACCGGTAGTTGCCCCGACGCGGCGAGAATCCCGAGCGCGATCGGCAGATCAAAGCGCCCGCCGTCCTTGGGCAGGTCGGCCGGCGCGAGGTTGATGGTGATCCGACGCTGCGGCAACTCGAACTGGCCGCAGATCAGCGCGGCGCGCACCCGATCGCGGCTTTCCTTCACAGCAGTTTCGGGCAGGCCGACGATCGACATGCCGGGCAACCCGCCGGACAGATGCACTTCAACCTGTACCGGGGGCGCGCTCACGCCGTACTGGGCGCGGCTGTGCACGACGGCGAGCGCCATCCCTGCGCGACCAGTGCGTACGGGAACTGACCGGAAGACCGGTCAGTTGCGAGTCTGAGGCGGCTGGCTCGACTGCGCGTCGAGGCGGGCTTCGAGGTCGCCGAGCACGCGCTCCAGCAAGGCCAGCTTTTCACGAGTGCGCATCAGAACCGCACGCTGCACGTCGAACTCCTCGCGGGTGACCAGATCCAGCTTGCTGAAACCGCCGTGCAGGGCGGCCCGGAAGTTCTTTTCCAGATCAGCGCGCGCGTCTTCCATGCCGGGGGGCAGCAATTCGCTCAAGCGGTGGGCGAGATCATCGAGGGCCTTCAAGCGGATCATCATGCGTTCCTTGGCGTGTGCGTTGGAGGGCAGTCTAGGCGCGTGGTCTGCGACCCCGCAGTCGGCCTTCTACCCGTCCGGGGGTAGGAGTTCTCCTACCCCCCAATGTCCCAGCAGTAGGAGTTCTCGTACCCCCAACGTCCCAGCAGTAAGAGTTCTCCTACCCCCGGTAACCCGGCAGCAGGAGTTTTCCTACTCCCATCGTGCCAGCAGTTGGAATCCTACCCCCGACCGTCAGCGCATCAGGAATTCTCCTGCGGCAACTGTCGGAGTAGGGCGCATCGGTCGATTCTCGCATCTGCAGCGCGTGCCGATGTCTCCGCTCAGGCTTCAGAGGCCGTGCGCGGTCGAGCGGGCCAGGGCGAAGTCGATCAAATCCAGCCGGCCCGGGCGCGGGCGCGCGCCGGTAGGCAGCGGGTCGGCGCCCAGCGCAAGCTGCGGACACGTCGTGCCCGCGGATGCCGCAGAAGCGCCCAGCCAGTTTGCGACCGGCGCGCCCAGCCAATCCAGCCGCAGCGGCAGGGTGATGTGGTCCTCGTCGGGCAACTCGTGGTACTCGATCGAGTCGACCGCCGCGGCCAGTCGGCGCCCGTGCTGCACGCCGACATGGCGATCCTGGCTGCCATGCAGCAACAGTTTGCAGGCACTGCTGGCCGCAAGCAGGGGCGCCAGCTCTACCTGCTCCAGATCCAGGCCCAGCCGCGCGCTGCTGTTGGCGATGGCTTGCTCGACCCGCTCCGGGCTGAAACGCAGCCGCAGCAGGCTGCGGCTCAGGCGCTGCACGAACCGCGGTTCGGGGCTGCTCAGCAGGGTGGGGACCATCTCGCGAATCGCGTCGGCGGCGTTGGCGAAGGGCTCAAGCAGCACCACCGAAGCGAAGCGCTGCGGCATCCGGTGGGCAAGGTGGGCAGCCGTCGCACCGCCGTAGGACACGCCGAAAACATGCAGTGGTCCGGGCAGCGCGGCTTCAGCATCCAGCGCATCGATCAGTTCGGCCAGGTCTTCCGCCTCGCGCCGCCCGTAGCCCGGTGGCGCATCGCCACTCGCGCCGTGGCCGCGCAGGTCCACCAGCAGCACCCGGTAGCCCGCTTCGGCCAGCTGCAGCGCCCACGGATACAGGCTGTTGCGGTCCATGCCCCAGCCATGCAGCAGCAGGGCGCTGCCAATGGCAGGGTCGACTCCCGCGGCCTCGCCTGCGCTGAAGCTGAAGCGCGTTTCGGACGCGCGCTCGACCTCGGTGCGGAACGCGTACTGCGCGGGTTCGAGCATGCTGTAGGCGAGCCGCAGGCCCGCATCGGTATGGAAGTCGTGCGACTCGATCCCGAGCGCGGCCTTGAGTGCCTCCGAGCCCGCCGGCAGCGGCGCGCGTGACAGCCGTGGATCCACCAGACGGTCTTCCAGCGAAGGCAGGGCCGGCGACGCGCAGGCGGCAACGACGATCAGCGCCAGCGCGGCCAACGCAATGCGGAAGCGCAACCTGCTCATACCGGCGCCATCGCGCGGCGGCGCTGCATGCGCCAGCCTTCCAGTGCGTACACCAGCAGGCCCAGCCAGATCAGGCCAAAGCCCACCGCCTGCACCAGACCGAAGACTTCGCCGAACACGAAAACGCCGAGCAGCAGCTGCATGCTGGGCCCGATGTACTGCAGCAGACCGAGCATCGAGTAGGGAATCCGCCGCGCGCCGTAGGCAAAAGCCACCAGCGGCAGCGCCGTCAGCAGGCCGCCGGTGATCAGCAGCGCATCGGTGCGCCAGTCACCGTGGAACAGCGCGCCGCCGCCGCCCTGTTCGGCCAACCACAGCCAGATCGCGGCCGGAAGGAACAGCAGCACGCTCTCCACCCCCAGCCCGGGCACCGAATCCACCGCCACCTGCTTGCGGATCAGCCCGTACAGCGCGAACGACCCGGCCAGGCCCAGCGCGATCCACGGCGGGCGATCCTGCTGCAGGCTCAGCCACAGCACGCCCGCGGCGGCCAGTCCGACCGCGATCCACTGCGCGCGGCGCAGACGCTCGCCCAGCACCGCCACGCCCAGCATCACGTTGACCAGTGGATTGATGAAGTAACCGAGGCTGGTCTCGACCACGTGGCCGCTGTTGACGCCCCAGATGTACAGGCCCCAGTTGAAGCTGATCAGCAGGCTGGAAGCCAGCAGCATCCAGGCCGCATGGCGCTGTCGGAGCGCGCGGGCAAACCAGCCGGGGCCGCTCTTCCAGGTCAGCCAGGCCACCACGAACACCGCGCACCAGACGATCCGATGGGCGACGATCTCGAATGCAGGCACGTGCTTCAGCAGCGCCCAGTAGAGCGGAAACACGCCCCAGGTCGCGAAAGCAAAGATGGCCGCCGCAAGGCCTTTGCGGTCGAGGGGTTCGGGCTGGGTGTTCACGGAAGACTCGCCTGCAAGCCGCATGCACCGCGCGGCCGTCGCGAGCGCGACGGGCGTGCATGTCAGGAAGGCGCGGGAGTATGCGCGTGGGTAGGTGAATGGCTTAAGAGCCGGGATTGGGGATTCGGGATTCGGGATTTGCGGCGGGCGGGTTGAGGGCGCGCTTGGCTTGCGGGGCATGCAGAACGGATGGGGTTGAGCAGAGCCGGGCGAGCTGGAGCCGACTCTTGATGCATGTAGGTCGCTCATCGCATCCCTTCTCCCCACGGGCGACGGTGGCGCGAAGCGCCGGATGAGGGGCTGTCCGGAGCACAAGGCCGAACCGCCAGCGAGGTCCAGCACCGCGCTGCGACCTGCCCCTCACCCCAATCCACCTTCGCCTCGCTCGGCTTCCAGGGTCATCGGCTGCGATCGGCAGCCAACGAGCGACCCCGAACCGCTCCCCGTGGGGAGGTGCTCAACAGCGCTGGCCCAAACGCGCACCACGCATCCCTTCTCCCCACGGGAGAAGGTGGCGCGCAGCGCCGGATGAGGGGCCGTTCAGAGCGCAGCGCCGCCCGCACAGGTGCGACCGGAGCGACCCTGCAGGGCCGCCGTGCGACTCAGCGCCCCTCGTCCTGTCAATCGTCATTCCGCTCGATTCGGGGTAAGAAAACTCCGATTGTCAGAATTCTTGTCGTGTGGTTTAGTTCGCGCCCTGTTCGCGTAACCCTCCAACCTGTTCTATGAATCGTCTATTCAATCTGAGCTCGCCCTTTGGTGACGCCCTTCGCTTCGAGCGCCTGACCGGCCGCGAAGCGATCTCAGAACTGTTCGAATTCGAGCTGACTGGCTCGTCTGAAGAGCGCGGCCTGGCCCCGACCTCCGCACTGGGCCAGCCCTTCACCGTCGAGTTTGAAGTCGACGGCGGCGGCAAGCGCTTCTTGAACGGCCAGTGCGTGGGTTTCCGCT
>CAZPHV010000089.1:0-16042 GCA_964586455.1 uncultured Aquimonas sp.
GACCTTGGACATGCGTCGAGGGCATAAGTTCTTTCAAGATTGCAACGATACACTACCGAGGCTGATCGAGGCTGACGGCACAAAGACTGCACCCACGGGCGCCCGAGCCGCCGCTTGTGGACTGCCCTCAAGGCTGGTCCACTGGGGCATCCCATTCTCCGTCCCGCTTGAGCCCCCATGGCGAAGTCGCCTCTGCAGCCGGTCCGTCGCACCGACATAAAGATCGGCAGTCCCCTCCCCTACCCCGTCTACGACGCGATGGGTCGCCTGCTGCTGAGGGCGGGCGAAACCATCGAGAACGAGCGCCAGCTCAGCACGCTCCACGAGCTGGGTCTGTACCTCGCTGAAGGGGATCTTGCGCGGTCTTCGCGCGGGGCGAGTCATGCCCCCGAGCCGATCCACGTCGAAACCGCCGAGCCCGTGGAAGCCGAGGGTGCGCGCGAAACCCGCAAGCTGGGCGAGCTCAAGCTGGTGCCCGGCAAAACCCTCTACATCGACTTCCTGACCGCGACCAACCGACCGCGCGCGGCGCTGAGACTGGTCGGCCTGCTCGAGGGCGGCGGCGTGTTGATCAGCGCGGTGAACGCCGACGGCGGGGTCGTGCCCTTCCGCGATAACGAATTGCTGTTCGTGCGGGTACTGACCGCCAGCGGAGTCGCCACCTTCGAAGCCAAGGTACTGAAGGTCCACTTCACCCCGTTTCCCTATGTGGTGACTTCCTACCCGGACGTCGCCGTCTTCCATGTGATGCGCGCGCATGAGCGGGTCGATACGCAGTTGATCTGCAGCGCGGTCAACCTCAGCCGACCTGTAATGGGTGAGCCGCACCCGCACGGGGCGGTGATGAAGAACATCAGTGCCAGCGGCTGTCAGATCGAGGCGCCGCCGCAGATCGCTGATGTGGGTGATCGTCTGCGTCTCGGCTTCAAGCTCGAAGCCGCTGGCGAGGAGCATGTACTCAGCGTGGTCGCCGAGCTCAGAGGCATCAAGAGCCTCGGCGATGCAGACAAACGACGCTTCGGCCTGCAGTTTGTGGATCTGGGAACCTCCGAGCGGCTGGTCGTCGAGCACTTCATCTTCCACGCGCTGGTCGGCGACTGAATTCGCCTCTCGCGACGGTGCGGCCCAAGCCCGACTGTTCGGCCGCAGAGCACCTGCGTGCTAAGTTCGTGGGTCCTCTCTACCAGCGCTGCGCATGCCCTTCCCTTCGTCCCCAGGTTCGACCCTGTTGCGACTGCAGTCGCCAGCCCTGCTGCTGTGCGCGCTGCTGAGCGCGACGACCGAGGGCGTCGGTGCCGAACCCGACGACCTCCAGCGCTGCCGCGAGCTGCGGCAAAGCGAACCCCGCGAGGGCGCCCAAGCCTGCGAGCAGGCCGCGCAGGCGCTGTCTGCACTCGGCGCAGCCGAGCCTGCCTTCGAAGCCTGGATGCACGCCTCCGAGCTGGCCTCGCAGTTGGGCGAGCCTAGCCGTGCCGAAGCCGCGCTTGGTGCCGCCGTGGTCCTGTTGCCGCGCGTGTCCGATCCGCTGGCGGCGCAGCGAGTGGCCCGCCGCCGCGGCTTGAACGCGTATCGCGAAGGCCAGCCGGTGCGGGCACTCGGGCACTTCCTGGAAGCCCTGGCTTCAGCCCGCGCGGCCGACGATGAGGGCGCGCGCGCGATCAGCGAAAACGATCTGGGCGTGACCTATCGCCACCTCGGCAATTACGAAGCGGCGCTGGCAGCATTCGAAGCCAGCCTGGCACTGCGGGAGCGCAGCGGCGAGACCAATCTCGGCGCGCTGCTCGCCAACATCGGCAGCCTGTATCTCGAACTCGGCGACCTCGCGCGCGCCGAAAGCTATCTGCAGCGCGCCCTCGACGATCATCAGGCCGCAGGCCGCAGCCTTCCGGCCGAACGTACCCGCGAAGAACTCGCCCGGCTGGCGCTGCGCCAAGGCCAGGCCGAGCAGGCCGAACGGCTGCTGCAGCAGGCCTGGCAGGCCTACGAACAGGCGCAGTCGCCGCGCGACCTGCAGCGGCTGGCCCTGCTGCGCGCGCGCCAGGCACTGGATGCAGGCAGCCGCGAATCGGCAGCGCTGTGGGTGGACCGCGCGCGCGCGGCGCGCGGCAGCGAAGGTGCCGACAGTCTGGAGATCGCCGTGCTTGCAGCGCGGCTGGCGATCGACATCGAGCAACGCCTGCGCAGCCAGGCCGCGCTGACGCACGCGCTGAACGAAGGTCGGGGTCATGCCCCACAGCTGCGCACCGAAGCCCTCGGCGAGCTGGCGCGCCTGGCTGAAGCGCAGGGCCAACCGGCCGAAGCGGCGGCACACCTGCGACAGTTGCATGTCGAAGCCATGGCTCTGGCGGAGGCCCGCCATGGCGAGCGCTTCGATGGACTGCGCGTGCGTTTCGACGTCGAACGTCTGGAAGCCGAAGCCGCACGCCGCGAATCGGAACTGGCCCGGCGCCGCCTCGAAACCGCCAGCGTCGGCGCCGCTGGACTGCTGGCGCTGGCCTTGCTGGGACTGTTCTCGCAGCGACGTTTTTACCGTCAGCGGATGAACGCCGCACGCGAACGTCAGGCGCTGGAGAAGCGCATCGCCGAAGCGCGCGTCGCCGCGGAAGGCTTGCGCTGCGATCTGCGTTCGATGGCCTGGCTGCTGGACCGCCAGCATTCGGCCTGTCTCATCTTCGACGCCGCCGGCAGAATCCGCATCGCCACCGCAGCAGCTGCGCAGCTACTGGGCCGCAGCGCGCAGTCGCTGCAGGGCCTGGCACTGGACGCAGCGCTCGACCCCGAGACCGCGCACTGGGCGCAGGCCCTGGTCGAAACCGCTTCGCTGGCGGGTGATCGCACGGACCATACCGATCTCGGCAGCCGTGCGCTGTCCGCGCCGCTGCAAGCACAAGTGCGCTGCCAGCATCTGAGCATGGAGGAAGAACTGGGCGTGCTGCTGTTCGAGCCTGATGCACTGCCGACGCGCGCAGCGGAGGTGGATGCCGCGCCACCGCTGGAATCGATCGCCGAATCCCTGATCCCGCTGACGCCTCAGCCGACCGCCTCGGCCACGGAGTCGGTGGCCGCGGCGGCAGGCCTGATGAGCGAGGAGGTTCGGCAGGAATTTCGTCGGCTGCTGGTCCGCCTGATGCGGACGGCACTGGAGGCTTGGGAACGCGCCAGTCGCAAGGGCCGCGTGGAACTGGCGGAAGCCAGCGGCATCTGGCGCATCACTATTGACGACGGGCGCCTGCGAGTACGCGCGATGGACCGCTACCTGAGTCTCGACACCCTGCCTGAGCGCCCGCGCTGGCGCGAGGTGCTGCGCACGGCCTACTTTCTTCTGAGCGAAGTCGAGATTGGCGACGAGCATCGCCGCCAGCTGGAGGCGCTGGTCGAGGCAGTGCTGCGGAACACACGTCCGCAGATCTAGCAGACCGTCGACGCACGCACGCCGGTGCGTTGTTCGCGTTGGCGCGCCCGCGCTTCCGCAGTGCCTCAGAACACATCCAGCGCTTGCGCGCTTGGCTTCTTCGCTTCATTCGGGATCGTGGGTGCGCGACACGCGCACCCTACGAGTAGAGGTGACGCCCTGGATTGATCGAAACCCGGGCCACCCTTCGCATAGGGTGCGCCTGCGGCGCACCACTTTCGGTCACGTCAACGTCCGTTGCGGGTGCTTTGGGGGGCGGGTGCGGGGAAGGAGCAGCAGCACGCGAATGTCGGCCGTCGGCTTCGATTGTCGCACTGCGTCACTCGCGATCGTTGGTGCGCGACACGCGCACCCTATGGCTGCGAGTAGCGACGCCCCTGCTTGACCGAAACGCTGACCGTGCTTCGAGCGAGCGCGCCGTCAGCGCAGGCCGCCGATGGGAAGGGGTCGCGGTCGCTCGCAGCGCACGCAAATACCGCGCAGGCCATGCTCGGATTTGTAGAGCCGATGGTGCTCCTCGTGCAGATAGGTCTCGGGCGACTGCACCACCGCGATCACGCTGCCGATGTCGCCCACCGGTCTGCCGGCGTGCGCGCCGCAGGCCGCCAGCGCCGTGCGGCGTGAGCGGTCGTAGTCGTCATCAAACTGCCCACACTCCTTGCTCGCCACCTTGCCTACACCGCTGCTCGCCGGACAGGACTGCTCGCCGTCGCGGTCGCTCACCAGACCTTCAGCGAAAAATTCAAAGCTCGCCACCGGTACCGCTCGACCCTGCGCGCACCATTCCTCGGAGGGGAGTTCGCTGTGTGCACTCACCGGGGCGGCGAGCAGCAAGGCTGCGGCAGAGAACAGGGCAAGGATGGCTTTCATGTCGGAGATCCTGCGGCGGGGTGGGGACAGCCTATGCGCGATCGGCGGCGTCCGGTGAGGAAAAACCCGGGAACAACAGGGGAACACGAAGCATGCCCCCCTATTGAAATCAATACTTTGCGTCTGCTCGCCCGGTTCCGGAACGACGCGCGCAGCGCGACCGCCGTCCCGGTTCCAGGGCGAAGAGGCTTACTCGCTGCGCGGCTCCAGCTCGCGAACGGCCTTGATGACCCGCAGCGGGAAGCACTTCATGCAGCGGAAGGAGACCCCCTGGCTCATGTGATAGCCGTTGCCGCTGAGCAGTCCCGCGGGGGCATAGGGCACGCCTTCCACCTGACCTGCGCCCGGAACGCCAAAGGTCGGACCGGTCCAGCCGACGTGTGCCTGGCAGGTCTGATGGGCAGCGAAGCTGCCCGCCCAGTAGTGGTCGGTGATGCCGTTGGCGGCGGCAAAGGCGGTGAGCTGGGGGCCATCCAGGCTGTAGTTGGCGACTTCGACGATGTGGCCGCGATGGCACCAGGGCACGGCATGGGCGTGGGCGGCAGCGGTAAGCGCAAGCACGAGGGCGATGGAACGCAGCATGGTCGACTCCTTGGTAGGGATGCACGGGTCCGCCGCAGTCGCGACGGGGTGCAACCATGCTCGGCCTCAAGCGCTGGCGGTTCGAGGAGGATGCGGGGAAGCCGGCGGGGCTGACACGGGTACAGCGGCGGAACGACTCCGCCGCCGCTGCGACGGATGCGCGTCGAGTTCACGAGCCCTTCGCAATCTCGCGATTCCCCAGCGGGGCAACTCAGATGCGATGCGTGTCCGGGATCCGACGCCTGGCCCGGATGTTTCACACCGCCCGCGCAGGATCGCGCCGGGACTGTGCCTGGTTTGGGGTGTCTGGCGCCTCGAGACCGGTTGCTACGGCCGCGAAGCGCGATCATGCAGGCGTGCAGAGTGTCCGCCGCGGGCGGCTCCCAGAGCCCTTGCTGCAAGTGATCCAGAGCATGATCGGGCGCTGGTGCGAAGTCACCGGGCTAGGAGCCTGTCGGACTTTGGTCGGCCGGGCTGCAAACCCGTCTGCGCGGTCCACTATCCGCCGATTCTTGACCCATAGCGCTGCTATGGGCCTGCAAATCGCCGAAAACCTGTCCTCACGCAGCCGAGTCTTCGCCTCGACCACCAAAGCCCGACAGGCTCCTAGGCCCAGCTCACCCAGCGAAGTCGCGTCGTTGTTGCGCCGACGCGCCGCGCGAAGCGCGTCTGCCGCGCGCTCGGCACGCCAATGATCACGGCTTCCTGGCTGGCGCGGATCAAGGCCGCATCGGTGCTGCTGTCGGTGTAGCAGCGCAGGTAGGCGCGGCCCAGGCCTTCATGCTCAAGCGCATCCAGCTTGCGTCGGCCCTGCAGGTGATGCTGCAAGTCCAGGCCCAGTCGAACCGGCACCACGGTGGAGCCGATGACCGGCGGGCAACCGCCCGGCAGAGTGGCGAGCAGGCCCTCGATCAGAACGGGCACCGCGCCGGTGGCAATCACCACGCGATTCCCCGCGGCCCGCTCTGCCGCCATCGCGGCCAGGCCTTCAGCGAACAGGCGCTGACGAAGCCTCTCGTCGCAGGCGCGCAGGAAGGGGGCGGGCGTGGCGTGGGGTCGGCCCAGCGTGGCGATCAGAAAGCAGGCGCGTACGCCGTGCTGCACCCAGCGTCGACGCAGGAACAGCGGCCCCCAGATCGGCAGCAGCAGGCACAACAGCACCAGGTGGGCCGGTGAGCGCCACAGCAGCCAGCGCAGCCACTCGAAGCCGAGGTCGCCGCGAAACAAGGTACCGTCGAAGTCGAACACCACCACCGGGGCGGCGGTGGCGCTTGTGCCTGCTGGCTCAGCCAAACAGCTTTTCGAGCTCGGCACCAGGGTCTTCCGCGCGCATGAAGGTCTCGCCGACGAGGAAAGCGTGCACGCCCTCGGCGCGCAGCATCATCACGTCGTCTTCGGTGCGGATGCCGCTCTCGGTGATCAGCAGTCGATCCTTGGGCACGGCCGGAATCAGATCGAGCGTGGTGTCGAGCGAGACCGCGAAGGTGTGCAGGTTGCGGTTGTTGATGCCGATCAGCGGTGTTGGCAGCTTCAGCGCGCGCTCCAGCTCTTCGCCGTCATGCACTTCCACCAGCACATCCAGACCGGCCTTGGTTCCGAGCTGGCAGAGCTCGCGCAGCTGTGCGTCTTCGAGCGCGGCCACGATCAGCAGAATGCAGTCAGCACCCAGGGCACGCGACTCGAACACCTGATAGGGGTCGACGATGAAGTCCTTGCGCAGCACCGGCAGCGCGCAGGCCGCGCGCGCTTCGCGCAGGTAGTCGTCGGAACCGTGAAAGAAATCGACGTCGGTCAGCACCGACAGCGCCGCAGCGCCGCCACGCTCGTAGCTGCGCGCGATGTCGGCGGGCGAGAAGTCGGGCCGGATCACGCCTTTGCTCGGGCTGGCCTTCTTGACCTCGGCGATCACCGCCGCATCGCCGGCCTTGACCCGCTTCAACAGCGCGGAATGAAAGCCGCGCGCAGGCTTGGCGGCTTTGGCAGCCTTCTCAACCTCAGCCAGCGGAAGTGCGTCGGCGCGCTCGGCGACTTCGATGCGCTTGCGCTCAAGAATACGGTGCAGGATGTCGCCCATGGGAGTCTGGCCAGTTCGGGTCAGGTTGTTATGCAGAGTGCTGCAAGCTTCAGGCCGCAGCGGCGGCGCAAGCGTGCCCGCTCGCGCGACAGGAATCCAGCCTTGCGCGCGGATCGCTTCCGTGGTTCAGGCTCAGAATCAAGCGGCGCCCAGCCGCTGGGTGGCGTCGATGAACTGCTGCATGCGGGTCCGCGCCGCGCCCGAGGCGATCGCTGCGCGGGCCTGCTCGATACCCTCGGCGATGCTGCAGGCCACATCGGCTGCGTACAGAGCGGCACCCGCATTGAGTGCGACGATGTCATGCGCGACGCCGGGCTGGCCTTCGAGCGCCTCCAGCACGCGTGCTTTCGACTCTTCTGCATCGGCCACCTGCAGGTTGCGCGAGGACGCCATCTGCAGGCCGAAGTCCTCGGGCTCGACCTCGTATTCGCGCACCACGCCGTCGCGCAGTTCGCCGACCAGGGTCGCAGCACCCAGCGAGATCTCGTCCATGCTGTCGCGCCCGTAGACCACCAGCGCGTGCTTCGCGCCGAGGCGCTGCAGCACACGCACCTGGATACCGACCAGGTCCGGATGGAACACGCCCATCAGAATGTTCGGCGCGCCGGCGGGGTTGGTCAGCGGCCCGAGAATATTGAAGATCGTGCGCACGCCCATTTCGCGGCGCACCGGGGCGACGTTCTTCATCGCCGGGTGGTGGATCGGCGCGAACATGAAGCCGATGCCGACCTCTTCGATGCAGCGCGCGACTTGGGCAGGCTGCAGATCGATACGCGCGCCCAGCGCTTCCAGCACATCGGCGCTGCCCGATTTCGAGGACACGCTGCGATTGCCGTGCTTGGCCACGCGACCGCCGGCGGCAGCGACCACGAACATGCTGGCGGTGCTGATGTTGAAGCTGTGCGCACCGTCGCCGCCGGTGCCGACGATGTCGACGAAGTTCGCATACTCCGGCACCTCGACCTTGGCCGAGAGCTCGCGCATCACCATCGCGGCGCCGGTGATCTCGCCGATCGTTTCCTTCTTGACGCGCAGGCCGGTGAGGATGGCTGCCGACATCACCGGCGAGACCTCGCCGCGCATGATCTGCCGCATCAGGTCGATCATCTCGTCGTGGAAGATCTCGCGGTGCTCGATCGTGCGCTGCAGGGCGGCCTGCGGGGTGATCGACATCGTGCGCTCCTTGTTCTGTTGCATCGCTTCAGGCCGCGCGTGCGGCGGGGCGGCCGAGAAAGTTCGCCAGCAGGGCGTGGCCGTGCTGGGTGAGGATGGATTCCGGATGAAACTGCACGCCTTCGATCGGCAGTTCGCGGTGACGCAGGCCCATGATCTCTTCGATCGAGCCGTCCTCGTTTTCGGTCCAGGCAGTGACTTCGAGACACGCGGGCAGACTGCTCTGCTCGACCACCAGTGAGTGATAGCGCGTGGCTTCGAAGGGGTTGGCAAGCCCGGCGAACACGCCCTGGCCGCCGTGGTGAACGGGCGAAGTCTTGCCATGCATGATTCGGCGCGCGCGAATGACGCGGCCGCCGAAGGCCTGACCGATGCTCTGGTGGCCCAGGCACACGCCGAGAATCGGGACTCGTACGCCGAGCCGCTCGATCACTTCAAGCGAAACGCCAGCCTCGTTCGGCGTGCACGGCCCCGGTGAAATCACGATGCGCGCGGGTGCCAGCGCTTCGATCGCAGCCACGTCGAGCTGGTCGTTGCGGATCACGTGCACCTGTTCGCCAAGCTCGCCGAAGTACTGCACGAGGTTGTAGGTAAAGCTGTCGTAGTTGTCGATCATCAGCAGCATGGGCTGCTCCGTGCAGACGGGGTGGGGGCGTGGCGGCAACAGCCAAGGCTGCGCCGACCCGCCCGGAAGGCGCACAGGATAGCGGCAGTGGCCGCAGCCGCTTGCGACGCTTTCTCCCGCCGCGGCTGCGCAAGCTTCAGCGCGCGAACAGCGCCTCGATGCGGGCGATGTCGGTCTCGTGCAGGCGCTGGTGCAGTTCGATCGCGCCGAGGTTCTCGGCCAGCTGCGCGGGCTTGGACGCGCCCAGGATCACGCTGGACACCTGCGGATTGGCCAGACACCAGGCGATCGCCAGCTGCGCGGGCGTGGCCGTGAGCTCGGCCGCGAGCGCCACGAAGTCGCGCAGCTGCCGGCTGCGCTGCTCGGGCGATTCATCCAGGCTGCGCGACAGCCACTCGTAGCCCGGCGCGGTGAAGCGGCTGTCGTCCGGAATGCCGTCAAGATACTTGCCGCTGAGCAGACCCGAGGCCAGCGGCGACCACACCGTGGTGCCCATGCCGAGCTCGCTGCACAGCGGCGCGTATTCCAGCTCGACGCGCTCGCGGTGCAGCAGGTTGTACTGCGGCTGCTCGACGCTGGGCGCGTGCAGGTGCAGGGCGCGCGCCACGCGATGCGCTTCGCGGATCAGCTCGGCCGGCCATTCCGAGGTGCCCCAGTACAGCACCTTGCCCTGGCGGATCAGGGTATCCATCGCGCGCACGGTTTCCTCGACCGGCGTGTCGGGGTCGGGGCGATGGCAGTAGTACAGGTCCAGACAGTCCACCCGCAGACGCTTCAGCGCCGCATGGCAGGCTTCGGTGACGTGTTTGCGCGACAGCCCCATCTGGGTCGGCCGCGGGTCTTCGACGCTGCCCCACAGCACCTTGCTGGACACGCAGAAGGCATCGCGCGGCAGGCGCAGATCGGCGATCACATCGCCCATCACCCGTTCGGCTTCGCCGCGCGCGTAGACCTCGGCGTTGTCGAAGAAGTTGATGCCGGCGTCATACGCCTGCGCGATCAGATTGCGCGCTTCACCACGCCCCACCCGACCGCCGAAGGTGACCCAGGCACCGAAAGACAGGGCGGAAAGCTTGAGGCCAGTCGAGCCCATGCGGCGGTAAAGCATGCGGAAGATCCTGCGTTTGGTGCGGCCGCACAGGATAGCGGGCGGCAGTGAAGGCGGTGGCTAAGCGCGAAGCGCGCAGAGCCCCCGCGACTCTGGGGATCGCGTTCGGCTGCGTCCAAGTCTGCGAGCCGTCGCCGCACCGATGGCATACGAAGCCGCGAATCAGCACCGGCTGCGCAGGTTGGGCCAAGCGCAGCGCGGCCCAAGGTCGGGGCGTTCGATCTCGCCGCACGGTTCATACCGGCAAAGGCCAGCCACGCGCCGTCTCGCGGCAAAGCCCCCCGAAACACGGGCGCCTCATTCCCACCCCAACCCAAGGTCCAAGACACGGAACCCTGGCGTCCAAATCTCCGCTCCTACACCCAAACACCCAATCCCCAAAAAGAAAGGGCGACGCCGAAGCGTCACCCTTTCAGATCCAAACCGCAGAGCCCTCAGTGGGTGTGATGGTGCTCGAACATGCGGGTGAGCTTTTGCTTCGCCTGCAGTTTCTCGCGCTTCATCAGACGCAGGGTGTTGGCGTCTACCGGCAGCACGCCGAGCTCGGCATCCAGAACTTTCTTGTCCAGCTGTCGATGCCGGTGATAGAGCTGACGGAACTCGGTATTTGCCTGCATCAGGGTTTCCACTTCGGGCTGCTGACCTTCGAACATCGCTGATCCTCCGGGGTGGTGGACCCGTCGACGCCGATCGATGCGAACCCCGCCAGCGGCAGGGCCGGGCGAGACGCGACGGGTCATTGAAGGGTGGGGGTGCGGACCTCCTGCAGCCCGGCGCGCGCCTGCGCGCCGCCTGACGTAAAGAGCTGCAAACCGGGCGCTGCTGCCTGAGGCATGCGGGAGACGCTCCGGTGCGGAACCGCCGCACCCGACACCGACCCTACTCCCCCTGCCCCACCCCTTCAAGCGCGAAAGGCCGCAAATTCAGGTCGTAGACACGCTCATGGAGTCGGGGCGTTCCTGACCACCGCGCTGGGGAACTTCGCGCAGGGTTGAAGGCTCCGAGCGGAGTTGACTGAGGCGTTCGTGGCGGGAAGCGCGCTGGGGGCGGCGCTGAGCGGCCAGCGAGGGCTGGTAGATGCGCTGCGCTTATCTACCCTACGACTTCGAAAGACGCTTTGACGGTATCGAAGCCGACACGCGCGGTTCGCCCCGATTCTGCCCAAGGCGTCACCTGCACCCGTGCAATGGTCAGTCGCAGCGCCTCCAGCCTCGATTCGCGATGACGCCCCCCCAGGGAAGCGGGCGACCACGGTCGTCGCAGCGGGTTCAGAGACTGGTAGATGCGCTGCGCTTCTCTACCCTACGACTTCGAAAGACGCTTTGACGGTATCGAAGCCGACACGCGCGGTCGGGCTTCGATCGATACAAGTCGTCGCTCCAACTCGCGAGGTCGACAAGCGTCGCAGCCTACCCACCCCGCGATGCACCCCAAACAGTCAGGGCTTCTCGACCACCACCTCGACTCGGCGATTGCGCGCGCGACCTTCGGCCGTGCCGTTGTCCGCCACCGGTCGATCCTTGCCCAAACCCACCGCACGCAGGCGGCCGCCGTCGACGCCTTGCTGGATCAGCGCATCGCGCACGGCCTCGGCGCGGCGCTGCGACAGCACCTGATTGAGGTTCGCGCTGCCCTGGCTGTCGGTATGGCCTTCCACCAGCACGCTGGCGCCCGGGTTTGAATTGATCAGGTCAATAACCTTCTGCAGGTTGTTGCGTGCCTCGGCGCGCAGCTGGCTTTGGCCGCTGGCGAAAGCGTCGCCCGAGATCGTCATCACCTGCCCGCGCGCCTCGCTGCTCGCGGTCATGCCCTGCAGCTGCATGCGCAGGCTGTCGGCGGCGGCGCCGGCCAATTCGGCCTCACGGCGCGATAGCTGGGCTTCCAGTGCCTGCGCCTCGGCCAAACGCCGCGACTGCTCGGCCTGGGCCGCGCTGATCTCGCTGTCGAGCCGCGCCGCCTGGGCCTCCTCCAGCGCGCGCTGGGTTTCCTCGGCCCGGGTAAGGTTCTGCATGCGCAGCCGTTCGACTTCGCGCCGCAGCTGCTCGGCATCGCGCCGGCTCGCCTCAAGCAGAATGGCATCGCGCTCGCGCTCAAGCTGCACCAGCTGATCGGACATCAGCTCGGATTCGGCAACCGCGCGGGCGATTTCGATGCGGCGCGCCGCCGCGTACTCCGCCTGTGGGCGCTCTCGGCGCGGGCCAGATTCAACCGCACGCACCGCCACCCGTGCCAGCTCCATTTCCAGCCGCGCGCGCGCGTTCAGGCTTGGATCAGACTCCAGTTCGGCCAGTTCGGCCTGCAGACGCTCCAGTTCAGGATCGGAGCGCTGCGCCGTCGCCGGCAGCGTCAGCAGCACACAAAACAGGCAGACGAACAGACGGCTCATCGCAGACCTCCGTCCAGCAGTTCCCGACGCAGGCGGGCATTGTCGTCGCTGCGGGATTGCACCTCGCTGCGCAGTCGGTTGTGGCCTGCCCGCGCCTCGGCCAGGCGCGCCTCCAGTTCGGCGCGCACCGCCACAGCCTGCGCATCGCGGCGTTTGCGCCGGGCTTCCAGGTCACGCGCCTCGTCCAGCAGCGAACGCGCCAGCTCCAGTTCGTTGCGGGCATGCACGTCCGCCTGGGCGCGCAGCGCATCTCCAACCGCACGTTCCGCACGCTGCACTTCGGGCAGCGGGGCCGTGCGTGACTGCGCATGGAGCGGGGGCACAAGGCTTGCACCGAGAACCAGCGCAAGGAAACAGAATCGTTGACCTGTCATATCATCCGGCGTTCAGATGGGCGCGTCGCTTGACGCACCCGGGTTGACCGTCGCCATCGTGGCGAGACCTGCATCACACGCCGACCCGAACCGCCCTTGAAGGGCCAACGGACGCGGCGCGCACACCACCTAAGAAGGGGAGCAGCTTCATGGATATCGGCTACTTTCTCAAGCTGATGACCGAGAAAAACGCGTCCGACATGTTCTTGACCACAGGAGCACCGGTCAACATCAAGGTCGAAGGCAAGCTGTATCCGCTGGGCAATACCGGCCTGCCGGCCGGCATGGTCAAGAAGATCGCCTACTCCCTGATGGACGAAGGCCAGGTACCCGCCTTCGAGCGCGACCTCGAGCTCAACATGGCGATTGCCGTGAAGGACGCCGGCCGCTTCCGCATCAACGTGTTCAAGCAGCGCGGCGAAGTCGGCATGGTGATCCGCGCGATCAAGAGCGAGATCCCCACGGTCGACCAGCTCAAGCTGCCGACGGTGCTGAAGGATCTGGTGATGGAGCCGCGCGGCCTGATCCTCGTGGTCGGCTCGACTGGCTCCGGCAAGTCGACCAGCCTCGCGGCGATGATCGACCACCGCAATTCGACCGCGTCGGGCCACATCCTCACCATTGAGGACCCGATCGAGTTCCTTCACCGCCACAAGAAGTCCATCGTCAACCAGCGCGAGGTCGGCCTCGACACGCATGCCTTCGCGAATGCGCTGAAGAATGCGATGCGCGAAGCGCCCGACGTGATCCTGATCGGCGAAATTCTGGACGCCACCACCATGGAATCGGCGATCGCCTTCGCTGAAACCGGGCACCTGTGTCTGGCGACCCTGCATTCGAACAATGCCGACCAGACCCTGGAGCGCATCCTCAACTTCTTCCCGGAAACCGCGCACAAGAACGTGCTGATGAACCTGGCCTTGAACCTCAAGGCCGTAATCAGCCAGCGCCTCGTGACTGGCGTGGACGGCAAGCGCTTGCCCGCAGTGGAAATTCTGATAAACACCCCGCTGATCCGCGACATGATCCGGCGCGGCCAGGTGCACGAGGTCAAGGAAGCCATGGAGCGCTCGCTGCAGGAAGGCATGCAGACGTTCGATCAGGCTCTGTATCGCCTCTACAAGGAAGGCAAGATCGAGCTGGAGGAAGCCCTGCGCAAGGCCGACTCGCGCGACGGCCTGTCGCTGAAAATCCGCCTGTCCGACGGCGGCGCCGACGAACACGACCCGTACGAAGACACCTTCCAAGCCAATGCGGCGACCCGACCGACCAGCGATGGTGGCTTGAACTTCAGCTGAGAAGGCGCTTTCAAGCCCCAAGGCGGCGATGCGCAATCGAGGAATGCGCACTGCCGCCCGGGCTTCGTTCCAGGCAAGGCGTCGGCAAACTTGTGCGAAGCCAAGAGCGTCGGACTTTTGCCCCGGCTTCGTTGGAGGCAGGGCGTCGGCAAAGCCCTGCGAGGCCAGGAGCGGCGGACGTCTGCCCGGGCTTCGTTCGAGGCAGGGCGTCACTCTCAGCTGTAGGGTGGATAAGCGCAGCGCATCCACCAGCACGTCCGAAAGAAGCCGACCGCCAAACGAAGCCCGTGAACTCGGCACCACCCGCCGAAATCGCGACCACACTGCCCCCGATTCCGCGCGCAAGGCGTGGGCACGGCACTCGCCCCCCACGCCAAGACCCCTCGCCCTGAAACCCGGAATGGCGAATCGCACGCCTGCAGTCGTTGGCAGTGGGCGCCTGATTGAGCGCGAGCAGAGCCGCCGGGAAGACCCAATCGCAATCAACCAGACCCCGAAAGCCTCGCGGCAAGCCACTCACCCCCGATCCAACGGGCTCCGCACCGCCAACCCACCGCGATTCAGAACATGCGTGTAGATCTGCGTCGTGCTGACATCACTGTGGCCCAACAGCTCCTGCACTGTGCGGATGTCGTAACCGTCTTCGATCAGGTGGGTCGCGAAGCTGTGGCGAAACGTGTGGCAGCTGGCGGGCACGGTCAAACCGGCGCCGCGCACAGCAAGGTTCACCGCGCGCTGCAGGCGGCGCTCGTCGACATGATGCCGCCCCACCCGGCCACTGCGCGGGTCAACGCTACGCGAAGTCGCAGGAAACACCCACTGCCAGCCCGGCTCACGCGGAGCGCTTGGATACTTGCGCGCCAAAGCGTCTGGCATCCACACCGCACCATACCCCTGGGAAAGGTCAGCGCGATGCACGCGCAGCGCTTCCTCCACCTGTGCACGCAGAGGCTCGACCAGGGACGCCGGTAGAACCGTCCGCCTGTCCTTGCCCCCCTTGCCATGCCGAACCAGCAGTTCACGCCGCTCGAGGTCGACATCCTTGATGCGCAAACGGGCGCACTCCATCAACCGAAGCCCACCGCCGTAGAGCAGCGAAGCCATCAGCCACGCAGTACCCACCAGCTCCCCCAGCACCGACGACACCTGAGTGCGCGTGAGCACCACCGGCAGGCGCTGCGGCTTGGCGGCCCGCTGAATGCCATTGAGCCACTCCAGCGGCTGCTGCAGCACTTCGCGGTACAGAAAAAGCAGCGCCGAAAGCGCCTGATTCTGGGTCGACGCCGACACACCGCCCTCGACTGCAAGCCGAGTCAGAAACGCCTCGATCTCGGCCTCACCCATCTCGCGCGGGTGACGCTTGCCGTTTTCGAGGATGAAGCGCCGGATCCACCCGACATAGACCTGCTCGGTCCGCTTGGCACGACCGAGCCGACGTAACCGACCGCGGACCTGGTCGAGCAAGCGTGGCGCTTGGGCAGTCGGAGCATCAGCGTTCGGCGCAGCTGGTGTCGGGCTGGCAGGTGCAGGAATTGAAGCGGGCTGCGGCTTGCTGTAGCTTGCCATGGGGCTCAAAGCGGCTCGGGCGTGGACGGCCAGATTAGGCGACAGCGCGAGCGAAGCGGATCGGTGTAAAGCTCTGATTCGGGTAAGAAATTTCTTAGGGCGGGCGCTGAGGCGCCCGAGTTATACGACAGATTGGACGTCACTTTGACGTCTACATTGAGTTAGGCCTGCTAGGAGCCATTCATGCCACTGACAATTCTCCTGCGCTGCCGCGATCTTGAGGAGACCCGACAGTTCTATCAGTCGGCGCTTGGCTTCAACGTGCGCGACTCGGCGGAGGGCACACTCACCGCCGAGCACCAGCGCGGGACACTTATCTTCACACCTAGTGATTTGTGGGAGAGCCAGATCGGCTTTTCCGGCACCATCTACTTCACGGTTCCAGACGTAGACGCCTACTTTGCATCTGTCAAAGACAAGGCTGCTGTCGTCTGGCCCATCCAAGATATGCCGTACGGCTCCCGAGAGTTCGGCGTTAGAGATTGCAATGGCTATCATTTGGCCTTTCAGCAGGCGCAGGCCTAACGTAAAAGGATAGATCGCGCGCAGCCGCGATCTGATCCGGTGGTTGAAC
>CAZPHV010000090.1:0-16027 GCA_964586455.1 uncultured Aquimonas sp.
CGGAATCGAAAAGAGAAATTCTGGGGAGACCTCAGGCCAGGGCCCACCCTATGACGCCGCGCAGGGTGCCGAGCGGCGCCGATTCCTCACTCCTTTTGCCTGATCCCCATGCCAACACTGCACTTCCGCTTCGCCTCCGAACCCGACGCCGCAGCCATCGCCGACCTCGTCGAAAGCGGCTACCGCGGTGCGCGCAGCCGCGCCGGCTGGACCACCGAGGCGGATCTGCTCGACGGCCAACGCATTGATGTCGAGGGAGTTCTGGCGGTGGTCCGCGATCCCGCAAGCTGTGTGCTGTTGGGCGAGCGGGTCGACAACGGCGAGGCGGAGCTGGTTGCCTGCGCCCAGCTGGAGCGCACGCACGACTACGCTTACTTCGGAATGTTCTCGGTGCGCCCCGGCCTGCAGAACGGGGGGCTCGGCCGCACTGTTCTGGCGGAAGCCGAGCGCATCGTCCGCGACGAGTGGCAGCTGCGGGAGCTGCGCATGAGCGTGATCGTGCAGCGCGCCGAGTTGATCGCCTGGTACGAGCGCCGTGGCTATGTGCGCACCGGCGAGTATCTGCCCTTTCCTTACGGCGACGAACGTTTTGGCAAGCCGCGGCGCGACGATCTCAAGTTCGAGGTACTACGAAAGCGGCTGTAGCGGACGCCTGCACCGGGGCCTGGCGGGCTTGCAGGATGCTGACCGGTTGGAGGACTTGCGTCTGTGTCCGCTTCACGGCTCCCATAGCTTTTCAAGCCCCTGTAGCAGGCCCTGGTAGCGCTCGGTCGACATTGACTCGACGATGCCGAAGCCGGGCGTGGCGGTGTCGCGTTCCGGGCGGCTGACCTCGGCCTTGCCAAAGCGGTCGATCAGGCAACGTACGCGCGGCTTGCTGGCGCTGGCGCCGCGCCGGAACACGACGGCGATCTCGTTGTTCTCCAGCCGTACCAGTCCGCCGGGTGGATAGATGCCGATTTCGCGCACAAACAATGCGGCCAGCTGTGCGTCGACGCGGGTCCCGCGCTCCAGAAAAATGGCCCGCATGGCATCGGTGGCCGCGATTGCACCGCGGTAGGCGCGTGGTCGGATCATGGCGCAGTACGTGTCGACGAGAGCAAGCAGACGCGCGCCCTGCGTAACCGAGTCCCCCTTCTCGCCGTGCGGATAGCCACTGCCGTCCAGACGTTCGTGGTGCTGGCGCACGGCGATCAGCCAAAGCGGATCTTCGATGCCTGCCGCTTCAAGCGCCTGGGCGCTACGCTCAGGATGCGTGTTGATCAGTTCGCGCTGGGCCGGGGTGAGCTCGGCGCGCTGGTCGTTGAGCACACGCGCCAGCGGTGCCAGCGCACAGTCAAAGCTGAGCGCCGCCCCGACCAGCGAGCGCTGCTCGCTCTCGTTGAGCGCAAGCGTCTGCGCCATCAGTCCAGTCAGTAGGGCGGCATGGATCGGTCGAGCCGTGTACCCGTCATCGCGGGCGCTCAGTTGCAAATGCGCCAGCGCCGCATCGGCATCCAGTTGCAGAAAGCGCAGCAGCGGCTCGCAAAGTTCGCACAGGCGCTGGCCGGCGTTGCCAGGCTCGGCCTGCAGAAGCTGCGGTAGCAGGCTGCGAAGTTCATCGCGCATGCGCAGGATGCCCGGACCGATCCGATTGGGCCAGGCGCGCGGTCCGCTTGAGCTGAGACCACTTATTGCGATGCTGTTGCTGGCGCCTGTGCTGGTCGCTGTACCGCTGCGTCGGGAGGTCTCGCTGTCGCGCACGAAGCCGCGGGCCGCGAGCGACTCGCACTGCTGTTCGCTGCGCAGCACGTGGCCTGATTCGAGTAGCAGCTTGCCCTCCCGGTCATACACGGCCTGCGGCAGCGGGCTGCCGACCTGGAGTTCATGGCGGCTCAGAGGGCGCATGGCATGCGGAGAATCTCGCAGGGGGATAGTGCCTGGCTTAGGGCGTGTGAAGAAACCGAACGCCGCAGGCCTATCGGCGTGGGCGTCCAACGGCGGCTGCAGTAGGCGGGCGGCTTATTCACAGGTTCTCAGTTCAGGTAAGGTCAGCGCGTTCATCCTGCGAAATCCCTATGCAAGTCTCAAACCCAAGTGCAAGCGGCCACCGGTTTCCTATCAGCATCACTGTTGCGGACTGTGCTCTGGTCGACGGTTTCGCGTCTCTAGCGGCGATTCGCACCGATCCAGGGAGCGTCTTTGCAGTCTGCGTCGGCCTCTTGGGCACGTGCTGCGGATGAGCGCGCGCGCACTGCCTGACGCCCTGCGCGCGCGTCTGCATCTGCAGCTGGCGACCCTGGAGCGCGCGGGCATTCCCCCGCGGCAGGCGTTGGATGCGCTGGATCTGCAGGGCGAGGCGCAGGCGTGCGTGCTGCGCGCCAAGGGCTTTCTTGCGCAGGGGCAGAGCCTTGCGAGCGCCGGGCGGCTTTCGGGGCTGTTCACGCCAATGGAGGCTGCGGTGATCGCGGCGGCGGTGCAGGGCGGTAGCCCGGAGCAGGCGCATCAGCGCCTGGGCGAACACGCAGGCGCGCGCGCGCGGCACGCCAAGCGACTGCGGGCGCGACTGATGTTGCCGGGCCTGGTGGCGCTGGCGGCGCTGCTGATCCTCCCGTTGCCGGCCTTGGTGGCAGGCAGCTTGGGTGTCGGTGCCTACGTCTTGCGCGTGGTGCTGACGCTGGCCGGCGTGGTGGGCGTGATCGCGCTGGGACGTGAGCTGCTGCGTCGGCAGACTGCCGCCGAAGACTGGCCGGCTCGTGCGCTGCTGGAGTCGCTCGCGCTGTCGCTGCCGGTGTTCGGGCCGCTGCTGGCGCGCGTGCAGGTGCAGCGCTTCGTCGAGTATCTCGGTCTGCTGCTGGACTGTGGCCTGCCCGCGGCGGACGCAGTGCAGCACGCGGCGTCGACCCTGCGCGTGCAGTGCATCCGCGCAGACTTCGAAGAGTCGGTGCCGGCGCTGCAAGCGGGCCGCAGCCTGCATGAGGTCGCTCGCGGCTGGCGCTATGCAGTCGATCCGGTGTTGGCTGGGATGATCTCGACCGGCGAGGGCAGCGGGCGCGTGCCTGAGTTGCTGCGTCGGTACGCCGCCAGCGAGTCGGAGGCCTTGGATTCGCAGATCGATTCACTGGCCACGTGGATTCCGCGCCTGGTGTACGCGCTGCTGGCCTTGTTGCTCGCCTGGCAGTTGATTGGCGGGTTCGCGGCCTTCATTCGCCGCGACCTGGGTTGATTCAGCGACGAAGCGTGTGGCTTGCAAACACTAGCGACGCCGCCCGGTTCGAAACCTCAATCGATGCGCGCGTAGAGTGCGCCTGTGGCGCACCGCGTCGGGCAGTCCGATTCGGGGCACGGTTGCAAACACTCGGCGGCAGTCCCGCGAGCACCCGATCTCGGACTTGATCGAGGCATCGCGTCTGTCGCCGGGTTTGGTGCGCGACACGCGCACCCTACAAGCACAAAAGACGCCGCTTCCTGGTCGAAACCTCAACCAAACGCGTAGGGTGCGCCTGTGGCGCACCACGTCGGGCAGTCCGATTCGGGGCACGGTTGCAAACACTCGGCGGCGGTCTCGCGAGCACTCGATCTCGGCCTTGATCGAGGCATCGCGTCTGTCGCCGGGTTTGGTGCGCGACACGCGCACCCTACAAGCATGAAAGACGCCGCTCGCGCGGTCGAAGCCTCAACCAAAGCACGCATAGGGTGCGCCTGTGGCGCACCGAACCTCGGCGTGGGGCGAAGCGAAGCCGGGCTGGCAGATCTCCGCACCCGCTGCTCACATCACCCGCGCCCGTGAATCACCCGGCAAACTTCTGCGAAAGAATGAACAGCACCAGCAGCGGCGCGACCACGCGTACGCTCCAGCGCCAGGCTGTGTAGAGGCCGTCGCTGAGCTGCGGCAGCTCCTTGCGGGTGAGCTTGCTGTCCAGCACCCAGCCGGCATACAGCGAGACCAGCAGACCGCCGAGCGGCAGCATGATGTCGGAGGCAACGAATTCAATGGCGCCCTGGATGTCACGGCCACCGACGCGGATCTCGCTCCAGACGTTGAAGCCGAGCAGGGTGACGATACCGATGCCCCACACGACCAGCCCGGCCAGGATCGATGCGCTGCTGCGCTTCAGCGGGGTGCGCTCGACCAGGTACGCGGTGGGCGGCTCGAGCAGCGAGATCGATGAGGTCCAGGCAGCAACGCTGAGCAGGGCGAAGAAGGCCAGGCCGTAGGCCGCGCCGCCCCACATGTCGCCAAACGCCATCGGCAGGGTGGTGAAGATCAGGCCCGGGCCGCCGCCGGTGGGTTCGACGCCAAACGCAAACAGCACCGGGAAGATGGCGAGGCCTGCCAGCAGCGCGATCGCGGTGTCCATGCCGGCAATGGCAACGCCCGCGTGCGGAATCGACACATCGCGCGGCAGGTAGGCGCCGTAAGCCATCATTCCGGCCAGGCCCAGGCTCAGCGAGAAAAACGCCTGACCTAGCGCTGCCAGCACGACGTCCTCATCGATCTTGCTGAAGTCCGGCGTGAACAGGAAAGCGGCAGCGGATCCGAAGTGGCCGGTGCGGATGCCATAGATCACCAGAAGGATCAGCATCAAGATCAGCGCTGGCATCAGCAGCTTGACCGCGCGCTCAAGGCCCTTTTCGACGCCCATCGCGACCACGCCAATGGTCAGCACCATGAACACCGAGTGCCAGAGCAGCAGGGTCTTGGGGTCGCCCAGCAGGCCGCCGAAGGTCTCGCCGCCGTTCTCGATGCCGGCGCCGCCAAACAGCTGCTGCAGGTACAGCCAGCCGTAGTGCAGGGTCCAACCAGCGACCACGCTGTAGAAGCTGAGGATCAGGATGGCCGAGGCCATACCCATCATGCCGATCGCTGACCACGCCTTCGAATGTCCGGTTTCGCGGGCCAGGTTCAGCAGGGTGTTGATCGGGCTCTGACGACCATGGCGGCCGATCAATACCTCGGCGAACAGAATCGGCAGGCCGACCAGGGCGATGCAGGCGAGATACACCAGCACGAAGGCGCCGCCACCGTTGTCGGAAGTGAGATAGGGAAAGCGCCAGATGTTGCCGAGCCCCACGGCTGAGCCCGCGGCGGCCAGGATGAAGGCCGTGCGCGAGGACCACATGCCGTGTACCGAATGCTTGTCCATCCAAAGAACTCCACGAAGAGATGACGGCGACGCCGAACGACGTCGCAGGGCAGTGTGTTGTCGCGCCTCAGACGGCCGCGCGCGCCTTCAGGATCTTGTAGCCGAACCAGGCCAGGGTGCCGGCCAGCACCGGGCTGATCAGGTTGAAGAACACGTAGGGCAGGTAGTCCAGCGTGGCGACGCCGAGCGTGGCGGCCATGTAGGCGCCGCAGGTGTTCCAGGGCACCAGCGGTGAGGTCAGGGTGCCGCCGTCTTCCAGCGCACGCGACAGGTTCTCCGGCGCCAGCCCGCGCTTCTCGTACTCGGGCTTGAACAGTCGCCCGGTCAGCACGATCGCCATGTACTGATCGGCCGCGACCAGGTTGCAGCCAAACGCAGTGGCGATGGTCGCGGTGATCAGGCTGCCGGTGCTGCGTGCCAAGGCCAGCACGCCGCGAATCAGGCGCTCCAGCAGGCCGACGGTTTCCATCACCGCACCAAAGGCCATAGCGCACAGGATCAGCCAGACGGTGTTGAGCATGCTCGCCATGCCGCCGCGGCTTATCAGCTCGTTGACGGCCTCATTGCCGGTGTCGGCGCTGTAGCCGCCGTACAGCGATTTCCAGGCGCCGGACAGCAGCGCCCACGGGCGCGACAGGGTTTCGGAATCGGCTAGCGCGACCACGCGATCGGGCTGGAAGAACACTGCGAACACCGCGCCCAGCAGGGCGCCGATCAGGATGGTCGGGTAGGCCGGAAAGCGCTTGACCGCCAGCGCAAACACCACCACCAGCGGAATCAGCAAGTGCAGGCCTAGATTGAAGTGGCTGCCCATGATGCCGGCGAGGTCGCCGAAGTCGGCACCGCCCTCAGTGGCGGGTGTCGCACCGAGCCCTACCACGGCGAACGCGATCATCGCGATCACGAAGGCGGGCACGGTGGTCCAGCTCATGTGCCGGACATGCGCGAACAGTTCAGCGCCGGCGGCGGCGGGTGCCAGGTTGGTGGTGTCGGACAGCGGTGACATCTTGTCGCCGAAGTAGGCGCCGGAAATGACCGCGCCGGCAGTGATCGCGGGCGACATGTCGAGGCCAGAGGCCACGCCCATCAGCGCCACGCCCAGCGTGCCGGCGACCGTCCATGAGCTGCCGATGGCCAGCGCGATGATGGCGCAGATCAGGCAGGCCGCCGGGTAGAAGAAGCTCGGATGCATCAGCTTCAGGCCATACACGATCAGGGCCGGCACCGTGCCCGAGAGGATCCAGCTGCCGATCAGGGCTCCGACCGCCAACAGGATCAGCAGCGCAGGCGTGGCCAGCGCGATGCCGCGCGTGATCGCGCCCTGGATGTCATCCCAGCGCAGGCCGTTGTAGATGCCGATGATGCCGGCGATGCCACCGGCCAGCAGCAGCGAGATCTGGTTCGGCCCGTAGGAGGAGTCCGAGCCATACAGCCACACGCCGGTCGCCAGCGCGATGACCAGGAAGACCAGCGGCAGAATCGCCTGCAGCAGGCTCGGATCGCGCCGCGGCGCGGTGGTGCTTTCGGACATTCCCATCCCCGTTGTGCAGTTCAATCGGCGGCGTTGTGCAGCATCCCGCTGCGCGTGCCCTCATGGTCCGTGTGCGTCTCGCTGCGCTCCATCGAACCCGCCGACCCCACCCCCGTGGGATCGCGGAGTGTAGCAGCGGGGCGTTGTGGAGCCGGGATTGGGGATTGGGGATTCGGGATTCGGGAATGGAGAATCGGAAGAGCCAGTCGGCGAAGCGTCCGGCACGATCCGGGCCAGAGGCCTCCGCGCTTGAGCCCCTCTCCCTGAGGGAGAGGGGCTCAACAGCAGGTCGCCCGGGCCCGGACCTTCCGCGGAGTTTTGCGCTAGAGCGGTCTTTCCAATCTTGAAGCCCGAAGCCCGAAGCCCGAAGCCCGAAGCCCGAAGCCCCAGTCTCTATTCCCGCTTCTCCTCCCCCCGATACCGCTCAAACCACCCCAAGGTATTCAACACCTGCGCCAGCATCTGGCTGGGGCGTGCGTTGATGCCGTGGCTGGCGCCGGGAATGCGCAGCATGGCTGCCGGTACGCCGCGCAGCTTCAGTGCCTGGTAGTACTGCTCGGTCTCCGAGATCGGCGTGCGGTAATCGTCCTCGCCGGTCACCAACATCGTTGGCGTGCTGACGTTGCCCACCAGCGACAGCGGCGAGCGGTTCCAGTAGTGCATCGGGTCTTCCCATGGCATGGCCGGGAACCAGTACTGCGAGAACAGCGGGTAGAAATCCGCGGTCAGCACGAAGCTGGCCCAGTTGATGACGGGCTTGGCCACAACCGCCGCGCGAAAACGATCCGTCTTGCCGATGATCCAGGCGGTCAGCATGCCGCCGCCCGAACCGCCGGTAACAAAGAGCTGCTCCGGATCGACATAGCCGCGCGCGATCACCGCGTCGACCGCGCTGATCAGGTCGTCGTAGTCCTGGCTCGGGTAGTTGTGGTGGATGTGGTCGGCAAAGGCCTGGCCGTAGCTGGTGCTGCCGCGCGGGTTGGAGTACAGCACCACGTAGCCGGCGCTGGCGTAGAGCTGGATCTCGGGCGCGAAGCGCGGGCCGTAGTTGGCGTAGGGGCCGCCGTGGATTTCCAGCAGCAGGGGGTATTTCTTCGTGGGATCGAAGCCGGGCGGAAGCGCGATCCAGCTCTGGATGTCGAGCCCGTCGTGGCTGGATTTCGTCCAGATCTCCTCGATCTGCGCCAGCTCGCGCAGCGGCAGCACGTCCGAGTTCAGATCGGTCAGCCTGCGCACGCGGCCGCGGTCGATCAGGCCGACCTCGGCGGGCGCCAGCGCGGTGCCCAGCGTGTAGGCGATGCGCTCGCCGGAGACTGAAAAACTGCCGCCCGGATAGGGCCGCCCCATCGAGGTGCCGCCGAGGTCGCGCGCCAGCACGGTTAGGCCGCTGCCGTCGGCGCCGATGCGGGCGATGTGGGTTTCGCCGTGGCGGTCGTAGCTGAAGACGATGCGGCCGCGGCTGTCCCAGCTGGGGTCGCTGATCGCGTGGTCGAAATCGGCTGCAAGCCTGCGGCTTTGGCCGCTGCCGAGTTCCAGCACGTACAGGCCGGTCTGGATATAGCCGCGGCGCTGGTCGTCGAAGCCGATGTAGGCGACGCTACGGCCGTCCGGCGACAGCGCCGGCTGCATGTCAGGGCCTTTGCGCGAGGTCAGCGCGGTCGCAGTGCCGGTTTCGATGTCGATGCGATAGAGCTCGCTCTCCATCGGATCCAGCGCCGCGTTTTCGCCGTAGTTGGCCGAGACCAGCAGGGCGCGGCCGTCGAGCCAGCGCGGCGTGCCGCGGTGATTGACCTTGCCCTGCGTGACCTGACGCGGGGTGCCGCCCTCGGCGGGTAGCACGAACACATGGGTGTGGGCGGGCTCGGTATAGCCACGGCCGTCGGCGCGGTAGCCCACGTCTTCGATCAGCTTGGCCGCCGGCGCCCAGTTCGCACCTTCGGGCTTCGGTGGCAGCTTGGCCAGCGGCTCGGTGCGCGCTGGCACCGACATGTTGAACGCCAGCCAGCGGCCGTCCGGCGACCACGACAGCCCGGCGGGGTTGCGTTCCAGCTGGCTGATCTCTGCCGTGGTGCCGGTGTCCATCCAGCGCACCCAGATCTGCGATTTACCCTCGCGCGCGGAAACCCAGGCAATGCGGTCGCCACTCGGCGACCACACCGCTGCGCCGTCGCCGCTGCGGCCGGTGGTCAAGGGCCGATGGGTGTCGCGATCGAGATCCAGCAGCCACAGATGGCCGCGGCGACGGTCGTTCTGCTTGTCGAAGTGGTTGCGCAGATAGACCAGCTGGCGCGCGTCCGGCGAAAGCTCCGGTTGGCTGGCCCACTCCAGATCGAACACGTCCGGCGGCAGAAAGGGCGGTCGCGTTTCCGCGCAGGCAGGCAGGGCCAGCGCAAGCCCCACCACGCCGCCGATCACGACGGCGGTGGTGCGGGCGAACAGGGCGACCAGTGGGTTGCTGGGCGCGGGCGGACAGGGCAGGGGGGCGTTGGGCATTTCGGACTCCGAAGCAGCGGCCTCCAGAGTAGGCAAGCCGCCAGCGAGCCGAGTGTGCGGATAGTCCTGTCGGTCGCGCTGTGCGCTCGCCGCTATCATCGAAAGCCCCCCTCGCGCGCAGAACCCGCCATGCAGCCCGAACACGGCATCCACACCCTCGACACCGGCTTCCATCGCCCGCGCTTCGATGCGGCCTATCTGATCGTCGAAGCCGGCCGCGGCGCCTTCATCGACTGCGGCCTGAACGCCTCGGTGCCGGCCCTGCTGGCCGGGCTGTCCGCCGCCGGCCTGGCACCAGCGCAGGTTGATTGGTTGATCCTGACCCACGTGCATCTCGACCACGCTGGCGGCGCCGGCGCCTTGATGCAGGCGCTGCCGAATGCACGACTGGTGGTGCATCCGCGCGGAGCGCGCCACATGGTCGACCCCAGCAAGCTGATCGCCGGCGCCAGCGCGGTCTACGGCGAGGACGAGGTGGCCCGCACCTATGGGCAGATCCTGCCGGTCGACGCGGCACGGGTGGTCGAAGCCGACGACGGCCATCGCATCGATCTCGCCGGTCGCGAACTGCTCTGCCTCGATGCGCCCGGCCACGCGCGTCACCACATCGTGATCTGGGATGCGAAGAGCCGCAGCTTCTTCACCGGTGACACCTTCGGCCTGAGCTACCGCGAATTCGACAGTGCGAACGGCCCCTTCATCCTGCCCACCACCACGCCGGTACAGTTCGAGCCCGACGCGCTCAAGGCGTCGATTCGGCGCATGCTCGATTTCGATCCCGACGGCATGTATCTGACGCATTACGGTCGCGTGGCGCCGCCTGCAGTGCTGGCGGCACAGTTGATCGAGCAGATCGATGCGATGGTCGCGATCGGCCAGGCGCGGGCCGGGCTGGTCGGCGAAGCTCGGCATGCGGCGATGTGCGCTGACCTGGCCGATCTCTACGCTGCACGCGCCGCGGTTCACGGCTGCTCGCAGAGCCGGACCTCTGGACTCGAGCTGCTCGCCATGGACATCGAGCTCAACGCGCAGGGCCTGGGCGTCTGGCTGGACCGCGAGGCGCGCGCATGACTGGCGTGCTGTATCTGGCTTCAAAGTCGCCGCGGCGACGCGAGCTGCTGGGCCAGCTCGGCATCGCCCATGTGGTGCTGGAGATCGAGATCCCGGAAGAGCGGGCACCCGGCGAGCCGGCGCTCGACTATGTGCAGCGCGTCGCCCGCGAGAAGGCCGAGGCCGGCTGGAACCGGGTCGGTCACCAGCCCTTCGCGCGCGTGCTCGCGGCCGACACTGAAGTGATCCTCGACGATGAAGTGTTCGGCAAGCCGCGCGATGCGCTGGATGCGGCGGCGATGCTGCGTCGCCTGTCGGGCCGTCGTCACCAGGCGGTGTCAGCAATCTGCCTCGCCGAGGCCGAGGGCAGCCGCGAAGCGCTGTGCGCGACCGAAGTCGAATTCGACACCCTCGACGAGGCGCGCATCGCCGCCTACATCGACAGCGGCGAATGCTTCGGCAAAGCCGGCGCCTACGCCATCCAGGGCCGCGCCGCGGCCTTCATCCGCCGCATCGAGGGCAGCTACAGCGGGGTGATGGGTTTGCCACTGTTCGAGCTGGCGCAGTTGCTTGAAAGCCGCAACTAGAAATCCCAACGCTCACCTTCCATCGGTCGAGTCGTCGGCCCCCGCCGCCGCAAGCCCCTCTCCCCTCGAGGGAGAGGGGTTGGGGAGAGGGGGCGTTCTTGCCTCTCGTGTTCTAGCCCTCTCCGAGGGCCCCGTCCTTCGCTTCGCTGGCGCGCAGAAGTGCGTCGGCTGTCAACGCGGGCGACGAACGCCCCCCTTCTTGATCAACATCGCGGCAGGGAAAAACCGGTGCCGTGAAGAGGTTCGCGTCAAAGCTCAATGAACTGAAGGTGCGATGCGTGCGTTGCGACGAACGGGCTTGATCGGAGCGAACGGACCTTCCCTCAGCAGCGGCGTCCGAGCATCAAATCCCGACGCCCTATTCCCCAGCCTCCAAATCCACCCACACCAAGCGATGATCGCTGGCGGTGACCCAGTCGCTGCCATGCTCGCCGTACTTCGGCCAATACACGCCGCTGTCGACAACGCTGAACCCCAGCGAGGGCAGCACGTAGTCAACCCGTAGATTGCCCAAGCGTCCGCCAAAAGCTGCGGTGTCGGTGGCGGGGTCGCCGCGTTGGGCGAGCGCCTCGCCGTTGCCCGGTAGGAAGGTCAGCGAGGCGGCTTCGCTGCCGGCGCTCTTCGGCGCAGGCTTGGCCTGCACGCGCGGATGGTTCAGCAACTGTCCAATCGCATCGGGTGTGCTGGAGCCGTCGGCCGGATCGGCATTGAGATCGCCTGCGATCACGAAGCGCGCTGCCGCCGGCAAGCCGCCGCGCTGCCCCTGGTCATCAACGATCCAGTCGGCGCCGTCGAGGTAGTCGCGCCACAGCCTCAGCTCATCGTGATTGCGCGCCACATTGCGGCGTTCCGGGCCGTCGAAGGCAGGCGGGGTCGGGTGGGCTGTCAGCAGGTGGATGCGGCCTAGCGGCGTGTCGATTGGCAGGTCCCAGTGGGACTTGGATGACAGCCGCAGCTGCGACCAGAGTTCGTCCGGGTACCAGGGCTTGCCGGTGTCCGGGTCCAGCGGGCCGGTCGCGCCGGGCAGCTCCGCCCAGCGAAGCTTTTGAAAGGTACGCACGGCGTCGCGATCGATCGGATAGCGCGACAGCACCAGCATTCCGTATTGGCCCGGGTGTCGGCCAAAACCCCAGGCGTCGCCGGGCCCGCCGAGCTGACCGTCCTGATCAAGGTCGAGACCGCTATCGACGCCGGTGTTGATCGGGGCCTCGAACGTGAACGCGAAGTGCAGCGGCTGCTGGTCGAACTGTCCCACTGCCAGATAGCGCTCGCGGAACAGGCGGGCGGCCTCGCCGTCTTCGTCGCGATCCAGTTCATTCAGCAGCAGGATGTCCGGCCGCACAGCCTGGATCACTGCCGCGAGCCTCCGCGCCTGATCGTCATCGCCGCGCAGGCGCTCACGCACCGCGCCGGCGCTGTCATCAGTCAAGGCCAGGTTGTAGGTGGCAATGCGCAGCTTCACAGGCGGTGTCTCATCGGCAGCAGCGTGGGAGAGGGTCGCGCCGAGCGCAAGCAGCAGCGCGATTGGGATATGCAAGGTGAGCATGCCGGTATCCAAGCATCAGAATCTGGAGAGAATAGCCGCAGCCCTGCCACAGCGCGTCTGCAGCTCGTCATCACGGCCGCGTGCTAGCATTCGCACCGCCACGCGGGAGAGACCTGCCGGCCTTCGGGCTGGTCGGCGCCGAAGGAGCAACCGCCCCGGAAACTCTCAGGCAAAAGGACCGGGTGGCCCGGACATCGCACCCGCTAACTGGGTCGATTTCTGCGCGCAGCATGCATCTGGAGAGTGATCCGGCGCCGCCTGCATCGCGCCTGGGTCCGCCGACGGGATAACGCTCTCAGGCGAACAGACAGATGGGGCGCCCACGCCGGACGGGTTTTCGTCCGGTTGCCGAGCGCCGCCCCATGTCCCGATTCCGCATCGACACCGCCATCGACTACGCGAGCACCTCGCGCGTTGACTTATGCGTGCGGGTAGGTCTTGCGGCGGCCTCATACGATCGCCCCACGCCCCAGGTGCCCTCGCCATGAGCTCCACGTCCCATCTGCGTCAGCCCCACGTCGCCCGCGAGTTCGCCGATCGCCACATCGGCCCCTCGCCCCAGGAAATCCGCGAGATGCTCGAGGCCGTCGGCTGCGACAGCCTGGAGCAGCTGATGGCTGAGACCCTGCCCGCGACCATTCGCCAGCAGCATCCGCTGCGCGGCATGGAACCGGCCCTGTCCGAGGTTGAAGCGCTGGCCCGCCTGCGTCAGATCGCCGGCCGCAATCAAGTGTTCACCTCGCTGATCGGGCAGGGCTACCACGGCACGCTGACCCCGCCGGTCATCCTGCGCAACATTCTTGAGAACCCCGCCTGGTACACGGCCTACACGCCTTATCAGCCGGAGATCAGCCAGGGCCGCCTCGAAGCCCTGCTGAACTTCCAGACCTTGATCACCGAGCTGACCGGTCTCGACGTTGCCAATGCTTCGCTGCTGGACGAAGCCACCGCTGCCGCCGAAGCGATGGCCGTGGCCCAGCGAGTGTCGAAGTCCAAGACCAAGGCCTTCTTTGTCGACGCCAATTGCCACCCGCAGAGCATCGCGGTCATGCGCACCCGCGCCGAACCGCTGGGCTGGCAGCTGATCATCGGCAATCCGGAAACTGATCTCGATGCCAGCGCGGTGTTCGGCGCGATCCTGCAGTACCCCGATACGCACGGCGCAATCCGCGACCCCCGCGCAGTGATCGAGAAGCTGCGCGCAGCCGGTGCGATCGCCGTGATCGCGGCCGATCCGATGGCGCTCACGCTGCTGACGCCGCCGGGCGAACTCGGCGCCGACATCGCAATCGGCAGCACCCAGCGTTTCGGCGTGCCGATGGGCTACGGCGGCCCGCATGCGGCCTACATGGCCGTGCGTGACGCGCACAAGCGCTCGATTCCGGGCCGCTTGATCGGCGTGTCGGTGGATTCGCGCGGCCAGCCCGCCTACCGACTGGCCCTTCAGACCCGCGAGCAGCACATCCGCCGCGACAAGGCGACCTCGAACATCTGCACCGCCCAGGTGCTGCTGGCGGTGGTGGCATCGATGTACGCCGTCTACCACGGCCCGGAAGGCCTGCAGCGCATCGCCCACCAGGTGCACCGGCGCACTGCGACGCTGGCTGAGGGCCTGCGTCGGCTCGGCTTCAAGCCTGAGCAGGACGCCTTCTTCGACGCCATCACGGTCGACGTCGGCAGCCAGCGCGCGGCCATCGTCGAGCACGCACTCGCTGCGACGATCAACCTGCGTCTGATCGGACAGACCCGACTCGGCATTGCCCTCGATGAAACCACCACGCCTGACGTGGTCGAAAAAGTCTGGGCGGCGTTCGGGCGCAGCCTGAACTACGCAGCCATCGAAGAGAACGCGGCCTCGACGATTCCGGAGTCGCTGCAGCGCCGCGGCGCCTGCCTGAAGCACCCGGTGTTCGGGCGTTATCGTTCCGAGACTGAACTCCTGCGCTACATGCGAAAACTGGCCGACCGCGACCTCGCGCTGGACCGCGCGATGATCCCGCTCGGCAGCTGCACCATGAAGTTGAACGCCACCGCCGAGATGATTCCGATCACCTGGCCGGAGTTCGGCGCCCTGCATCCGTTCGCGCCGGCCGAGCAGGCGCACGGCTACCGCGAGCTGTTCGAAGACCTGAAGCGCTGGCTGGTCGAAATCACCGGCTACGAGGCCATCAGCCTGCAGCCGAACTCCGGCGCGCAGGGCGAGTACGCCGGTCTGCTGGCGATCCGCGGTTACCACCTCTCGCGCGGCGATACTCACCGCACCGTCTGCCTGATTCCGTCATCGGCGCACGGCACCAACCCGGCCTCGGCGCAGATGGTCGGCATGGACGTGGTGGTGGTCGAATGCGACCGCGAGGGCAATGTCGACGTCGACGACCTGCGCGCCAAGGCCGAGAAGCACAGCGCGAATCTGGCTGCGCTGATGGTCACGTACCCGTCCACCCACGGCGTGTTCGAAGAGCGCATCCGCGAGATCTGCGAGATCGTTCATGCGCATGGCGGTCAGGTCTATCTGGACGGCGCCAACATGAATGCGCAGGTCGGCCTGTCCCGTCCGGGCGACTACGGCGCCGACGTCAGCCATCTGAACCTGCACAAGACCTTCTGCATCCCGCACGGCGGCGGCGGCCCGGGCATGGGCCCGATCGGGGTCAAGGCGCATCTGATTCCGTTCCTGCCCGGCCACCCCGAGCTGGACGGCGGCAACTCGCCGGTGGGTCCGGTCTCGGCCGCGCCGTTTGGCTCGTCCTCGATCCTGCCGATTTCGTACGCCTACATCCTGATGATGGGTGGCGAGGGCCTGAAGAAGGCTACCGAGGTCGCGATCCTGTCGGCCAACTACATCGCCGACCGTCTGCAGCCGCACTTCCCGACCCTGTACCGCAACCATAACGGCCGCGTGGCGCACGAGTGCATCATCGACCCGCGTCCGCTCAAGGACCTCTGCGGCGTCAGCGTCGACGACATCGCCAAGCGCCTGATCGACTACGGCTTCCACGCCCCGACCATGAGCTTCCCGGTGGCCGGCACGCTGATGATCGAGCCGACCGAATCCGAGGCCAAGGTCGAGATCGATCGCTTCTGCGAGGCCATGATCGCGATCCGCCGCGAGATCGCCGAAGTCGAGGGCGGTCGTTTTGCGATCGAACAGAGCCCGCTGCGCCACGCGCCGCACACGGTGCACGATCTGGTCGACGCTGAGTGGTCGCGTGCGTACTCGCGCGAGGAGGCCGTGTTCCCCGGCGGCATGTCGCGCAGCGACAAGTACTGGAGCCCGGTCGGCCGCGTCGACAACGTCTATGGCGATCGCAACCTGATGTGCACCTGCCCGAGCCCGGAGGACTATCGGGACGAGGCAGCCTGAGGTTTTGAAGGTCAGGAGGCGTCCTCCGTTGGCTCATGGCGGGCCACCGCGCAGACAAGCACGTGCTTGCTCGGCGTAGGTTGGCGCCAAGCGCAGCGCGGCCCAACATTGCGTCCCGACGAAGCGCCGGCGATGTGTCGGCGCGGTATCGCGACTTCAGGCGAGCGTGGATTCCGCGACGTTGGGGTGCTCCTTTGGCTTACCCCAACCTATGTATGGACTCACCCCCTCCGTCAACCACTGCTTTTCCCACGGACCTCGGCTGCATCTATGTATTATTGATTCGGTACGAAGAAGCTTGAACTTCTTGGTCGTGTCGGTGTCAGAGCT
>CAZPHV010000091.1:0-15987 GCA_964586455.1 uncultured Aquimonas sp.
GTGATCCGAGCAAACTGCCGCTTAAGTTCCAAACAGAATGCAACGCTACACTAGGCGCAATCTCGCGCGCCGCGGCTCTGCCCGACACTCCGAGCGGGCCCAGACCATTGAGAATCGGCCATGGTCACGGACGGAGCTCATAAGGTCGTCGACTGCCATTGGGATCAATCAACCACACGGGCCACCTCGGCCCGTGAGCTGCTTCGCCCCTCGCCGCAACTCTTTCGCGTGGGGGCACGCTTCGGCGCGGGCCGTCGAGCTTCGGGCGGCGCGATCGCTTGGCTACGCGGCGGTCGCCTATAGCCGGTACTCAGGCCAGAGTCGCGCTGAGCGCTGGCGCCAGTGCGGCCTCAGCGCTTCGACGACTTGCATCAGATCCAGCCACGCGGCTCAAGGGCTTGCGATGCATCGGCCGCAGCGTGCTGCCGGCCCTGTTGAATCGGGCAGCGCAAGAGTGGCCCTGCCTTCGAACGATCCCGCGCGTTCATCCATTTGTAATGCGGGGTGTCGACGGAATTCATGTCCGGCGAGGGTGCGCTTCATCGGGATCGCGGTGCAATGGTGAGGTCCGGGGGCATCCTGCTCCCTCATCCAAGAGGCCCACCATGCACCGTCTCAGTTTCGCTCTGCTCGCCGCTTCCCTCGCCGCCAGTGCTTCGGCCAATACCGCTGTCTACAACGCCAACGTCAGCGAGGCTGAAGTCCTCGCCGCCCAGGTCGCCTGGTGCAACGCTCTGGTCGCAATCAACAAGGCCGGCGAAGATCAGGGCCACGCTGCAGCCAAGCAGTTGGCTGGCGATGTGATCGACGCCGCCTACGGCTACAACCTGGGTCCGGTGCTGTTCAAGCCGACCCTGGCCGCTGCGCCGCAGACCTTCCGCACCACCCGCGATGGCGCGCTGGCCTACTTCGTGGGCGGCGACCCGAACTTCGAGCAGGACTCCGGCTTCGCACTGAAGGGCTGGACCGCTTGTCGCGCCGAGAACGCCGCCATCCACATCAACGGCGATGTCGCCACCAGCATGGGCAACGTGATGATCACCGGTAAGGATGGCAAAGTGACCACGGTCGACAAAACCTGGACCTTCAAGAAGAGCGATGACGGCAAGCTTCGGATCGTGGTCCACCACAGCTCGCTGCCCTACAGCGCCCCGTAACTCCCGCAGCCGGCTGCGGAACAGAGCGTCTTTGTCTTCGTGATCCGCACCCGACTCGCGATCGTGTTCTCCGCGCTGGCCCTGCTGGCGCTGATCCAGTCCGCATTCGCGTGGTGGGCGGCTTCGACCGCCGCCCATCACGCCGAGCGCAGCGTCAACGCCACCCGCATGCTGGCGGAGTACCTGGAGATCTCGGGCAACAAGCAGCGGCTCAAGGTCTGGTTCGCGCAACGCATGCTTGCAGATGATCCAGCGCCGGAGGTGCGGGCCAGTCTGATGGCTTCGATCCAGTCGAGCCTGGACGCCTTGCGCGGTCTGGCCGAGGCCGCACCGGAAGAGCTGCGGGACCTTGAGCGTGCAGAGGTCGCGACGGTCGCCTTGAACATCGCCGCGATGGGTAGGGTGATCGAGGAGGCCGAACGGCCCGGGGGCACCCCGCCCCCGGCGGATCAGTGGCGAACCGTGCTGCTGGCCTTCGACGAGCTGGCAGGCCGCGACATGCGCGAACTGCTGCGGCAAGCCGTCGAGCGCCACGAGGCCGCGAGCCTGCAGGCCGCAGCCGAGCTCGCCGAAGCACTGAGACGGATCCGGCTCATGGAAGTTGTCCTCACCATCAGCGTGATCGGTCTCGCGCTGTTCTCCGTTCTCTATTTCGTCCGTCGCCTCGACCACCCGTTTGCCCAACTGGCACGCTTGAGCACCGCGCTCGCCGGCGGCGACTTCAGTGCGCGCAGCCAGGTGCGCGGACGCGATGAGTTCGCCCGCATCGGCGCCCTGCTCGACTCGATGGCAGAGCGACTCGCCGAGGCACAGGCCCGCAGCCAGCAGCTGCAGGCACAGCTGGATGACCTGGTCGCAGAACGCACCCGCTCGCTCAGCCATGCGTTCGAGACCCTGCTCGGCATCGAAGCGCGCCGACGCCAGTTCTTTTCCGAGCTGAGCCATGAGCTGCGCACGCCGGTGACCGTGATCCGCGGCGAGGCCGAAGTGGCGCTGCGCAATCGCAGCAATCCGAACGCGCAGGGCGAGGCGCTGGCGCGCATCATCGAGGCCACCAGCGATCTTGGCGGACGCGTGCAGGACCTGCTTGACGCGGCTCGTGGCGGCTCACTGGAGTACGCCCTGACCATCCGCCGCGAACCCCTGCATGCGATCATTACGGCTGCCGTTGAACAAATGCAGGCGATCGCCGAGCACCGTGCATTGCAGCTGCAGTTGCAGTTGCAGCTGCACTCTCAGACAGGTGGCACTGCTTGCATGGTTGACGCAGATCGTGAGCGGCTTCAGCAGGCGTTGGTCATCGTGCTCGACAACGCGCTGCGCTACTCGCCCCAAGGAGGCACCGTCGTGGTCGACCTCGCCGAGGAACCCGACCACTGGGTGGTCTCCGTTGATGACCAAGGCCCAGGCATGACCGAGGAAGAGTTGCAGCGCGCCTTTGAGCCCCAGTACCGCGGGATCGTCGGGCAACAGCTGGCGCCACAGGGCCAGGGTTTGGGTCTGCCGATCGCGCTGCGGATTGTCGAAGCGTTGGGCGGCGGGATCGAGCTGCTCAACCGCGACGGCGGCGGCTTGCGTGTCAGCATCGCCCTGCCCATCAGCCTGACCGAGACCGAGGCGTGACCCAGACCCTTTTGATCGTTGAAGACGACGCCCGGGTGGCCGATTTCCTGCTGCGCGGGCTGCGCGCGGAAGGCTACGCGCCGAGCATTGCTGGCAGCGCGGAAGAGGCGCTGCCGCTGCTTCGCCACGGCGGCTTCGATGTGGCGCTGCTCGACGTGATGCTGCCGGGTCAGTCGGGCATGGAGCTGTGCCAGCAGATTCGGGCCGAACGCCTCGCCCTGCCCGTGCTGATGCTGACCGCCATGGGCGGCGTGGCCGAGCGCGTGGCGGGCCTGCGTTGCGGTGCCGATGACTACCTCACCAAGCCGTTCGCCTTCGACGAACTGCTGGCACGCGTTGAGGCCCTGCTGCGTCGGCCTGCGCAGTGGATCGAGCCCGCTACCGAACTGGGCGTCGGCGATCTGGTGTTCGATCGCGTGCGTATGGAGGTACGGCGCAGCGGTCAGGTGCTGCCTTTGACCGCGAAGGAGCTGGCCCTGCTCGAACTGCTGATGAGCGCACCGGGCCGACTGTTCAGCCGCGAACGTATCCTGTCGAACGTCTGGGGCGTCGACTCCGACCCGCTGACCAATGTGGTCGACGTCTACATCCGGCGCCTGCGCAGCAAACTCGACGAGGCCGGGCAGCCCTCGCGAATCACCACCGTGCGCGGACTGGGCTACCGCCTGGACCCGCCGAAGGAAACCAGTACGCCGGGCTGATCCTGCCTGGGTGACTTGAAACGCTTCATTCGCGGTCCGCGTCCACTTCAGCCAGCGCTTGCTTCCGTGTCGGCGCGCGCTGCGTAGAATAGCCGGCGCGCTGCCAGTGGAGCGCGGCCTCAGGTTCGACAGGCCCTCAAGAAACAGAAACATACGTGCTTGTTTTGTCGATAGAGCGCGCACTGCAACGCGGCGCCGAGAAGCCCCGCTCATGTAGGGTGGATAAGCGCAGCGCATCCACCAGCACGTCCTGTGGAAGCCGGACAGCGAACGAAGTCCGGGAAGTCGAAGGAGAGTCTCACGCCCCTGCGTTCGTCGCCCTCGCGCAGGTCGGCTGCACTGCCGCACAGCCTCCCCAGAGCGCGGCCCCGTGGACTGGATCCCCTTCCCGCCTTTGCGACGGGCAGGCTCTTCGCGAGGATGACGAAACCACGTTTCTTCGAGAACACCTGGCCCGCTACGCGGGGCCGAGAAGCCCTCAAGAAACGGAAACATACGTGCTTGTTTTGGCTTTAGATCGCGCACTGCAACGCGGCGCTGAGAAGACCCGCTCGTGTAGGGTGGATAAGCGCAGCGCATCCACCAGCACGTCCTGTGGAAGCCGGACAGCGAACGAAGTCCGTGAAGTCGAAAGAGAGTCTCGCGCTCCCTGCAATCGTCGCCCTCGCGCAGGCCGGCTGCACTGCCGCACAGCCTCCCCAGAGTGCGGCCCCGTGGACGGGATCCCCGCCCCCGCCTTTGCGAGGGGCAGGCTCTTCGCGAAGATGATGAACCCCTGTTTCTTCGAGAACACCTGGCCCGCCACGCGGGGCCGAGAAGCCCTCAGGTGGGCGGCAGTGGCTTGGGCGACTGGCGTGGCGACGTCGGAGTCTTTGCGGCGCATGGCTCATACGTGAGCCGCCAGGCGCCTAGTGGCTTGTTTATGAGCCGTCTGCGCGAAAGCAAAGGTGCGCTTGGCTCCAGCGCGCCGCCACCGCGGATGCGCAGACGCGGCCGCAGTACGCGGGCGGCTGCTCACATGCTGCAGTTCAGATCCACCGTGCGGCGCTCGGCGCTGCTGCGTAGAGCCGCCTCCAGAACCCGGCTGACGCCGAGCGCGTCTTCCGCAGGTACCGGCGGTGCTGCGCCGGTGCGGATGGCGTGGACAATGCCGGTGTAGAAGTCCTGATAGCGCCCGCACAGCGACTCGATGGCGATGGCTTCGCCGTCGTGGGCCAGCAGCTCGGCGCGGGCATCGCGCATGCGTCCCCAGTCTTCGCTGCCGGGTCGCCGGCCGGCTTTCAGATCAGCCTCCTGACTGTCCAGACCGAAGTGGCGGAAGTCTGCGGTTTCGCCGTACAGCGCGATGCGCGGGCCGTGGGCATGCATCAGCGAGCTGGCATGAAGCACCACCCGCGCGGTGCCATAGTCCAGAACCAGATGGAAGTAGTCATCAACCTCGGCGCCCGGCCGCTGCGCCAGCACGTCCGCGGTCACTGCCCGCGGCAGGCCGAACAGGCAGCAGGCCTGATCGATCAGGTGCGAGCCCAGGTCATACAGAACGCCCGCGCCCTCGCCCGGCTGCTCCCGCCAGCGCGGTTTCAACAGCGGACGGTAGCGGTCGAAATGGAACTCTGCATACGAAATCGGGCCGAGACGCCCGTCTTTGATCACCTGTTGCGCGGTCAGAAAATCCGCGTCCCACCGGCGGTTGTGGAAGACACTCAGACAGCGATCGTTCTCGCGAGCCAGCGCGATCAGGCTTTCCGCGTCGGCGGCTCGCAGCACAAAGGGCTTGTCCACCACCACGTGCTTGCCGGCGGCCAGCGCCTGCCGAGCGAGGCTGGCGTGGCTGTCGTTGGGCGTGGCGACGACGATCAGTTCAATGCCAGGGTCACGCAGCACCTCGTCGACGCCGGCGCATTGCACCCCCGCAGGCACCTGCTTGCCCTCGAAACTGCGGCTGCCGACGGCTGCCAATCGCAGCCCCTCGCAGGCCTGAATCAGCGGCGCGTGGAACACCGAGCCGGCCAGGCCGAAACCCAGCAGGCCGACTTGAATTTGCAACATGTTTCGTCCTCTGCATCGGCTCAAGCCAGGCTAGCGGGATCGTGCGTGTGCGCGGAGTGCGTGTGCGCGGAGCACGATCGCACACATGCGTGGCGCCCGAGACCGCAGCACCCTACTCCCGTTCGCGCAGAAACACCGGCAGATCGGTCGTCGGCGGTGAGGCGCCCGTGGGGTGATTGCGATTGAACGGCAACAGGCAGGCAATTCGCACTGACATGTTGCGCACGCCAAGGCGGCACCGACACCTGTCGGCGCATCGAACCGGCCGCCGCTACCCGATCGCCACCCCACGCCCGCGCACCACGATCCCGCCTGCTGCGGGCGCTTCGACTTCGATCAGGCTGGGCCGCCCCATGTCTTCGCCCTGGCGGATCTGCAGCGCGAACGGTGCGGCCAGCAGGCCTGCATCGCGCAACCAGCCAGCGAGTGCTGCAGCGGCGGCGCCGGTGGCGGGGTCTTCGACGATGCCGCCGACCGGGAACGGGTTGCGTGCGTGAAAGCAGGTGGCGGATTCGCGCCAGACCAGCTGCAGGGTGGTCAGTTCGTGCTTGAGCATCAGCGCCTTGAGCGCGTCGAAGGGGTAGCTCAGCGCGGCCAGCCGCGCGCGTTCGCGCACGGCAAGCACGAGGTGCCAGGCGCCGGCGTAGGCCAGTGTTGGCGGCAGGTCGGGGTCGAGTTCGTCGCTACGCCAATCAAGCAGTGCGAGTATTTCGTCCAGCAGGCCCGGCGGCAGCGGGCGCTGCGCGGTGGCGACCGAGGTGAGGCTGGCGACGGGTGTGAGTGGTTCGCTGTCGGCATCCAAGGCGATGTCCAGCGCGACTTCGCCGACGCGGGTGTCGAGCAGCAGCCGACCCTGTTCCCCGCGTTGGCCCAGCAGCACGCCCGCGGCAATCGTGGCGTGCCCGCAGAAAGGCACTTCGGCCAGCGGGCTGTAGTAGCGGGCCTGTCGATGCGGGCCCGCGCTCGGTGCGATGAACACGGTTTCCGAGTAGCCGACCGCGGCGGCAATGGCCTGCATGCGGTCGGGCGCAGGCAGGGCCTCGTCGATCCACACCCCCGCCGGGTTGCCGCCGCCGGGCTCGGTGGTGAAAGCGGCGATGCGGGACAGGCGGGGGTCTGCGGGGTCGAGCATCGAGTCGGTGGATCTCATGGGGCATTCTCACGATGACAGTGCGGAACAAACTCGGGGCGCGTGCGGCGATGTGCAAGCGCCGTTGGGCGGATACCGGCGGTATGGGGCAGTGAGGCATCCGGCGTATCGACCCTGCCTCTGATTTGCGGGGACAATGCCGCCGCCGCGCGACGCACCGCGCGCAACCCGACCGACAGGCCACCGATGCGAACTTTTGTACTCAGAGCACGCGCCGCGCCAACCGACAGCGCGACCTTGCTCGCCTCCGTGGGCAAGGAGGCGCATACCGAGATCCTCGCGCATACGCTGATGAACGCGATCTTCGTGGCGCAGTCGCATCGCGCGGATGTCGTCGTCTACCTGGTGCTGGAAAGCACCCGCGACTACTCGCGCACCGTCCGCTTCGAGTCCAATGCCCTGCAGGACATCGGCGGCTTCGATGAGCGCAGGCTGCTGGCGCGAGTCGCGAAGGCGCTGGATGCCTCGATCGGCATGGGCAAGGACGAAACGCGGCCGGTAGAGCCCGGCATCCGCGTGTCCACCACCAGCTTCGAGCGACTGGTAAAGACTCTGGCCGAAGATCACCAGCTGTACGTGATGGCCCCGAAGGGCAGCCCGATTCGCGAGCAGGTGTTCGGTGACACGCCCTGCTTCCTGCTGACCGATCATATCCCCATGCCGAAGAACAGCCTGCATGGCTTGGCGCGCCTGGGCGCCAAGGAGATCGCGCTGGGGTCGAAGATGCTGTTCGCGTCGCAGTGCGTGGTGTTGATTCACTACGAGCTCGATCAAGGCTAGTTCTGTGTCATGCCCACACAGGGCGCAGGCGGAGCTACCCACGGCCGTTTGATCAAGTGCTGCAACGCGCATCCGCAGCAACGAGCACGCAAGACCGCGTGCCCGGCTGTGACTCACGCCGCCGGGCGCTGCAGCGAGTCGCTCAGTCTCGCAGGGCCTCAAGGTCCCGGACCAGCTCACTGGCGGCGATCTCATCCAGCGAACCGAAGGTATCCACGGCCACGATGTCGCCCCGCGAAGAGGTCTTGCCGACGAGCACGTCGCGCAGGGTCTGCTCGGGGAAGCCATCGACCATGCCCACGACGATGCCCGGGTCCAGATGCAGTTCGATGCTGTTGTGGGTGCCCAGCGGTTTGCTGAAGTGCCAGATGCTGCCGCCATCCTGCGCCTGCCCACGGCGCCAGCCCTTGTTGACGAGGCCCAGCACCTTGCCGGTGGGTACCTTGATGCCGTTCCAGCGCATGAGCTTGACGGCCCGCTTCTCCTCTTCGGTCAAGGCGTAGGTGTCGCGGCCCAACTGAGCGAAGGGCTGCAGCAGCTCGTAGTCGACAAAGACCTGGCCGAACGCGACCGCGTCGGACGCCGGGATTTCGAGCACATGCGGCACGCCGATCCGCAGCGTGTCCCCGTCCGGCAGTTCGAACGCTCCGTCCTCGGCGTTCGCCAAGCTGCCGTCCTCGGCCACGCGGAAGCAGTCGCGCAGGCGACCGCCGTTGCTGGCGCCATCGGCGACCTCGTATACGGCCCAAACCAGGCGCTGCACGAGATGGCGCAGCAGCGGGTGCTCGACCAGAAACAAGCGGAACAACTCAGGCGTCCAGCGGCGGCGGGTGCACATCGCCACCTCCAGGCGCAGCAGTTGCTGGCTGGCGACGGTACGCGCGTCTTTCTTGAGCAGCTTGAAGCGCTCGACCGACTCTTTGGCCATTGCCGCGTCATCGGTCTTCCTGGGCTTGGGCAGGTCAGAAAGGCGCGCGCCCAGCGCGCCCCCCGCGCAGACCTCACGCACATAGGGCTTCAGGCCCTCATCGAAAGCAAGGCTGAAAGCGCGCGGACCGAAGTCGAGCACCAGCGAGCCGCGCTCGTCCAGCCCCAGATCGGGTGCAAGGCGGTCTTCCAGTTCTTCGGTGCTCAGGCCTCGGGCCTCGGCGATCGCGTCGATCTTCTCGCGGGCTTTGTCCTGCAGGCCTTTGAACTTGATCTTCTGAGCGATGCCGTTGAGCAGCATCAGGGCCACGTCGGTGCCGATGGCGGCCAGCGTGTCCAGCCCGCTGACGGCACGCACATGCAAGGATTCGCCGGGCCAGGCGCGGATGAAGGGCGTCAGGCGGCGCGCCGTGTCGTCATTGCCGAGCTGACCGAGCGCGGCAAGCACCCAGCTCTCCTTGCCGGAGCCGCCCGAATCCAGCCAGGCGACGAAGATGTCCCAGCCGAAGTCAGCGAGCGAGGCGCTCTGGCAGGCCTCCTTGACCACGGCGATGCCCGCATACACCTCTTCATGAGCGGGGAAGCTGAGCATCTGACCCAGGTGATCGACTGCTTCGATGGTCAGGGCCTCGCCGTTCAAAAGCGCCGGCCGTCGCCAGCCGCGTGGCTGCCACCATTCGGGCAGCGCACTGCGCTTGGCGGGAAAGCGGTCCAACGGGCTTTCTTCGAGGACCGCCCGGAGGTTGTGCGCGACTTTCGGGTCAGCGTAGCGGCTTGCTACATCGAGCAGCAGCGAGGCATGCCCCTGCGCCTGCAACAGCCGCAGCGCCGCACCGGCGCATTCGCGCGCTTCGCCCTTCTTGCCCAGCGCCGGAGCGATCATGCCGCAGGCGGCGTGCTCGGGGAACTTGAGCAACCACTGGCGACCGAGGTCGCGCTGGGTCTTGAGCTTCGCAAACGCCCGCGCCAACGGCAGCGCCAGTTCGACCGCACCGTAGTTCAGTGCCAGAGCACTATTGTCGATGGGCTTGCTGCGCACCACCGCCAGCAGGCCGGGCAAGGCCGGCAGGCCCAGCGAGGCCATCACGAAGTCCGCATGGCGTGTCTCGACTTCGGCAGTGGCCGCATTCCACAAAGCCAGACCCAGGGTCGGCGGCAACAAGACTGCGGCGAGTCCATTGAAGTCGAACCAGGTGCTTCCGCCCTGCTTGCGCAGGTCCAGCATGTGCTGCCAGCTCGTGACCAGCGCATCCGCATCGCCGCTGCGGATCGCCTCGGCAGCCGCCTCGCGCGAGGCCTTCATGGAGGTGTCCCAGCGCCGCTTGAAATCGCGCTCTGTGCTGCTGAACCACCGGTTGAGCTCCAGGCCCATCATGTTGAGCAGCTCCCCGACCTCAGTACGGGCTTTGTCGAACTGATCCCTTTGCCAGCGGCCGAGCTGCAGCGCGGACTCACGAGCGCCTGCGCACCAGTGCTCTACCGGCGCGAGCGCCAGCGGCTCCAACTCCAGAGGCGCAGTGGCCTTCTTCTGCACTTTCGCGAGCCAAGGCGGCGCGACCAGGACAGCGGGAAGTTCTTCTGCGCCGGCCAGCGCCAGGGAGTCGGTGAGCAGTGTCAGGCGCTGGTCAACCACGGCCCGCGCTGCGCTGTCCATCCACGGCCGCAGCGCGTCTACGGCGCCACCATGGACGCGCAGCAGACGAAGCAGATGCGGCACGAGCAGGCTGGAGTCTTTGCTGTCCTGAGCCACCAGACTGGCAAGCGCGACCACCGCCGCCAGAGGCCAGCGATCCAGCGCCAACCGCAGACGCGCCTGCGCTGCATCAGAGGTGCTGGCGACCTTGGCCAGAGCGCTCACGGCCTTGGGCGTGCCGATGCAGGTCAGCGCGTTGCCGGCTTCGGTCTGGTCCGCATGCAGGGCCAGCACATCGGCGGCGGCGGCGCCGCGCTCCATGACCAGCGTAAGCGTCATCCGCTTCGAGCCCCAGAACGAGGCTGTGCCGCGCTGCGCCTTGATGGCTGCAACCTGGGCGGCGGAGTCGGTGCATGTCAGCAGCAGGTAGTGGGCAGAGAACAGGAGGGCGTCGAGTTCCGCCAGACGCAGCGCGACGGCGTTTGACAACTCGGGCCGATCAGGCAGCAACAGCGCCAGTATCGGCTGACGGATCGGATGCACGCACGGCAGCACGTCTTCGATACGCGCGGCGCAGGCCGCCCACACAGCTTCTGGGGCGGCAGCCAAGTGCGCGCGCAGCGCTGCTTCCCCGCTACACAGCGCACCGTCGCCGCCGCGGCTCAAGGTTTCGCTGACGGTGGCGGTGAAATACAGCCTGCGCGTTGCGCCGGGTTGGCCCCATTCGATCTGCACCTGGATCTGCTGAGCGGCCAGATACACGTCGACTGCTGCGGCAAGGCCCGCGGACGCGACGAGATACTGGACCACGGCGCTGGCTGCCTCCGCTCCGAAATCGCCCGAGGTGCGGAAGACCAGCGCCAGCAGCAGCGCATCGGCCTCGGCATCTGCGCTTGCGGGGGGTGATGTCGACTGCGCTCGCATGATCATGCGGTGCACGGCCCGCCGCAGGCCGGCGTCGGTGGCCTCAAGGTCCACCCGCAGATCGATCCCTTTGTGAATCTGCTCCCAGCTCGCGCTCGCATCCGCTGCAGGCAAAGGCTTGGGATGCCGTCGCGAGGCGAAGGTCAGCATCTGCAGATCCGGGCTCAGGCGAACAGGCTCGCCCTGGCTCAGCCATGGAGCTGCGCCTGCGGGCACGGCCGAGCAACTCGGCGGAGGCACCGGCGCACCTACACCGTGGGCGACCAGTGCCTTCGCCATGCCCTGCGCGTCGAGGCGAACGGATGCGCTGCTCCCCCAGCCCGACACCAGCGCGCTGGCCCGCAGGCGCTCAAGCGCCATTGATGCAGCTTGATCGGTGATGCCGAACTGCTGCTTCAGTCGGGCGGGCAACACCCGTTCGTTAGGCGCCATGACGCCGTCGGCGATCGAAACGCAGATACCCTCAAACGCACGGTCGCTCTGGGCGTCCAGGCTGTCGAAACCAGCGCTCGACGCCTCCGATGCGGTCTCGGCGGTGTTCGAGCACGCCGTCGCCGTGTGTGTGGTTGGCTGCGCCGAAAGCTCTTCGGGGGCTGGCATCGCATCCAGCGAGCGGTCGCTTCGGGCATGGCTCGCGTCTACGTTCGCAGGCGCCACCGAGGTTGCCGCTCCGCGCTCAGGGGCCGCCGCAGCAGCGGTGATGTCTGGCTGGACCAAGACCGCCCTGACGGCAGCACTCATGCGGTCGACGCTCGCATCCGTGGCTGCCGGCACTTCGATGTAGCCCTTGCTGGTTTTCTCCTTCACCAGCTTGTCCAGCGCCAGCGAAGCTTTGCCTGCGTCTGCGAAGCTTTGCCTGCGTCTGCGAAGGGCTTGATCTGGTTCTGGCCTGAGGTGCCTATCCGCCCCCAGCCGATCTTGAGCGCGTTTTCGTCAGTCTGTTCAATCTGCCAGAACTTGCTCGCAGCACCTTCCACCAGCTCAAAGCGACGCATTGAATGCTCCCGAATACACGTGTTGCCATAAGGAATCTGCCAAGCATAAGCGCTCCGAGCTGAGGCTTCAGGCGTGAACTCGGCTCGGTGGCGAAGATTCCGGCAGCTGCGCTGCGAGCCCGGCGCAAGCGGCGAGTTCGCCGAGTTCGCGGGCCGGGCCGAAGGTGTTGAGGACGCAGGCCTCACCGGCTTGCATCGACGCCGATTGGCTCGCTCAAGCGCACCCGACTGCGCAGGCGACTGCGCAGCCCGGCCAGCCAAAGTGCGACAGGCTGCCAGGGTCGGCACGCATCGGGTCACAGCCAGGCAACGTGGCCCGATCTGCGGAGCATCGAGTGATCCCGCACGGCAGCGCGCTGTTCAGCCCCGCAACATCTGCCCGAGCAGCCAGCCGGCAATCAGGGCTGCGAGGCCGCACATCAGGGTGAGTCCAAGGTAGAGCAGCGCCAAGCCCGGACGCTCCAGCTCGCGCCACAGCAGCAGGCTGTCCACCATCAGCGCCGAGTAGGTGGTCATGCCACCGAGCAGGCCGGTCATCAGCAGCGGGCGCAGCCACGGTGCGGCCTCGGGCTTCTGCAACCAGACCAGCAGCAGGCCCGCGCCGAAGCTGCCCAGCACATTGACGGCGAAGGTGCCCCAGGGAAAGCCCGCACCGAACTCGCGCAGCAACCACGCGCCCATCAGGAAGCGCATGCCGGCGCCGACCGCACCGCCCGCCATGACCAGCCACAGGCTGCCCCAGACGCTCATCTTTCTTTGCCCGTGTCGGTCGCGCCACCTTCGCCGCGTGCCTGAGCGCGCGCCGCCCGCAGGCCATCGAGCTTGTCCTTCAGCTTCAGCTCGAGCCCACGCGCGACGGGTCGGTAGTAGACCTGTTCACCCAGCGCATCGGGAAAGCCGGTCTGGTCCAGCGCGACCCCGCCTTCAAGATCGTGGTCGTACTGGTACTGCTCGCCGTAGCCGAGCGACTTCATCAGCTTGGTGGGCGCATTGCGCAGGTGCAGCGGCACGTCCAGCGTGCCCGAGCCGCGCACTTCCGCTGCCGCTGCCTTGTAGGCGACGTAGCCGGCATTGCTCTTGGCGGTGCTGGCCATGTAGAGGGTGAGCTGGGCCAGCGCGAGCTCGCCCTCGGGGCTGCCGAGGCGCTCGAACGTGTCCCAGGCATCCAGCGCCATCTGCTGCGCGCGCGGGTCGGCCAGGCCGATGTCTTCGATGCTCATGCGCAGCAGTCGACGTGCGAGGTAACTCGGGTCGCAGCCGCCGTCGAGCATGCGGCAGAGCCAGTACAGCGCGGCATCCGGGTTGGAGCTACGCACGCATTTGTGCAGCGCCGAGATCTGGTCGTAGAACTGCTCGCCGCCCTTGTCGAAGCGGCGGGTGCGGTCGGCCAGCACCTGGGTCAGGGTGGCCTCGCTGATCTCGCCGCCCTCGCCCTCGGCGAGCTCGGCAGCGATTTCCAACAGCGTCAGCGCACGTCGCACATCGCCGTCGGCGGCCTCGGCGATCATCTGCAGGTTCTCTGCGGATGCGCTCAAGCCGCGACCGCCGATGCCGCGCTCGGCATCGCCAAGCGCTCTGTTCATCGCCTGTACGATCTCGACCGGCGCCACGCCCTCAAGCACATGCACGCGGCAGCGCGAAAGCAGGGCCGAATTCAACTCGAAGCTCGGGTTCTCGGTGGTGGCACCGACGAACAGGATGTAGCCGCGCTCGATGTGCGGCAGAAATGCATCCTGCTGCGCCTTGTTGAAGCGATGCACCTCGTCCACGAACAGCAGCGTGCGCTCGCCGGCCTTGAATCGAGCCTCAGCCTCCGCCAACACCCTGCGCACCTCGGGCAGGCCCGACATCACGGCGGAAACCGATTCGAAGCGCGCCTCCGCATAGCGCGCCAGCAGCAGGGCGAGCGTGGTCTTGCCACAGCCGGGCGGCCCCCACAGCACCATCGAGTGCAGGCGGCCGGATTCCACGGCACGACGGAAGGCGCTGCCCTCGGCCAGCAGGCGAGTCTGCCCCACCACTTCTTCGAGCACGCGCGGACGCATGCGCTCTGCGAGCGGCTTCAGGGCTTCGGGTTCGGCGAAGAGTCCGGGCTGGGTCATATGGGCTGCGAGTGTATCGGGCTGGGCGAGCCTGGGGCTTGCTGGGCGACGCGAGGGAGTTTCAGGCACGCGCCGCAACGAACACGAGATCCGGCTTCAAGCACGCGCTGCGAGGAGTACGAAAACCGGCTTCACGCGCGCGCTGCGATGCAGCGATCTAGAGCCCCTCCCCCCTGGTGGGGGAGGGGTTGGGGAGAGGGGGAGAACGCTCGCATCACGCTCAACCAGCCGACCATCGAGATTGCGGTGGGCGCCGTGAGTAAGGTGGCAGCCTATGTCCGCTCGCCCATTGAAGAGCGACACCTTTCGCGGACCCGCTGGCAGCGTCAGCTGATGGTCCGGTGAACGCGGGCGAAGCAAACGCCAGAGACGCGCAAGCAGACTGTACGCCCGCGCAAGTCTTCACCCCCCTCTCCCCCGCCCCCTACCTTCGCTTCGCTCGGGCTCCGGAGGGCGTCGGCTGCCCACGGCAGGCGACAGGCGCCCTCCGTCGCTACACGGGGGGAGAGGGGGGAACCTCACCGCCGCCCAAAGCGGCTCGTGGGGTACCGCCTCGCAACGCCGCTCTTCCACCAAAACCCCTCAAAGCCGCTCTTCGGCCACAGCGCCCTCGAACTCCGCCGGCGCTATCGCGCGCTCGTACTGCTCCATATCAAGCATGCCGGTCTCGCGTGCCACCAGCACCGGCACCAGCATCTGCCCGGTGACATTGGTCATGGTGCGAACCATATCGATCACGCGATCGATCGCGATGATGAAGGCCAAGCCTTCCAGCGGCAGGTTGGCCGCGCTCAGCACCAGGGTCACCATGACTGTGGCCGTACCAGGCACACCGGCCGTGCCGAAACTGCCCAGCACCGAAGCCAGCAGAATGATGAAGTACTGCGAGGCCGACAGATCGATGCCGAAATACTGCGCGGTGAACAGGCTGGTGACGGCCGGAAAGATCGCGCCGCAGCCGTCCATCTTGATGCTGGCACCCAGCGGCACGGCGAAGGCTGCGTAGTCCCGGTTGACGCCCAGGTTGGCGCTGACCGAACGCAGCGCCGCCGGCATCGAGGCGAAGCTCGACGAGGTCGCGAACGCGATCTGCATGGCGCCGGCCGCACCGCGGAAGAAGCGCAGCGGGTTCAGCCCATGCGCCATCAGCAGACCGCCGTAGACGAAGACAATGTGGATCAGGCAGGCGACGGTCAGGGCGATCACGAAGCTACCCAGCGGCAGCAGGCGCTCGAAGCCGTAAGTGCCAACCAGACCAGCGATCAGGCCGAAGGTGCCGATCGGCGTCAGCTGCAGCACGAAGCGGGTGATCTGGATCATCAGCTCGCTGGCCTCGTTGGCCAGCAGGCGCAGGCGCTCGGTCTTGTCACCGAGTTTGACCAGCGCGAAACCCACCAGGCCGGCGAAAAACAGCACCTGCAGAATCTTTCCCTCGGCCAAGGCCATGAAGGGATTGGCCGGAATCACGTCCAGCAGCACCTGCACCGGCGTCGGCAGCTCGCGCGGTTTCCAGTTTTCTGCCGGGGTAAGCGGTTCGAGCCCCGAACCCGGCTGCAGCACGGTGGCGACCAGCAGCCCCACACCCACCGCCAGCGCGGCGGTGATCGCGAACCACGCAAAAGTGCGCCCGCCCAGCGCGGCCACGCTGCTTTGCCCGTGCAGTCGCCCGATCGCCGACACCACCGCGAAGAACACCAGCGGCGTCGCGATCATCCGGATCAGGGTCACGAAGAGCGTGCCCAAGGGCGCAAACCAGGTCATCGCGGTCGGGCCCAGCAGCCACCCCGCCAAAGCCCCCAGCACGAAGCCGCCAGCCACACGCTGCCAGAAAGGAATGCGGAACCAGGTGTCGATCAATCGGGACATGCGTGGGTCTCAGTGGATGCCGCATGGTAAGTATCCCCCGGCAAAGCCGGGGGCTTTAGTGGTGTGAGCCGCTCAAAGCG
>CAZPHV010000092.1:0-15926 GCA_964586455.1 uncultured Aquimonas sp.
CGTACGCCTTGAACTCGCCACCGAAACGCTCGGCACCCACCTTCGTCAGCGCCGCTGTCAGCGTCGTCTTGCCGTGGTCAACGTGACCGATCGTGCCCACGTTTACGTGCGGCTTGGTGCGCTCGAATTTACCCTTGGCCATGATGCAAACCTCTTTGTTATGTCGTGTATGGATGCGGCAGGAGCGTCAGGCGCTCACTCAGCCTTTCTTGGTGACCGCGTCGGCGATATTGGCCGGCGCTTCGGCGTAGTGGTCGAACTCCATCGTGTAGGTCGCGCGACCCTGGCTCATCGAGCGCAGCGTGGTTGCGTAACCGAACATCTCGCCCAGCGGCACCATCGCGTTGATAACCTTGCCCGAGGGGCTGTCGTCTGAACCCTGCAGGATGCCGCGCCGACGACTCACGTCGCCCATCACGTCACCGAGATAGTCTTCGGGCGTAACGATCTCGACTTTCATGACCGGCTCCAGCAGCACCGGGCTGGCCTTGGCGAAAGCCTCCTTGAAGGCCATCGAACCGGCAACCTTGAACGCCATTTCGTTGGAGTCGACGTCATGGTAGCTACCGTCGACAGCGCGGATTTTGATGTCCACGACGGGGTAGCCGGCCAACGGACCTGTGGTCATTGCGTCCTGGATACCCTTGTCGGATGCAGTGACGTATTCCTTCGGGACCACACCGCCAACGATAGCGTTCTCGAACGAGTAACCTGCGCCACGCTCCTGCGGTTCCATCTCGATGACGATGTGACCGTACTGACCGCGACCACCGGACTGCCGAACGAACTTGCCTTCCTGCTTCACGCCCTTGCGGATCGTTTCGCGGTAGGCGACCTGCGGCTTGCCGGTATTGGCCTCGACGTTGAACTCGCGCTTCATGCGATCGACGAGGATTTCCAGATGCAGCTCGCCCATGCCGGAGATGATCGTCTGGCCGGACTCTTCGTCAGTGCGCACGCGGAACGACGGATCTTCCTGAGCCAGTCGACCGAGAGCGACGCCCATCTTCTCCTGGTCGGCCTTGGTCTTCGGCTCGACCGCCATCGAAATGACGGGCTCCGGGAAGATCATGCGCTCCAGGGTAATGACGTTGTTGAGGTCGCACAGGGTGTCACCGGTGGTGACGTCCTTCAGTCCGACAGCCGCAGCAATGTCACCCGCGAGAACTTCCTTGATCTCGTCGCGGTTGTTGGCGTGCATCTGCAGGATTCGGCCGATGCGCTCCTTCTTGCTCTTGACCGGGTTGTAGACCTGATCGCCCGAGTTGAGCGAGCCGGAATACACACGGAAGAAGGTCAGCGAACCCACGAAGGGATCAGTCATGATCTTGAAAGCCAGCGCCGAGAACGGCTCAGCATCACCCGCCTTGCGGAAGGCTTCGCCCTCGTTCTCGTCGATGCCCTTCACAGGGGGACGATCGGCCGGCGACGGCAGGTACTGGACGACTGCGTCCAGCATGGCCTGCACGCCCTTGTTCTTGAAGGCGGTACCGCAGAAGGCCGGGATGATCTCGCACTTGAGGGTGCGCTCGCGGATACCCGCAACGATCTCGTCCTCTGTGAGCTCACCGCCCTCGAGGTACTTGTTCATCAGCTCTTCGGACGCTTCAGCTGCGGCCTCAACCATGAAAGCACGCGCCGCATCGGCCTCGTCCTTCAGGTGGGCCGGGACCTCACCGTAGGTGAAGGTCGTGCCGTTCAAAGCCATATCCCACTGGATCGACTTCATCTTCAGCAGATCGACCACGCCCTCGAAACCATCCTCGGCGCCGATCGCGACCTGCATCGGCACCGGGTAGGCACCCAGGCGCGAACGCAGCTGCTCGACGACCTTGTCGAAGTTGGCACCGGTGCGGTCCATCTTGTTGACAAAGGCGAGGCGCGGAACGTTGTACTTGTTGGCCTGGCGCCAGACAGTCTCGGACTGCGGCTGCACACCACCCACCGCACACAGCACGAACACCGCGCCATCCAGCACGCGCAAGCTGCGTTCGACTTCGATGGTGAAGTCAACGTGGCCGGGGGTGTCGATGATGTTGAAGCGGTACTCGGGCAGTGACTTGTCCATGCCCTTCCAGAAGGCAGTGGTCGCAGCCGAGGTGATCGTGATGCCACGCTCCTGCTCCTGCTCCATCCAGTCCATGGTGGCAGCGCCGTCGTGCACTTCGCCAATCTTGTGATTGACACCGGTGTAGAACAGGATGCGCTCGGTCGTGGTGGTCTTGCCGGCATCGATGTGGGCCATGATGCCGAAATTGCGGTAGCGCTCGATGGGGGTCTTGCGAGCCACGGGAATTCCTTTCAAATCTGCGGGCGGCAAAGCAAACGGGGCCACGCCATGAATGGCGCGACCCAGCTGCTCTTACCAGCGATAGTGCGAGAAGGCCTTGTTGGCTTCCGCCATGCGGTGGGTTTCTTCGCGCTTCTTGACAGCGCCACCGCGGCTCTCGGCCGCATCCAGAAGTTCGCCCGCAAGCTTGCGCGGCATCGAGGTCTCGCCGCGCTTGCGCGCCGACTCGATCACCCAACGCATGGCCAGAGCCGAGCGGCGCGAACTGCGCACTTCAACCGGCACCTGATAGGTCGCACCACCGACGCGGCGGGACTTCACTTCGACCGCCGGAGCAACGTTGCCCAGGGCCTTTTCGACGAGCTCGAGCGCATTGCCGCTCTTCTCACCAATGACGTCCATTGCGCCGTAGACGATGCTTTCGGCGACAGACTTCTTGCCGCTCTTCATCACCATATTGATGAAACGGGCGACCATTTCGCTGCCGTGCTTGGGATCGGGCAGGACGGAGCGGGTACCGGGCGAACCTTTACGGGACATGATGCGAACCTGATTTGAAAAGATCGGGTGGAGCGCGCACCGCGTCCGCGGCGCACTTGCCTGTGCTTACTTCTTGGGACGCTTGGCGCCGTACTTGGAGCGACCCTGACGACGCTTGGCCACACCGACGGCATCCAGAGAGCCGCGCACGGTGTGATAGCGAACGCCGGGAAGGTCCTTGACGCGACCGCCGCGAATCAGGACCACCGAGTGCTCCTGAAGATTGTGGCCTTCGCCGCCGATGTAACTGATGACCTCGAAACCATTGGTCAAGCGCACCTTCGCCACCTTGCGAAGCGCCGAGTTCGGCTTCTTCGGGGTGGTGGTGTAGACGCGGGTGCAGACGCCACGCTTCTGCGGGCAGCTGTCCAGCGCCGGTGAGGCGCTCTTGTAGGTTTTCGGTTGCCGGGGCTTACGCACCAGCTGATTGATGGTTGCCATTGCAGAAAGCCTCTAGAAAACAAAGACGAGCCAACCCGGGCCCGCCAAGACCGAGAAGTTTAGCGTGTGCGCACAAAGGCCGTCAACGAATGACGACCCATGTACTCGGACTTCCTGTCCGCGAACACGAGGCGCATCCTGCGCCTCATTTCGTTGGTTCTGGGCTTTGGGCCCGGTCAGCCTCGCCAAAGATTGGGTTGCTGATGATGGCCGCCATGTCCGCGGCGGCCATCGTGCTTCAGGCGCTCTCGCCGGAGTCGGCGACGTCCACGACCGCGCCAAGCGCGGAACTGCGGAGGATGTCGAGCTCGGCATCGGTGAGTTCCGTGTCGCGGCGGCGGCGCTTGCTGTGGTAAGCAAGACCAGTGCCGGCTGGAATCAAGCGGCCCACGATAACATTCTCTTTCAGACCCCGCAAGGTGTCTCGCGTACCGCGGACGGCCGCTTCGGTCAGGACGCGCGTAGTCTCCTGGAAGGACGCCGCGGAGATGAAGCTTTCGGTCGCCAGCGACGCCTTGGTGATGCCCAACAGCACGGGATCGCTCTTGGCCGGAATGCCATTGCGCGCCAGGATCTTCTGGTTTTCTTCGATCACGCGTACGCGCTCCAGCTGCTCACCGCGCAGGAACTTGCTGTCGCCGATGTCGGTGACCTCGAGCTTGCGCAGCATCTGGCGAATGATCGTTTCGATGTGCTTGTCGTTGATCTTCACGCCCTGCAGGCGGTAGACGTCCTGGATTTCCTTGACCAGGTAGGCTGCCAGCGGCTCGACGCCCAGCAAACGCAGGATGTCCTGCGGATTGGGCTCGCCGTCCACCACGGTCTCGCCCTTCTCGACGTGCTCGCCTTCGAACACGATGATCTGGCGATACTTGGGAATCAGCTCCTCGTGCTCGCCGCCGTCCGCATCCTTGATGATGAGACGCTGCTTGCCCTTGGTGTCCTTGCCGAAGCTGACGATGCCTGAACGCTCGGCGAGGATCGCCGGATCCTTCGGCTTGCGCGCCTCGAACAGGTCGGCCACGCGCGGCAGACCACCGGTGATGTCGCGGGTCTTGGACGCCTCCTGCGGAATCTTGGCGACCACGTCACCCACGCCCACCGGCGCACCGTCCTGCAGGTTGACGACCGAGCGCGGCGGCAGCAGGTACTGCGCTGGCAGATCAGTACCCGGGATCGAAAGATCCTTGCCGTTGCCATCGATGATTCGGATGATCGGGCGGAGATCCTTGCCCGCCGAGCCGCGACGCTTGGGATCGGTGATTTCGATGCTGGCCAGACCGGTGAGTTCGTCGGTCTTCTCGATCGCCGTGATGCCCTCGACCAGATCCACGTAGCGCACGAAGCCCGCGACTTCGGAAACGATCGGGTGGTTATGCGGGTCCCAGTTCGCCGCAATCTCGCCGGCCTTGATGGCTGCGCCGTCCTTGAAGTTGAGCACCGCGCCGTAAGGCAGCTTGTAACGCTCGCGCTCGCGACCGTGGCCATCCATCACCGAGATTTCGCCCGAGCGCGACACTGCAACCAGATGGCCCGCCGAATGCTGCACGGACTTCAGGTTGTTGAACTTGACCGAACCGCTGGTGCGCACCGACACGTTGTCGACCGCCGCTGCACGCGAGGCCGCGCCGCCGATGTGGAAGGTACGCATGGTCAGCTGGGTGCCGGGCTCACCGATCGACTGCGCCGCGATGACACCCACGGCTTCACCGATGTTGACCACATGGCCGCGCGCCAGATCACGTCCGTAGCACTGGCCACACACGCCGAAGCTGGACTCGCAGGTGATCGTCGAGCGGACCTTGAGCACCTGAACGCTCGCGTCTTCCAGCTTCTGTACCCATTTTTCATCCAGCAACGTGCCGCGGGTGACGAACGGATCCTCGTCATTGCCCGGCAGGTAGACGTCCTCGGCCACGATGCGACCGAGCACGCGCTCGCGCAGGGGCTCGACCACGTCGCCGCCTTCAACGATCGGCGTCATGGTCAGACCGTTCGAGGTGCCGCAGTCGACCTCTGTGATCACCACGTCCTGCGCCACGTCGACCAGGCGACGGGTCAGGTAACCTGAGTTCGCAGTCTTCAGCGCGGTATCGGCCAGGCCCTTACGGGCACCGTGGGTCGAGATGAAGTACTGCAGGACGTCCAGACCTTCGCGGAAGTTCGCCTTGATGGGCGTTTCGATGATCGAGCCGTCCGGCTTGGCCATCAGGCCGCGCATACCGGCCAGCTGGCGGATCTGGGCCGCAGAACCACGCGCGCCTGAGTCGGCCATGATGTAGATCGAGTTCATTGACTTCTGGTCAATGGTCTCGCCCTTGGCGTTCTCCACCTTCTCGGTGCCGATGCCTTCCATCATCGCCTTGGCGACCTGCTCATTGGTGCGCGACCAGATGTCGACAACCTTGTTGTAGCGCTCGCCCGCGGTCACCAGGCCGCCCTGGTACTGCTCTTGAATCTCCAGCACTTCGCGCTCGGCGCCGGCCAGAATCTGGCGCTTGGCGACCGGGATCACCATGTCGTCGATGCCGATCGACACGCCCGCGCGGGTCGCGTTGCGGAAGCCCGTGTACATCAGCTGGTCGGCAAAGATCACCGTTTCCTTCAGACCCAGATGACGGTAGCAGGCGTTGATCAGGCGACTGATCGACTTCTTGTTGAGCTCGCAGTTGACGAGGTCGAAGGGCAGACCTTCCGGCAGGATTTCGGCCAGCAGCGCACGGCCCACCGAGGTCTCGATGATCGCGGTGTTCTCGGTGCGGCTACGGTCCTCGGCAATGATGGTCTGCTTCAGACGCAGCTTGATCTTGGCGTGGATTTCCACCGCACGGTTGTCGTAGGCCCGCTGAACTTCGGCCAGGTTGGCGAAGACCATGCCCTCGCCTTTCTTGTTCTCCAACGCACGGGTCATGTAGTACAGGCCCAGAACGACGTCCTGGGTCGGCACGATGATCGGCTCGCCGTTGGCCGGCGACAGGATGTTGTTGGTCGACATCATCAGCGCGCGCGCTTCCAGCTGCGCTTCCAGCGACAGCGGCACGTGCACGGCCATCTGGTCACCGTCGAAGTCGGCGTTGAACGCGGTACAGACCAGCGGATGCAGCTGGATGGCCTTGCCCTCGACCAGTACCGGCTCAAATGCCTGAATGCCGAGACGGTGCAGGGTCGGCGCGCGGTTCAACATCACCGGATGCTCGCGGATCACCTCTTCGAGGATGTCCCACACTTCCGCTGATTCACGCTCAACCAGCTTCTTGGCGGCCTTGATGGTGGTCGCCAGGCCACGACGCTGCAGCTTCGAGAAGATGAAGGGCTTGAACAGCTCCAGCGCCATCTTCTTGGGCAGGCCGCATTCGTGCAGACGCAGGGTCGGGCCGACCACGATGACCGAACGGCCGGAGTAGTCGACGCGCTTACCCAGCAGGTTCTGACGGAAGCGGCCCTGCTTGCCCTTGATCATGTCGGCCAAGGACTTCAGCGGGCGCTTGTTGGTGCCGGTGATGGCGCGGCCGCGACGGCCGTTGTCCATCAGCGCATCCACCGACTCCTGCAGCATGCGCTTCTCGTTGCGCACGATGATGTCCGGCGCGGCGAGCTCAAGCAGACGCTTCAGACGGTTGTTACGGTTGATCACGCGGCGGTACAGATCGTTCAGATCCGAGGTCGCGAAACGGCCACCGTCCAGCGGTACCAGAGGACGCAGATCCGGCGGCAGCACCGGCAGCACGGTCATCACCATCCACTCCGGGCGATTGCCGGACTCGATGAAGGCTTCCATCAGTTTGATGCGCTTGGACAGACGCTTCAGCTTGGTTTCGCTGTTGGTGGAGGAGATCTCCTCCTTCAGCTGGGCCAGCTCTGCACTCAGTTCGATCGACTTCAGCAGTTCATAGACGGCCTCGGCGCCCATGCGAGCGTCGAAATCGTCGCCATGCTCGGTCACCGCCTGCAGATACTGTTCTTCGGTCAGCAGCTGACCGCGTTCCAGCGGGGTCATGCCCGGCTCGATCACGCAGTAGGCTTCGAAGTACAGGATGCGCTCAATGTCGCGCAGGGTCATGTCCAACATCAGGCCGATGCGCGAGGGCAGCGACTTCAGGAACCAGATGTGCGCGACCGGGCTGGCCAGATCGATGTGGCCCATGCGCTCACGGCGCACCTTGGCCAGGGTGACCTCGGTGCCACACTTCTCGCAGACGACGCCGCGGTGCTTCATGCGCTTGTACTTGCCGCACAGGCACTCGTAGTCCTTGATCGGGCCGAAGATCGCCGCACAGAACAGGCCATCACGCTCGGGCTTGAAGGTGCGGTAGTTGATGGTCTCGGGCTTCTTCACCTCACCGTAGGACCACGAACGGATCAGGTCAGGCGAAGCCAGCGCGATTTTGATCGCATCAAAGTCGAGCGTCTGGCGCTGCTGGTTGAAGAGGTTTAGCAGGTCTTTCATTGCAGTCTCCGGGATTCGGGAGTCGGGAGTTGGGAATCGGTCAGAGCAGGGAATCGGGACTTTCGGGAGTCGATGTCGGCGCCAAGCGCCGCTTCAACGATTCCCGATTCCCGATTCCCCATTCCCAGCTCCTCAGTGCTCTTCCAGCTCGATATTGATCGCCAGCGATCGGATTTCCTTGACCAGCACGTTGAAGGACTCGGGCATGCCCGCGGCCATCTCGTGGTTACCGTCGACGATGTTCTTGTACATCTGGTTGCGGCCCTGCACGTCGTCGGATTTCACCGTCAGCATTTCCTGCAGGGTGTAGGCCGCGCCGTAGGCTTCCAGCGCCCAGACTTCCATCTCACCGAAGCGCTGGCCACCGAACTGCGCCTTGCCGCCCAGCGGCTGCTGGGTGACGAGCGAGTACGGGCCGGTCGAACGGGCGTGCATCTTGTCGTCGACCAGGTGGTTCAGCTTCAGCATGTACATGTAGCCGACCGTCACCGGGCGATCGAAGGCCTCACCGGTGCGTCCGTCGAACAGCGTGGTCTGGCCGGACTCCGGCAGATCCGCCAGCTTTAGCATCGACTTCAGCTCGGCTTCGTCGGCACCATCGAACACCGGAGTCGCCATTGGCACGCCGGTGGTGAGGTTCTTCGAAAGCGCGAGGATTTCATCATCGGTCAACTGCGAGAGGTCTTCGCGCAGCGAACCGCGGATGGCCTTGTCGTGGTTGTAGATCTGATCCAGGAACTCGCGCAGCTCTTTGACCTTGCGTTGCTCGTCGAGCATGCGCTGGATCTTCTCGCCGAGGCCCTTTGCGGCCCAGCCCAGATGGGTTTCCAGCACCTGCCCGATATTCATGCGCGAAGGCACGCCCAGCGGATTCAGCACGATGTCGACCGGACGACCGTCGGCCATGTAGGGCATGTCCTCGACCGGCTGGATCATCGAGATCACACCCTTGTTGCCGTGGCGACCCGCCATCTTGTCGCCCGGCTGGATGCGACGCTTCACGGCCAGGAAGACCTTGACCATCTTGAGCACGCCCGGCGCCAGATCGTCACCCGCGGTGATCTTGGCGCGCTTGTCGGCGAAGCGCTTTTCGAACTCTTTCTTGTGGGCTTCGATCTGCTTCTGCGCGCGCTCGATGAAGTCGGCGGCGTCCTCGTCCTTCATGCGGATCGAGAACCACTCGTCCTTCTTCAGGCTGCTCAGATACTCGTCGTTGATCTCGGCGCCCTTCTTCAGCGCAGCCGGACCGCCGTTGGCAACGCGACCCAGAATCTGGGTGCGCAGGCGAGCAAAGATCGCGCTCTCAAGGATGCGGAACTGGTCGTCGAAGTCCTTCTTGACGCGACGGACTTCCATTTCCTCGATCTGCTTGGCGCGCTTGTCCTTCTCGATGCCATCGCGGGTGAAGACCTGCACGTCGATGACGGTGCCGTCCATGCCCGGCGGCACGCGCAGCGAGCTGTCCTTCACGTCCGAGGCCTTCTCGCCGAAGATCGCGCGCAGCAGCTTCTCTTCCGGCGTGAGCTGGCTCTCGCCCTTCGGCGTGACCTTGCCGACCATGATGTCGCCGGCCTGCACTTCCGCACCGATGTAGACCACGCCGGATTCGTCCAGACGACCCAAGGCCTGCTCGGACACGTTCGGGATGTCGGCGGTGATTTCCTCCGGCCCCAGTTTGGTGTCGCGCGCGACGCAGGTCAGCTCTTCGATGTGGATCGTGGTGTAGCGGTCCTGTTTGACCACCTGCTCCGAGATCAGAATCGAGTCTTCGAAGTTGTAGCCGTTCCAGGGCATGAACGCGATCAGCATGTTCTGGCCCAGGGCCAGCTCGCCGATATCGGTCGAGGGGCCGTCGGCCAGCACGTCGCCGCGCGCCACCACATCACCCACGTTCACCAGCGGACGCTGATTGATGCAGGTGTTTTGGTTGGAACGGGTGTACTTGGTCAGGGTGTAGATGTCGACGCCGGGATCGTTCTCGCCGATCTCGGCCTCATTCGCGCGCACCACGATTCGGGCGGCATCGACCTGATCGATCACGCCGCCGCGCTTGGCCACCGAGTTGACGCCGGAGTCGCGCGCCACGTCCTTCTCGATGCCGGTGCCGACCAACGGGGTCTGGGCACGCAGGGTCGGAACGGCCTGGCGCTGCATGTTCGCGCCCATCAGCGCGCGGTTGGCGTCGTCGTGCTCAATGAAGGGCACCAGCGCAGCCGCGACCGACACGGTCTGCATCGGTGAGACGTCCATGTACTGGATTTCGGCCGGCGCCATCAGCAGCGATTCGCCCTGGTAGCGGCAAGGCACGAACTGCTCGATGAACTTGCCTTCCTCGGTCAGGTTGGCATTGGCCTGCGCCACCGCGAACTCGGCCTCTTCGATGGCGGACAGGAAGTCGATCTGGTCGGTGACCTTGCCCTCGACCACGCGGCGATACGGGGTCTCAAGGAAACCGTAGCGGTTGGTGCGGGCGAACACGGCGAGCGAGTTGATCAGGCCGATGTTCGGGCCTTCGGGCGTTTCGATGGTGCAGACGCGGCCGTAATGGGTCGGATGCACGTCGCGCACTTCGAAGCCGGCGCGTTCGCGGGTCAGGCCGCCCGGACCCAGGGCCGAAACACGGCGCTTGTGCGTCACTTCGGACAGCGGGTTGTTCTGATCCATGAACTGCGAAAGCTGCGAGGAGCCAAAGAACTCCTTGATCGCGGCCGCAACGGGCTTGGCGTTGATTAGCTCCTGCGGGGTCAGACCTTCGCTTTCGGCCAGGCTCAGTCGCTCCTTGACGGCGCGCTCGACGCGCACCAGACCCACGCGGAAGGTGTTCTCCGCCATTTCGCCGACCGAACGCACGCGACGGTTACCCAGGTGATCGATGTCGTCGACCGTGCCCTTGCCGTTGCGGATGTCGATCAGGACCTTCATCACTGCGAGGATGTCGTCGTTGCTCAGAACGCCCGAGCCCTCGACCTCCTTGCGACCGACGCGACGGTTGAACTTCATGCGGCCCACGCCCGAGAGGTCGTAGCGATCCGACGAGAAGAACAGGTTCTGGAAGAGGTTCTGCGCGGCGTCCTTGGTGGGCGGCTCGCCCGGACGCATCATGCGGTAAATCTCGACCAGCGCTTCCAGCTGGGTACGGGTCGGATCGATGCGCAGGGTGTTGGAGATGTACGCGCCGCGATCCAGGTCATTGACCCAGATCGTGCCGAGGCTCTGGACACCCGCCTTGCGGAACTTGGCCAGGTGCTCCTCGTGCAGCTCATCATTGCCCGTGGCCAGCAACTCGCCCGTGCTCGGATCCACCACATCGTGCGCAAGGATGCGCCCGATCAGGTACTCGTCCGGCACTTCCAGCGCATTGATGTTGGCCTGCTCAAGCTGCTTCACATGGCGTGCAGTGATGCGCTTGCCAGCCTCGACGATGACCTTGCCGTCGGCCACGAGGTCGAAGTTCAGGGTTTCGCCGCGCAGGCGCTCGGCGACCAGCTCCAGCTCGACGCCTTCGGGCAGCAGGCTGAAACGGTTGATCTCGAAGAAGGTTTCCAGAATCTCGGGATTGGTGAAACCCAGCGCGCGCAGCAGCACCGTCACCGGCAGTTTGCGGCGACGGTCGATGCGGGTGAACAGCGCGTCCTTCGCGTCGAACTCGAAGTCCAGCCAGGAACCGCGATACGGAATGATGCGTGCGCTGTACAGCAGCTTGCCGGAGCTGTGCGTCTTGCCGCGGTCGTGATCGAAGAACACGCCGGGCGAGCGGTGCAGCTGGGAGACGATGACGCGCTCAGTGCCGTTGATGATGAAGGTACCGTTGTCGGTCATGAGCGGCAGTTCGCCCATGTAGACCTCCTGCTCCTTCACGTACTTCACGGCCTTGTTCGAAGCCGGGCTGTCCTTGTCATAGATCACGAGGCGGACCGTCACGCGCAAGGGCGCGCCGTAGCTCATGCCGCGGTTGCGGCACTCGCGCTCGTCGAAGGCTGGCTCGCCCAGCTTGTAGCTGACGTATTCGAGCGCAGCATTACCGCTGTAGCTGCTGATCGGAAAGACCGACTTCAGAGCGCCGTGCAGGCCCTGCTCGCTCCGCTGCGCGGGCGCGATGTGCTCCTGCAGGAACTCGCGATAGGAATCCACCTGGATCGCAAGCAGGAAAGGCACCTCGAGAATCGAGGAACGCTTGCCGAAGTCCTTGCGGATGCGCTTTTTTTCGGTGAAGGAGTAGGTCATGGCCGAAGTACCACCCTGGTTGTGCTGGAGCGACCGCATCGAGGCGCCGATCCGGGAGAGTAAACGTGTGTTGCAGCCCTTTCGGGCCGTGATTGGAGCTGGGTCCTGCGCGAGGGCCCAGGTCCAATCAGGGCCGTACCATTAACTGCCGCGTCTTGTGAAGCCAGTGGAGACGGACGAAAGCCCGGGGGCTTGCGCCCCCAGGCTCGTGCGCGCGAAATCGAAAGCGCGCGACGCAAAGCGCCGCTTACTTGATTTCGACCTTGGCGCCGGCGTCTTCCAGCTCTTTCTTGAACTTGGCAGCGTCGTCCTTGCTGACAGCTTCCTTGACCACAGCCGGTGCGCTTTCGACCAGGTCCTTCGCTTCCTTCAGACCCAGGCCGGTGATGGTGCGGATGGCCTTGATCGCGTTGACCTTGTTCGCGCCTGCTTCAGCCAGGATCACGTTGAACTCGGTCTGCTCTTCGACCGGGGCGGCCGCGGCAGCCGGGCCCGCCATCATCACGGGGGCGGCGGCAGTGACGCCGAACTTCTCTTCAGCGGCCTTGACCAGGTCCATGACCTCAAGAAGGGTCATGCCACCGATTGCTTCGAGGATCTGCTCGTGGGTGAGAGACATTGTTTTCTACCTCTGGAATTGTTCTGAAAACTATGGGGTCGGAACGGCTGTCGCCAGCCGCGGACGGTCAGGCCGCCTGTTCCTTCTGATCGCCGATGGCCTTGAACACGCGCGCAACACGCGTGGCCGGCTCCATCAGCAGATTCAGGAACATCGCCAGTGCCTGGTCGCGGGTCGGCAGCGAAGCCAACACATCGACGTGAGCGGCGGGCAGCAGCTTGCCGCCCATGGAAACCACCTTGGGCTGCAGCTTGTCGTTGCCCTTGGCGAACTCCTTGATCAGGCGCCCGGCGGAGCCGGGTTCCTCCAGCGAGAACGCATACAGCAGCGGGCCGACCAATGCGTCCTGGACGCATTCGAATTCGGTGCCCGCCACAGCGCGCGATGCCAGGGTGTTCTTGACAACTTTCAAGTACACGCCGGTTTCACGAGCCTTCTTGCGCATCTCCGTCATTTTGGCGACGGTGATGCCCGCGTACTCGGCTGCGACCAAGGAGTGGGCCTTGGCGGCGATTTCCGCCAGCTCGGCGACCACTTCTTGCTTCTGAGTCAGATTGAGAGCCATTGCACTCCTCCGTATGAACTTCCGCGCACGCGTACTACGCAATGCTCGGTCCCTAGCGGTGGCCTTCCGTGGACACCGGGGGCGTCGGCGACGCCCCAGTGGTAGCCGGCTTCGAGAATTCCAGAAGGTCGGCACCATCTACGCAGGCCTGCCGGTCGAAACCGGTGGTTTAAGCCACGCGACAAGGAGGACAGCCGTGGCTTGCGCCCCGGATCGCCCTCCTCCCTGAGTGACACCTGCGGTCTTTGACGGCGGCCACTCGCGTGGCTGCCTCCAAATCGAAGCCCCGCGCGTTCCCGCGCGGGGCGAAAACTGATCAGACCTTCAGCGACAGGCTCGACTGGTCAACCGTGATGCCGATGCCCATGGTGGTGGACAGCGAGATCTTCTGCAGATACTGGCCCTTCGCAGCGGACGGCTTGGCCTTCAGCAGGTCACCCAGCAGCGCGTGCAGGTTGCCCTTCAGCGCTTCGGCTTCGAAGCTGGCCTTGCCGATGGTGCAGTGGATGATGCCGGCTTTGTCGGTGCGGTAGCGGACCTGACCGGCCTTGGCGTTGCGAACCGCCTCAGCGGGGTTGGCGCTGACCGTGCCGACCTTGGGGTTCGGCATCAGACCGCGCGGGCCCAGCACCTGACCGAGCTTGCCGACCACGCGCATGGCGTCCGGAGTGGCGATGACGACGTCGTAGTTGAGGTCGCCGGCCTGCATCTTCTCGGCCAGATCGTCCATGCCGATCGCTTCCGCGCCAGCGGCAACGGCTTCATCGGCCTTCGCACCCGGGGGGCAGAACACGGCGACGCGAACCGACTTGCCGGTGCCGTTCGGCAGCACGGTGGAACCACGCACCTGCTGGTCGGACTTGCGGGCGTCCACACCGAGGCGAACGGCCACGTCGACCGACTCGACAAACTTGACCTTGCTGCTGTCCTTGAGGATGCGCAGCACATCGTCAATGGCGTAGGTCTTGCCTGGCTCAACCAGGCTCTGCAGTACCTTGAAACGCTTCGTGATCTTTGCCATGACTTAGCCCTCCACCACCAGACCCATGCTGCGGGCGGAGCCCGCAATCGTACGTACGCCCGCTTCGATGTCAGCCGCGGTCAAATCGGCCTGCTTGGCCTTGACGATCTCTTCCAGCTGCGCGCGCGTCACCTTGCCGACCTTGTCGGTGTTGGGGCGCTTCGAGCCGGAGCTGATGCCAGCAGCCTTCTTCAACAGCACCGATGCCGGCGTGCTCTTGGTGACGAAGGTGAAGGTACGGTCGGAGTACGCAGTGATGATGACCGGCGTCGGCAGACCCGGCTCCAGCTTGGAGGTCGCCGCATTGAACGCCTTGCAGAACTCCATGATGTTCAGGCCGCGCTGACCCAGAGCCGGGCCGACGGGGGGGCTGGGGTTGGCCTGACCGGCCTTGACCTGCAGCTTGATGTAAGCGACAACTTTCTTTGCCATGACGTTAACTCCTCGGGTTCAAGCGCCGCGCGGTGGCTTTCACCGGTATGGCTCCCCGTTGGTTGCTAGATTCGGGAATCGGGCATCGGGAATAGAGAATCGTCAGGAGCTCGCTGCTCTCCGATTCGCCATTCCCGATACCCGACTCCCGGCCTCTCAGGCCTTCTCCACCTGGGTGAACTCGAGTTCCACCGGGGTTGATCGACCAAAAATCAGTACCGCCACGCGCAGGCGGCTCTTGTCGTAGTTCACCTCTTCAACGGTGCCGTTGAAGTCGTTGAACGGGCCGTCGACGACGCGAACCATTTCACCCGGCTCGAACAGCACCTTGGGACGGGGCTTCTCGACGCCATCCTGCACGCGCTGCAGGATGCGGTCAGCCTCACTGTCCTTGATCGGCAGCGGCTTGTCGGCCGTTCCGCCGATGAAGCCCAGCACCTTGGGGGTGGTCTTGACCAGATGCCAGCACTCGTCGTCGATGCGCAAACCGCCGCCTTCGCCGCTGGTCTCGATCTGCACGAGCACATAGCCCGGAAAGAACTTGCGCTCGCTGCGACGCTTCTGGCCGCCGCGCATCTCGATGATTTCCTCGGTCGGCACCAGCACGTCGCCGAAGCGCTCTTCGATGCCAGAACGCGCGACACGATCGATCAGTGCTTTCTTGACCTGCTGCTCGAAGCCCGAATAGGCCTGCACCACATACCAACGCTTGCTCATGACCGGCCCTCAGCTGCCCAGCAGGGCGCGGACGCCAGTAGAGATGATCAGATCAAACAGCGCGAGAATCAGGCTGACGATGATGACCACCACGATGATCAAACCGGTGGTGCGCGTGGTTTCCTGCCGCGTGGGCCAAACGACCTTGCGCAGCTCAAAGCGGGTTTCAGCGAAGAACTCACGGGTGTCGCGGCCCTTCGCGCTCAGCATGAAAACACCGGCAGCCGCAGCGAAACCCACCAGCATGCCGACCGCACGCAGCGCCACCGGCGCTGTTGAGAACCAGTAGAAGCCCGCCAGGGAGCCCACAACGAGCAGCCCCGCGAGCACATATTTGACGATGTCACTGGTAGACACCGCTTCGTTCTGTACGACCTTTGCGTTCATCCGGGTCTTCTGAGATGGCACGCCAGGAGGGACTCGAACCCCCAACCTGCGGTTTTGGAGACCGCTGCTCTGCCAATTGAGCTACTGGCGTACACGAGGTGACGAAGCGTTAACTCCGAAAAGACCGAAGGCGAGCCGTATCTGGCTCGCCTTGGCCGCGCTTTCCCTCAAGGGGAAAACGCTATCTTACTGGATGACCTTGGCAACAACACCGGCGCCGACGGTACGGCCACCTTCGCGAAT
>CAZPHV010000093.1:0-15159 GCA_964586455.1 uncultured Aquimonas sp.
CCTTGCCGTGACGCAGAAAAACTGGGGAGACCTCAGGCCCTGGCCCACCATGGCCGCAGATCTCGCCCCGGCCGCGTTTATCGAAGCTTGACTCTGCTCCGGTCTGCCACTGGCCCGGGCCGCGTTGACACCCCCCGCGCGCGCTCCCACCATGCCGGGGTCCTTCACCTCGGAGTCCGTCATGAACCTGCGCACCGGCCTGCTGTCCGCTTCCATCGCTTTCGCTCTGGCCGCATGCGGCGGCGGTACTTCACCCCAGGGTGGCGCCGAGCCCGGCGCGAGCAAGCCCGCGACGCCACAGGTTCTGCACATCTACAACTGGTCGGACTACGTGGCCGAGGACACCATCGCCAACTTCGAGCAGCGCACCGGCATCAAGGTCGTCTACGACGTCTACAGCGAGAACGAAGTGCTGGAGGCCAAGCTGATGGCCGGCCGCTCAGGCTATGACCTGGTATTTCCTTCGCTGCGCCCGTTTGCCGAACGCCATGTCAGCGCCGGCCTGTACGCCCCGATCGATCGCGCGCGCCTGAGCAACTTCGCGAACCTCGATGCCGACCTGCTGGCGGGCATGGCGGACGCCGATCCCGACAACCGGCACCTGCTGCCCTATATGTGGGGCACCACGGGCCTCGGCATCAATGTCGCCAAGGTGCGCGAAGCGCTGGGCGATGAAGTCGCGCTCGATTCCTGGAGCCTGCTGTTCGATCCGGCCAATGCGGCGAAGCTGGCGGCCTGTGGCATCAGCGTGCTGGATGACGAGCAGGAAGCGTTCTCCGCAGCACTGCTGTGGAAAGGTCGCGATGCGAACCGCACCGACGGCGACGAGATCGAGGTGGTGCGCGAGGTGTTCGGCGCGATCCGCCCGCATATCCGCAGCTTCAACAACTCGCAGTACATCAATGATCTCGCCACCGGCGAAACCTGTCTGGCGGTGGGCTATTCGGGCGACGTCGGACAGGCGGCAGCGCGCGCCGAGGAAGCCGGCACCGGCATCGAACTGCAGTACATCATCCCGAAGGAAGGCGCGGTGCGCTGGGTGGACGTGATGGCGATTCCCTCCGACGCGCCGCACCCCGACAGCGCGTACGCCTTCATCGACTACCTGCTGGAGCCGCAGGTGATCGGCGAGATCACCAATTACGTGGCCTACGCGAACCCGAACCCTGCGTCCAAAGAGTTTGTGAGCCCCGATATTCTGGAAGACGAAGGCGTGTATCCGCCGGACGAGGTCATGGCCAAGCTGGTCGACCCGAAGCGTCTGCCCGACGACGCGCAGCAGGCGCGGGTGCGTGCATGGACGCAGATCAAGTCCGGCCGCTGAGCTGGGTCGGGTTTATGCGCGAGTCGTCGCAGGCGGCAGCTCGCGTCACTTTCATCGAGACCTGAGCCGACTTCCCCATGGCCCAACCTGGACGCAAACAGGCGTTTATCGAACCCTGGCAGCAGCCTGACGCGCAGCCCTTCCTGCGCATCGAGGGAGTCACCAAGACTTTCGGCAAGACGTACGCGGTGGACGATGTCAGCCTGAATGTCTATCAGGGCGAGTTCTTTTCGCTGCTGGGCGGCTCGGGCTGCGGCAAGTCGACCCTGCTGCGGATTCTCGCGGGCCTGGAGACCGCGGACAAAGGCCGCATCCTGCTCGGTGAGCGCGACATCACCGACTTGCCGCCCTACGAGCGCCCGGTCAACATGATGTTCCAGAGCTATGCGCTGTTCCCGCACATGAGTGTGGAGCAGAACGTTGCGTTCGGGCTGCAGCAGGACCGATTGCCCAAGGGTGAGATCCGCGACCGCGTGGCGGCCATGTTGGAACTGGTCAAGCTGCAGGACTTCGGCCGTCGCAAACCCGATCAGCTGTCCGGCGGCCAGCGTCAGCGCGTGGCTTTGGCGCGTGCCTTGGCCAAGCAACCGAAGCTGCTGCTGCTGGATGAGCCGCTGGGCGCGCTGGATCGAAAGCTGCGCGAACACACCCAGTTCGAGCTGGTCGGCATCCAGGAGCGCGTCGGCGTCACCTTCATCACTGTCACCCACGATCAGGAAGAGGCGATGACCATGTCCTCGCGGGTCGCGGTGATGGACGCCGGCCGCATCGTGCAGGTCGCCACGCCGGCGCAGCTCTACGAGTTCCCGGCCAGCCGGCTGGTTGCCGAGTTCATCGGCGCGGTCAATATCTTCGAGGGGCGTGTCTCCGCGCAGCGCGACGAAGAGCTGGAGTTCGCCTGCGAGAAGCTCGGCGGCGAGTTCCTGATGTGGCATTCCGACCCGCTGCCGATCGGCACGCCGGTGGCCGTGGCGGTGCGCCCGGAGAAGCTCAGCGTGCACGATGCGCCGCCATCGGATCGCCGCAACTGCGTGCGCGGCCGCGTGATCGAGATCGCCTACCTCGGCGATGTTTCGATCTATCACGTCGCCACGGAGCACGGTCAGATCATGCGCGTGCAGATCACCCACGAGGCCCGCTACGAGCGCCCGCACTACAGCTGGGACGATGAGCTGTATCTGAGCTGGGACCCCGATGATGGCGTGGTGTTGACGAGTTGAGCATGGGCGAGCGCATGGCCATTTCGAAGGCAGGAGAGCCGGCGCAGCGCGCTGCCGCCGCAGCGCGCGCGCGCCGCCAAGGTCAGGCACGTATTCAGCTGTGTCCCACACAGGTCGACCGCCTTCCCCGCGACGGTTTCCGCGCCACGGTGGGGCAAGATCCAGCCTGTGCACGCCGGGGAGGCCTCGTTTCTTCTGAGGACCGGGGCGGTGTGGAGGTCATGGTGGGCCAGGGCCCACCCTATGCGAGCTCGGGAGGGCGGGAGCAAACGGCACGCCGCTCCGCTCTCACTCCTCACTCCTCTGCACTCACGCCTCGCAGTTCTGCACTCGTTCCTCGTTCCTCTCCACTCGTTTCTGCTGAAGATCGGGGCGGGGTGGGGGGCGCGGTGGGCCAGGGCCCACCCTATGGGGGGGCGGGGGTGAGGCAGGGCCCAGCGTATGGGCGCTCGCGGGTGGGGCGGGGTGGCGGGGGGGGCTGGGCATGAGCAATGGCGGCGGCTTCAACTGGCTGAGTCTCTGGTACCAGGTCGTTCTGGGTCTGTACCAGCGCATCGGGCTACTCGGTCGCGAGCTGCGCCAGCGGCGCGGGCGCATCTTCGTGGCCGGCGTGCCGATGCTGTGGCTGGGTGTGTTCTTTCTGGTGCCGTTCCTGATCCTGGCCAAGATCAGCCTGACCGACCCGATGCCTGGCGCGCGGCCGCCCTACGGCGACCTGCTGAGCTGGGGCGAACACTGGCGCCTGCAGCTCACGCTGAATCTGGGCAACTACCTGCAGCTGTTCGAGGACTCGCTCTACCTCGCGGCCTATCTGAACTCGCTGAAGATCGCGGCGATCTCGACCTTTTTCGCCCTGCTGGTCGGCTATCCGATGGCCTATGGCATCGCGCGGGCCACGCCGCGCTGGCGGATGGTGCTGCTGATGCTGGTGATCCTGCCGTTCTGGACCAGCTTCCTGATCCGCATCTATGCCTGGATCGGTCTGCTCCGCAACAACGGTTTGATCAACCAAACCCTGCAGTGGCTGGGCCTGATCGACGAACCGCTGCGGCTGCTCAACACCGACTTCGCGATCTATATCGGCATCGTCTACTCCTACCTGCCTTTCATGGTGCTGCCGCTCGCGGCCAACCTGATGAAGCTGGATCGACGCCTTCTGGAAGCTGCATTCGATCTCGGCTGTCGTCCAGCGCGGGCGTTCTGGCGTATCACCCTTCCCCTCTCGATGCCCGGCGTGATTGCCGGCTGTCTGCTGGTGTTCATTCCGGCCGTGGGCGAATTCGTCATCCCCGACCTGCTCGGGGGCTCGGATGCGCTGATGATCGGCAAGGTGCTGTGGACCGAGTTCTTCCAGAACCGCAACTGGCCGGTGGCCTCTTCGGTCGCGATGGCGATGTTGATGCTGATCGTGATTCCGGTGCTGCTGTTCGAGCACGTGCAGAATCGACGCGCCGAGCAGGAGGCGAGGAAGTGAAGGCCGGGATTGGGGATTCGGGATTCGGGATTCGTAGTGCTCGTGCGTGCGGCGAGCTTTCCCGCTGCGGCCATAGGGTGGGCCCTGGCCCACCGGAGCTCGACGCTTGCCTCGGTGCGGCGTGTCTGCGGCTCGCGGGAACTCGCGCGGGCCGTGTTTGCGGCGATCGGTTTAGGTCCCAAACCCTGAGGCGGTTTGGCGGCTGCGGTGGGCCAGGGCCCACCCTATGCACGCACGGAAAGTTTCCGACCTTCGGCAATCCCGAATCCCGAATCCCGAATCCCGTCGCGCCGCCTATGCGCCGCGAATCGCGCAGCGCGCGCACGCCATGAACCGCAAACCCTTCCTTCTGTTCACCGCGATGGCCTTCGGCTACGCGTTTCTGTATCTGCCGATCCTCTCGGTGATCGTCTACAGCTTCAACAGCTCGCGTCTGGTCACCGTCTGGGGCGGCTTCTCCACCGAATGGTATGGGCGCCTGTTCCAGAACGAGCAGATCCTGCAGGCCGCAGGCCGCAGCCTGATGATCGCTGCGACCGCAGCAACGCTGGCGGTGGTGATCGGCACCTTCGCTGCCACCGCGTTGACCCGGCTGGGTCGTTTCCGCACCCGTCCGCTGCTGTCGATCATGACCTCGGCGCCGTTGGTGATGCCTGAGGTCATGCTTGGCCTGTCTGCTCTATTGCTGTTCGTGTTCCTGCAGCAGGTCACCGGCTGGCCCGCGCAGCGCGGCTTCAGCACGATCGCGATTGCGCACATCACGTTCTGCACGGCCTATGTCACTGTGGTGGTGCAGTCGCGCCTGACCCAGATGGACGAAAGCCTGGAAGAAGCCGCAATGGACCTCGGCGCGCGCCCCTGGAAGGTGTTCTTCCTGATCACCCTGCCGCAGATCTTTCCGGCGCTGGCCGCCGGCTGGCTGCTGGCGTTCACGCTCTCGGTTGACGATCTGGTGGTGGCGAGCTTCGTCTCCGGCCCCGGCTCCAGCACGCTGCCGATGGTGGTGTACTCGAAGGTCAAGTTCGGCATCACGCCTGAAATCAATGCGCTCGCCACGCTTATCATCCTGTTCGTGACCACGGCCATCGTGATCGCCGGGTGGCTGATGCACCGCAAGCAGCGCAGCTGACGCAGCTCTCGTGCGGCGGGAGCTGCAGCCCTATCGCTGTGATGTGCGTTCGGAAGCGGGTGCGCTCTTCCCGCTCAAGGCCCGCTTATGCGGCGAATCCCGCGCGCGCAGGGAAGCGCTTCCCAGCTCGTTGCGCTTCATTTAGCATCCGCGCGCCCCGCGTCTTTCGCGGGGCCGCCCAAGTGGCGATCCATTCAAGGGGAATCTACTGATGAAGCAAGTCATTCTGGCTGCGGCGCTTGCCGTGGCCCTTTCCGGCTGCGCGACTTTGTTCAACGGTCAATCTCAGGCCATAACCATTTCCAGTGCGCCAGAAGGCGCCCAGGTGACGGTCAGCAACCGCGCAGGCCAACGCGTGCACGTCGGCGAGACGCCGGTGACGCTGACGCTCAAGCGCGGCTCGGGCTACTTCAAGCCCGAGGTCTACACCCTGGCGTTCGCGAAGGAAGGCTACGCGCCGCAGCAGCTGACCATCACCGGCAGTGTGCACGGCTGGTACTTCGGCAACATCCTGCTCGGTGGCCTGATCGGCATGCTGGCGGTGGACCCGGTGACCGGCGCCATGTACTCGCTGCCGAAGAGCGTCAGCCCCACGCTGCAGCCGCAGGATGCCGTCGGTGCCGTGCAGGAAGACCGCCTGCAGATCGTGTCTACCGCCACCCTGAGCGCAGAGCAGATGCGCGAAGCCGTGCTGCTGTCCTCGCCGGAGTGAGCTCAAGTCGCGGGCCCGTTTTCAGCGCGGGCCCGCGACGATCTTACGTCCTTGAAGCATCGCGCCCGGGCTAGCCCCGGGCGCGAGGTTTGTATTTCAATCGCTTGAGCACTTGGCTCTGCTGGCGTCAGCAGGCGCCGGCCAACGCATTCGAAGCCATCGACAAACAGCGTGCCGATGGAAAGCATCGACGCCTCAGGTGCGGCCAGCACCGCGCCGTAGCGCAGGGACCGAACGATCTCGGCGCTTGAGTGCGTACCAAGGCGCGCTGGGTACCCGCTGACACGGCAGCGGCGCCTGCCAGTGGCGAGGATGCGTCAGCAGTCGCCCATTTCGTGCCGCGTCTCAGTCGGCGCGGCCGCCGAACTCGCCCGTGCTGGTGCTGACCAGGATGCGTTCGCCGTTGGTGATGTATTCCGGCACCTGGATCTCGATGCCGGTCGACAGCTTGGCCGGCTTGGGCCGCTTGGTGGCGGTGGCGCCCTTCATTTCCGGCGCGGTTTCGATGACCTCCAGCACCACGCTGGGTGGCAGCTGCAGGGCTACCGGCTGGTCGTCGATTACGGCGACATAGCAGCCTTCCAGCCCGTCCGTGATGTAGCCCGCGGCCTCGCCGACGACGTCAGCATCGAGCTGGTAGCTGGTGAAGTCCTCGGTGTCGAGAAACACGAAGGCCTCGCCGTCCTTGTAGGAAAAGGTCGCCTGACGGCGCACCAGATCGAGCTCCTTCAGATCGTCATCGGCGCGTAGGCTCAGGTCGAACTTGCTGCCCCCGGGAATGCTGTACAGGGTGAAGCGGAAGGTGACGTTGCCGCCGCGCGCCGTGGGCGTGCTGCGCTCGATGTCGCGCACCTGGTAGACGGTGCCGTTGTGTTCGACGACATTGCCCTTCTTGACTTCGCTGGCCTTCATTGTGGGTTTCTCGTGGAAAAGGTCGCGCATTCTGGCTGAAACCGGAGGCGGGCCCAAGTCGCTCGAAGGGCGGGTCGGGATGACACGGATGGCTCCCGTACTTCGTTTCACATCCAGGCGGGCTACACCGCGACGATGCTTCCGGGAGAGAACATGCGTGTGCGATGCAGTAGTGGAATGCTTGCGGGCCTGGTGCTGGGGCTCGCGGGCGCGGCGCAGGGACAGCCGCAGACGGTCGTTGGCGGCGCGGGCAATGACTATCAGATCAGCGTGCAGCGGCCTTCCCTTGCGCCCGATGTACGCATCGCCGTGTTTGAGCGCCTCAATGCCAGCTTCAGCGGCGATCTATGGGTCACGCGGTCCTCGGATGCGGGTGCCAGTTGGAGTGCCCCCGAGCCTGCCATAGCCAGTGCGGCGAATGAGCGACACCCGAGCCTGGTCGAAGCCAGCGAGGGCGGTTGGCTGCTGTTTCATCTCAGCAATGCCAGCGGCGCCTTTCGCATTCACCGCGCGACCTCAGAAGAGGGCCTGGTCTTTGGCGCGAGTGCTGCTTTGGATCTCGGCTGGCCGACTGGCGGTGAGATCAATCCACAGGTCACTCGACTTCAGGATGGCCGACTGCTGCTGGTCTATCACCGGCTCAGTGGCGCCGCCTATGTGGCGCTCTCCAGCGACGATGGCGTGAGCTGGGATGCTCTGCGCACGCAGATCAGCCCGGCTGCAGCAGCGTTGCCACGGATCGCCCAGCGCCCCGGCGATGGACGCCTGCTGTTGGTCTATCAAACCAATCCGGGCAACAACCAGCTGCAGATGTGGACCCGCAGCAGCTCGGATCCACTGATCTGGGACGATGTGCCGCAAGCGTTTGCCAGCACCGGCAACAACCACGATGCCTGGCCTCTGTGGTCGCAGAACGCCTGGCAGGTGTTCTGGGCGCGGGCGGCCGGCGGCAGCTTCCAGATCCATCGCAGCCATTCAGTCGATGGCCTTGTATGGTCGATTCCTGAACAATTGAGTGATCGCCCCGGTCTCGCCAACGTGCAGCCGATGGCGCTGTCCGGCAGTCAGGGGATCGAACTGCACTGGGGGGCGGCCCAGGTCTTTGGCGATTCCGACTACGACCTCGTGCGCCTGCTGCTGGACCCGCCGGGCGATCCGGTGTTCACCGATGGTTTCGAGCCTGAGCCTTGATCACGGCATGAAGCCGCTGCCCCGCTCGTCGCTGTTTCCCAGAACGCGATCGAACGCGTCTGCTTCCAGCACCGCGAACAGACCCTGTCGACGCAGTCGACGGCTCAGCTCCAGCAGGGCTTGATCGCGACTCAGCAGGAACTCTGCACCGCCTTGCGCGGCGAGTTCGAGGAACTTCTGGTCGTCGGGATCGCGACAGCGGGGCAGGGCAATGTCGGGCATCGCTCGATCTGCCGCTACCCATTCGCACAACGCGCGCTGCGAGTTCGCCAGCGTCTCGCGGCGGTCTGCGTCAAGCCGCAGGGCCGGGTAGGTCAGTACGCGCAGCCATTCGGCGTGACAGTCCTCGCGCAGCAGTGCGCGCGCGTGGCCGCGTTCCAGAGCAGTGCGCAGGGCAGCGCGGCGTGGGTCGTTGAAGACCAGCAGGTCGAGCCAGACGTTGGTGTCCAGCACCAGTCGTACAGGTGCCGTGGGAGAGAGAGACATAGCCCGCGGAGTGTGCCTGTCAGGTCTTTCCCCGTCGATCGCAGCGCGGTGCTTGCGATGCATCCCCGACCTGTCGCACCCTGCGTGCCGCGCCCGCGCCCGCGCTCGCGCCCGCGCCCGCGCCGGCCTTCGAACAGTGGGCGCGGGTGGTCCCTGTCGATCCAAACATGCGCGCAGGACTGCAGGGGAAGGCGCATCCCGCGATCAGACGCGCTGCGCTCTCACTTCAGCGCAGGCTCAATCAGGATCCTCCATGGCCGCCAAGCCCACCGTTTCCGTGGACGCCCTGCTGGACGCGATCGCGCATCCGCGACGTGCCGAGATCGAGCGCTTACGAAGCCTGCTGCTCGGCCTGGATGCACGGGTGCGTGAGTCGTGGAAATGGAATGCGCCGAACTACGCGCTCGATACCGACTTCGCCACCTTCCGTCTGCAGCCGCGGCACGCTTTCCAACTGATCCTGCACACCGGGGCCGCCAAGGGTGGGCGGGTGCGAAAGCCGGCACTGCAGGCGCCACCGGGCCTGTTGAGCTGGCCGGCGGAGGATCGTTGCGTGATCGCACTTGATCGCTTGCCCGCGGGTGACGAGGGTGAACGGCTTCTGGTCGCTCTGGCGAGCGCGTGGTTGGGTGCGCTCGCGGGGCCCTGAGCGCCGGGTGTCGCGGCATGGGTCAAGGTGGGGTGACAGCGGGTACCGGAAGTCGGATCAAGGGCGCGGGCAGGCGCTCGCTGGTGATCCACAGATGCTTTGTCTCTGGATCGAAAGCGATCGCCTCAGCCTGCGCCAGCCAGCCGAAAGACACAGGTTGCGGCGCGCGCGACACGGCCTCGACCCAGGGCTCGCCGCGCGCTCGCGCGTACAGGTAGGCGCTGCGGTAGTTCAGTACCGCAAGCAAACGGCCATCGGCAGAAAGGTCAGCCGCGGTGATCTGGGCTCGGTAGCGGCCGAAGCGCGGATTGCCCGCAAGCTCGGCGGGCGTCGGCTGTTCGATGCCAGCCAACACGCCCAGCCACTTCGCCGTCTGCCGGCCTTGGCCAGGGCCCAGCGGCAGTGACAGCAGCTCGGGCGGCACGCGTCTCTTTGAGATCATCAGCACCTCGCGCGCGGCGACATCCACGGCCACCGATTCGACATCGCGCGCGCCATCGGGCCAGCGGAAGCGCTGCGTCCACGCCGGCTGCACGCGCGCGTTCTCGACAAGTTCGGGCTCGGCCAGCACCACCAGCTCGACGTCCGCGCGAACACCACCGTTGTCGCCGGTGTCGGCGATCAGCAGATAGGCCGTTCCATCCAGCTCGAAGGCGGCGATGTCTTCGAAATCCCGCGCGGTCACGCCCTCGATGTCCAAGGTGGCGCGATGTCGACCGCGTTCGTCGATCGCATGCACCTGGGCCGGATGGCCGCTGTCGTTGTGCACCCACAGCAGGCCGGGGTGTCGCCGCGAGGCGGCGATACCGCTGATTTCGCGCAGACGGGCATCACGCACGAAGCCGGTGATGCGCGCGGAATCGGCGTCCTCGGGAAGCGCGTGCTGGATTGAATCGGCGGCGAAGACCGCAGCCCCCAACGCCACCAGGGCCATCGCCACGCCGCCACCGGCCAGCCGGCGCAATCCACCGCGCGTCGTCAAGAACGAAAATGGACCGTCCATAGTCATGGGCGCGAAGTGTGCCAGAGGGCCGGCGGCTACACTGTGGTCCATCCTTGATTGTCCCGGAGTTTCCCCGATGTCTGCAGCGATCCGCCTTGGCACACCCCTCTCGAATGGCGCCACACGCGTGCTGATGCTGGGCTCGGGCGAGCTCGGAAAAGAGGTGGTGATCGAGCTTCAGCGCCTGGGTGTGGAGGTGATTGCCGCCGATCGCTACGCCGACGCGCCGGCCATGCAGGTCGCTCATCGCAGCCATGTGCTGGACATGTTGGATCCTGCGGCCCTGCGTGCCTTGATCGCGCAGGAGCAGCCGCACCTGGTGGTGCCCGAGATCGAGGCCATCCATACCCAGACCCTGGTCGAGCTGGAGGCTGAAGGCCTGCGTGTGATTCCCACCGCCCGCGCCGCGCGCCTGACCATGGACCGCGAGGGCATCCGTCGCCTCGCCGCCGAAGAGCTCGGCCTGCCAACCTCGCCCTTCCGATTCGTCGACACCGAGTCCGAGTTCCGTGCTGCGGTAGCTGCGATCGGTCTGCCCTGCGTGGTCAAGCCGCTGATGTCGTCTTCAGGCAAGGGCCAGAGCACCCTGCGCCGCGAAGGCGACCTTGGTCCCGCCTGGGCCTATGCGCAGGAAGGCGGCCGCGCGGGGGCAGGGCGCTGCATCGTCGAAGGCTTTGTCGACTTCGAGTACGAGATCACCCTGCTGAGCGTGCGGCATCGCGACGGCACCACCTTTTGCGCGCCAATCGGCCATGTGCAGATCGACGGCGACTACCGCGAAAGCTGGCAGCCGCAGCCGATGAGTGCAGCTGCACTGGCGCGCTCGCAGGACATCGCGCGCGCGATTACCGATGCACTCGGCGGCTGGGGTCTGTTCGGCGTTGAACTGTTCGTGCGTGGTGACGAGGTGTGGTTCTCGGAGGTCTCGCCACGCCCACACGATACCGGCCTGGTCACCTTGATCTCGCAGGAGCAGAGCGAATTCGCCCTGCACGCGCGCGCGATTCTCGGCCTGCCGATTCCCGCGGTCGACGCGCTCGGGCCCTCCGCTTCAGTCGCCCTGCTGGCGGAAGGCCAAGGCGTGCCTGAGTTCAGCGGGCTTGAAGCCGCGCTGGCTCAGCCGCAGACCGATCTTCGTCTGTTCGGCAAGCCGCGTGTGGCGGGCAGGCGCCGCGTCGGCGTGGCGCTGGCGCGCGGTGCGGATGTTGAGGTCGCGCGTGAACGCGCTCGCCAGATCGCGCAGGCGGTAACGATCCGTCTGCAGGAGTCGTCATGAACCGGTCCGCGTTGTGGCCGCTGCTCCTACGTGGATTGATCTGCACGGTGCTGGCGAATGCGGGCCTGTCGACGGCTGCTGCCGCCATTGAGTGCAGCCCCGGCCGGATCGGCCCCGGCGATACCTTGCGCGTGCTGAAAAGCGACCGCAGTCTGGACGAGCTCGCGGTGGTGCGTCCCGACGGCGTCACCTGGGTCTTTCTGGTGGTGAGTCAGCCGCCCGCTGACTTGCCCTTGTTGATGACGACCGAGGAGCTCGCCGACACCACCGAACTCCAGTTGGAAGTCGCGCAGCTGCGCGGCCTGCCCTGGGTTCATGACGCTGTCGCGGAGCCGGTCTTTACCGTGGCAGGGCAGTATCGTCTGGTGCTCGCTGATGTGCTCGAAAGCGAAGAGCCTGCATCGGAGTGCCTGTTTGACTACGACCCAGGCCCGGCCGACCACCTCCCATAGGGTGGGTCTTGACCCACCGAAGCTCGACCCGCGCGGCAAGCGTCAGGCGCCGCGATGTTGGGCATCGCCTTCGGCTCCGCCCAACCTACCCGATGGATTCGCTGCGACCCATAGGGTGGGTCTTGACCCATCGAAGCTCGACCGGCGCGGCAAGCGTTGGACGCTGCGATGTTGGGCATCGCCTTCGGCTCCGCCCAACCTACCTGATGGATTCGCTGCGACCTATAGGGTGGGTCTTGACCCATCGAAGCTCGACCGGCGCGGCAAGCGTTGGACGCCGCGATGTTGGGCATCGCCCTCGGCTCCGCCCAACCTACCCGATGGATTCGGCGACGCATGGGGTGAGTCTCGATCCGCCTCGTGCCACGCATAGGGTGGGCCCTGGCCCACCAACCCGCTTGATCGCCGCGGTCTACCTTTGGTGGCAGCCCATTGCGCAGTCGTCCGCCGCGGAAATCCCGCGGGCTCGCATGCCCGCTCCGGACTCCATCATTTGGGTGGGCGCGGCGGAAGCGACTACAGTCGGTGTTCGCGCGCATCCAGTCGCCGAACTCTTTGCCGTAACCGGAGAACGTCCATGTCCCTGCGCCCCCTTGCTCTCGCTGCGATCACCCTGATGCTGTCCGCCTGCGCCACCACGCCCGACGGCCGCAGCCAGGTGATGATGGTGTCCGACTCACAGGTCAACCAGATGGGTATCACCGCCTTCGAGCAGATGAAGGCCAACGACAAGACCAGCACCGTTCCCGCGCGCAGCGCGTATGCCCAATGCATCGTCGATGCGCTTGTTCGTGAGCTGCCGCCGGAATGGCAGCGTCTGCAGTGGGAAGCCCAGGCGTTCGCCATCGCCGAACCCAATGCCTTTGCCCTGCCGGGCGGCAAGGTCGGCATCAACACCGGCTTGCTGCGTGTCGCCGACACCCCCGACAAGCTGGCTGCCGTGCTTGGCCACGAAATCGGCCACGTCGTCTACCGCCATGCCGGCGAACGCATCAGCCAGCAGCAGCTCACCCAGACCGGCGTCGCCCTGGCCGGCGCGTATGCGGGCCGCAATGCCTCGCCCGAGCAGGTCAATCTGGTGGTTGCCGCGCTGGGCGCGGGTGCGCAAGTCGGCGTGCTGCTGCCGTTCTCGCGTAAGCACGAGACCGAAGCCGACGTGTACGGCCAACGCCTGATGGCCCAGGCCGGCTTTGACCCAGAGGCCGCCGTAGAGCTGTGGCAGGGCATGCAGGCCGCCACCGGCAGCGAAGGTCGGCCGCCGCGCTTCCTGTCGACGCACCCGGATCCGGAAGGCCGGATTCAAGCTTTGCGGGAGTCGGCCCCCGGTTTGCGTTCTACCTATGAGCAGGCGCGTAGCGCGGGACGTCGGCCCGAGTGTGGTTGAGGATTGCGACAAGCGTGCGGCGCGCCAGCAATCATGAAACACGACTTGCCAGGCCCGAAGCCCGACGTGATCCAGGAGCCTGTCGGGCTTTGGGGGGCGAGGCGAGGTTTCGGCTGCGTGAGGACAGTTTTCGACGATTCGCAGGCCGAGTGGGCTCTCGGCCAAGAACCGGCGGATAGTGGACCGCGCAGACGGATTTGCTGCCCGGCCACCCAAAGTCCGACAAGCTCCTGGTCGCACGTGAAGTCATCAGGCCCTCTCTGCGGCACCTGAGCTCGGCTCTTGCCGCGGCGATTCAAGATCGGTCTGACCCCATCGGCTTCGATCTGTCGAGGCGCAGGTGACGTGTTTCCTGAATTGCGTCCACATGCCTGAGCAATCATTCACCGCATCGAGACCTCTTCTGGTCGACCCTCGCAAGAGCGGTCGCCCCCCTTGGCGCGCGATCCGGTGAGCGCCCCGTCCTCAGGAGCAAACCCATTGAAACGCAGACCTTTCCTCATTGCCCTCGGCGCTGCCGCCATCGCACCTGCGGCGTGGTTTGCGTCGCGAGCTCATTTCGCCGAGGCGCGTGAAGTCGAAAGCACGGCGCCTTCGCTCGACCGCCTGCAGAAATCAAAAGCGGAGTGGAAGGCGCTGCTCAGCCCTGCCGCGTATTCGGTGCTGTTCGAAGAGGCCACCGAGCGCGCCGGCAGCTCGCCCTTGAACAACGAGCACCGACCTGGCACCTACTGCTGCGCGGCCTGTTTCCTGCCGCTGTTCGACGCAGCGCACAAGTACGAAAGCGGCACCGGCTGGCCCAGCTTCTTTACCCACCTGCCGAATGTGATGGGCAGCAAGCGCGACTGGAAGCTGATCTACCCGCGCACCGAGTACCACTGCATCCGCTGCGGTGGCCATCAGGGTCACGTGTTCGACGACGGCCCGCAGCCGACCGGCCAACGCTGGTGCAACAACGGGGTGGCGCTGCTGTTCGTGCCGCAGGGCGATGCCTTGCCGGAGCTGCGCACATGAGCCCGCGTGCGCCGCGGTTCTCGGCCATCCATTGGGCGCCCTGGCTGGTCATCCTGCTGAAGCTTGGCCTGATCGGCTCACTGCTGGCTTCGGATGTGGTCGACGTGCAGATCAGCGAGCGCAGCCATGCGCCGCCGCCGGTGCCGGAAGGCGCGAGCGTGGGCGTCGCGCTGTTCGCAGGCGGCTGCTTCTGGTGCATGGAGAAGCCCTTCGACCAGATGCCAGGCGTGCTTTCGACCACCTCGGGCTATGCCGGTGGCGAGGGCGAGAACCCGACCTATGAGCAGGTGTCGTCCGGGCGCAGCGGCCACATCGAGGTCGTGGAAGTTCGCTACGACCCCGCCCAGGTCAGCTACGCGCAGTTACTGAACACCTTCTGGCGCAATGTGGATCCGCTGGCTGTCAATCGTCAGTTCTGCGATGCCGGCCCGCAGTATCGGAGTGCGATCTTTGCGCTGGATGATGAGCAACGCACCTTGGCCGAAGCCAGCCGCGACGAGCTGGAGCTGCGCTTCGGTCGGGACGTGGCCACCGAGATCCTGCCAACCGCGCGCTTCTGGCCGGCCGAGGACTACCACCAGGACTACTACCTCAAGAACCCCCTTCGCTATAGCTACTATCGCAGCCGCTGTGGGCGCGATGCGCGGCTGCAGGCGCTGTGGGGGGAGTAGGGCGGGGTGCCGTGTTTATCTCGCCAACCGAGGCAGGCCGCGCTCTTGATCCCCAACCGGTGCAAGCTACGCGTTTGAGCCCCGACTGAGGCTTGCCATGCTTTTGAGCCCCTCTCCCCTCGTGGGAGAGGGGTTGGGGAGAGGGGCAGAAACCTCGCGACAAGATTCCCACCCCTCTCCCCCGGCCCCCCCCCCCCCCACGGGGGGGGGGGGGGGGGGGGGGGGCGCCCCCCGCCGGGCCCGGGCGACCCCCCGCGGGGGG
>CAZPHV010000094.1:0-15086 GCA_964586455.1 uncultured Aquimonas sp.
GCTCGAAGCGAAGGACGTCGCCGAAGGGAGACGTCAGGTTGAATAGGCGGTTCATGGAACTGCTCAGATGACTATGCGGACAAGGCGCGAACTAGATCACAGGACATAGATTCTGACAATCGGAGTTTTCTTACCCCAAGGCGAGTGGAACTCCGACTTGACAGCGCCCCAGCTGCATGAAGGGGAGCCGACCCTCTCGACGCGCGATTGGATCTTCGCGCCCGCAGTCACTGGCCGAGCTGAGAGCATGTGAAAAAACCATCCGCCTACTGCGGCCGCCTCTGGACGCCCGTGGCGGCAGCGCGCTACGCGAATTCCGCGGTCATTTGACCCGCCAAACTCCCTTGAATTCACGTACCGCGCTTTGCCACGAACGCTCAGCGACGCCCTCGCTACGGCGTCTGGGCTTTTTCACACGCTCTGAGGCTTGGCCCCACAGAGGGCGGGGCGAATGCGCTGGGCCTCGGCCATGCGTTCTTGCCGGGCAGACGTTTTGCAGAATCAGGCGCGACGTTGGCGCGATGCTGCTGCCGCTTGATGGGCAGATCCGCATTGGATCTCGCCCATACCTGAGCAGTTCTGGGCCTCGCGGCTACGCTTGCAGCCGCCACCGCACCGATTCACCTGCGCGCATCGGCACCACCGTATCGGCGCCGAACGGATAACTGTCCGGCACCTGCCAGTTCTCGCGCTGCAGGCGGATGCGCGTGATGTTGCGGGGCAGGCCGTAGAAGTCGGGGCCGAAGAAGCTTGCGAAGCCTTCCAGCCGGTCCAGCGCGCCGGCGTCTTCAAAGGCTTCGGCGTAGAGCTCGATCGCCGCATGCGCGGTGTACAGGCCGGCGCAGCCGCAGCTGGTTTCCTTGGTATGGCGGGCGTGCGGGGCGCTGTCGGTGCCGAGAAAGAACTTCGGGTTGCCGGAGACTGCCGCCTCGACCAGGGCCTGGCGGTGGCTCTCGCGCTTCAGCACGGGCAGGCAGTAGGCGTGCGGGCGAATACCGCCGGCAAAGATCGCGTTGCGGTTGAGCAGCAGATGGTGCGCGGTCAGCGTGGCGGCCACGCCCTCGCGTGCATCGCGCACGAATTCGATGCCCTGGCGCGTGGTGACGTGCTCCAGCACCACCTTGAGCTGCGGAAACGCTTCGACCACGCGCTGCAGATGGCGCTCGATGAACACCGCCTCGCGGTCGAAGATGTCGATCTCGCTGTCAGTCACTTCGCCGTGCATCAGCAGCGGCAGGCCGGTGCGCTCAAGCGCATCGAACACCGCCTCGCAGCGGGCGAGGTCGGTCACGCCCGAATCGCTGTTGGTGGTGGCGCCGGCCGGGTAGTACTTCACCGCCTTGACGAAGCCGCTGGCGGCCGCAGCTTCGATTTCGGAAGCCGGCGTGTTGTCAGTGAGGTAGAGCGTCATCAGCGGCTCGAAGGCCGCGCCCGCGGGCAGGGCATCGAGAATGCGCTGGCGGTAGGCCTCGGCCTCGGCCACGGTGCGCACCGGTGGCCGCAGGTTGGGCATCACGATGGCGCGGGCGAACTGGGCGGCGGTGTGCGGCAGCACGGCTGCAAGGCCGGCGCCATCGCGCAGGTGCAGATGCCAGTCGTCGGGGCGGGTGATCTCAAGCATCTTCACGGACCTTGGCTGCGAGCGCGGGGATGGTAACAGGGCGGAATCGCGCGGCATTCATCGCGGCGCGGGATTTGCATCCGTGCGCAGCGGCGCGTGTCATCGGAGCGACGAGGAATCGGTGCGGCATCCGGCCAACACCCGGCGGGTACCCGCATCGATCGATGTGACTCCAGGCACGGCCCGACCACAGCGCGACGGAGTCGCCTGTCCACCTGAGCCAGGACGACGCCACCAACAGGAGCCGCGCCCTTGTCGAGCCTGCTGCGCCGATCCGTGTTCGTGCTGCCGGCGGCGCTTGCGCTGTACCTGCTCGCGGCTTGGCTCAGCATCGGCTTCATGCGTGGGCCCGACGACGTCGCCCTGATCTGGTTGCCGGCCGGCGTGTCATTGACGCTTGTGATTCTGCAGGGCGCCCGCGGCGTGCTGCTGGTGCTCGTGGCGGTGCCGCTGATGCACGCGCTGTTGGCGCCGGTGCCCTGGCTGTTCCTGCCCTTCTCGATGGCAGCCAACGCCCTCGGTGCCTTGGCCGGTGGCTGGGCCTATCGGGCGCTGGGCGGCCATGCGGCCAGCAAGCTCACCGTGCAGACCGGCTTTCAGATCCTGATCGGTGCAGTCGCTCTGGCGGCGTGCAGTGCGTCGCTGGGTGCGCTGGGCCTGATCGTATCCGGCTTGAGTCCGATCGCGCTCTGGCCCAGCACGGCGCTGGCCTGGGCGCTCGGCGACATCTTCGGCGTGATCGCGCTCAGTTCCACCCTGCTGCTCAGCGTGGCCGCGCTGCGGTGGCGTCTGCAGGGCACTCGCGACGAAGTTCCGGTCGAGGCCAGCCGCAGCTGGCCTGAGTACCTGCTGTGGTCGATGCTGAGTGTCGGGGTGCTGGCCTTGGTTTTTGCGGTTGGCGCACGCAGCGGGAGCCAGGCGCTGGGTCTTGCCGGACTGCCGATGACCATGCTGCTCTGGAGCGCGATCCGCTTTCCGCCGCTGCTGACCTTTGTCCTGACCACCGCCTTCGCCCTGATCGTGGCTGCCCTGACAGGGCTTGGCATCGGCGGTTTCACGGTTCCCAGCGGCGCCATCGAAAGCGCGGTGCTGGTGGGTTTTCTGTGCATCACCATGGTGGTGCCGCAGATCATGGCCGGCGCCATCCACGAGAACCGTATCGCGGCGCTCAAGCTGCTGCGACGCGCGCTGCGTGATCCGCTGACCGGCCTACCCAATCGGGCGGCGTTTGAAGAAGACCTGCGTGCTGCTCTGCTCAGCCCGAGCGCGCGCCCGCTGATGGTCGCCTACCTGGATCTCGACCAGTTCAAGATCATCAACGACACCCTCAGCCACGCCGCCGGCGATGCCCTGCTGCGTGAGTTATCGGGCGTGATTCGCGCGGCGCTGCCGGACCACGCCTATCTGTTCCGCATCGGTGGCGATGAATTCGCCGTGCTGCAGCCCTGCGTGCCTGAGGCAGAAGCCAGGGATCAGCTGGAGCAACTGTGCGAGAAAATCGCCGACTTCCGCTTCGCCTGGCAGTCGGGGCTGGTATCGACGCGGGCCAGCATCGGCTGGGCCTGGGCTCGCGATGAAGCCATCGATCCGGGTGCGCTGCTCGCACAGGTGGACGCGGCCTGCTTTACCGCGAAGGAGCTCGGCGGCAACCGTGTTCAGCGGGCAGACCCGGGCGAACAGGCGGTGCGCGAGCGAACTTCTGCGATGCACTGGGTCATGCGCATCAGCGAGGCACTGGAACACGACCGCTTCGAACTGTTCTGCCAAGCCATCACACCCCTGCGCGGCGAGGAGGCCGGTCGCCACTTCGAGGTGCTGCTGCGCAAGCGGGACGCCACCACCGGCGAACTGCTGCCACCCACCGAATTCATCGCGGCGGCAGAACGTTTCGGGCTGGCGGCTCGGCTCGACACCTGGGTGGTCGACCGCTGCCTGGGCTGGTTGGAAGCGCATCCCCAGCAGGCCGCCAGCGTGCGTCTGTGCTCGATCAACCTGTCGGCCGCCTCGGTGGTGGATCCTGGGTTCGCGCGATTTCTCAGGCAGCGCCTGGCGCGTTCGAGCTTTCCGCCGACGCGGCTGTGCTTCGAGATCACTGAAACCGGCGCGGTCAGCGATCTCGGCCGCGCGGTCGAGTTCATCCGCAGCGTGCGCGCGCTGGGCTGCCGCTTCGCGCTCGATGATTTCGGCACCGGCTTCTGTTCGTTCTCCTACCTGCCAAACCTCGACGTCGATCTGCTCAAGATCGACGGCAGTTTCGTGCGCGAGGCCGCCGACTCACCGTTGGCGCTGGCGATCGTGAAATCGATCGTCGAGATCGCACGCGTCACCGGCCGCCAGAGCGTCGCCGAATGGGTCGAAAGCCCGCAGCTGGCCGAGCAGATGCGCGCGCTGGGGCTGGACTACGCGCAGGGTTTCGCCTTCAGTCGGCCGATGCCGATGGAGGAGTATTTCGCTGAAGCCGGGATTCGGGATTCGGGAATCGGGAATGGGGAATCGACCGAAGGTCGAGCCGGCGTCGGAGGGGGCTGAACGGGCGCGAGGAATAGGGCATCAGACGGGCGACGCAGGTCAGTCGGCCAGGCCTCAAGCCCCTCTCCCCCTTGTGGGAGAGGGTATGGGGAGAGGGGAACAGGCTACCTCGCAAGCGGCTCCCCTCTCCCCCGGCCCCTCTCCCACCAGGGGAGAGGGGAGCAAGCACGCGCGGCGGCTGAGGTGAGTCGCGTTGACATCGATCGCGTGGTCGTCGTCTTGGCGATGCGCCTCAGCGAGCGCCGACCGACGCATCAGACGGGCGACGCGTGTCAGTCGGCCATGCCTCAAGCCCCTCTCCCCCTTGTGGGAGAGGGGATGGGGAGAGGGGGGCAAATCTCGCGGCAAGCATCCTTCCCCTCTCCCCCGGCCCCTCCCCACGAGGTGTGGGAGAGGGGTTGGGGAGAGGGGGCGAGGCTTGCCCTATGCCCCCCCTCTCGGCTCTCAAAAAACCCTCAGGCCAGAAAAAGCCCGATCAGGTCGTTCTGGAACTGCTGCCCCAGCGCCGAGGCGCGGAAGCGCTCGCCGTCGGTCTCCAGCCAGCCCCGCGCCTGCGCCTTGGCGAAGGCGTCATCGAGCGCGCTGCGCGGCAGGCCGGTGCGCGCCTCGAACGTCGACAGCGTGCTGCCTTCCAGCAGGCGCAGCGCGTTCAGCATGAACTCGAAGGGCAGGTCGGCCGCGGCAAGCAGCTGCTCGCCGCCGATGCGTGCGGGGCTGGCGGCCGCGTCGAGATAGGCCTGCGGATGCTTCAGCTTCCAGCGCCGCTGGATCGCGTGCTCGGCCGGTAGCGTGATCTTGGCGTGGGCACCAGCGCCGATGCCGAGGTAGTCGCCGAACTGCCAGTAATTGAGGTTGTGCTGGCTGCGTCGACCGGGCTTTGCATAGGCCGAGATCTCGTATTGCGCATAGCCCGCCTCGGCCAGACGCTGCTGACAGGCCGCCTGCATGTCCCAGGCGCTGTCCTCGTCGGGCAGGCCCGCAGGTGGCCGGGCCGCGAACACGGTGTTCGGCTCCAGCGTCAGGTGGTAGTGGCTCAGGTGCTCGGGCGCGAGCGTGACGGCCTGCTCCAGGTCCGAGAGCGCGCCGTCCAGCGTCTGCCCCGGCAGGGCATACATCAGATCCAGATTGATGTTGTCGAAGCCGGCCTCGCGCGCCAGTGCGAACGCGCGCTTGGCCTGACCGCTGTCGTGAATGCGGCCGAGCACGGCCAGGCGCGCGTCATCGAAGCTCTGCACGCCGAAGCTGATGCGATTCACCCCGGCCGCGCGATAAGCCTCGAAGCGGTCGAACTCGGCGGTGCCGGGGTTGGTCTCCAGCGTGACTTCCAGCCCCGGCATCAGCCGCAGTCGCGCCGAGACGCCCTCAAGAATCTCGCCGATGGCCGCGCCCGGAAACAGGCTCGGCGTGCCGCCACCGAAGAAGACGCTCGACACCGGTCGGCCCCAGACCTGCGGAAGCTCCTGATCGAGGTCCGCCAGCAGCGCCTGCACATAGGCGGCCACCGGCAGCGCCTCGGGCGCGCGGTGCGAGTTGAAGTCGCAGTAGGGACACTTGCGCACGCACCACGGCACATGGATGTAGAGCGCAAGCGGCGGCAGGCTGAGCACGGTCGGAGTACGGCGGAAAGGGTCGGCCAGCATGCCAGTCCGCGCCCGGCTGGGACAGTCGGGCCGCCGGGCGCTCCGCTTCGCTTCGTCGGCGCACACGTTGGAACCATCCACCGGCGGTTCGCCGGGTTTCCGGCGCGGAATCCCGGCCTGGTTTTTGCACGATGGCGCCGACGTGCGGCCAAATCGGACCGAGCCGAACCCGCATGGGCCAAGGATTCGTGAGAACTTGGCAGCGGCCGATGCGGCAGGCGGGAAAGGGGTCAGGGGGCGTGGAAGCAAGAACCGAGCTGCGCTCCGGGCGCACATTGGAGCTACCGTCGCAGTTCGATCCGGGAACCCTCGGCCGCGGCGTGCTGCGCCTGTTTGCCCACTCCACGCGTACCGCGCTGGTCCTGCTTGGCCCGGACAGCTGCCTGCTGTGGGCCAACCCTGCGTTCGATGGGCTGGGTTTGTGCGCCGGTGATGCCTGGCTGGGGCGGCCGATGATGGACGTGCTGGCGCCCGGCGCACCCACCGACGAGCCCGACGACACCGCCCTGCTGCGCATGGCCCTGCGACAGCATGCCGCCACCCACACCACGCTGTCGGTGCGCACACCGGATGGCCGTCGCCTGTGGCTTGAAGCCGACCTGCAGCCGCTGCGCGAACACGAGACGCCGCTGGTCGGCTTTGCGCTGGTGCTGAACGATGTTAGCGCGCGCGTGCGCGAGCGCCGCCGACTGCGCCGCCTGATCGACTCCACCATCGCCGGCATCGTGGTGCAGGACGCCTCGGGCCGCATCGTCGACTGCAACATCGAAGCCGAGCGCCTGCTCGGTCGCAGTCGCGCACAGCTGTTGTCGACCAGCTCCGAGGGCGGCGACTGGGGTGCCATCCGCGAGGACGGCAGCGTCTATCCGGGCAGCGAACACCCCGGCATGCGCGTGCTGCGCGACGGCCGGGAGGTGCGCGGCGACGTGATGGGCATCCGCATGCCCGATGGCGAATGCCGTTGGATCGAGGTCAACAGCGCGCTGATGACCAGCGACGAGAGCGGCGAGCGCTCCGTGGTCAACAGCTTCATCAATCTGACCGCGCAGAAGGCCGCGCAGGCGCAGATGCGCGCCGAGCGCGAGCGCCTGCTGGCTAGCCTTGAAAGTACCCGCGCTGGCGTCTGGGAATGGCAGATCGATACCGGCGCGCTCCAGGTCGATGCGCGCTGGGCCGAAATCCTCGGCGAGACGCTGGACAGCCTGCAGCCGCTCAGCATCCAGACATTTCGTGAACGTGCGCATCCTGAAGACCTGGCGCGCTCGCAGCGGCTGTCGAAGGCGCACTTCGAGGGCAGCAGCGCCCACTACGAATGCGAGCTGCGCCTGCGCCATCGCGAGGGTCACTGGGTATGGGTACTGGCGCGCGGCCGGGTCGCCCTGCGCGATGAGTCCGGGCAACCGCTGCGGGTGTATGGAACGCACACCGAAATCAGCCAGCGCAAGCGCACCGAGGATGAGTTGACGCGCACCCAGGTGCTGCTGCAGGGGCTGTTCGAGCGTTCGCCTTTGGGTGTGGCTCTGAACGATCTGGTCGGCGGGCGCTTTCTCGACGCCAACGCCGCGCTGCTGCGCATGCTCGGCTATGGCCGCACGCAGCTGCTGGCGGCGAGCTACTGGGACATCACTCCGCGCGACTATGCCGAGGACGAGGCGACGCAGCTGCGCAGCCTGATGCAGACCGGCGCCTATGGTCCCTACGAAAAGGAGTTCATCCACGCCAGCGGACGCCGCCTGCCGGTGCTGCTGTCCGGCATCCGCATCACCCAGCCGGACGGCGGCGAGCAGATCTGGTCGGTGATCCAGGATCTGTCGGAGCGCCGACAGTTCGAGCAGCAGCTGCAGCGCGCGGCGCTGACCGACGAACTCACCGGCTTGCCCAACCGCGGAATGCTGCTGCAGCGTCTGGCGCATGTGCTGCGCGAAATCCGCGCCGGCGGCCTGCCCGGCGCGGCCCTGTTGTTCGTCGACTTCGACGGTTTCAAGCAGATCAACGACAGCTACGGCCATGACGCCGGCGATGACCTTCTGCGCAAGGCGGCGATGCGCATGCGCGCCGTGCTGCGCGCCGACGACATCGGCCTGCAGGGCCCGCGTGGCAATGTGGTGGCCCGCTTTGGCGGCGACGAGTTCGTGGTGCTGCTGGCCGACGTGCACGAAGAACAGGCCGCCTGCGTGCTGGCCCGGCGTCTGATCGAAACCGTGGCCCCGCCCTACCGGGTCGGGGGTGAGGACATCGAACTCGGCGTCAGTGTCGGCGTGGTCCTGCTCGACGACCGCGCGGGCGGCGCCGACGAAGTGCTGCGCCGCGCCGACCGTGCGATGTACCGCGCCAAGGACGCCGGCGGCGGCCGGGTCGAACTCTGTCGGGACTAGCGCGGATACTCCACACCGGCGCCCGATCATGCTCTGAATCTCTTGCCGCGAGGGTTCTGGGAATCCCCCGCTGCGGGCACTCTGTACGCCTGCATGATCTTGCTTCGCGGCCGTAGCAACCGGTTTCGCGGCGCCTGGTCTTTCGCTGTAGTGCGAGGCATTGCCAAGAACACTCCTATCGTCAAAGTTTGTCTCGGATGCTTTAGTTCGCGTCTTGTCCGCATACTTGGCTGAGCAGTTCAATGAACCGCCTATTCAACCTGACGTCTCCCTTCGGCGACGTCCTTCGCTTCGAGCGCCTCACCGGCCGCGAAGCGATTTCAGAACTGTTCGAGTTCGAACTGACTGCATCTTCTGAAGAGCGCGGCCTGGCACCGACTTCGGCACTCGGCCAGCCCTTCACCGTCGAGTTCGAAGTCGACGGCGGCGGCAAGCGCTTCTTGAACGGCCAGTGCGTGGGTTTCCGCTCGGTCGGGCGCACCGGTCGCAAGCATCTGTATCGCGCCACGCTGCGGCCCGGCCTGTGGTATGCCACGCGCCGCACCGACTACCGCATCTATCAGAAGATGACGGTCATCGACATCGTCAAGGACGTACTCGGCGCCTATCCCTTCGCGGTGAAGTGGCTTACCGCCGGCAGCTACTCGCCCTGGAACTACTGCGTCCAGTACCGCGAGACCGACGCCAACTTTGTCATGCGTCTGCTCGAACAGGAGGGCCTGTGGTTCTGGTTCGAGCACGCCGCCGGTGAGCACACGCTCGTTATCACCGACCACATCGGCCTGGCCTCGCCCTTTCCGGACTACGAGACGATCGAGTTCTATCCGCACGACGTGACCGTGCCCGACAAGGATCACCTGAGCTTCTGGGCCGATGCTGGTCAGGTCACGTCCGGCAAGTATGTTGCGCGTGATTACAACTTCATCATGCCGACCACGGACCTCATCACCGACGACGTGCTGCCGGGTTCGCACCCGCATGCCAACTACGAGATCTACGATTTCCCCGGCGAGTACGAGAACCTCAACGAGGGCCTGCCCTTCGCCAAGGTGCGCATGGAAGAGCTGCACGCCGGCCACCTGCGCGCGGCCTGCGAAGGCCGTGCCCGCGGCGTGGCGCCGGGGCGCTTGTTCAACCTGAGCAAGCATGCCGTCGGCCGCTACAACCGCGAATACCTGGTGCTGGCCTGCGATTACCAGTTCGCCGACAACGACTACGAGGCCTCGGGCGGGTCGAGCGCGGTCGAGACGCATATCAGCTCGGAAGTGCACCCGACCGATCAACCGTTCCGGCCCGCACGACGCACGCCGAAGCCGCTCACGAACGGCCCCGACAGCGCGGTGATCACCGGCCCTGCCGGGCAGGAAATCCACACCGACGAATACGGTCGAGTGAAGGTGCAGTTCCACTGGGACCGCTACGGCAAGAAGGACGAAACCTCCTCGTGCTGGATTCGCGTCAGCCACCCCTGGGCCGGCTCAGGCTTCGGCGGCGTGCACATCCCGCGCATCGGGCAAGAGGTGATCGTCGACTACTTGAACGGCGACCCGGACCAGCCTTTGATCGTCGGCCGCGTCTACAACTCGATGCAGCCGCATCCCTGGGGCTTGCCGGCCGCGGCCACGCAGTCGGGCTTCCTGACCCGCTCGACCTTGGGCGGCAACTACGAAACCGCCAACGCCTTCCGGTTTGAGGACAAGCGCGGCGAAGAGCAGGTCTGGCTGCACGCCGAGCGCAATCAGGACATCGAGGTCGAGAACGACGAGACCCATTGGGTCGGCCGTGACCGCACCAAGACCATCGATCGCGACGAGACCAACCACATCAAGCGGGATCGCACGGAAACCGTCGACAACAACGAGACGATTACGGTCCACAATGATCGCACCGAACGCGTCGACCACAACGAAACCATCAGCATCGGTGACAACCGAAGCGAGGACGTCGGCAAGAACGAATCGGTCAGCATCGGCGACAACCAGACCCACGCAGTCGCCAAGAACCGCACGCGCACCGTTGGCAGCAACGAATCGGTGACCGTCGGCAAGAACCGCAGCAAGAAGGTCGGCAAGAACGAGAGCGACAAGATCGGCAAGAACTGGTCGATCAAGGTCGGCAAGATGAAGACCGAAACCATCGGCATGGCCTCGATGCAGAACGTCGGGCTGGCCAAGATGACCAATGTGGGCATGGCCTATAGCCTGAACGTCGGCATGGTCATGAACACCGTGGTGGGGCGCAGCCAGTCCGCGCAAGTCGGCAAGACCGCCAGCCTCAAGGTGGGTGACAGCTACAGCCTGGACATCGGCAAGACCGTCGATCTCAAGGTGGGCGAACAGCGCAGTGCCGCTGTCGGCCAGAACGACCTGACCACGGTCGGCAACATCCAGAGCCTCAAGATCGGCAATGCCCAGATCACCAGCGTGGGTCAGCACCTCGAACTGGCCTGCGGTGCCGCCCGCATCGTGCTGAAGCCCGATGGCGGCATCTACCTGAGTGGCACCCACATCGAGATCCAGGCCAGCGACCAGCTCAATGCAGATGCCGGTCTGATGCAGCTGAACTGCGGTGAATCCCAAGCCCCTCCGGCTGCCCCCGAAGTGCCCGTGTCGGCCAGCACCTCCGCTGCCGATGCTGGCGCCCTGAACGACATCACCAACGGCGGATTTGCGGGCACGGGAGTGGGCGGCGGTGGTGGCGCAGGTCCAGGCAGTGGTGCTGGCGGAGGCGTCTTCGGCGCCCTGCGCGGGCTTGCGGAAGTCGCCGCGCAAACGGGGCTGGGCGGCGAGCGCGCGGCGCAGGCGGCTCAGCTTTTCGGATTGCTGAAGGGCGGCGGCTAGTCGGGCCGAGTCGAAACTTTTGGTCTATCAACCAAGGGATGCATGACCCATGTCTCAGCCGGCAGCGCGGCAAGGTGACGAAGTGCTTCACAAGGGCGCCAAGGGACCGATCCTTGGCGGCGCGGGTAGCGTACTGATCGGGCGCAAGCCTGCTGCGCGGAAGGGCGATCTGGTCGCACACGGCAAGGGTGAGGAAGCGATCATCGAGGGCGAACCAACCGTACTGATCGGCGGTCGACCGGCCGCGCGCATCGGCGATCTCGTGGCTTGCGAAGGCGCGATTGCTACGGGCTGCGACAGCGTCCGCATCGGCCTGACCCCGCAGGGCGCGTGTTTGAAGAGCGCCAGCGAGTCGGGCGCCCCCTTCGTGCAGGCTGTCGAGTGAGCCTCTACCCCGACCTTGCTTGGTTGGGCGGGCGGCTGGGGGTCAATGATGGCCCGCTGTATGCGCTGATCGACTGCGCGCGCGACTCGCGTCTGCACGGCTGGCTGCACGCGCCAGGCGTGCATAGTCAGAGCTTGCACAGCGGCGTGCAGGCCCTGCGACTGGAACGCTACGGCCCCTTCTGCACCTTGATCGAACCGGGCCGCGGTCTGGCCGAGCCCTGGTTCAGCGACCGCGGTTTGGGCTGGCGAGAGCACTGGGGCTGGCTGTTCCAGAGCCGCCTGCCGTTGCCCTCAATCGTCCTGCATTTCAAGAAATTTCTGCGCGTCGATACAGCGGGCGGGCCACTGTACTGGCGCTTCTACGACCCGCGCGCGCTCTGCCTGAGCCTGCCCCAGCTCAGTCTGCAACAGCAGTCAGAGTTTTTCGGCGATTGCATCCGGCGCCTGTTCTGTTTCGATGCGCGGCGCCAGAACCTGATCGAACTGTGGCAGCAGAGCCACCTGTTGGAGCGCGTGCTCACCGGTGCCAGCCGACTGCATGTGCGCGTGCACTCCGCAGACCTGTTGTCGAACCCTGCAACCCCAATCCTTGCCCAAAGAATGCCTGCATGAGACTCGCCCAAAAGCAGCTCCAAGCCATTCGCCAGCAGCACTGTGTTGAGGACCATGAGAGCCTCAAACGCGCGATCCGCGCGGGCTGGATGGAGGCGCGCACGCGCCTGCGACCGCTGCTGGTACTGGCCGACGATGCATTGCTCGACGCCTGGATCCAGGCCTGCTACGAGGACTGCGTCCGCGCCCAGGTCGACAGCGTCCGCGATTGCGCTCGCTACAGCCTCGCCGTCCTGCGAGCTCTGCATCTGGGCGTGGGCCAAGGCTTCATCAACGGCCTGCGTCGTCACTTCACCGGCCGTCCCCACTGTGCTCCGAGCAGCCTGGTGTGGATCGAACATGTCGTGCAACAGGTCCACGTGCACCGCATTGCTGAAGCGAGCGCAGTGTCCGCAGCCAACAGCTCGCATAGCGCATGAGCACCCCAACCCCACCCCCCACGCCGCCCACGGCTGAACAGCTTGCTGCCGCCCGACAGGCGCGCGGTGCGGCCGACCAGGCCGCCAAGGCCGCCCAGGCGGCGCACAGCCGAGCGCAGCGCACACGCGGTTCGGACACCACGGCGACCCAGGCCACACTGGATCAAGCCACCGCCGCAAAGAAGGCCGCTGAGGACGCCTACGCCCAGCTCCACAACCGCAATCTGCAGGGCATGCTGCTTCCCGACGAGTGGGCGGCGGTGGTGGACCAGATAGAGCGTTCCTGCCGCGGGGGACAGCCCTCGGCGTTTGTTGACGATGTGGTGCAGACGTGTGGCCGCGTTCGCAGGAACAACTGCGCAGGAGTTTCGCCGCCATCCGATCAACGGTTGCCGCAAAGCGTTTTCGACGAACTGAACGCTGCGAACAGCAGCCAAATTGACTACGCGTTCTTGCAGGAGTGGGAGGGCGGCCTCGCCACAACTGGCTATGTACCTTGGTGGCCCCATCGTAGCGAGAAAGTTATTGATAGAGGAGCCATCGTATTGGACACCAGTCGGACCGAAGGGCATCTGCAGGGGGGCAATGCTTCGGGAGTTACGATAGGCGTGGGCGTGGACCTGGGGCAGCAGCGTCCGGATGCCTACCGCAGACGTCTTCAAGCGGCGGGGGCCTCAAAGGAGCTGATCGACAAGCTGATGCCCTATGTGGGACTCAAGAGGGCCGCAGCCTGCGCCTACCTGCGTGCCAACCCGCTAACCGTTACGGAAGAAGAAGCCTCCTTGCTCAGCAAAGACGCCAAGCAAGAGATGTACATTCGAGCCAAGAGGCATTACGAGCAGGGCGTGGATGGCCGGAATTTCAGTGACCTCAGTCGCGCCGAGCAAACCGTCTTGTTCTCGCGCACCTACCAAGACGGGAATCTCACCGGCAACGCCGCCAATAGCGCGCTTGTCCAAGCCGCAGCTGGCGGCGACCGGGCTTTATTCATGCAGTTGCTGCAGGATCGGGGAATAAATGCCCCTCTACAGTGCCTGTCTCCGGACTATAAGGCCGTGGCAGACCAAGTAGCTATCACTCGCATTTGGAAGGAGTTCCAGTACGCGGCCCGCCAACCCTGGCCGATGCCCCCCCCAACGTCGCCGCCCAATCCTTGAGCTTCACATCGCCATCACGAGCCCGCCCATGTCATCCAGCCTGCTGAGCTTACCATTGTTGCTAAGCCTGTCCCCGAACGACTGGATCGAGCAGGACGGGTTCCCACCCGACCCCCTGATCGGCCGCTTCCGAGTGGTGGAAATCTATCCCCGCCCGCTTTCGCTGCGACACCCAGAAATCCGAATTACTGATCCGCTCCTGCATCTGCATCAGCGAGTCAGCATCGAACACATCGGCGAGAGCGAGTACTTCAGCCAGCCAGCCGAAGAGTATCGATTCATTTTCCATGGTCTGCCGCTCAGTGCCGCCGCCGACAATGCCGGGCTTCCGCCACCCACCTGGCAGGACTCTCCGCAGGCGACCCTCACCGCTACAGCCACTGTGATTAGTTACTCGGGCTCCAGTAATTCCTATGCCAGGTTCGGTGCCCGTTCTGAGGATCTTACCTATGTCGCCGCCTTTGCCCAGCCCGGCCCGGAGGCCCGCCTTTACGTGACTCAAGAAGGCGACCTGATCTGGGAAATATTTATCGACATCAAGCCCGAATTGCAGCGCGACTTCACGTCGCTCACGATCAGCTTCCGCCTGAAGCGCGAGGGCTGAGCCATGCGTCTGTCTCCGTCGATCGCCTTCCTGTTCGGAACCGCCATGTCCCTGAATGCCTACGCCGCTCTAGCGCAGCCCTCACCTTCCCTGCTTCGATTGGAAGGGGAGTTCCTTCCCTACAGCGCCAGCGCACCCCTCGAGAACTACGATGTGGTGCGTAGCGCGGCGGCATTCGTCCCGCCCGGCCAACGCCTGCGTATCGAGCACAATCCGAGCGGCGACGCGCAGGAATACCTCTGGACCTGGCTGCCGCCTCTAAATGTCGAGCTGTGCGAGCAGCCCTTCTGGAAAGTGCACTGCGCCGCAGTGGAGTCTGGCCAGCCTGTGTCGGTGCCGGTGCGCATCATCACCCTGCGGGCCGAGGGCACGCCAGAGAGCACCACCTCGCAGGAGTTCAGCGATTACTGGAAATTGGCCGTGGTCGGACTCAGGCGTGGCGAAACGGTCTACCGCATTCAAGCCGAGCTGGGCGGCCCCGACGCATGGGCCTACCTGACCGAGGCCGGCTATCTGGGGCTGACGCCGCACCTGCTCGCACGCTTCGACCCAGACCACGGCTGGGTCTGGGCCCACCCGCGGGATAAGCCCCAGCCTTCACGGGGGATCCAAGTGCTGGTGCGCACGCGCTGAGTACGCGCGGGCGACAGAGTGCGAGCCTTCGCGGCTCTCGCTGGGGAACGTTGATTTGAGTCCCTGCGGGCGTCGCTGTGTGCCTGCACCTCACCGACCAGCCCTATCGCCCGGCGCGTCGCACGCCCAAGCCGCTGACCAGCGGCCCGGACAGCGCAGTGATCACCGGCCCGGCCGGACAAGAAATTCACACGGACGTATACGGCCGGGTCAGGGTGCAGTTCCACTGGGACCGCTACGGCAAGAAGGACGAGACCTCCTCCTGCTGG
>CAZPHV010000095.1:0-13633 GCA_964586455.1 uncultured Aquimonas sp.
GATCCGAGCAAACTGCCGCTTAAGTTCCAAACAGAATGCAACGCTACACTAGCGGGCTACCTTTCAGCGGAAGCACGATGAACCAGTTGACCAGCGTCACGAGCACCGCGGCAAACAGTACCCAGCCCAGCCAGCGCGGCAGGGACAGGCGAGGCACCAGGAATGCGCCGAGCACGCCCCATAGCCCGGTCCAGAACATCGACGAGAAGACTTGCGGAACGCCCAAGGGTTTGGTCGAGACCATCGACCAGGTACTGGCCTCCAGAACCCCGGCCTGGGTCAGCGCCCAGAAACCCCCTTGGTGGAACACGAGGTAGGCAACCGCGCCAGCGATGAAACCACACAGCGCGGTCCAACCGATCGCATTCGAATTCATGGGTCTGTCCTCAGGGGCGAAGCTCACGATAATGAGGTGTAAGCGGGCTCAGAGTCGACCTCCTCAGGGTGAAACTGGATTGGGGTCGCTTTCCATGCCAGCGCCTGCGACCTGCCGCGTTTTCCGTCGCCTTGCTGCAGAGCCTGCATCGCGCAACTGCAGCCGCGCAGCGATTCGGACGAGCCCTCTGTACCAGTGATAGTGCCAACGGCCTGCGGGTCGAGATGTCCCGCGGCTGCTCGATGCCTTGGCATCGGTGTTATGGGTGTCGCAATTGCCCGGCCACAGGGTGATCCTCGGCGACGGCATCGTGGCGGACTTGCTGCAGCGATGCCGATACGCCACGCGTGATTGAGATGGCCCGAGCGCACGGTCGAGTCCCCTGGCCCGGGGCGGGCTCCAACAGATCTGGGAGAAGCGGGTCGAGGGGCGTAGGTGGCAAGTTGGAGCTGCATGTCCGCAGAGAGGGCTTCAGCATTCGCTGCGACACGACCTGCAGCGCAGTCCCCCGGCCAGCTGTTGCCAACCCCTGAGCTCCCCGCGCCAGACCTGACAGCCACGCGAATTTCCTGCAATACGCTGGGGTCTACGTATTGGCATACTGCCGCCTTGCTTGCTGTCGAGTCGCCATGGCCGTTTCCACGCCTCGCCTACGCCGTTTTGTTCTGGGCTGGTCGCTCCTGTTCGGCTTGGTCATGCTGGTGCGTGGGCTTGGCGGTCTGCAGGGGCCCTCGCTGTACGGGTTCGATCTGTTCAGCACGCTGCTGGCGGAGCACGCCCCCAGCGAAGAGATCGTTCTGATCGGCATCAACGACGACGACATGCTTCGCTTCGGGGCGCCTCCCTATGACGACGCGCGCTACGTGGACGTGTTCACCCGGCTCTTTCAGGCCGAACCGGCCGCGGTGATTTGGGCGGGTCTACGGCCGGTGCATATCGGTGAGGGCGCGCAAGCGCTCGATGCGCTGATACGCCAGCATCCGCGCTGGTTCATCGGGAACTCGCCTGCCGGCGCCGCGCAGCCTGAGATCCCCGCCTTGCCTGCATTCGCCGAGAGCGGTCGCGCAGGCCATTTGACCCAAGTCGCTGACCTCGACAATGCCACCCGTCGCATTCTGTTGTCGCTGCGTGGCCCCGACGGCCGCCTGACACCGCATCTCGGCCTGCTGGGCGTCAACGCCTATCTTGGCGAACGCGAACCCCAGCGCGCACCTTTGACCTTGGATGCGGATGGCGCGCTGCTGCTGGGCGATTCGTGGTATCCCGCCCACCAGTCCGGCCTGCTGGGCGAATACCTCAGTGGGCTCGATGATTCAGCGCTGTGGAGTCATCTGATTCCGGATGTGCGGCGGGCGGACTACCGCACCTTCAGCCTGTCGCAGCTTCTGGATGGCGAAGTCGATCCCGCCGATCTGCGCGGCCGTCTGCTGGTGGTAGGCACCGATTCGGCCGTGCGGCTGCGACCCGTGATGGCCGCCACCAGTCTGCGCTGGCTGGATTCGCCGCAGTGGCATAGCTCGCTGGTGTTCACCGCACATCAGATCGACAGTCTGTTGGCGTTGGCGCGCCAGCAGGCAGTGCCTTTCTCGGCGCCAAGCGAGGCGGCTATCTGGTTGCTATTGGGTCTGTATCTGGCCTTGGTGCTCGGCGTGCTGCTGCGCAGCCGTCGCGCCTACGGCTGGGCTTCGCTGGCGGTTGCGCTTGCCGTGATCACGGTTGCGCTGGCACTGCTCGGGCACGCACACGGGTGGTGGCTGCCATGGGTGCCGGCGCTGGCGCTGTGCCTGGGGGCGTTCGTGTGGCGCACTCTTGTCGGGCTGCAAGACAGCGCAATCGAGCGCGAGCGGGCAGGGCTGCTGCAGAGGGTGATCGACTCGCTGCCCGATCCGATGTGCGTCATTGATGGCATGGGTGAAGTCAGGCTCGCGAATCGTGCCTTTGGCCGGCTCTCGCTCAGCGATCAGCTCGGCCGTCTGCAGCTCAGCAATCCGCCGGACGCCGACGCGGTGGTGCTGCATCTGCCGTTCGGTGATGCCGAGCTGCATGTCGATACTCTCGGCCCCGATCGGCTACTGCGAGTGCTGGCCTTTCGGCGGCTCGATCAGGTCGTCGACGACGTTCCCCGCATTGAGGCCGCTGTGCAGCACCTGCTAAGTGAGGGCGGCGAATCCGCAGCGCTTCAGTTGGCGCTGGTAGAACGCGTGAACGACGGTGAGCCAGCCGAGCCTGAGGCCATCGCCGAGCTCGCCGCACGTGAGCTGACCCAACGCCTGACGGCAAGCTTCAGCGGTGCGTCTTTACTGTGCAGGATCTCGCCGACCATCTGGCTGTTGCTGCTCCGCCTTGACGACGATGCCACGGCCGAACTGCAAGAAGGCATGCGCAATGTGACCGCTTGGCCGCTGAGCCTGCAGGGCCAACCCGTGCCCGTGAGCTTGCGTTGGGCGGGACGCCCCTTGGCGCCGAGCCCGGGCGTTGGCCTGCAGGCTGTGCTCCAAAGCTTGAAGGCGCAGCTCGTTGAAGCGCCCTCCGGAATCGCGACCACCAGCAAGCGATGAAGAAACGCCGGGCCGAGCGGGGCTCAGCCTTTGGAGCGAAGCTCGCGATACTGCGCTGGTGTGAGGTCGAACGCCTTCTTGAAGCTGTTGCCGAAGTGCGACTGCGAGGAGAAGCCGCAGGCCAACGCGATCTCGACCAGCGGCAATCTGGACTGCGCGAGTAAGTTCCGCGCATGTTCGAGGCGGCGCCCGATGATGAACGCCAGCGGCGTCGTCTGGGCTTCATCGCGCAGCAGGCGCACCAGCTGGGTCATCGAGCAGCCCAGATGCAGGGACAAATCTTCCACCGCAAGATCAAACGCCAGGCGTGAGTCCACGAACCGGGTCAGGCTGTGTAGCTGCTCCTGGCCCTCGTTGTCGACGGGCGCAAAAGCGTGGTGGAGCAGATCCAGCAGCGAGCCGCTAAGCGACTCAGGCAGGCTGCCCGCTGCGGCCTGCGCCAGCACGAAGCGGCACCAGTGTTCAAAGCCAGGCTGGTAGCGCGGCATCGGAGCATCCAGCCACGTGACGAGCGCAGTGGGCGCCTCCTGCAGCTCCACCACCAGCAGCTGGAACCCGTTCGGGCTGCGCCAGCGCAGAAAGGCACCGAGCCTCACCGCGATCATCATTCGCGGGGCGAAGGCGCGCTCGGGCGTGCCCAGCCACTGCGCCTGCGCCAGCCCTTCCATGTGCGCGTACAGCGTCACCGGTGCACAGCTCGCCTCTGCATGAATGCCCGCAGGGCAGGCCTGGCGGCGAACCCGCAGCCGAGGGCTGTCGATCAACACCCGGGCACCCGAGGCTAGGCTCAAGCGGCTTGACCGATACGCTGGATCATTCGCGCAGTGTCGCCAAACGATGGGCTAAACGGAATCGATTCGTTTCTCGCAGCGCCATGCGCGGCCCGGCCGCGCCCGGCTGCAACGCGACGGCCCCACCCAGGTCGGGCGGGGCCGCGCATCAAGCGTGCGTGAAGCGGAGATCAGCCGCCAGAGAGAATCAGCTCAGCGGCGACCGCGGCGGCGCCGATATCGTTGACCGCGCGCCCCTGCGACCAGCTCTGGGTGGCGGGCAGCCTCAACAGATACGCGTTCGAGATGACCTGCGTGCGATTGGGGTCGCTGAAATACGCGCCGTGGCTGTAGGCCGGGTTGCGGTAGCGGTAGCAAGCGGTGCTGCGCACCCAGCATGCGCTGTCACTGCTGATGAAGCGATCGCCAAAGTTGAAGGCTTCACTGGTGAAGGAATGCCAGCGCGCGCTGCCCACGCGACTGCCAGCGGCACTGTTGAGGTCGCGCATGAACTGCGAATCGCCGACCGCCTGAATGCCCTGGGTGGTGCCCGAGAACGCTCCCGCGATAGTGCCGCCGTGGGGTACGCCGTAGCTGTACACCCCGAGGATGGGCATCGCCGCCAGGCTCGGGAAATCCGGGTCGCCATTCGAGGCCCGAGAAATCGCCTGGCGGACCACCAGCCCGCCCAGGGAGTCTGCGATCACCCGAACCGGGCGACCGAAGTCGCGGTATTCCTTCGCAACCGCCCAGGCGAAGCGATAGGCGACGTGGCGCAGGCTGGTGTCGCGGGTCAGCACCGAGATGTTGGTCGGTGCATCCTGCCTGCGCACGCCGAAGTCGCCACGGAAGTCCTTGGTGTAGACGGTGCTCTGCAGGTTGATATCGCAGTTGAAGTTGTCGCTGTAGTAGCCGACCGTGCGAATGCGGCCAGTGATGCCGGTCGCGCGCAGGATGTTGTCCTGATTGGCCCAGATACCGCGGCAGTTCCAGGCGTCGTTGCCACCGCTGCCCGTCGCATTGCTGTTGTAGCCGTGCAGCAGCAGCACGGTGTCGGTGGCGGCAGCCTTGGCGCTCGGGGCGTAGCCCACAAGCAGGGCCAGGCTGGCGGCGGCAGCCGCCAGATGTTTGCTCAACGTATTCATGTGAACCTCACGGGGGTGTTCGACGGGATGCGCATGTGCTGAAGCGGTCAGCAGCAGGCGGAATCATGCTATGCAGCATCACAAGGCAGGTCTTGCACAAACTCTGCCTGTGTTGGCAGAAATGCCCGCCGCCATCCGCGTCAGCACGGACGGCGGGGGGCATTCAGTGCTCAGCAGCCCGGCGAGGCAGCCGCGGCCGGTGTGGTGTCGAGGACGATGCCTGCAGGCGCCGAGATCAGGCCCGGAATGAAGCCCTGCACGTTCCAGTCAACCGTCTCGTTCGGACGCAACACCTTGCTGGCAATGGTGGAGGCCGAGGGCCCGGCCGGGCAGCGAACAAAAGCCCGCGCGATCGGCTGCTGCACGCCATTGGTGCGCACCCTGAACGCGCCGTCATAGTGTCGGGTCTTGGCGGCGGCGGCAGAGCACGCCTGCTGGCCCGGATACGCTGCGATCTGCAGGCGCGCCGTCACGCACACTCCGCTGCGATTGGTCGCCGCGAAGTTCAGCAGATACTCCGCACCATAGTTGGCAGTCGACCAGGGGTCGCTGTCGCGGCCTTCCGACTGGCCCGAACTGTTGGTCGAGTAGTAGCGCAGCGCGGCCGTGCGCTGCGACGCGCTGGAGGGCGTCGGCGTCTGCGGGTTCATCAGGCAGCTTGTACCCGACTGCTGATTCGGCGGCGCAGACAGAAACTGCCAGCCGCGGGATGAGGTTGCGCTGGTGATGCTGACGCTGGTCGAGCCTGCCCACCGCTCGGAGCGATAGATGCCAGCCGGGCGACCCCAGCCGATGCTCTGCAGGTCGGTGCAAGGCGCGCCGCCGAACACGTTCTGGCTGCCATCCGGGTTGAAGGTCGAGGCCACATTGCCCCAGGCGTACTGGCGCTTGCTGAGCGCATTGGCAAGGGTCTCGGAGAAGTTGTTGGCCGACGCAGCCACCACCCGTGCGCGCAGACAGCCCGAGGTAGCGCGGATCTTGATGCGCGCATCCAGCGAAGCCCCGCGCGTGCCGCGCAGCACGAACAGCGGAAACGGCTGGCTGATGGTGCGGCCGCTGACATTGATGAATCGCGAGCCGAAATTGTCGCTGCGCGCGTTGACCCAACTCGGCAGGCTGCCGGTGACCGCCGCCAGCGACACCGAGTACGAAGGGCTCTTGCCCGGGTCCAGCGTGGTGGCAGCATCGCCCAAGACATCGCGCTGTGAGATCGCCGACCCGTAGGCATTGAAGGTGGCGCTGGTACCGGCGGGTTCAATCAGCAGGAAGATGCGATCCACCTGCTGATCCGAGCCACTGGGCGCCGCAATCAGGTGGTGCATGTAGAAGGCGAACTCACGCATCGAGCCGGCCGGGCAGGCGCCATCCAGCGTCCCCTGGGTCAGCGAGCGATTGACCGTGCCGGCCACCGTCGGAACCATCGCATCCGTGCCCAGCAACAGGCCCTCACGGCTGACGCTTTCAGGGTTGTTGCTGACCATGATGGGGCTACCCTCCATCGTGCCCGGCAGGGGCTGCAGGCTGGTGTAAGCGGGCTGGGCCTGGCTGCTTCCGCTGAAGCCGAGGGCCAACGTGGCCAAAGCCAGACCGAGGCAAAGAATCGGGTGACGCGCGCTGTGCGACATGGGGTTTCTCCATCGTTCGAGGCGACGCCCGCCCAGACATTGGGAGGGGACGCGCTAGGCTAGGGCGCCTCGGCGATGTGGGTCTGTCGGAAACGTCCTGCGCCATGTCAGATTTTCGTCCGACTACTTCGATGAACTGAGTCGTGGCCTATGCGGCTTGGGGGGCTCGGCGGGCTGCAGGCACGCCGGGCGATGGCGGTAGTCGCGCGGAGCAATCTCGACGACCTCGGCCCACGAGGCGCAAACGAGCCGCACAGGCTGCCGCCGGCCTGCGGCTGGCCCCCTAGCGTCGGAACCCCAAAGGGATTGTTCGCTAGCGAGTGCAGCGCGTCGATCGGTTCTCAGTCAGCCAAGCCCTTCAAGCAGCGGGCCGTGGTTTCAACTCGACGGGCGTTGCACTTCGGCGTCCGAGCACCGAGGCAGCCACTCCTCGGTGACTTCGATAGCCGGGGCGATTTTGCGCAGCGCCGACTGCATCAGGCAGAACACGAACGCTCGACCGACCCTCGCTAAATGCAGCAACGCGCCGACTCGGACACCCGAGCCACCCCCAACCAGCCGCATGCCTTGCGCATGCCTTGCGAAGGCATCGCTTTCAAAGATCAGCGCGCACTCGTGATCTACACAGGTGGCGTGGGTGCCGCGTTTCGGGTGCCGACGTTCGATGATGGGTTTGGTACCTGATCGCGGCGGGGAGTGCGGATCTTGAGCCCGAAGCCGACGGGGGGCACGGACGTCGGCTAGCACTCCAGGCCCTGACGCAGGGCCACGCCCGACACCGCTCGGCTCGCGCTCGGCATTGCAGCAAACCGAAGGGCAGGGGCCCAGCTCGGCAGACGGAACCCCCGTCAAAGCTGCTGGATGAAGGAGTCAGTCTTCGCTAGCGGCCTTGCCCTTCCTCGCTGATGCGGACATTCCGCCGGGTGCCGGAAGGTCGAACAAGGTGTAGATCGAGAAGCCCTCATCGGAGGCAGCCTGAACAAGCAGATCGCGGACCCGCTTGCGATCCTGGTAGATCAACTGCTCGCGACGGTGGCGAACGACCTGTTCGAGGTCCTCAAGTTGCTTGATCGACAGACCTTCTAGTTTTCGGTGATCCATTGAAAAGTTTCTGCTGGCAGGGGCGGCGAAGTCTAAAGCGCAACAGCCCCTCGCAGGGTGGAGACTGGGAAAATGCGATCAGTTTGACGTCGCGACTGGGCTCCACCCCCCCGGGACGACCCAAGGAGGGCGCCGTATCGGGGGCACCGCGACTTCGCGAAATGCTGAGCAAAGCGTGCCGCCCGTCGAAACTGACAGATTGGCCGCTCGCGCTGCTAACGCTAACGGCGGTACCCCGCGGACCGGACACCTCAGTGCCGAGCCGTCGGCGCTATTCAGATCCCCCTTCGACTTGCGCGGGCGGTCGCCAGTCGTCCGCGCGCAAGGCGCGCACGCGCTGCGAGAACACCCGATGCAGGTCGTTGATGCGTTCGGCCATCCAGCGCAACTGGCGCTGCCAGTCCGCGCGCTCGTGTACATCGGCCTCGGTCAAGTTGATGCAGATCCTGCTGTCGCCGCCCTCCGGTAGCTCGTCCCAGTTCAGCGCGTAGCCGAGTTCCCGCTCGACCTGTTCGCGCTGTGCTCGCAGCAGGTAGAAATGCGGCTTGGCGTTGGGGCCTGACAGATACAGCTCTGCGCGCACGAGTTTGTTGGGCCGGTTCATCACTGCCGCCAGCTGAAAGTGGGTGCGGCCGATCGCGTAGTTGATCCACTGCGCAGGCTGTGGCTTACGGCTGCCCGGCACTGGCCCCTTCAGCTCGTTCAGCACAACGTTCAGTGCTTCCCAATACTCGCGCTGCAGCTGTCGTGTGTCCGAGTAGGCCTGCTCGTCGATGCTGCGCGCTGCCTGCGCCACCGACCGCGACCAATCATTTGGCTTGGACACCACGTTGAACTTCGGCGCGGCCGGCGAGTCGCCAATGCGCCAAAGCTCCACCTCCAGCCCAAAGAAGCGGAAGCTCGCGTCGGTGATCTTGTTGAGCCAGTCGAGCGTAGAACGGTGCTCTTCAGTGAAGCGACCGGCGATCCACACGATGGTCACCGCCTGCAGACCGGAGGCATAGGTCAGCAGCTGGCCCAGGTGGGTGTGATCGGTGCGCTCCAGCTGGTTCTCCACCAGCACCCAGGTGTCCGAGCTGGCGTCCTTGCACAGCAAATCCGCGCGGAAGGGCCCGACCGCCTTCTCCTGCGCTTCCAGCTCCAACTGCTCGATGCCAAGCGCCTCCGCCAGCACGGACAGGTTTTCGGGTTGCGCCAGCCACGGAGTGAAGTCGCCGGCCTCGGTGGTCCAGATGTCGCGGAGGTCGACTTTGTGGAGGCGGCCAAGCGCCGCCGGCGAACAGGAGGGCAGTGTGCTCATTCGGGGCTCCTTCAAAGGGTCAGGGCGCTTTCCCTTCAACCGTCTCTTGCCTCACAAGAGCGTCCGATGCGCGGCTGATCTGCGTTCGCAGCAGCTCCGAGCCGAGCTTTCGGATGCAGGCCTCCGCGACAGAAGAGAACTCTTTGCCGTAGCTCGTTTGCTTGGCCAGCGTGCTCACGACCATGGCGCGCTTCAGCTTCTTGAGGCACGGGGGCTCGCCTGCTGCAGCTTCATAGCTGGCGACCTCTTCGCGACACTCATTCCAGACATCACGACGCTTCTTGTTGAGCCGATCGAGTCGGTTGAGGCCGATGACATCGACCGTGATCTCTGCGCGCCTGCGCTCTTCCGGATCCGCGCCGGGCATGGGCACGGCCAAGCAAGCGTCTTCGTCCATCTCGAAGCTGATCAGGCAAGCATCCGGGGTCAGCGGGTCGATCAGTGCGTGCGCTTCCAGCTTCAGACTGTGTGGGTCGTCGGCCGCAGCACGGCGTCCTGACGTGATAGGGAACACGTCGCTCTTCTTCACGTTGAGCAGCTGCCCGGAGATCCGGTAGTTGGTCCAATCGAAGGCCAGCCACCAGTACCCGGCTTCGGGCGCGGTACGACCGACATCGGTCACGCGTCCTTTGGGCCGGAAGTGATCGACGTGATAAGACGACACCGACTCCTCCGCTTCGCTGTACCAACACTTGTTGTTGAACAGGCTGAGTAGCCAACCAAGAACGCGCGGGTCGCGCCAAAGGCTTTTGTGCTTCTCGATCAGCGCATCGCGCTCTTCCTCGGTGTGTGCTGCTCGCAGTGCAGCTTCAACGGCTTGGGCTTGCGCCAGCCAGTCGGCGGGAGGGCATGCACCGGTAGGAACCAGGATCTGTCGCACGGCTCAAGCGCCCCCTTGCTTCAGGAGCCGGGCCAGCGCTGCGAGTTCGCCCGTGCGCTCCGTCACCACCAACTGCTTGATGATCGACTCCGCCAAGGCCTCCTGTTCGGCGAGCTCCTCCGGCGTCAGCAGGGCGTTGATCGGCTTGGATTTCGCTTGGTACATCTTCTGTACGAACAGCCGGTACATCGGATCTCGGAATTCGTGTGAGAAGCCGAGCTCCTGCAAGTACTCGCGAAGTCGCTCCAGCTCATCCTTCTCTGCGGGCGAAAGCCCTTCTGCTGCCTCGCGCGCCAGCAAGGCATTGCGGCGCTCAAGGTCATCCAGGGTGCGCGGGTCAAGGGTTGAGGGCAGACCAAACAGTTCACTCTTCAGCAGCCCCGCTACGCCCATACCGCGCGGGTGCTCGTGCGGCTGTGCCACGCGTGAGCCGCTGCCTTCGCGCCGAAGGATATGCACCTGTTCGCGTCGCAAGCTGCCCAGCAGCATGGGATCGTGCGTGGTGATGAGGATCTGCGACTCACCGTGGGACGCGGCGACCTCGTTGGCGCCCAGCACGCCCTCGATATCATCGAAGTAACGCAGCTTCCAGATCGGGTTGAGGTGGGTGTCGGGCTCGTCGAGCAGGAACAGGCAGTGGTCTTCTCGGGTGATGCGCATCAGGCCCAGCACGGTGAGCATCTGCAGCTCGCCTTCCGAGAGCTGGGTGAAGCTGACCTTGCCGCCGTGTTCGTCGCGCTTCTTGACGGTGATGCGCACTTCTTCGACCAGGTCGCCGATGTAGGCGCCCTCTGCGTAGCGGAAGAAGCTGTGCGGCCCGCCGACCAGGGCGCCCAGTTCCTGCAGCTTGGCGTGGCTGGGCACGAACAGGTAGAGCTGGCGCTGCTTTTCGCTGCGGCCGCGGAAGTCGATCTGCTGTTTGACCTCCTGCTCGATCGGCGCCCAGGCCACCTGCCACAGCTGGTCGAGAAACTCGCTGACCACATTGCCGCGTGCGTACCAGAAGCGCGGGTCGCCCTCGTTGATGTCGACCTCGTCGAACTTGCCCTTGCTGCGCTTCTCGCGCAGGCGGAAGGGCTCTTTCAGCACGAACAGGGCCGACTCCAGCGATTCGATGTGCAGATTCTTCAGCACCTTCTGGAACACAGGGTCGTCGGACAGCAGGCAGGCCAGCAGCACCAGCTGGCTGTGTCCGCCGCGGCAGTAGAACAGCCGGCGCAGTCGGTCGTCGCCGAGCGACTTGAGCCTCTGCGCTCTTTCCGCGCTCGCCACCTCCATCAGGCGAGCCTTTGCGAGGCGTAGCGGCTCGAGCTCGCCCAGAATTCGCTCGAGATCAGCCTGTTGTTCTGGGTTGAGGTCTGTAGTCTCCTTGCCATCGAACTTTCGAAGTTCATCCTCAAGTGCCTGCATATGCCTGTCAGGGGCTGCGGCCAGAAATTTGCGGCCTTCGATTACCTCATCAGAGACGATCTCCTGGCGGCGGTTGAAGCGCAGCTGATGTTCGCGAAACAGCGCCTCGATGCGCTCGTTGCGGCCCGAGTAGTACGCGAACACATGCGAGGGCAGCAGACGAGGGCCGCGGCGTTCGTCGCGCGGGGTTTTGCCGGGCGGGTCGTTCTTGATCAGGTAGTCCTGGCTGACGCTGTCGCCGTCCACCTTCACGAAGGGCCGCTGTTGCCTGGACAGGTCGGCCTGGATGCGCACCACATGCCCGCGGATCTCGTACTCCAGGGTGTAGTCGAAGGCGGCGCTACGGTCGAGGTCAATGTCGCGGAAGATGGTGATCAGCGCTTCGATCAGGTTCGACTTGCCGCTGCCGTTCTGGCCGATCAGCGCATGGCTGCGGATCGGTTTGGGCGCGGCATCGCTGACTGCGCCGAGCAGCGGCTCCAGCTGCTGGGCGAACTGCATCTCCAACCCGCGCAGGTTGCGGAAGTTCGGCAGAGCCAGGTAGCGCAGCTGCATGCTCAGGCCTCCTCGCCGGCTGTGGCCTTGATGCGCATCTCGGCGACGGCAGGCTCGACAATCCAGCCGCGAGCTACTTCTGTTTTCAGCTGCGCGTAGAACTCATCAACGGTTTTGTCCAGCCCCCAGCGCTGCCACAAATCCTTGGCGCCAACCTCGCCGTTGAGGCGGGCGAGGATGGTAGCTAACGGCGCCTGGTCTTTGATGTTGGGGGCGGTGCCCAAGCGTAGTGGGGCGATCAGCTCGGTTTGTGGGGCCTTCATGGGTTCCTCTGCTTGCTCGATGGCGATGCCGGTGAGGCTTGTCACGGTTGCAACAGCCAATTTCTCTGCGACCTGCAGAGATCGCTTCCGCTGCTGCTCGATAGCATCACAGAAACGCATTAGCTCAGCCACCCGCGCAACAATTCGATGCTGCTCGGCAATCGGAGGCAATGGAATCTCGAACTGCTCCAATACTTTCTTGCTCAAGCCTTCACGAGCCATCCCTACCTGACGCCCCCAAATCATGGATTGGGTATAAGGCGACAGAATGCAAAGATGAAGATACTCGCGCACCTGAGGATCCGTTAGACGAATGATCGTCACGTGCTGACTGACGTTTGCCTCGCCAAACCCTGAAGGAATCAGTGCGCAGCGCCCCAGTGAGGCTCCCGTGATGTTCAGTAGTATATCGTTTCCAATTACAGTCGTCCCGGACATGCGCGCATGCTCTTCCGGGGTAATGTAAGCAACGTCGCTCAAATGCAGGCCGTCGTTCCAAACATTCTGTGACCGAAGAAATGGGACGCCCTCTCTTACGTAGACTTCTCTGCCACCTCTAGGGGTGCTACCTGATCCGATCTTGTTCGTGATCTGGCCGAGACGCACGAACACCCACCCCTTTGGAGGAGAAAAGGGATATTCGTCATCGGAAAGCACAGTAATTGCCGTCTGTTTAGCGATGAGCTTCTGCCTAGCCAAGGCTGATTTGGCGGCAGTGACATCAGCCAGCCAATTCGAAATCGGCTCATCGAATTCCGACTGATCCACGAGATGCCCATGAACGGCCAAATCAAGAATCAAGTCGCGCAATCGCCCCACATCCTCCGGCGCATGAAACAAGCGCTCGAAGTTGGCTTGCAGACGTTGCCAGCCCTTTTGAAGCTCCTGCGGGTTTTCGGCGCTGGCGAGGGCTTGCAGGGTGGACTGGCGCAGGACGTTCTGCAGCTTGCGTCGTTCTTGCTGCTGCTTCTCCAGCTGGTCGCAGAGCGCCATCAGCTCATCGACTTTGGCAACGATGCGAGCTTGCTCAAGCTTCGGCGCTAAGGGCAACGCACACAGCGCGAAGTAGTCGGTCGGCAGACGTTTCTGTCCTGCAGTCCCCGTCATGCTGGCTTGGCCCTTGATGCGGAACAGGGGCGAGCGGAGGAAGACGTAGACGTAAGCAGGGTTCACATCATCCGAGATAAGGCGGAAGACGTGAAACTCGGTTGAGCCTGCGCCGATGCCATGTGCAAGTCCGGTGACCCGCGCTGCCTTGCCGTTCTCGAAGCACGGCGTGATTTTCGCGACGAGCACATCGCCGTTAGCGAAATGCGTGTAGCCCTTGCTGATTGCATCCCATCGGGTGACTTGGCCGTCAACGGGTTCACCATGCCTTTCGGACACAGCGGCCATCGGCACGAAGGTCGCGAGGTCATCATCTTGTGCCTCGTTGCGCGGATTGATCTCGCCCAAGTCCAACAAGCGGCTCCAACGCCAGCTGTCGGGCAAGGCAATTCCGGGTGCCACGATGGGTTCGGACTCGAACTTTGCGATTCGTTTGAAGCGCTTCTCGCGAAGCAAGTTCGCTCTGACTTGAGCGACGCGCTCCAACACTATTGATTCGGTACGAAGAAGCTTGAACTTCTTGGTCGTGTCGGTGTCAGAGCT
>CAZPHV010000096.1:0-13613 GCA_964586455.1 uncultured Aquimonas sp.
CCAGCAAAACGCCCGATGACCTGCGCGCCGACATGGAGTACCACCGCCAGGCGCGCGCAGCTGCCAACGCGCGCGCCGACGCAATCGATCGGCAAATTGCCGAGCTGCGCGCGCAGGCGGGTCGACCCCACCTGAGGGAACTAGTCAACGCAAAACGCTGGATGCTCGGCATCTACAGCCGCGTGACCTGCCTGCGCTCGCTCGGACGCGGGTGGCCTCCGCCATCGATCACGACGCGATTTCGGCCGGACTGTTTGGCCTGGTACAGGGCGGCGTCTGCGCGTGCCAGCCAGTCCTGCCAGTTTTCATCCGGCTGATTGGGGGCGGCGCCGATCGACACGGTGGCGCGTCCGGGCAGGCGCGACAGGCCGGCGTTGAGTTCCGCCTGCAGTGCGTACAGCCGAGGGGCGGCGTCTTCCAGGCGCGCATCCGGAAGCAGCAGAACGAATTCCTCGCCGCCAATGCGGTAAATACCATCGATCTTGCGCAGGCGCTGGCCCAGCAGTTCGACAAGGCCGACCAGCACGCGATCCCCGGCGGCGTGGCCATGTTCGTCGTTGACCTGTTTGAACCAGTCGATGTCGAGCATCGCCAGCACGCCGCGTCCGCCGGCGGCCTGACGTCGCTCGAGGTCGCGCTGCAGGCTGCGGCGGTTGCCGGCGCCGGTCAGAGGGTCTTCATCGGCCAGCATCTGCAGGGCCAGCCGCTGGCGTTCGAGGCGAGTGGCAGCGAGCCAGGCCACCCAGGTCACCAGCCCTCCGGTGGCGAGGTAGGCCGCCCATTCGGTGCTGCTGCCGAACAGGGTGTGGTTGCCGACCAGCACGGCCAGCAGCAGGGCGACGTTGGCGAGAGCGGCCAGCCGCGGTGGCGCCAGCACGAAGCTGAGCCAGAGTACGAGGAAGGTCCAGTACAGGCCGGTGCGGCCGAACACGTAGGCGCTGGCGATCGATGCCAGGGTCGCTACGGTGATGAACAGTGCGGCAGCAGCGCGGGTGCGTGCGCCGGTGGCCGCCCACAACAGCACGCCACCCACCGCCAGCACGATGCCCACATTGACCACCCCACCGAGCACATTGCCGCTGCTGAAGCGATAGATCGCAAACCCTGTCACCACCAGCATCCCGACCGCCCCAATCGACAGCATCAGGGCCAGGCGGAAGTCCTCCACACAGCGCAGCGACAGCCGCGTCACCCAGCTACCCTCGGGGCCGGCGGCGGTGCGACGATCGGGCGGCGGATCGGATGCGGGGACGGGTGCCATGGCCGTCGGCGGGTGGCCTGAGGTCTCACCGCTGATGCAAGTCCCGGGCCGATCGGAACTGCGGTTTTCCGCCCTTACAAAGACCACGCCCGCCGCGGAGGCCGCGGCGGGCGTGGACTTCAAGCGCAGGTAGGGCTGCGAATCAAAGCGGCGGCTGCACCTCGAAGCCGTCCTCGAACAGCTCAGGAGGCGGGGCATCCGGCAGCGGCCAGGCCCAGGCACCACGGCCGCGGGTGAACACCGCCAGCGTGGTGAAGCCGCGGTCGATCGCCATGTCCCAGATCATAACCTTGGGCAGGCCCTTGTCGAAGCGTTGCCACACCACTTCAGACGCGAATGCGTTGTCGGTGAAGTACAGGCCCCAGTCGGTGCCGGCGAAGACCTGCTGCGGGTTCTTCGGGTTGAAGGCCACCGAGTTCGCCGGAATGTTCGGCAGGTTGCCGCTGATGTTGCGCCACTCGAAGCTGGCGCAGTGGTTCTCGCAGATCAGCTGGTAGATGTGGCCTGGCTGGCCCGGAGTGTTCTGGTCGAAGCCGCCGAGCGCCGCATAACCGAACGCGCTGGCGCCGGGGTTTGCGGCATCGGGCACGTCCAGGGTCACGTCCATTACCGGGCGGTTCGGCAGCACCGCATTGGCGGCGGTGACATTGACCCAGCTGGCGCTGTTGGCGGTGCCGCCATTCAAGCCGTGGCCGTACCAGACATTGCCGTCATTGGTGCCTGCGATCGCCGCACTCGGCGTCTTCACCGCATGCGCCAGCTGGTTGATGAAACTGCGATTGCCCAAGGTGTTCTTGGTCAGCACCGGGCTGTTCGGATACCAGCTGGAGGTCGGAATGCCGCCCTGCAGGGTTTCCCAGACGCGGTTGGTGCCAAGGATCATGTAGGTGCATCCAACGCTGCTGCTGCAGCCGCTGCCGGGCGCATCGAGCTCGCCGTAGCGGTAGAGCTCGAAGGGCATCACGAAACTCTTGGTGTCGGTGCTGTAGCCGGCGATCGAGGGCGTTGCCGCCTGGGTCCCAGAGGTGGGGCCAGTCGGCGACACCCGGATGTTGCCGTTTTGGCTGGACCAGTACCAGCGCTGCTCCAGCACCGGCTCGATGCGGGTGTAGATGCCGTCGCCGCCCAGGCGCACGGTCCACTGCGCGGGCTCGCCGACCGGCCCCGTCCAGCGCGCGAACGAGCTGCCGTTGTCCTGCGCGCCGCCGTTGGCACCGGGCTGCGGGCTGGTCGCGAAGTTGCCGCTGATGTCGCCCGAGTAGAACTCGATGGCGCCCATGGTCTGGTTCAGCGAGATATAGGTCGGACGGTTGCCTGAGGTGGTGCCGCCGGTCCCGAACATCACGTTGCTGGTGACATAGACGCCCCCATCGGTGCCGAGCAGCACGTCGTCACTGCTGAAGCCGCTGGCGGTGGGCAGGAATGCGGCCGAATGATGGTCGACATGGACATTGCCATTGCCGTAGCCGCAAGTGATGTTCTGGAAGCTGGCGCCGCCATTGGTCGAGCGGTACAGATCGACGCCGCTGAGCAGCACGCGGTCGGGGTTGTTCGGATCCACCGACAAGTTGGCGTCGTACCACATCTGCTGGCCACCGCCGGCAGCGCTGCCGCAGCCGTTGCCCTCGACGTTGGCAGTCACCGCGGTCTGGGTCCAGCTGTCGCCGCCGTCATTGCTGCGCCAGACGCCAAACACGTTGCTCTGGGTCGCGTGCGCGCCCATCGCATAGAGGATCTGCGGGTTCGAAGGCGCCACTGCCAGCTCGATGCGACCCAGCACCTTGCCGGCGGGGCTGCCGTCGCCGGTGCCGGCCGGCCAACCGTTGGCCAGAAGGGTCCAGTTGGCCGGGCCTGGACAGCCGCTGCTCGGCATCTCCGCGCGATAGACCCCGTTTGCGCCCAGGTTTGCCAGGTCGGGCTGCACCGGCGTCGGGTTGCCGCGCGTACCTACCGCGGCGTACAGCCAGGTGCCACCGCCGGCGCGCGGCACAGCCCTCAGACCGGTGATGTCCTGACGCTGGCTGTCGTGCGGGTTGGTCACGCAGGGGCCGTCCCACTGCTGGCCACCGTCGTAGCTGAAGTACAGGCCGGTCTTGGTGCCGACCACGACGGTGTCGGAATCGGCGGGGTCAGTGATGACCTTGCCGATCGCCTGGTACTGCGGGAAGCCCAGACCCGCCGAGGGCGGATAGAAGGGCGTGAAGATGTCGGCGCCGAGCACGCTCCAGGTTTCGCCGCGGTCAGTGCTTTTCAGCAGGCCGGCGGTGCCAAACGAGAACGAGCCGTAGCGCAGATCGCCGGTGCCGGCGTAGACCACGTCCGGGTTGTTGGGGTCGAGGTAGAGGTCGCCGATCGCGATGCTGTTGATGTCGGGCTGGTCGGTGACGTTGCGCCAGGTGGTGTCGGCGCCGCAGCAGTCCTCGCTCTTCCAGACGCCACCGCCGTCCGCGGCTGCGTAGACCGTGTGCCGGCCCTGGGCATCGGGGCCACGCGGATCGACCGCGACCACGTTGATGCGGCCGGTGACCCGACCGTAGTTGTTGAACACCTTCGGCTGCGGGCCGAGGAAGGTCCAGGCGCCGGTGTCCATGGGGATCGGCGAAGCCGAGCGCTGTAGCAGGTAATTGGCGTGCTCGCCGGCCGGTACGCCGGAGGCGACGCGCGCGTCTTCACGCTCGGCATCGCGATACCAGCTGGGGCTGAAATGCATGCTCGGATAGGCCACACGATGGGCCCAGAAGTCGCCGCCGAAGGGCTTGAGGTTTGGTGCCGGTGCGGGCTCGGGCTGCCAGAGCAGGGCAGCCGCAGCCACCAGCGCGCAGCCGATTCCGGCCGCGATCCATTTGATACGCATGTGAAGTCTCCCCGCGAGCTGATGAATCGGGCGGGCGCTCCGCGCCCGTCTTCCGAATTGGTTTCCACGTGATCCGCTGCGCCCCCGCGCAGCCGGCCGGAAAGTACCTGCATTGAACAAGTTCGGACAAGTGCCCGCGGTCACGTGAGGGCTCATCCGGTGACGAGGGCTTGCATGGCGCGCGCCGCTTGCCTCAAATGGCGGACTGAACCTCCGCGAAGTGCACGCAAGGAACCCGCCGTCCATGACCCGCAAGACCCGCAGCAAGCCCGCGCCGCGCCCCGCCCAGAGCAGCTCCACCCGCACCCCGGCGCCACCGCGTCGGCCACGCGAGCTCGCACTGATCGCACTGTCCGCATTGGGCCTGCTGATCACCGCGTACCTGAGTTGGGGCGCCCTGTCCGGCGGCCTGCCGGCGTTCTGTACGGAGGGCTCAGGCTGCGAGGTGGTGCAGGGCAGCCGCTGGTCGCGCTTCCTGGGCGTGCCGGTGGCGGTCTGGGGTTTTGTGACCTATCTGGTGCTGCTGTTCCTCGCACTTGCGCGCGGCAAGCCGGGGCCGCGCTGGAAGCGACTGTTCAGCGTCTCGGCGATCGGCCTTGCGATCAGCCTGTATCTGACCCTGTCGGGCCTGATCGCCCTGCAGGCCGTGTGCGCCTGGTGCCTGGCCTCACAGGCGGTGATTCTGGCGATCTTCGTGCTGGTGCTGATGGAGCGCGAGCGCGCGGGCGTCAAGCCGGTCTGGGGCACCCTGATCGCCCAGCATGCGATCGTGCTGGTGGCCGTGCTCGGCATGATGCACGCCAGCGCGATGGGCTGGATCGGCCCGCGCGAGGACCCGCGCCTGGTCGCCCTGGCCAAGCACCTCGACTCGACCGGCGCGAAGTTCTACGGCGCCTTCTGGTGCCCGAACTGTCAGCAGCAGAAGGACCGCTTCGGCGCAGCGCAGGAGCACCTGCCCTACGTCGAGTGCAGCCCGAACGGCCGCAGGGGGCCCGTCGCCTTCGCCTGCGTGTCGGAGAGCATCACCCAGTATCCGACCTGGATCATCCGCGGCCAGCGCTACACCGAGGTGCTGGACACCGACACGCTGGCGCAGCGCTCGGGCTTCCGCTGGCAGCCGCCGGCACAGTGATGGCGCGCAGCAGCATGTGGCAGTGACCTCGGCTCGGCTAACCTCGGCCATTGCGCTGCCCCCGCTGCGCGTCGATCCAAGGAAAGCCTGATGAGTGCATTGAACGTCCTCGGCCTGCCGCTTGAGCCCTGCGGCACCGAACCCATGACCGGCTGGTTTCGCGACGGCTGCTGCCGCAGCGACCCGGAAGACCGCGGCCTGCATGTGGTGTGCGCGGTGATGAGCGCGCGCTTCCTCGAGTTCTCGAAGGCGCGCGGCAACGATCTGTCGACACCGCGGCCCGACTTCGATTTCGCCGGCCTCAAACCCGGCGACCGCTGGTGTCTGTGCGCAATGCGCTGGATGGAGGCCTACGAGCACGGGCTTGCCCCTGATGTGGTGCTGGCATCGACCCATCTGAATGCGCTGGGCGTGGTGCCGCTGGAAGCCCTGCGCGCCTATGCGGTGAGTGCCTGAGTCGAATGGCGGCCGACCTGGATCCGGCCACCGCCGCGCTGGGCTGGGCCCTGCAGTCGCTGTCGCTGCCGCAGCGTGAGGCGCTGTGGCTGGGGGCACGGCCCGGCTTGTTCCTGCCTCCGGGGTTCGATCTGCGCGCGGCGCAGGACTTCCGGCCCTGGGTGGATGCGCTGCGGCTGCAGGGCGTGGCCTGTGCGGACCCCGAGCCCGGTGACGGCACGCAGGGCACGCCGGTACCTGCACGACCACCGCCGGGCCTGATTCTGCTCAGCCCGGCCCGCCAGCGCGAGGCCGCGCGCGCCGAAGCTGCGCGCGCACTGACGGCGCTCGCGGACGACGGCCTGCTGCTGAGCGCGGTCGCCAACGACGCCGGCGCGAAGGCGTTCGAGTCGGATCTGCGCCAGCTGTGTGCGGACATCGAAGTGCACAGCAAGCACAAGTGTCGAGTGCTGCTGGCGCAGGCCCGCAGCCGCGATGCCGAACGCTGTGCGCAGTGGAGCCATCTGGACGACGCACGTCCCTTGGCGACAGAGATCGCGACAACCCAGGGAGTGTGGTCGACGCCGCTGCTCGGCGCACCCGGTCTGTTCGCGGTCGATCGCATCGATACCGGCAGCGCGCTGTTGATCGAACATCTGCCATCCACGTTGTCAGGCGCAGTGGCGGATCTCGGCAGCGGGCTCGGCGTGTTGTCGGCCGCGGCGCTGGAACGCTGTCCGGGCATCACCTCGCTGGATCTGTTCGAAGCCAGCGCGCGCGCGGTCGCGCTGTCGCGCTACAACCTGCGCGCGGCGCCGGTGCCGGTGCGCGTGCACTGGCAGGACGTCACCCTCGGTGTCGATGGGCGCTTCGATGCCATCCTCTGCAACCCACCCTTCCACGCCGGCGGCCGCGGTCTGCCGGCGATCGGCCAGGCCTTCATTCACGCGGCCGCCGATGCGCTGAATGCGGGCGGCGAGGCCTGGATCGTCGCCAACGCCCACCTGCCTTACGAAGCCGTGCTGGCGGCGCGATTCGGCCGCGTCGATACGATCGCCGCCACGCCGGGCTTCAAGCTGCTGCGGGCGGCCATGTCGAAGTCCTGACCGCCAGTACGGATACCGAGCGCGGTCTGCACTCTGCATCCGAACAGCTGCGCAGGCTGCGCGGCATGCACCGACCGGAGCGCATGCAGTACGCTCGCGGGCCAGTCATCACACGGGCCTCGACACATGAGCGAACGGCAGAGCGCGGACGGCGGTTTCATCGAACGCTGGGCCAAACGCATTCCCGATCCGGTGCTGCTGTTCATGGCCTTCTTCGTGATCGCCTTCGTCGGCTCGGTGCTGATGGGCGGCCATACCTTCGAGAGCATGGGCGCCGGCGGCGAGCTGCAGAGCTACAGCATCCGCAGCATGGCCGAGGCCGCGCAGGTGCGCTGGATCTTCGACAACGCCCTGCTGACCAACTGGTTGGGCTTCGGTGGCGGTGTGCTCGGCGTGATCCTGGTGGTGATCCTGGCGATCGGTATCGCCGAGCAGTCGGGCCTCTTGAGCGCGCTGATCAAACGCATGGCCCTGCTGGTGCCGCAGGCGCTGCTGCCCCTGCTGCTGGTGCTGCTGGGCATCCTGAGCTCGCTGGCCACCGACGCCGGCTATCTGATCCTGATCCCGCTGGCCGGCATGCTCTACGCCGGCATGGGCAAGAACCCGCTGATCGGCATGGCCGCGGCGTTCGCCGGCGTCTCTGCTGGCTTCTCGGCCAATCTGGTGCCGGGCACGCCGATCGACGTGATCATCGGCGTCAACGCGCAGGCCTTCGCCGAGGCCCAGGGCGTGCCCTTCGCGAATGCCGCGGGCGAGCCGCTGCAGGCAGCGACCATGCACTACTGGTTCATGGTCACCTCGACCTTCGTGCTGGCCGCCACCGGCGCGCTGGTGACCCGCTGGTTCGTGCAGCCCAAGCTGGAAAAGCAGCCCTTCGTGGTGCCGGCGGATCTCGGTCTCGGCGAGTTCGCGCTGAGCGCCGAAGAACGCCGCGGTCTGGTCGGCGCGGGCATCGGCCTGCTGGTGGCGGCCGCGCTGATTGCCGGACTGATCCTCGGCCCGCTGGCTGCGTTCGAAGACGACAGCGGTCGACGCGTGCTGCCCTACATGAACAACGTGATCCTGCTGATCTCGCTGTTCTTCGCCTGCGTCGGCATCGGCTTCGGCATCGGTGCGGGAACCTTCAAGCGTCCGCAGCATGTCGTCGACGCGATGGTGAAGCAGATGAACACCATCGGCTACATTCTGGTGCTGACCTTCTTCGCCTACAACTTCCTCGGTCTGCTGACCTACAGCGGGCTCGGCGCCTGGATCACCTACCTGGGCGGCCAAGGCCTGCTGGCGCTCAGCCTGGATGAGTCGCCGGTGCTGCTGCTGATCGGCTTCGTGCTGGCCACCGCCGCGATCAATCTGTTCATCGGCGGACTCACCTCGAAGTGGATGCTGCTGGGGCCGATCTTCATTCCGATGCTGTACTTCGTCAGCCCCGAGATGACCCCGGATCTCGTCGCCGCGGCCTATCGCGTCGCGGATTCGGCCACCAATGTGGTGTCGCCGATGATGATGTACGCCGGCATCATTCTCGCCTTCATGCGCCGCTACCGACCCGAGCTCAGCTTCGGCGAAATGCTGCTGATGATGGTGCCCTACTCGATCGCCTTCCTGCTGGTCTGGACCAGTCTGCTGGTGAGCTTCTTCGTGTTTGGTATCCCGCTGGGGTTCTGAGCGCGCCGTGCCGGCAGGCATGACCCGGGCTCAGGAGAAGATTCAAATCATGAACGAAACCGCGCTGCGCGCCCTGTGCGCCGACTGGCCAGGCGTCGTCGCCGAGGTGAAGTGGCAGGACGATCTGGTGTTCTCGGTGGGTGGCAAGATGTTCGCCGTGCTCTGTCTGCGCGGTGCGCAGGCCGGCTACCTCAGCTTTCGCGTCGGCCCCGAGCGCTTTCTGGAGTTCACCGATCGACCCGGGCTGCGGCCAGCGCCTTACCTGGCGCGAGCACACTGGGTGCAGCGCGTCGAAGCCAAGGCACTGGCCACGTCTGAGCTCAAAGCGCTGCTTCGCGGCTCCCACGACTACGCCGTGTCCAAACTCACCCGCGCGCAGCGCAGTCTGCTCTGACCACTTTCGGCAGTGGCTCGCGCTTGGCCGCAGACTCTTCGGCTTCGTCCGAGGCAAAGCGTCTCTCGCATGCGCTGGTAGATGCGCTGCGCTTAGCTACCCTACGCGCTGCGCGCGCAAAGGCGCCTGACTTCGCACGGCACAAGGCGTCGCTCGCACTTGTAGGGTAGATAAGCGCAGCGCATCTACCAGAACCTCGCCCCCAGTCCAGACGTCACATCAATCTCCCCGCCGAGCCGCATCGCGCGCACGCCGCGGTGTGCGCTGTCCACGCTGCGCCCGTCATCGGGCCAAACCCGCCAGCGATTCGCTGAGTTCGGCCGGGCTCTGGTAGCCACTGACGCTGCCATCGCCACGCACAATCATCGGCGTATTGCGAATGCCCAGCCGCGCCGCCAGCGCCTTGCCTGCGTCATAGCCCGAATCACACATCGGCCCCTCGATGCGCTCGCCCGCGGTGGCACGGGTGAAGGCATCCTGGCGGTCGGCGGCGCAGTGCACGCGAGCACCGGCAAGATCGCCTTCCGAGCCCTCACCGCCCATCGGAATCAGCACGTAGTCGATGCTGATTCCAGCCGCGCGATAGGCCTCGATGTCAGCGTGGAAGCGCTTGCAGTAGCCGCACTCGAGCGCGGTGAACACGGTCACGCGGTGGCGCTCTTCAGCCGCCTCGAACGCGATCGTCTGCTTCGGGTCCAGCGTCTGCAGAACCTCACTGCGGGTGGACTGGCGCCGGCGCTCGCTCAGATCGATGCGCTCCACCGTGTCGATCAGACTGCCCTGCAGCAGGTGACGCCCGTCGGCGCTGAGATAGAGCAACTGCCCGCCGGCTTCGACTTCGATCAGCCCCGGCATCGCCGCCGGTCGTACCGCATCGACGGCCAGGTTCGGCGCGATGCGCGCGAGCGCGGCCTCGGCAGTGACGCGCAGGCTGTCGTCGGCTTCGGTTTCGACTGCGATGACCGGGCCGCAGCAGGCCAGCGCGATCAAGGCAAACACTCCGCGGGTGTGGCAACTGCTCTTCTGCATGACTTCCCTCCCGATTGCCGAACTGGCGGCGCTGCGACCGCCGGCCATGACGGGAAGTTCACGAACGTCTGCGCGTCAACCCTCCGCGAACAGTCGCCCGCGCGCCGCTTCCAGGATCGCCTGCACGCCCGGATGCCCTTCGCGCCGGGACCCGGCCAGCGCATGGAAACGCTCGCGGATCTCTTTCGCCTGGCCGACTTCGGCCACACCCTGACGCGCGCACAGGTCGGCCGCCACCACCGCCGGCACCACGAACACGCCTGCGCCGGCCGCGCCGAATGCTTTCATCAGTGCGCTGTCTTCGAACTCGCCGACAATGCGCGGGCGCAGCTTGTGGCCGTCGAGCCAGCGCTGCAGGCCCGCACGCACCCGGCTGTCGGCGCCCGGCATCAGCATCGGCGCGCCCTGCAGGCTGCGTGGAAAGCCAGGCCGGAGGGCATTGGCCAGCGCCGGCGCGGCCAGGAAGGCGGTGCCGCATTCGCCGAGCAGGGTCGCGTGCACCTTGATCTCGAACTCACCGCTGGGCGCACGATCGCTGATCACCAGGTCCAGCCGATGCAGGGCGAGCTCGGCGAGCAGCCGCGGCAAGCTGTCCTCGCGGCAGTGCAGACGCGGGGCCGGGTCCAGCGCCAGGGCCGGCGACAGCAGCTCGTAGGCCAGCGACTTCGGCACCACCTCGGCCACGCCGACCCGCAGCGGCCGCACGCGCGCCTTGCGCGCTTCGGACACCGCCTCCTGCAGGGCATCGCCGAGCTCGAAGATCTCGTCGGCATAGGCGCGCACCATGCGGCCGGTCTCGGTGAGTTCGAGCCGCCGGCCGATACGCTGGAACAAGGCGGTGCCGAGACTGAGTTCCAGAGCAGCGATCTGGCCGCTCAGCGTCTGTGGTGCGAGGCCGAGCTGCTCGGCGGCGGCGCGCACGCTGCCGGCGCGGGCCACGGTCCAGAACTGCTGCAGCTGGCGGTAGTTGAGGCGTTCCATGATCTACTGCTCTTTCCTGACAATGGCAAAGACAATACCTGCTTTTTTCGAACTGTTGGCGGCCGTATTCCTGACCCGGGGCAAACACCCCCCAACCCCTTCAGGAGGCAGCCATGCTCATCGATACCCACACCCAAGGCTTTGAACTGACCGAGGGCCTGAACGCGCACCTGCAGCGGCGCCTGCGCTTCGCTTTGGGCCGCATCGGCGCAGGCGTGCAGCGCGTGGTGGTGCGCCTTTCCGATATCAACGCCGACCGCGGCGGGGTCGACAAGCGCTGTCGCCTGCAGCTGCAGCTGCCCGGCCAACCCGATGTGGTCGTCGAGGACACCCGCAGCGACCTGTACGCCGCCATAGGTGCGGCAGTGGAGCGCGCCGCACGCACGCTGGGGCGACGCAGCGGCCGACTGCGCCAGCTGATGCGCCGCGGCCGTAACGCCCTGCCCGCGCGCTTCAGCCGCTGGCCCAGCGAGGACGCTTCGGCATGACTCCCAACCTCTCGATGCGCCGCCTGCCGCGCTGGGTCTGGGTGGTCGGTGGCCTGGCCCTGATCGGGCTGCCGCTGCTGGTGCTGGCGCTCGCAGCGGCGGCCGTGTTCGGACTGTGGCAGTGGGGCTCGGCGGCGGTCGAGAGCGGTCGCGCCGAGCTGGCCGAGCGCGTGCCGGTGTTGGCAGCGCCGCTGGAATCGCTCGGCGCGGCCTCGCTGGATGAGGCCACCCGAACCGCCCGCGCCCTGACGGAAGAGGCGCGGGCGCGTCTCGCCGAAGGCCAGGCCGCTCTGGCGACGGACCCGGCGCGGGTGCTCGAAACGCTGGCGCCCGAAGCCGCGGCGCGTGCGGCCGAGCTCCGTGCCCAAGCCGAGGCGTTGACGACGACCCTGCCCAAGCTCGGCCAGCCCCTGGAGGGGCTCGTGACCGAGGCCAGTGAAGCCTTGCGCACGCCGCTTGTGCAGGGCGGCGCGGCACTGGCGGCGGCCACCGCGGCGCTGGCCGCGCTGCAGCTGCCAAGCGGGGATGTCGGCGGCAGCGACCCCGCCGACATCCCGCGCCTGCCCGGCTTCGTGCGCGTGGCCTACGCGCAGGGCGCGGGTGAAGGGCGGGTTGCCTATGCCGGCCCTGCACCGCTGCGCGAGGTGGTCGACTTTTACCGCAGCGAGCTCAGCGAGGATGGCTGGCAGGTGCAGGCGCTGGAGTCGAGCGTCGCCGCGGAGCGCCTGCGCTTCGAGCGCGAGGGCCGCGCGCTGGAACTGCTCGTCAGCGCGGACGGACCGCGCCGCAGCCGACTGCAGTGGCAGCCGGCACAGGCATGACTTTCTGCCAGCGCATCGCGCCCACGTAACGCAAAGCCGGCACTTTGTCAGATTCGACACGCAGCACGGAGCCAATCATTTCCACGGAGAGCAGAACCAGAGAAACAACACACCGGGAACATCCGTCGAGGCACTTGACACAGGTTGACTCATAGAAGGGTGGGTCTCGACCCACCGAACCCCGGAACCACCTCAAGCCGTTCTCCGGAGGCATGGACCGCCCGGGTGCCTGCCACGACGCACGCGGCGAGTGCGCCGCACCTGCCTCTGCACGCGCGCTCGCACCCTTGAATCGACCTACACCATCCGCACCGGGGCCAGCGTGTGGTTCCGGTGGGTCTCGACCCACCGCTCTGCGAGCCCGCCGCGCCTGCATCGCCGCCCTGCCCCGTTTGCGCCACAGCCGCGCATGCCGGATCATCGCGCCCCCTTCGAACACGGATAGGCCCATGCGCCTTGACCGCCTGATCGCCAACCTCGGCTATGGCAGCCGCCGCGAAGTCCAAGGCTGGTGCCGCGAGGGTTACATCACCGATCGCGCCGGTACGCCGCTGCGCCACGATGCCAATGTCGAGCCCGCCAATGTGCTGTTCGATGGCGATGAGCTCGACCCGGTCGCACCGCTGACCCTGATGCTGCACAAGCCGGCCGGCTACACCTGCTCGGCCAAGGACACCGGACGGCTGATCTACGAACTGCTGCCGGAACGCTATCGCCATCGCGACCCGGCGCTGTCCTCGGTCGGCCGGCTCGATCGCGAAACCTCGGGCCTGTTGCTGTTCACCGATGACGGCGCCCTGCTGCACCGGATCATCTCGCCCAAGCAGCACGTGCCCAAGGTCTACGAAGTCGTCGTCGCCGACCCCCTGCGCGGCGACGAGGCCGAGGTGTTCGGCAGCGGAACATTGATGCTCGACGGCGAAGACACCCCGCTCAAACCGGCCGGCTTCGAGCGGCTCGGCGAACACAGCGCCCGCCTGACCCTGCACGAGGGCCGCTACCACCAGGTGCGCCGCATGTTTGGCGCGATGGGCAACCGCGTCGCCGAACTGCATCGCAGCGCAGTCGGCGGCCTGGTTCTGGACGGGCTTGCTGAAGGCGAGTGGCGACGGCTGGATGACTCCGACCTGCAGCGCCTGTTCAACGCGGGCGCCTGAGCCCAGCACGACAGCAGCGAGGCTCCGCGACGCTCGGGCAGCGTGGCGCTGAGCGCAAAGAACCCAATCACGGTCTTGATGGGCGTCGTGTGTCAGCGGGCTCCCGACAAGGCCGGCGTGAAGCCCCTCTCCCCTTGTGGGAGAGGGGTTGGGGAGAGGGGGCAAACCTCGCGGCAAGCGTCCTTCCCCTCTCCCCCGGCCCCTCTCCCACAAGGGGAGAGGGGAAGCAGCGAGGCTCCGCGACGCTCGGGCAGCGTGGCGCTGAGCGCAAAGAACCGAAACAGGTTCTT
>CAZPHV010000097.1:0-12857 GCA_964586455.1 uncultured Aquimonas sp.
GGTCATCCGCGCCAACAGGCGCTTAAGTTCTAAGAAAAACGAAGCACTACACTAGTCTTCGCGGCCGTGTCCAAACCTTGAAGGCCCCCGTGCTGATTGCCCTGCCCCTGCTGCTGGCCGCGCAAGACCCTGCGGCGCTCGACGCCATCCACGTCAGTGCGCGCGCGCCACGCGCGGCGCAAGCCGAAGGCGTTGCCGCTTCGCGTCTGGATGCGGACACCCTGAACCGGATCGCGCCGCAACACGCCCAAGAGGTGTTCGCCCGTGTGCCGGGAACCTGGGCCAGCCGCGGCAGCGGACAGGAGCAACTGCTGTCGATCCGCTCACCGGTGCTGGCGGGCACCGGCGCCTGCGGCGCCTTCCTGGTGCTGGAACAGGGCGTACCGATACGCCCGGCTGGCTTCTGCAACGTCAATCAGCTGTTCGAGCTGCCGCTGGAACTGGCCGGCGCACTGGAAGTGTTGCGCGGACCCGGCACCGCAGTGCACGGCAGCAATGCGCTGCACGGCGTCATCGATCTGCGCGCGCCGCGCATCGACACGCCTGCGCGCGCGAGCGTGCGCGCCGGCAGCTTCGAGTACCTGCAGCTGATCGCCGGCCTACCCGGGGGTGATGCAGCGCGCCCCTTCCGCATCGATGTCTCTGCCACAGAAAGCGGCAGCTTCCGCGTAGACGAGGGCTATGCGCAGCAGCGCGTGTTGGCGCAGTTCGCGCTGCCGCAGGCGCCAGGCGCACCCGAGTTCCTGTTCTCCGCACAGGCACTGGACCAGGACACCGCCGGCTATATCACCGGTGACCGCGCCTTTGCCGATGCGCGGCGGCGCCTGAATCCGAACCCCGAGGCCTATCGGAAGGCCCAGTCGGCCCGGCTTTCGGGGCGCTGGCAGTTCGCGCTGGACGCGACTGAGCTTTCGATCACGCCGTATGCGCGCAGCGATCGTGGCGAGTTCATCCAGCACTTCATTCCCGGCAAACCAATCGAAGAAAACGGCAGCGACAGCCTCGGCCTGCAGCTGGGCTTGGCCACGCTCGGCGGCGCTTTGCGCAGCGGGCTCGACCTGGAGTTCGCACAGGGCGATCTGCTGCAAAACCAGATCGCAGCGCTGACCACCGGCACCGCGGCGCAGAACGCGACCCGCCCCGCGGGACGTCATTACGACTATCGCGTGCGCTCTGACACTGCTGCGGCCTTCCTGCAGTGGGACGCACCGTTGGGTGCGCTGTGGAGCCTGCAGAGCGGCGCCCGCGTCGAGTCGATCGGCTACCGCTACGACAACCGCATGGCCAGCGGCAATCTGCGCGAAGACGGCAGCGCCTGCGGTTTCGGCGGCTGTCTGTTCCAGCGCCCGGATGACCGCAGCGACCGCTTCACTCGGCCCACGGCGAACCTTGGACTGCTGAGGGTGGACGCGGCCGGTCGCCGCATCTTTTTGCGGGCTGCCAGCGCGTTTCGCGCGCCACAGGTCGGCGAGCTGTATCGACTGCAGCGCGGCCAGAGTGTGGCCGAACTGGGCTCGGAGCGCGCCGAATCGATCGAGCTTGGCGGCGGCCTGCCCCTGCCCGGTGGTCGCATCGAAGCCGTGGCCTACGCAATGGACAAGCGCGGCAGCATATTCCGCGACGCCGCCGGCTTCAATGTCGCCGATGGGCGCAGCCGCCATGTCGGAGTCGAGTTCGAGCTGGCCCTGCAGCTGCCGATGGATGTTCGGCTGGATAGCAACCTCGCATGGTCGGAGCAGACCTACCGCTTCGAGCGCGCCCTGGGCGGCGGCGAGACGATCCGCTTCGGCAACCGCGTCGACACCGCGCCCGAGTGGCTGGGGGGCCTGCGCCTGCGCCGCAACTTCGATCAGATCGGCGAGTTCGAGCTGGAGTGGCAGCACCAGGGCGGCTACTACGCCGACGCCGGCAACACCTTCTGGCATCGCGGCCATGACCTTGCGCATCTGCGCTGGTCGCGCGCGCTCAGCGAGGGCTGGCGCCTGACTGCGGCGATCCGAAACCTGGGAGACGTGCGCTACGCCGAGCGCGCCGACTTCGGCTTCGGCGAGCGCCGCTACTTTCCGGGTGCGCCGCGAAGCTATGTGATCGGTGTGGAGTGGCGAGGCTGAGGCGCGAACCGCTGCGCGCTCAGGCCTCGTAGGCTGCAGCTTCTTCGGCATTCCTCAACGACTGCAGGAAGTCCAGATCCAACACCAGACCGGGCACCGACTGCACCGCGATTCGTCCCTCGCCCACCCGGATATCGGCCGCCGCGAACTGCTCACCCTCGCGGCGATACACGGTCAGCACGCCTGAGATCGGATCAATCAACCACAGCTCGCCGACACCGGCGCGCTCGTAGCGCTGGCGCTTGTCGACCAGATCGAATGCTGCGGTGCTGGGCGAGAGCACCTCGATGATGAAATCCGGCGCGCCACGCACGCCGCGCGCATCCAGCTTGCCAGGGTCGCAGACGACAAGCAGATCGGGCTCGAAGACGGTGCGGATCTCGGCATCGGCCTCATCTGCTGCAGGAAGGCGGACGCCGACGGGCGCCGCGAAGCCCTGACAAGGGTGGCCCTCCAGCTGATTGCCGATCTGCCTCGCGAGCTCGAACACCACACGCTGATGGGCAAGACTGGGGGGCGCCATCGAATACGCGTGGCCATCAAGCAGCTGCCAGCGCTCACTCTCGGGCCAGGCGAGATAGTCGGCATAGCTGAACTCACCGCTTCGAGGCTGGACACTGGCCATGGCAGACCCTTTGGGGATGCGAACGAGTGGATGGTAGCAGCGCGGGCCTTGGCGCCGTACTTCACCGCCTTGCCAGCGCGCGGCGCGACTGGATTGCGATTTTTGTCACCCTGCGCTGCACATTCTGGGTGCCGGCTCGTTCGTTGAACTGAACGCTACTGCAGCCCCTCGAACCCGTCCTGGAAGAGCGTTTCCGGAACCGCGGTTTCAGTGATCCAGAACCCGCCAGTAATCGCGAAGTCGCCGCCCGTCGATGGCTGCAACGGTTCTGCGTCTGGCTGGCCCACGGTGCCGCTGATGACGAATGCGCCCCCGCTGGAGCGCCCGCTTCCTGCGGCGACGACGGCGCGCTCGACCGACAGGCCGCCAACGCTGGGCGGCTGGGTTTCCGCTGTGGCGAACGCATGCGCTGCCAGAAGCATCAGGACCATCAAGATGTTCCTCGCGGCGCCTCGAGGCCCAAGGCCTCGTGCCGTGGGTGGTGCATCAGTCAGCACGGAGCACGCCTCACGTCATTCGCACCCGGAAGAGAAGCACTTGACCACCCGCAGATCGGCGTCAACGTTCTGGGCAGCGATGAAGGGAAATCCATCCATTCCCGGCGTGGCGTCGGCCTCGCCCGAAAACGCTGCATTGACAATAGGCACGCTTGCAACGGCAACACTGTTGCAGTTCATGTCAGCACAGGAGGCCAGCTGCCAACTGTTTCCCCCGCCAACGCCGAACGCGATCACAGGCAACCCTTCACTGCTGAGCCATATTCGAGGGCTCTTCAGCAGACCCTGCGAAGGGCTGGAAGAAATGAAGCGTGAGGTGATTGAGGTGCAAGCCTGCGTATCGCAACGATGCAGGTACAGACTCGACGAGCCGAAGTTGCTGTCGTTGTCCATCGCGGCGACGATGGGTCGGTCGTCGATAGGAACGACCACGTCGGAGGCGTGGCCATTCCTGGCAAAAGTGTTGACCGTAGGGGAAACGCAATCGGCATCGCTGCATTGCGATATCGAAACCTGGCTGTGTGTGCCTGACGCAATCACGGGTCGTCCATCCGCGCGAAAAGCAATCGAAGGCGTCGCACCCGCGGCCCCCGCGATGCGCTGTTGTGGCCCCAGCGAATTGCATTGCACGTCAAGGCATCGCCGGAACATCAGCGTCTGGTCGGTCTGGTCCTCAGCCACGAAGGTCGCGAGGCCTGCCGAATCGAGTGCCATGCCGCGAGAGGACATCCGGTGCCCGCCTGAGCCGGAGGAAATCGGCCGGTTGGTGAAACTGGTGCATGCGATGTTTGCGCATCTGAGATAGCGCACGGCTACTGGAGAGCCTCCAGAGAAACCGACTCGAACGATTCCGTCCGCGCCCACGCCCGCATCCATTGAAGACGACACTATGTCTATCTTGGTTAGCGAAGGAAGCGTCGTGCAGGCTGCGTTGTGGCAGCGAAAAATGTTCAACAACCCGCTGCCTGAGCCTTGCGGCCCGACCGAGAGGGTCACTATCACAGGATTGCCGGCCGGATCGAGGGTCGTCGACGTGAATCGCGACGCGCCAACGTCCATGAAGTGCGCCGATTGCCTCGGCGCGGTTGAACCCACCGCGCATTGCACGGTGCCATCCGTGTTGATTGCGGCAATGGTTTGCCCAACTGCGCATGCGCCAGAGACCCGCAACTGTACTTGGGCGCTGTTGACCAGGGCAGCGCCTATACCGCCCGGCGCGACGGCGACAGACCCACTGCCGGTGATCGGACCGCCCGTGAGCCCGGCGCCGGTCGCGATCGAGGTCACGCTGCCCACTGCCGCGGGATCGCAGACCAAGCTGCCGTCCTGATTGATGTGCCGGGCACAGGAACCGGGGGCGCATGAGCCGGTGACGCGTGATTGGACCTCGGTCGGGTCGATTTGCACTGCACCGATCCCGCCTGGCGCGACAGCAATCGAACCACTGCCGGTGATGGGACCGCCCGTAAGCCCGGCCCCAGTGGCGACGCTGGTCACCGTGCCGCCCGAGTCGTCGTCGATGCCGTCCGCGAATCCGGAAGGCACCCCCGTCAGGCCGGACCAGGGCGCGGTAGATGTCGCATTGGCCCGCAGTGCCTCTGGCGCAGGGCGGATGACCTGGCGAGGCGCCAGGACCGTGTAGCCGCTGACGCTGGCACCCGGGCGTACGCGCAGTTCCAGAAAGCGCTGCTGCCCAGAAAACGGCGCCGAGCCGAAATCCAGGGTGATCGCGAACAGGCCGGCTTCGACCGGGACGTCATTGAAATCCTGAGCGCACTGGATGGGGATCGGATTGCTCGCGCTATCGAAGAGGCACACCTGAAGGTCATAGAGCCCACTGGCAGGTTGCCCGAGTTCCTTGAGTTGTCCCTGGTAGGTAAAACCCGAGCCCAGCGGCTGCGCGGCGAGTTCGCGACCGCTGAGCGTCAGTGCCGAAATCACGAGGCAGGTTGCAAGCGGCCGAATACAGCGGTTCATCATCGCGCGTCCCTGCAGGTTGGAGTTGAAAGTTCGCGCCGCTGCACCACGGATCGCGACGACTCCGACTGCACCGGCGACGCCTCATCGCAACTGCAGCAACGCCGCAGCGGTCACCTGAGCATGATTCCCGCGGTCGCCCCGAAGGCTTGACGCCGAACCTTTCCGCCGCGGCGGCAACTCTTGGCAAGCGCATTCGGTGCCGCACCGTAGCACCTTTGGCCGCGTGGATGCGGTGAGACCTAGCAGGGTGAAAACAAGCCAACCTGGCAGCCTGTCGGACCATGGCTGGCCGGGCTGCAAATCCGCCTCCGCGGTCCCCAATCCGCCGATTCTTGGCCGAGAGCCCACTCGGCCTGCGAATCGTCGAAAAACTGCCCTCGCGCAGTCGAACTTTCGCCGCTATCACTAGAGCCCGACAGGCTGCTAGCGGCTAGAATCCAAGCCATGACCTCCCCCTGCAATATCGCCGCGAGCCTGCCGCGGCTGGCGCTGGAGCGCCCGGACCAGATCGCCATCCGCTGTCCGTCGGGCCGTCGCGCCGATGGCAGCGCCGAGTACGGTCTGACCCTGAGCTATGCCGAGCTGGACCGCCGCAGCGACGCGATCGCGGCCGGGCTGGCGAAGATCGGCATCGGCCGCGGCGTGCGTACCGCGCTGATGGTGCGGCCCTCGCCCGAACTGTTCCTGCTGATGTTCGCGCTGTTCAAGTCGGGTGCGGTGCCGGTGCTGATCGACCCCGGCATCGACCGCCGGGCGCTCAAGCAGTGCCTGAACGAGGCTGCGCCGGCCGGCTTCATCGGCATTCCGCTGGCCCAGCTCGCGCGCGTGCTGCTGGGCTGGGGCCGCGGACACATACGGCATATCGTCACCGCCGGGCGGCGCTTTCCGTTTGGCGGCCACAGCCTGGCTGAGATTGAAGTGCTCGGAGCAAACGCCGGCCCGCAGCTTGCGGATACCGCGCCTGACGAGGTCGCGGCGATTCTGTTCACCTCTGGATCGACTGGCGTGCCCAAGGGCGTGGTCTACCGGCACCGCCATTTCGTGGCGCAGATCGAACTGCTCGGTAGTGCGTTCGGTATCGAGCCCGGCGGTGTGGATCTCCCGACCTTCCCGCCCTTCGCACTGTTCGACCCCGCACTCGGGCTGACCAGCGTGATCCCGGACATGGACCCGACGCGTCCCGCGACTGCCGACCCGAAGCGGCTGATTGCTGCGATCAACGAGTTCGGCGTCGGCCAGATGTTCGGCTCGCCGGCGTTGCTGGACACGCTCTCGCGTTACGGCGAGCAGCACGGCATCACCCTGCCCAGTCTGAAACGCGTCACCTCGGCGGGCGCGCCGGTGCCGTTTGCGGTGGTGCAACGCATGCAGGCGATGCTGCCGGAGGACGCGCAGATCTGGACGCCGTACGGGGCGACGGAGTGCCTGCCGGTGGCAGTGATCGAGGGGCGTGAGCTCAGCGACACACGTGCCGCCACTGAAGCCGGCGCAGGCACCTGCGTAGGTCGCCCGGTCGCTGCCAATACGGTACGCATCATTGCGATTACCGACGAGGCCATCGCGGACTGGAGCGGCGTTCGCGAACTGCCCGCGGGTCAGATTGGCGAGATCAGCGTCGCCGGCCCCACCGCCACCGACACCTACTTCCAGCGCGAGTCCGCTACGCGCATCGCCAAGATTCGCGAGTCGCTGCCCGAAGGCGGCGAGCGCATCGTGCATCGCATGGGCGATCTGGGTTGGTTCGATGCGCATGGCCGGCTCTGGTTCTGCGGCCGCAAGAGCCAGCGCGTCGAAACCGCAGACGGTCCGCTGTACACCGAGCAGGTCGAGCCGGTGTTCAACACCCATACCGATGTCCGCCGCACCGCGCTGGTCGGCGTGGGCCTGCCAGGCGCACAGACTCCGGTGTTGTGCGTAGAGCTCAAGCCTGGCGTGAACCGGGAACGCACGGCCATCGAGGCCGAGTTGCTGAACCTCGGCGGGCACCATCCCCACACCCGCGGGATCCAGCACGTGCTGTTCCACTCGGGCTTTCCGGTCGACATCCGGCACAATGCAAAAATCGGCCGCGAAGCGCTGGCGCGCTGGGCCACCGACATCCTCGGCAGGGGCAAGGCATGAAGATTCTGGTCACCGGCGGCGGCGGCTTTCTCGGGCAAGCGATCTGCACGCGTCTGGTCAACCGCGGGCTCAGCGTCGTCAGCTACAACCGCGGCCTGTATCCGGGCCTGGCGGCGCTGGGCGTGAAGCAGGTCCAGGCTGATCTGGGCAATTTCGACGCGCTCGCCGACGCCACAGCCAACGTCGACGCGGTGTTCCATGTCGGCGCCAAGGCCGGCGCCTGGGGCAGTTTCCGCGAGTACTTCGACGCCAATGTCCGCGGCACCCGTAACGTCATCGCGGCCTGCCGCCTGAACAACGTGCGCACCCTGGTCTACACCAGCTCGCCGAGTGTCACCCACCATGCATCGACTCCGGTGGTCGGCCTCTCCGAAGCGCGCGTGCCGCTGGCGACCGGCTTCAAGGCCTGGTACCCGGCAACCAAACGGGTGGCCGAAGAAACCGTGCTGGAAGCGAACGGTGCGGACTTGCTCACCGTGGCCTTGCGGCCACGCCTGATCTGGGGCCCCGGTGACAACCAACTGCTGCCGCGCCTGGTCGAGCGCGCGAAAGCCGGGCGCCTGCGCTTCGTGGGCGATGGCCAGAACAAGATCGACACCACCTACATCGACAACGCCGCGCAGGCCCATCTGGATGCCTTCGATGCGCTGCATGGAAATCCTGGCGCGCGCTGCGCGGGCAAGGCCTACTTCATTTCCAATGGCGAACCCAAGCCGGTCTCGGAAGTCGTCAACGGCTTGTTGCGGGCGGCCGGCGCGCCGATCGTGAAAGATCTGCTTCCCTTCCGTGCGGCCTACTGGATAGGCGCTGCGATGGAGGCGACCTGGACCGTGCTGCCGCTGAAGGGCGAGCCGGTGATGACGCGCTTTCTGGCCGAGCAGCTCTCGACCACGCACTTCTACGACATCAGTGCGGCGCGGCGCGACTTCGGCTACCAGCCGCGCGTGAGCATCCTTGAAGGCCTGCGTCAGCTCGGCCACTGGTGGCAAGCGCAGGCCGCGGCCGACGCTTTCGAGAACGCGTAAACAGCCGGCGGCGATGAGCAAATCGCCCGCACGCTTCTACTACAAGGGCAGCCGACTGAAGCAGCTGCGCGCGTTCTGCCACGCCGCGCGGCTGGGCTCGGTCACGCGCGCGGCCGAGGCACTGTTTCTGAGTCAGCCTGCGGTCTCGCTGCAGCTCGGCGCGCTGGAAAGCGAGCTCGGCGTCAGCCTGTTCGAGCGCCACGGTCGGCGACTGAACCTCACCCGCGAGGGCCAGGTTCTCTACGAGCTGGCCCGCCCGTTGGTGGATGGGCTGGACGCGCTCGAAACCGAGTTCAGCAGCCGGCTGAAAGGTCTCGAAGGCGGCGAGCTGAACATCGCCGCCGGCGCATCGACCATCCTCTATCTCTTGCCGGAATTGATCGCGGAGTTCCGTCTCGCGCATCCCGAGGTACAGCTGCGCCTGCACAACGTCACCGGCAAGGATGGCCTGGCCCTGATCCGTTCGGATGAGGTCGATCTCGCTGTCGGCTCGATGCTGGACGTGCCCAACGACATCGACTACGCGCCGCTGTATTCCTTCGACCCGGTGCTGATCACCCCACCCGACCACCCGCTGGCGCGCGCGCAGCATCCGACGCTGGAAGACCTCTCGCCCTACGGGCTGATCCTGCCGCCGAAGCGACTGACCACCTATCGCCTGGTCGACCTGATCTTTCAGCAGCGCAAGGTGCCCTACACGGTGGCACTGGAGGTCGGCGGTTGGGAGGTCATCAAGCAGTACGTGGCGATGGGGCTCGGCATCAGCATCGTCACCAGCATCTGCATCAACGCCTCCGACCGTGAGCGCCTGTTTGTTCACAACATGCGCGAATATTTCCCGCCGCGCAGCTATGGCGTGGTGATCCGCAAGGGCAAATACCTGAGCCCGCAGGCCCGCGCCTTCGTCGACCAGATCAAACCCGCCGCGTTCGCACGCGGAGGCTATGACGAGGCGGGGCATTCGGAGCGTTAGCCCGCCGAATTTCTCCTCGAATTTCAGCGGCTTGGGAAGAATTTCCTCTCAAGTAGCAGAAACGTACGTGCTTGCTTCAAACATCGAACTCGCACTTCAGCGCGGCGCTGAGAAGCCTCGCTCGTGTAGGGTGGATAAGCGCAGCGCATCCACCAGCACGTCTTGTGGAAGCCGGACAGCGAACGAAGTCCGGGAAGTCGAAGGAGAGTCTCCCGCGGCCTGCGTTCGTCGCCCTCGCGCAGGTCGACATTCAAGAAGCAAAAACCTCGCGAGTACTACCTAGGTTGTCACCCCCGCGAAGGCGGGGCCTAGTCTTGGACTGGGTGCCCGCCTTCGCGGGCACGACGATTCGGTGTTTCTGCAGGACACCTGTGCCGAAACGCGATGACGAGAAGCTCCCAGGATAAGAAGTTCTACGCGAGCGTTGTTCGCTATCAGGCAGAGGCGTACGTCTGAACCTCAATGCGGCGCGGCGCGAGTCACGTCTACCGGCGCAGGTGTTTCAGTCGGCAGCGCGCAGGCTCTCGCGCACCCCGACGCCCGTGGCCGGAAAATCGCAGAACACGCCGTCCACGCCCAGCCGCATGGCCGCTCGCAGCTCTTCGCGAACGTCGGCATAGCCCTCTCCCACCCGATCATCGCGGTAGGTCCAGGGGTGCACACGAAGACCGCCAGCGTGTGCGACCTCGACCAGCCCGCTGCTGCGGCCAGGGCCGGCCCAGAGCAGGCGCTTGTCTGTGCCCAAACCCCACAACCAGTGACCGTGCTCGGTGATGGCTTTACGCCAGTCGGCACCCTGCTCAAGCAGCAGCGTACAGGGCAGGCCGGTCGATTCATGCACCCGCAGCAGTGCTTCGACCTCGAAGCACTGCACCCGTACCTCCACGCCTGCGGGCAGAGTGCGCATCGACTCTGCAAGCAGCGCGACGGGGTCGAGGCCGAGTGCTGCGAAGCGCGCGGGCTGCTTGAGTTCCGGATACAGGCTCACTGCCTGCCCGCGCTCCAGCGCAGCCTGCGCGGCCCAGTCGAGGATGTCGCGCCAGCTCGGCACCGCGTGATAGCCATCGTGGCGATCGCTGCGGCCCTCGAAGGGCTGGCGCGCGCGCAGGCGGTGGATTTCCTCCAGCGCGAGGTCGGTGCTCCACCAGTCGCCGTCGCGCTTCAGATGCGAGAACTCGCCGCGCTGGAACACATCGGTGCTGCGCGCCAGGGCCGGTTCGTGACGGGCGATCAGCACACCATCGCGGCTGGGCACCAGATCGGGCTCGATCACATCCGCGCCCTGGCCCAGGCCGAGCGCATAGGCAACGAGTGTGTGCTCGGGCAGCAGGCCGCTGGCGCCGCGGTGGGCAATGATCTGCGGCGGCTGCGTATCGAGGGTCATCCAGGCCATTGGCATCTCCGTGGTCGATATCAGTCTTGCTCAGGTGGATGACGTTTCGATGGCGAACGTTCCCCTGTAGAACTTCAGGCCGCCGCAGAGCGCGCGAGATAGGTGCCGATGCCATCGAGAAACATCTGCACTGACAGCGCGACCAGCAGCATGCCCATCAGCCGCTCGATGGCAGCCAGCGCGCGTCGACCCAACAGACGATAGAGATAGGTCGAAGAAAACAGGATCACTGCAGTCGCCAGCCAGGCCAGGAACAGGGCCAGGCTGAAGTCAGCCATGCGCTCGGGCTCGTTGCTGGACATCAGCATCACCGCCGCCATGCCGGAAGGCCCGGCGATCAGCGGAATCGCCAGGGGCACGATGAAGGGCTCGCCATCCGGGGTCTCGCCGAACAGACCCTCGGGCGTGGGGAAGATCATCTTGATGCCGATCAGGAAAAGAACAATTCCGCCGGCGATCGCCACCGATTCCTGGCGCAGATGCATGGCCGACAGGATGTGCTGGCCGCCCCAGAGGAAAGCGAACAGCACCACCAGCGCGATCAGCAGCTCGCGCGCCAGCACCCAGCGCCGGCGCGCCGGCGGCAGGGTCTTCAGCAAGTTCAGGAAGATCGGCACGTTACCTAGCGGATCCAGGATCATGAACAGCAGGATCGCCGCCGACAGGGTGCTCACGGCACGCGCACTTCGCCGTGAGCCGCGCTGGCGCTGGTGTCGAACAGGGCCACGATTGCAGGTGCGCGGTCGGCCGCCGGCGGCAGCAGACCGGGGTCTTCGCCGAAGTAGGCGCGTGAGCGCAGGTTGGTGCGGGTGGGCTCGGGGCGGACTGCGTTGACCCGCACCGTCGAACCTTCAAGCTCATCAGCCAGAATGCGGAATGCGCCTTCCAGGCCGTGTTTGCCGATGCCGTAGCCGCCCCAGTAGGCGCGGCTGACGCGGTCGCAGTCTTCCAGCATGAACACCAGCGAAGACGGGCGCTCGGCGCTGCCGCTTTCGCGCAGCAGCGGCAGCAGGGCGCGACTGAGCATCAGCGGCGCGGTCAGGTTGACGTGGATGGCGCGGACGATGTCCAGCGGCTCGCTGTTCTCGATCGAGGCCAGGTGCTTGAAGTCCGCGGTGGCGAGCAGCACGCCGTGCAATGCGCCCAGCTCCGCACGCAGGGTTTCGGCCAGCTGCGCGTAGTCCGCCGGCGTGGCGCCCTCGAGGTCCAGCGGGTAGATGGCCGGCTCGGGCGAGCCATCGGCCACCAGCTGGTCATAGACCTGACCCAGCTTGGGCACACGGCGACCGAGCAGCACCACCTGGGCGCCGGCGCGGCCAGCCGCCCGCGCCACTTCCGACCCGAACGCACCGTGTGCACCGACGACAAGAAGCGATCGCCCCGCAAGCGGCTTCGCAGCCTCGCTCATGCCGGCTTCTGCGCTTCGGCCACGATCCGCGCCAGCTCGCCGGCCTCATGCAGCTCCAGCGTGATGTCGCAGCCGCCGATCAGCTCGCCGTGGATGAACAGCTGCGGAAAGGTCGGCCAGTTCGAGAAGCGCGGCAGGTTGGCGCGCACTTCGGGATCCTGCAGCACGTTCACCGAATGGAACTTGGCGCTGCAGGCCTTCAGCGCCTCGACCGTGCGCGAGGAGAACCCGCACATCGGGAACTGCGGGGTGCCCTTCATGAAGAGAACGATGGGGTGTTCGGCCAGCACGGCCTTGATGCGGTCTACGGTGGCGTTCATTCGGACTCCATCAGCACCCGAGCAATGGCGGGCTCTGAACATGGGGAAAGTAGGATCGAGGCGACCGCGCCGCCCTCACGGGCGGGTCACGCGGCCGACTTGCTACAATTTTCCCACACCAGCCGGCCGCGCAGTGATTCCGCGACAGCGCCATCCTGACGAGCAGGGCTGCGTGGCCCGCCGGCCGTACCGTGCCGTGCAGGCAACCTGCATTGATCCTCCCCATCCACGCTCGCCTGAAGGACCCGACATGGCCATCGAACTGCCAGCCCTGCCCTACGCCCGCGACGCTCTTGTCCCGCACATCTCGGCCGAGACCATCGATTTCCACTACGGCAAGCACCACCAGACCTACGTCACCAATCTGAACAACCAGATTGCCGGCACCGAATTCGAAAGCAAGG
>CAZPHV010000098.1:0-11619 GCA_964586455.1 uncultured Aquimonas sp.
ACCATCAGCATCGGTGACAACCGAAGCGAGGACGTCGGCAAGAACGAATCGGTCACGGTCGGCAAGAACCGCAGCAAGAAGGTCGGCAAGAACGAGTCCGACAAGATCGGCAAGAACTGGTCGATCAAGGTCGGCAAGATGAAGACCGAGACGATTGGCATGGCCTCGATGCAGAACGTCGGGCTGGCCAAGATGACCAATGTCGGCATGGCTTACAGCCTGAACGTAGGCATGGTCATGAACACGGTAGTGGGGCGCAGCCAGTCCGCGCAAGTCGGCAAGACCGCCAGCATGAAGGTCGGCGACAGCTACAGCCTGGACATCGGCAAGGCCGTTGATCTCAAGGTGGGCGAACAGCGCAGTGCCGCTATCGGCCAGAACGACCTCACCACGGTCGGCAACATCCAAAGCATCAAGATCGGCAATGCCCAGATCACCAGCGTCGGTCAGCACCTGGAGCTGGCCTGCGGCGCCGCGCGCATCGTGCTGAAGCCGGACGGCGGCATCTATCTCAGTGGCACCCACATCGAGATCCAGGCCAGTGACCAGCTCAATGCAGATGCCGGTCTGATGCAGCTGAACTGCGGTGAATCCCAAGCCCCACCGGACGCCCCCGAATTGCCCGAGTCGGCCAGCACCGCCGGTGCCGATGCAGGCGCATTGAACGACATCACCAATGGCGGCTTTGCCGGCACGGGAGTGGGCGGAGGTGGTGCCGCTGGCTCAGGTGGCGGTGCCGGTGGAGGCGTCTTCGGCGCCCTGCGCGGGCTTGCGGAAGTCGCCACGCAAACGGGGCTGGGCGGCGAGCGCGCGGCGCAGGCGGCGAAACTCATGGGCGTACTGAAGGGTGGAGGTTGATCAGAATGAAAGGCCAGGACGCGGCTCGGGTGGACGATGCGGTGGCCCACATCGGCGGCAAGGGGGCGGTGCTGTCCGGCAGCCCCAACGTGCGCGTGGGCGGTGCTCAAGCCGTCCGCAAAGGCGATGCCGTCGAGCACAACAAGGGCATCGAGAAAATCATCGAAGGCGAGCCGACCGTGCTGATCAATGGCATGCCTGCCGCCCGCGTTGGCGATAGGGTGGCCTGCGAGGGGCGTATCGCGGTCGGCTGCACGTCGGTGCGAATTGGCAAGCACCCCCTGGGTGAGTGTGTGCGCAAGGCGGGTGAGGCGGGTTCTACGCTCGTGTCGGGCTAGGTCTTGCGGTCATGCATCGCACCCAAACCGCTCCACGTCAGTGGATGATCGACCACCTCGGGCCGCCACGCGGTAGGCGATTCGCGCTGCTCGACAGCACCCGCGACCCGCTGCTCAACGGCTGGCTGCTGAGTCTGCCCCAGGAGGTCGCGCGTCCTCTCTGGCCCGCACCTCTGGCGCAAGGGCTGCTCAACTACGCCCCGTTCGTTCTTGATGTGACGCTTTGCCCCGACTTTCTGTTGCGGTGGACTGGCGCAGGGGTCGATGCTCACTGGGGGCTGGTGGTGGATGCCGAAGCGGATCTGATCCAGATGCAGCGGCACTTCACCCCTTTCACCCATCTTCGGCAAGGGCGACAGCTCAAACTCTGCCGCTTCTATGATCCACGCGTTTTCGCAAGGTTGTTCAGCGTCTACAGCGCGACCCAGAAGCACAGACTGCTGCCCGCCTGGGTCAAGTGTGTGCACTGGGCCGACGTCGACGCGCAGGCGCGTTTGCGCCTGCGCCGTCTTCACAACCGAGGGCCCGCCCTGCTGGGTCTTCGCCCCGCGACCCATACGTTGGAGGATTGCTATGCCACAGACGCCTGAACTGGGTGACACCCAAGCCGATGCGCTGAACCAGCTGAGCGAGGCGCAATGGTTGCACGAGAAGTTTCTGCATTTTCGTGAGCTGTATCCGCCAGATGAGGCTGGCACCTGGGGCTACACCTCGGACCAGGGCCTGCGCGAGCGCCTGCAGCGCGACTTCCAGCGCGCGCGGAAATACGACTTCGTCGAGCTCAAGGACGTGTTCGCCTACCTGCAGGTCAGCCTGGAGCTGGGTGAGCGGTTTGAAGCGGTGCCCGAGTACACCTGGGCACCACGCCTGCTGAACGAGCCGCGTCGCGAAGGCACCTTCGACAACCCCGAGGCCAAGCGGCCGGATACGCGCGGCGACCGCTTGATTCGAGCCATGGAAGCGCAGCGCGTGTTGAACGATGCGCGCGCGCCGAAGCGCTGACCTGCATGTCCGAGATAACGACCCCTGCGGAAGGCGAACCACCACGTCGACTACCCAACCCCGGAAGCCGATTCGCACAGGTGCGCGATCTGCGCGACCGCGAGAACCGCGCAGTCAGGCAAACCGTTGAGAAGGCGCAGCAGGGCATCGCCGAGTTCCAGTGCGATGGTGGTGACTGCTGCGATGCGCTGTGGGACCGAATCATGGTGCTGGTGAACAGCATCACCGGTGCTGAGAGCGACATCGAGCGCAACCGCCTCATCAACACGCACTATGCCAACTTGTACATGAGCAATCCGCAGGCGCAAAGCTGGGCGGGCACGGCAGCTTTTGTTTCCAAGCAGGCTGGCTGCGCCATGCGCCAGACCATGGTGATTCCCCGCGGCACCTTGGGCGACATCAACCGCGGCATCTTCGGCAGCATCTATGGGCCCCTGCGCATGGTGGAAGAGGGTCGCGGCCGCATGAGCCCGGAACGACTCAAGGAATGCATAGACGGAAAGATGGATGCGATGTTTCTGGCCCAGCACGGGCCGGATGCGGATGCCGACGAGGTGCAGTACTTCCGAAGCCTCAAGAGGGGTGTCATGCAGACGATTGACGGCCAAGGGGAGCCTGCGGCCATCGCCATCGCCGACTACGAGCAGCACAGCGTGGTCCAACCCCACTGGGAATTCTGGGAGAGTCCCGTACTGAATGCGGGCGGGAAGTACACGAATCTTGTAGGCAGCGATCGCGAGCTGTATCTCACCCATACCTGCGAAGGCACGCCCGAGCAGCTGATCCACTTCGACGGCGGGCCGCAGCGTCCGAACCGAAGGGATGTCACCTCCGCGGACGCTCGTGTGGAGTTTTACACCCGCGACTATCTGCCCGAGTTCATCCGCCGATCTCAGGCACCCGGGGGCTTCGAGCCCGCCATGCGCCAGATTCGGGACCGCAACCCATGAGGCCCAGAGAGGCTGCCCACTCCGCTTCCCGCCGTCGCCTGCTCCAGCGTGGCGGCCTACTGCTGACGGCACTCGCCGCGCCCGCTCTCACCTACACAGGCTGCCGTGCCATGCGTTGTTCCCCTGATCGCTTCGACGCAACCCATCAGCGCCTTCTGGCGCTGCCCCAACGCCGTGTGAGCCTGGAGATTGGTGCTCCCTTGGACGCAGCGATAGCCCCATCGTCAACTGGAATCCTGCAAGGATGGAGCCCCACGCTGCGGCCGCATAGCGAGGCGGGTCTCCACCCTATCTGGGACACCTTCTGGTCCTGGTTCCCCGATACCGCCTACCGCGAGGTGACGCCCGCGCTGGGAATGGGCAGCATCTTCTCGCCCGAAGTGGTGCAGGGTCCCATCCATGTCACCTACGGCCTGGGGGCTGCGCCGAAGCTGGTGCTGCCGCCGGCCTGGCGGGTCGCGGGGCGCTTTCATGCAGGCCATCTGACCTTCTTGACGGCCGATCTCTATCTGGTGCCCGAGCCCTTGGACACAGTGTTGGCGCGGGTGCACGAGATCATCGCGGGGCTCAAGCGCATCGGTTGGGCGCCCTATCACGACGGCACGCGCAGCCTGGAGGAGGCCGAGCTGCAGTTCCGCGCTGCCCGTTTGCCAGGCGCTCCCATGCGCCCCAAGAGTCTGGCGTTCGAGCCCTACCTGCGGCCGGACCGCCTGGCCCGCTGCGAGTTCCTGCTGCGCTTGGCCACCCCGCCGGATCAGCCGGTGGACTGCTGGGGCTACGGGCTCAATCTGCACTTCAGCGCACCTGATCCGTTGATCGACAAGCTGGAAGCCATCACCAAACGCGCACGCGAGCAGCTGCGCATCCGCAACCTTGATTTCGATGTGCATGCCAAAGAGCCCTACCTCTACGGCTACGAGCCCGACGAATGGATTCATCCGAAGCCCTTCGCCAGCCTTCCATTCACCGTCGACGCCGTGGCCTATCTGCAGGCCCTGCGCGCGGCGGGCCTGACGGCGGAGCTGGACCCGCGCTGGCGATGATCGTGGTGGAGGTGGAGCGGCGGCGATTTCTGAAGCGTGGCGCCCTGCTGATGACGGCGCTCGCCGCGCCCGCGCTCACCTACACAGGCTGCCGTGCCATGCGCTGTTCCCCGGATCGTTTCGATGCCACCCATCGACGCCTGCTGGCGCTGCCCCAGCGTCAGGTGAGCCTGGAGATCGGCGCACCCCTGGATGCGTCGATCGCGCCCTCAAGTCCGGGCATACTTCTGCACGGAACCAGCAGCATGCGCGAGTTCGACTCGCGCGGCGTGCATGTCATTTCTGACACTTTCTGGTCCTGGTTTCCCGATGCCGCCTACCGCGAGGTGACGCCCGCGCTGGGGATGGGCAGCATCTTCTCGCCGGAGGTGGTGCAAGGCCCCATCCATGTCACCTACGGCCTGGGCGCGGCATCCAAGCTGGTGCTGCCGCCGGCCTGGCGGGTGGCGGGGCGCTTTCATGCAGGCCATCTGACCTTTGTGACGGCCGATCTCTATCTGGTGCCCGAGCCCTTGGACACGGTGCTGGCGCGGGTGCACGAGATCATCGCGGGGCTCAAGCGCATCGGTTGGGCGCCCTATCACGACGGCACGCGCAGCCTGGAGGAGGCCGAGCTGCAGTTCCGTGCGGCGCGCGTGCCGGGCGCGCCCATGCGGCCCAAGAGTCTGGCCTTCGAGCCCTACCTCCGGCCAGATGGTCTCGCGCGCTGCGAGTTCCTTCTGCGCCTCGCCACGCCGCTGGATCAGCCGGTGGACTGCTGGGGCTACGGGCTCAATCTTCACTTCAGCGCACCCGATCCGTTGATCGACAAGCTGGAAGCCATCACCAAACGCGCGCGCCAGCAGCTGCGCATTCGCAACCTCGATTTCGATGTGCATGCGAAGCAACCGGGCTACTACGGTTACGAGCCCGATGAGTGGATTCATCCGGAGCCTGAGTTCTACTCAAAGTTCACCGTTGACGCCGTGGCCTATCTGCAGGCCCTGCGCGCGGCGGGCCTGACGGCGGAGCTGGACCCGCGCTGGCGATGAGCTCGGTGCATACGGGGCGGCGGCGATTTCTGAAACGCGGCGCCCTGCTGCTGACGGCGCTCGCTGCGCCCGCGCTCACCTAAACAGGCTGCCGTGCTATGCGCTGTTCCCCTGATCGCTTCGACGCCACCCATCAACGCCTGCTGGCGCTGCCCCAGCGCCATGTGAGCCTGGAGATTGGCCGCCCAAGATGCAGCGATCATGCTCTCGGACCCCGGCATTCCCGAACGGCCTAGCCACAGCGGGCCGGGGTCAGGTATGCGGCGCCTGAAGCCGAGCCACAGCTTCAGGCCGCTTCTCGATGTGCGGCCAGAAACCCCTGCACCTCGGCCAGCACCTCGGCCCGCGCATCTTCCAGCACGTAGTGGCCGGCGTTGGCGTACTCGCGGGCTTGCGCCTGCGGCCAGGCGCGGCGGAATTCGCGTAGGCAGGTGTGATCGAACACGAAATCCTGCATGCCCCAGAGCAGCAGGGTCGGGCGGTCGGCGAACTCGGGTAGGCGGCGGCCGATCTCGGTCACCGTGGCCCAGGCCGGGTCCGTCGGCCCCAGCGGGATGTCCTGCACGAAGCGCAGGGTCGAGATGCGATTGGCCCAGCTGTCGTAGGGCGCGGTAAACGCGCGGCGCTCGGCGGCGGGCATCGGCTTCTTCACCGCCAGCCGGGTGGCGCCGGCCGAGAACGCGTTGAAGCCGCGAATCAGCAGTGCGCCCAGCTTGGAGTCGCGACCCAGCTTGAGCAGGCCCGGCAGGCGCTTGTCGGAGGGCATGCTGAAACCGGCGGTGTTCAGCAGCACCATGCGCACGACCCGTTGCGGGTGCCGCAGCGCCCAGCCCAGGCCGATCAGGCCGCCCCAGTCGTGCAGTACCAGGGTGACCGGGCGCTCGGGCTCGATCGCGGCCAGCAGGCGATCGAGGTCGTCGATGCGGCTGTCCAGCGTGTAGCGATAGCGGCTGTCGTCCGGCTTGTCGGACAGGCCCATGCCGATATGGTCGGGCACGATGCAGCGGTGGCTGCCGCGCAGGGCCAGCACCAGATGCCGGTAGTAGTAGGACCAGGTCGGGTTGCCGTGCACCATCACCACGGCCGGGCCCTGGCCCTCGTCGAGGTAGCTCATCTGAAGGCCGTCGCCGCGGTCGAAGCGGCGCGGCTCGAACGGATAGTCGGGAAAGTTCAAGCGGGCGCGCCCAGGCCGAAAAGGGCGCCTATGGTAGCCGCTGTGCAGCGCCAGGCCGCCCCGGGCGCCGTGAATAGCGCGTGGCCTGCGCCGACATCGGTCCGGTCGTGGGGGCTGCCGAGGAACAATGCTTGCATCGCAGACGTTGGCATGAGCGCGCCCGCGTCCACCTTGAAGCGACTGCAGCGGCCCCGAACCGGAGTGTTCGCGCGCTGCTGTGCAGTGCTGTTCGGCCTGTGCGCGGCGCTACCGGCACCGGCGCTGGACCCGGCCACCGACTTCGGCGACTACCTGCTGGAGCGTTGGACCGCCGAGGACGGCCTGCCGCAGATCACCGTGCTGACCCTGGCGCAGGACAGCGATGGCTACCTTTGGGTCGGCACCCAGAACGGCATCGCCCGCTTCGACGGGCGCCGCTTCCACACCTTCAATCGGGTCAACACTGGCCTTGACCTGACCATGCCCACGGCCAGCCTGGCCGAGCCCGAGGGGGTGGTCTGGTTCGGCACGCCGCGCGGCCTGCTGCGCCAGCAGGACAGCCGTTTTGAAGAGGTTCCGATCGCGTCCAGCCCGACCTCGGTGCGCGCCCTGCAGCATTGGGACGGCCAGCTGCTGGCGGCTACCATCGATGGCCTGCGTTCGCCCGGCCGGCCAGGCCGCCCTGAGCATCTGGGCGGCGAGTCGGTGCTGGCGCTGGCCGTGGACAGCGCTGAGCGCCTGTGGGCGGCGGCCGAGTCCGGCCTGTTCATGCTCCAACAGGGTCGTGAGGCGCAGCGCTTTCCGCTGCCCAAGCCCGAAACCCGCCCGCTGGCGCTGGCGGTCTGGCAGAGCGGTCTGGTGCTGGGCAGCCGTGACGGCGTGTGGCGCTTCGACCTCGCCAGCGGCGTCTGGAGCCGACTGTTTCCCGGCCTCGCTGAGGTCGCGATCTCCACCCTGAAGGTCGATCGCCACGGCAACCTCTGGGCCGCCAGCGTTGAGCATCTGCAGCGGCTGCGCCCGGACGGCTCCCTCGAAGTGGTCGGCGATGCGGATTTCCTGCCGCGACCGTGGCTGCATGTGATCTTTGAAGACCGCGATGGCGACCTGTGGATGGGCAGCCAGCGCGAAAGCCTGCTGCGCATCAGCGATTCAGCGCTGCGCGTGATCAGCCGTCGTCAGGGCCTGCACGACAGTCTGTTATGGAGCGTGCTGGATGATGCCAAGGGCGGTCTCTGGGTCGGCACCAATGGCGGGCTTTCGCACTGGCGCCCAGACCGCGGCTTCGAACGCGTCGACGCGGGCGACGCGCTGCCAGATCCCGCCGTGTACAGCCTGCACCGTGATACGCAGGGCAGCATCTGGCTGGGCACCCGCGCAGGCCTGGCGCGGCTGCGCGAGGGGCGCATTGAAACCGACCCGAAACTGGCCGTGCTGTCCGCCGCGCAGATCACCAGCTTCGCCGACGATGTCGACGCGCTCTGGGTCGGAAGTCTTGATGGGCTGTGGCGTCTGAAGGACGGCGCGCTGGCGCGCTTCGGAGCCGCTGCCGGATCGCCTGACTCGCGGGTGCGCAGCCTGCTTCGGCAGGACGATGGCAGTCTGCTGGTCGGCACCGAGGGCGGCCTGCGTCGCCTGCGCGGCGAACACTGGGACAGCCCCGATTGGGCGCAGCCGCTGGAAGGCAGCTTTGTGTCCAGCCTGCGGCCACTGCCGGGGGACGCACTGCTGCTGACCACGCTCGACAAGGGCATTGCGCTCTACCGCGACGGCGCGCTGCGCAGCTTCGGCCCTGAACATGGCCTGCCTTCGGCCAACGGCTGGACCTCGGACCTGCTCGGGCCGCATGTCTATGTCAGCACCAACGACGGCGCCTACCGGCTGCCGCTGGCGCGTCTGATGGACCCCGACCACGACATCGGCCTGCAGGCGGAGGTGGTGATCCGCGCGGTCAACCGCGCCCGCGGCGACCAGCGTATGGGCTGCTGCAACGGCGGTGGCCATGCCCGCAGCGCACGCCTCGGCGCGCTGATGTTCTACCCCACGACGAACGGGATGATCCGGCTCGACACCGCCCGCGTGCAGCAGGCCCCGGACTGGCCCGGTCTGGCGATCGAGGCGGTCGAGACCGTTTCGGGCGCGATCGACTTCCCGGCGCGCGTGCGCATTGAACAACCTCCGCGCGACCTCGCCATGCGCTTCGCCGGGGTCAGCCTGCGGCATGCCAATGAGGTGCAGTTCCGCTACCGGCTGGATGGCTACCAAAAGACATGGACTGAGGCGGTCGGCCTGCGTGCGGTCTACACCGGCCTGCCGCCGGGCGACTACCGGTTCCTGCTGGAGGGGCGCTTTCCGGGGCGCGGCTGGCAGCGTGCGCCGGAGCCTCTGGATGTCGTGGTGGTGCCGGCCTGGCACGAACTGCGCAGCGTGCAGCTGGCGGCAGCGCTGTCCCTGCTGGGGCTGCTGGCGCTGGGATGGCGCCACAGCCTGGGCCGGGCCGAGCGTCGCCGCCAGGCTTTGGAGACCGCAGTGCGCCAACGCACCGATGCGCTGGATCGCGCCAACGAGCGCCTGCGCAGCGCCAATGCAGCCTTGCTGGAAGAGAGTCGCACCGATGCCCTGACCGGCTGCGCCAACCGTCGCGCCGCACTGCGCCTGCTTTCGGAATGGCCGTCCTACGTGCTGATGCTGGTCGACCTCGATCACTTCAAGGCGCTCAACGATCGGTATGGCCACGCCGCTGGCGACCAGGTGCTGATCACTGCCAGCGCCCTGCTGCGCGCGCGACTGGGGCCGGCGGCCCTGTTGGCGCGATGGGGCGGCGAGGAGTTCCTGGTGATCTGGCCGGGGCTGGATCTGGACGCAGGGACCACCGAAGCCGAACTGCTGCGCTCGACCATCGCCCAGGCGCAGTTCCAGACCCTCGGCGGACAAGCGCTGCGGGTGAACTGTTCGATCGGCGTGGCCGAGCATCCGCTGCACGCGGGGCGCGGCGACTGGCAGCTCTCGCTGGAACTCGCGGACCGCGCCCTGTATCGAGCCAAGGCAAACGGTCGCAACCGCGTCGAAGGCGCGCGGCTGGAGCTCGCGCTGGGCGAAGCACTGCCCGCCGCCGGCGAGACCCAGGCGCTGGACGAGCTGGTGCATCGCGGCAGTCTGCGCTTCGAGCGACCGCAGGTGCTGCGGATGGGTTGAGTGGGTGCGCGGCCGAGCGGCTGCGTTTGCGGGTGGGCCCGATCGAAGCGGGAGGCGGTGAAGCGGCGAACCGTTCTCTTGGGGTTTCGATTTGGGCAAGGCGTCACTCGTACTTGTAGGGTAGATAAGCGCAGCGCATCTACCAGCTCTGCGTCACGGTTGAAGGGGGGGCTGATCGAAGCGGGAGGCGATGGAGCGGCGGATCGTTCCCTTGGGTTTCGATTTGGGCAAGGCGTCACTCGTACTTGTAGGGTAGATAAGCGCAGCGCATCTACCAGCTCTGCGTCACGGTTGAAGGGGGGGCTGATCGAAGCGGGAGGCGATGGAGCGGCGGATCGTTCCCTTGGGTTTCGATTTGGGCAAAGCGTCACTCGTTTTGTAGGGTAGATAAGCGCAGCGCATCTACCAGCTCTACGTCCACTGTTGACGGGTGGACATGATCGAAGCGGGAATCGGCAAATCGCGGTCCTGGGTTCGATACGGGCAAGAAGGCGTCTGTCTCAGTGGCAGGCTTTGCCCGCGCGCTCCCCACCCTCGTCGGAGGCGCGCCCACAAAGGCAGGAATTCCCCTGTGTAGACTGCGCGCGCCGCCCGTCTTGTCGGGCCGCGCCCCGCCCCACAGCCCCAAGGTCCGCATGAGCCCTGCCGAGCCGAACACGGCCGTCGACACCGCCGCCCTGCGCCTGCTGGATGCCACCAGCGCCGCCGAACGTCTGCACGGAGTCGATGCAACCGAAGCCGCCGAAGCCCTGGTCCATCTCACCCATGGCCAGGCCGCCGAGGTGCTGGAGCAGCTGTCGGAAGGTCAACGCGCCGCCATCCGCGCCTCCGGCGTGTCCGGCCTGCCCGATGCGCGTGCACTCGACTATCCCGAAGGCTGCGTCGGCCGCCTGCTGGAGTCCGCACCGGCGGTGTTCGCGCCCGAGCTGCGGGTGGATGCCGCGATCGCCGCTCTGCGCGAGATCGTGCAGCGGCGCATGGTCATCTACGTGTTCGTAGTCGACGCGCAGCAGCGCCTGCAGGGCGTGGTCGCCTTCCGCGAGCTGGTGTTTGCGCGCCCCGAGCAGACGCTGGCCGACATCATGCTGCGCAACCCCTTCAGCCTGCGGCCCGAAATGTCGCTCGAAGACGCCATGCGCGACGTGGTGACGCGGCATTACCCGGTCTATCCGGTCTGCGACAGCGAAGGTCGATTGATCGGCCTGGTGCCGGGCGCGGTGCTGTTCGAGCAGCAGGCCTTCGAGATCTCCGCGCAGGCCGGTGCGATGGTCGGCGTCGAGCGCGAGGAGCGCCTCGCCACGCCGCTGTGGCGCAGCTTCCGCTTCCGCCACCCGTGGCTGCTGATCAACTTGCTGACAGTCTTTGTGGCGGCCGGCGTGGTCGGCGCTTTTGAGCATGCGATCGAACAATTGGTGGTGCTGGCCCTGTTCCTTCCGGTGCTGGCCGGACAGTGCGGCAACCTCGGCGCACAGTCGCTGGCGGTGACCCTGCGGGCGATGACCCTGGGCGAGACCCGCCATATCCGCCCGCTCAAGCTGGCCGCCAAGGAGGCCGCGCTGGGCCTGGCCAACGGCCTGATCACCGGTGCGCTCGCCGGTGCCGCGATGTTCTGGGCGGCCGGCCGCACGCCCGGCGGCGACCCCCTGCTGCTGGCGCTGGTGACCTTTACCGCGATGAGCATCGGCTGCGCGCTCGCCGGAGTCGCTGGCGCGATGGCACCGCTGGCCCTCAAGCGCGCCGGCGCCGACCCGGCCACCGCGTCCGCCATCCTGCTCAGCACCGCCACCGACGTGCTCAGCATGGGCCTGTTCCTTGGGCTCGCCACGCTCGTGCTGCTGTAGGGCGGGTCTTGACCCGCCGCCCACTCACCAACCCGCCACGACCTCGACCCTTGCGCGGAAAGCACGGCGACATGAGTGCGGCAGAGCGTGTGTGAAACCGCGACCGAGGCGAGATTCGCGCTGCGGTGGGCCAGGGCCCACCCTATGAACTGTGTACGCATAGGGTGGGCCCTGGCCTGAGGTCTCCCCAGTTTTTCTGCGTCACGGCAAG
>CAZPHV010000099.1:0-11577 GCA_964586455.1 uncultured Aquimonas sp.
TCGTCTGTCCGAGCCGCCCACTATACCGCGGTTTTTGAAGTTGTAAAGAGGGGGCGAGATAGAAATTTGTTCCGCCTCTACCGTCCCGCTGTCGCCGCGAGTCAGCTGGCGAACCAGCCCGGCGGATACTCGGGCTTCTGCTCGCGGGCCAATAGCATGCGCAGGCCTTCGTGTGGAGTGATGTCCTGATGCAGGACGCCCTGAACCAGCGCACTGATCGGCAGCTCCAGCTGTACACGGTCCGCCAACCGCATCACTTCGTCGACGGTCTGGATCGACTCGACCGCCTGGCCAATCGCCTGGACCGCCGCATCGAGGTTTTCCCCACGCCCGAGGGCAAGCCCAAGCCGTCGGTTCCGGGAAAGGTCGCCGGTGCAGGTCAGCACCAGGTCGCCCAGACCGGCCAGCCCCATCAGGGTCTCGGTGCGGCCACCCAGGGCGGCATTAAGACGCAGCATCTCGTTGAGGCCGCGTGTGATGAGGCCAGCACGCGCGTTCAAGCCGAGCTGCATGCCATCCGCGATGCCGGTCGCCACTGCCAGCACGTTCTTCATGGCGCCGCCCAGTTCGGCACCCAGCATGTCGCTACCGGTATAGGCACGAAAACTGGCGCCGTGCAGAGCTTCTGCGGTCTGCCGCGCGAAGCCCGCGTCTTCGGAGTGCACCGTCACCGCCGTGGGCAAACCCTGCGCAACTTCTTTGGCGAAAGAGGGGCCGGTGACGACGGCGAGCGGCATGCCAGCTGGCAGCAGCGAGGCGGCAACTTCGTGCAGGAAGCGCCCGGAGCCCAGTTCGAAGCCTTTGGTTGCCCAGGCCACGCCGCTCAGGTGCGCGCTGAGGGGCGCGATCGCGGCGAGGGTTTCAGGAAAGGCATGGCTGGGAACGACCACCAGCACGAGTTTCGCGCTCTCGACGCAGGCCTGCAGCTGGTCGCTGTAGCCGAGCGTCTCCGGCAGTTCGATGCCGGGAAGGTAGCGCTGATTGATCCGGCTTTCGCGCAGTTCAGCGATCTGGCACGGGTCACGCCCCCACAGGGTGACGGCGTGACCGTTGCGTGCCATCTGGGCGGCGAGTGCGGTGCCCCAAGAGCCCGCACCCAGCACGGTGATCGCCATTGCATCACTCATGGCCGCCGCCCGTTCCGGCGTCAACTTCAAGCGTTGCCGGCGGGCTCGCCCGCAAGCGCGCCTTCGCCCTGCTCCGAACGGCGACGCAAGGTCTCCGCGTACAGCTGGTCGAAGTTGATCGGCTGCAGGAAGTAGGGCGGGAAACCGCCGGCCTGGATCAGGTCGCTGACCATCTGGCGTGCGTACGGGAACAGGGTGTTCGGGCAGTAGGTTCCCAGCACGGCGTCCAGATTGCGGGCGTCGAAGCCGGAGATCGTGAACACACCGGCCTGCTGTACTTCGACCAGGTACGCGGTCTTGTCGCCGGCGCCGCAGGTCAGGGTCAGGGTCAGCACGACTTCGAAGACGTCCTGTGCCAGCGCCGTGACCTTCTGGTTCATGTTGAGCTGCAGCTGCGGGGAGATTTCCTCCTGGAAGATCTGCGGGGCCGAGGGCGCTTCGAACGAGGCGTCCTTGACGTAGATCTTCTGCAGCACCAGCTGCGCCTGCGCCTGATCCGCTGCGCCGTTGGCGGCCATCTGGTTGTCTTCGCTCATGGTGTACTCCGTCTCTAGATAGATATGCCGAGGGCCGGCGAGTATCCCACGGCGGCCGCACCGGGCCGCCGCCTTGGGGAATGCAGGGGTTGGGGCGCGAACGCCTGGCTTCAAGCCTTGCCGCGGACCAGCGGCAACTCGGCCGACTGCCAGGCCTGCACGCCGCCTTCGAGAATGAAGACGTTCTTGAAACCGGCCTTGACCAGGCGGCTGGCAGCGTTGGAGGCGGTCATGCCGGTGCGGCAGACCACCGCCACCGGCAGGTCACGGACCTTGGCCAGGGTCTTGTTCTCGGGGTCGAACTGGCTCATTGCCACGTGTTTGGAGCCGAGGATGTGGCCCTTCTCGAAGTCGGCGATGGCGCTGACATCGACCACCAGCGCGTTCTCGCGGTTCATCAGCAGGGTCAGCTGGGCCGGGCTGATGCCCTTGAAACCGCGACGCAGGCGCGAGATTTCGTTGATGACAATGGCGGCTGTCAGGCCGACGAGGGCCATCGACAGGATGGGGTGATTGCCGATGAACTCCGGCAGGCGTTCGAAAAACTGGGACACGGAAAGATACCGAGGGGCGCCGGAGCGCAAGGGGCGCCGATTATCGGGCAGGCGCCGTGCAGGCGCAAAACCAGCGATTTCGAAACTGGCTGGCGCGAGCAGCCAGCGCTTCAGTCCCAGTCGCCGCGGGTATCCAGATAGGCCTGCTCGGAGACCGTCGCCCAGCGTCGAGCGTTGGCGCGGAACGCGCGCACCGAGGCGTACACCTTGGCCGCGAACGGGTCGCGCGCTGCGGTCCGGCTCATCACCTCGGCGCTGGCGCGACGCAGGGCGTCGAGCACATCGTCCGGCAGGGGGCGGAACTCGACACCGTGCTCACGCTGCAGCGATTCCAGCGCCGCCTGGTTGCGCGCGCTGTACTCGGCCAGCATCGAGTCGTTGACCGCGCGACAGCAGGACTCGACGATTGCCTTGAGATCCTCGGGCAGTGCCTCGAAGGCCTGCTGATTGACCATGCACTCGAGGGTCGGGCCGGGCTCCTGCCAGCCCGGGTAGTAACAGAACTTGGCAACGCGATGCAGGCCGAAGGCGAGGTCGTTGTACGGCCCCACCCACTCGGTGGCGTCGATCGCACCGGACTGCAGCGCGCTGAACAGCTCGCCGCCGGGCAGGTTGACCGGGGTTGCTCCCAGCTTGGCCATGACCTCGCCGCCGAGGCCGGGAATGCGCATCTTCAGGCCGGCAAGATCGGCCACGCTGTTGATTTCGCGCTTGAACCAGCCCGCCATCTGCACGCCGGTGTTGCCGGCGGGGAACGGCACCAGGCCGAACTGCGCGTACAGCTCACGCCACAGCTCCAGGCCGCCGCCGTAGTAGAGCCAGCCGTTCATCTCCATCGCGTTCAAGCCGAACGGCACTGCGCAGAAGAATGCCGCAGCGGAGGATTTGCCACCCCAGTAATAGGCAGCGCTGTGGCCCATTTCGGCGGTGCCACGGCTGACCGCATCGAAGACCTCGAATGCGGGCACCAACTCGCCGGCGCCATAGACGCGCACGTTCAGGCGGCCACCACTGGCGCGCGTGATCAGGGCTGCAAGATCGGCGGCGCCGGTGCCAAGGCCCGGAAACCCGGCCGGCCAAGCGGTGACCATTTTCCAGTGCCGCACGGGTTCGGACGCTGCAACGCCGCTATGGGTCGCGGGTGCGTCCAGCTGTGCCGTGCACCCCAGCAGGGACAAACTGCCGCCTGCGGCCAGACCCGCGCCCTTCAAAACATCACGTCGCTTCACAGTCCCCCCTTGGTCCGACCTCGGCCGCTGCGGCCGCGCGCAAAAGGGTAGCGGCTCAGACGGCCGGGCGCGAGGCGCTGCTGCTCGCCTCGGCACGTCGGATCAGATCCTCGATCGGCCGCGCCAGCCCGTAGTGAGAGCCCTGTGCCCAGTCCACGCCCAAGGCGCGCAGGCGGTTGACGGTTTCGGCATCGCCCACGTACTCCGCCACCGTGGTCGCACCGAATGCTCGCGCCACCGCGACGGCGGCCTCAACCAAGGCCGCATCGCGAGGACTGGTGCACATCTCGCGGATGAAGATGCCGTCGATCTTGATCTGATCCACCGGCAACTGTTTCAGTCGTTCGAAGGATTGGAAACCGACGCCGAAGTCATCGATGGCGATCGCGCAGCCCAGACTGCGCAGGCGCTCGAACAACTGCGCCGACTCGCCGGCGTGGATGATCGCCGCCGACTCGGTCACCTCGAAGCACAGGGCCGATGCAGGCAAGGGTTGCTCGCCGATCCATTGCTCCAGGGCTTGGCCAAAGTTGCGCGAAGCCAGCGATTGCGCGTCGACGTTGATGCTGAGACGCAATCTTTGGTGGTCCAGCGGCGCCAGTGAGCACAACCATTCGCGCAAGGTGTGCAGCACCGCGAGATCCAGCTCGGCCATACGGCCATTTGCGGCCAAGGCCGGGATGAACTGGTCGGGCGCGATCAGGCTACCGTCGACAGCTTTCAAGCGACACAGCACCTCCGCGCGTAGCTGTTCTGGCTCAGCGATACGTTCCTGCAGCGGCACGATCGGTTGGGCGTACAGCACCAGCGCACCGGCCCGCAGCTGGCTCAGTACGGCACCGCTAAGCGCCAGGGCTGAACGTCGCCGCGCTCCGCTCAGCTGCTTGAGGCGCGCTGGCGCGCTCACAGGCTGGGCCTCGCCGCGTTCGCGCGCGTCCATGGCCAGGTTGGAGGCGCGCAGCAGCCAGTCGTCGACAGCCTCGCGCTCTCCGCGCTGGGCCACGCCGAGGTAGGGAAGCAGACGGTAGTTTTGGCCGTTCCAGCGAAACGGTAGAGCGTGGGCTTGTTCAAGCGCCGCACTCCAATCAGCGGTGTCGTCCGTCGCGAGCAAAGCGAATTGGCCGGGTGCGATGTAGTAAACCTCGAAGGGGCCGCTGAGGGTGCGCGCCAGGCTGCGCATGAGCGCCGCTTCCGCGGCCAGCCCCAGGCTGTTGCGCAGGGCCTCGCTGCGATCCAGCAACAAGAATCCGAGTTCTCTCGGACACGGAGCCTGGCTGGCGCGAGCCGCCAGAGCGTTGTAGTTGCGCAAGCCCGACAAGGGTTCATGGCGGCTTTCCTCGGCGAGGCGCGCGAGGTGTTGCTCGCGTTCGCGGTGGTACAGATAGACCACCAGCACCAGTGCCTGCAGGATCAGCAACTCCAGGGCGATCCGCATCAGACCGAAGACTTCGGGCAGGCCGCGCCCGGCGCTTGCAGCCTCGGTCAGACCGAGGGCGAACAGCAGTTGCGCCAGCACCAGCACGCTCATGCTCTCGGCCAGTTTCAGGCGCAGCGAAGCCACAATCAGTAAGGCCGCCAGCACCAGCCGGTATTCCACCAAGGCCGCCAACAGCCGATGCCATGCTGAGTAGTCCTGGCTGGCCTGCAGGGCGATCACCGGCAGCAGCACGCCCAAGAGCAGGGGCTTCCAGGGCAGCACTCGCCGGCTGCGGACGTCGCCCGACGTGCTGCGCTGATGGCTGGCCAGCACGACCAAGGGCAGACTCAGGATCAGAATCCCGAACAGCTTCGCCAACAGGGTCTGCGCCAGGGCGTTGGGTAGGACGGGGTCGTCGAGGGCGCGCCCCAGCAGGACGAGTTCAAGTGTCGCTGCCAGCGCCACGAATGCCATCGGCAACATCAGACAGGCGTACAGGCCGAAGCGCGGTAGATCTGCCAAGGCAAAGCCGCCATGCGCTGAATCGCGCGGCCAACCGCACAGGCGGGCGCATAGGCGCAGCAGGCCGTAGGTCGCCCACATGGCCAGCACGCCGTAGGTGAATCCGGGGAGGTCCAGCGCTCCCGGAAGGGCCATCTTGCCCAGCCAGACCGCCAGATTGGCGGCCACCGCGGCACGCAGGGCCCAGGGGTCGCGCAGCACCATCGCCACGGCGAGCAAGAAGCCCGTATGCAGATGCGCCAGCGAGGCCTGTTCCTCCAAGCCAAAGAAGCGCGCTGGATAGGGCACGTCCAGCAACGCAAGCACAGCCGTCGCCAGGGCTAGCCAAAGGGCCCTCCGCCAACGCAGTGCTCGCCCTGTTGCTCGCACCCACCCCTCCCTCGGCCGGCGTGCACGGCAGGGGCGCTCACACGCCCTTGCAGTGCCACGCGACCCACTGATGAGGGTCGCGGCGGCTGCGGCCTGCTTAAACCGAAAGCAAAGATCGCGCCGATCTCTGAGGCGCATTCAGATCCGCGAAGCTCGCCTCGGGGCAGCGAGGACGAGGCTCATTCGTAACCTAAGTAATTGATTCAGAAAGACCTTTCCCAAGCACACGCCCGCTCAAAAGGCCACAGTCACTGCGATCAGATCCACAGTGATGCGCCAAGAAACGGTCACCGGCACTCAGCTGCGCCGAGCCCGCAACAGTGCGTCGGCCAGTGCCCCCGCCGGGGCAGGCGGCTGATTGCGGGCCATATGCTTCTGCGCGGCCTGGCTGGGGCGATCCTCGCGGCGCGGTCCTCGTTGGGCGCTGCGCTCCTCACCGATCGGGTCGTCCAGACGCATGGTCAGGGCGATGCGCTTGCGCGCCAGGTCCACTTCGATGACCTTCACCTTGACCACCTGCCCGGCCTTTACCACCTCGCGCGGATCCTTGACGAAGCGGTCCGACAGCGCCGACACATGGACCAGACCGTCCTGGTGCACGCCCAGATCGACGAAAGCACCAAACGCGGCGACGTTGCTGACCACACCTTCCAGCACCATGCCCGGCTGCAGGTCCTTGATGTCCTCGACGCCGTCTTCGAAGCGCGCGGTCTTGAACTCCGGGCGCGGGTCGCGGCCCGGCTTTTCCAGCTCGCGCAGGATGTCGCGCACGGTCGGCAGGCCGAAGCGCTCGTCAGTGAACTGGGCCGGATCCAGACTACGCAGGAAGGGCGCATCCCCCACGAACTCGCGCACCGCGCGACCATACTGGGCCTGGATGCGCTCGACTACCGGATAGGCCTCTGGATGCACGCTCGATGCGTCCAGCGGATTCTCGCCACCGTTGATGCGCAGGAAGCCCGCGCACTGCTCGAAGGCCTTGTCGCCCAGGCGCGGCACTTTCAGCAGCGCCTTGCGGCTTGCGAACGCACCGTGCTCATCGCGGAAGCGGACCACATTCTCCGCCACGGTTGACGACAATCCGGCCACCCGCGCCAGCAGCGCCGGTGAAGCCGTGTTGACGTCGACACCGACGCCGTTGACGCAGTCCTCGACGCGACCATCGAGCGCGCGCGCCAGTCGGGTCTGGTTGACGTCGTGCTGGTACTGGCCGACGCCGATCGACTTCGGGTCGATCTTGACCAGCTCGGCCAAGGGATCCTGCAGACGGCGCGCGATCGAGACCGCGCCGCGCAGGCTGACGTCGAGATCGGGCAGTTCTTTCGAGGCGATTTCCGAGGCCGAGTAGACCGAAGCGCCGGCTTCGCTGACCACGATCTTCTGCAGCTTCAGCTCCGGGTGTTTCTTGATCAGCTCGGCGGCCAGACGATCAGTCTCGCGCGAGGCGGTGCCGTTGCCGATTGCGATCAGCTCCACGCCATGCGCTGCGCAGGCACGCGCGAGTTCGGCGATCGATGCATCCCAGCGGTTCGACGGTGCATGCGGAAAAATTGCGCCGGTCTGCACCACCTTGCCAGTGCGGTCGACCGTGGCGACCTTGACGCCGGTGCGCAGACCGGGGTCCAGCCCCATTACCACGCGCGGGCCGGCGGGTGCGGCCAGCAGCAGATCTTTCAGGTTGTCGCCGAACACGCGGATGGCTTCCTCTTCAGCCGCCTCGCGAGCTTTGAGCAGCAGGTCCAGCGACAGGCTCAGATGCAGCTTGAAACGCCAGGCATGGCGAACGGTTTCGCGCAGCCAGGCATCGGCCGGGCGCCCGCGCTCGGCGATGCCGGTCCGCAGCGCGATCCGGCCCTCGGCCTCGGCGTTGCCGGCGGCGGTGGCGGCCGCGCGCGGGTCGTCGCTGGCCGCGGCGGACTTCGCCTTCGGGTACAGATCCATGCCGAGAATGCCCTCGTTGCGCGCGCGCAGCAGGGCCAGCAGACGGTGCGAGGGGATCTTCGCGATCGCCTCGGCGTGCTCGAAGTAGTCGCTGTACTTGGCGCCCTCCTGCTGCTTGCCCTCGATGACCTTGGCCTCGATCTCGCCGCAGCTCCACAGCCAGTCGCGCAGCTCGCCGACCAGGCCGGCGTCCTCGCTGATGCGTTCGATCAGGATCGAGCGCGCGCCGTCCAGCGCGGCCTTGATGTCGACGACGCCCTTGTCGGCGTCGACATAAGCCGCCGCGCGCGCTTCAGGCGTCTCGCTCGGGTCTTCGAGGAGACCCAACGCCAACGGCTCAAGCCCGGCTTCGCGGGCGATCTGCGCCTTGGTGCGGCGCTTGGGCTTGTAGGGCAGATAGAGATCTTCCAGCCGCGCCTTGGTGTCGGCGCCTTCGATGTCGGCGCGCAGCGCGTCGCTCAGCTTGCCCTGCTCATGGATGCTGGCCAGGATCGCGTCGCGACGGTCTTCGAGCTCGCGCAGATACAGCAGTCGCTCTTCCAGCGCGCGCAGCTGGATGTCGTCCAGGCCGCCGGTCACTTCCTTTCGATAGCGCGCGATGAAGGGCACGGTGGCGCCGCCGTCGAGCAGTTCGACGGCCGCCCGCACCTGCGCGGGCTGGGCCGCGATCTCCACGGCGATCTGCGCGCTGATGCGCTGGGCGATATGGGCGGGGTTGCGGCTGATCTCGGAAGGGCTGGAGCTCATGCGAAGCAGGCGACCTGTGGAACAAGGGGGCCGGAGTATAGGCCGACCGCCCTGCTCGCTCCTCCCCGACTAGAGCTCGCGCAGCAGGCCCTGCTCGACCAGCAGCTGCCCGGTGAGCGCGCGCCACTGCTGTGCAGCCTTGGCCGAGGTCGGCCGTTTCCATACCGGTCGGCGTTCGGCAAGCGCTTCGGCCACCGCCACGCTGCGGTGCAGCCAGGGCTGCGCCACCGGAAACTGGGAGCTGATCTGCTCGGCGATGCGCCGATGCTGGCGCGCCTGCGGGTTGACCAGGTTCAGCACGAACTGCGCGGGCCGCATCGCGGTATTCAGGTTCTCGGCGATGCTGGCGATCTCGGCCAGCACGGCCGACACGCCGTCCACCGAATAGCTCTCCGGCACCAGCGGCACGACCACCTGGCGCGCGCAGGCCAGTGCCGCGGTCATGCGCAGGCCGATCGCGGGCGGGGTGTCGATCACCACCAGATCGTAGGTACCCGCCAGCTTCTTCAGGTGCCCGATCGCTTCGAACGCCGCCGACAGGTTCAGCCGATCCGTGCTGTTCAAGCCCTTGCCGGCCGGCAGCAGATCGATGTTCGGGTCCGGCGTGCGCATCGGCTGCGGAGCCTCGTCACCGCTGAACAGCAGGTCGCTGCCGTCGTGGCCGCGCTTCTCGCTGCGCTCGATCAGAGTGGCCGTCAGGTTCGCCTGACCGTCCAGATCCACCGCCAGCACGCGTAAGTGTTCAGCCGCGCGGAACACCAGATGCGCCGCCAGCGCGGTCTTGCCGACGCCGCCCTTGTTGTTGCCCACCGTCAGGATCATGGCGCCTCCGTGTCTATCCCGGCCCGGGCGTGCAGGTTCTGGGCCGGGCGCAGGCGACGCGTGCAGCAGAGGTTCTGCAGCGCGGAAGTTTGCGTCGAATTTCGGAACGCCAACGCGCAACCCCTAGAATCGGGGGCTGACTGATTGCGGGGAACCCACATGAGCAAGACCGTCCTGATCACCGGCGCCGGCAGCGGCCTGGGCCGCGCACTCGCGCTGCGCTATGCGGCCATGGGCTGCCGGGTCGGCATCGCCGACTTGAACCTGGAGCGCGCCGAAGCCGTGCGTGCCGAGATCGAGGCCGCCGGTGGTCGTGCGCTGGCGTTTCCGGTCGATATCACCAGCGACGAGTCCTGGGCCCTGTTGCACGATCAGGTCAAGTCGACCTGGCATGGCCTGGATGTGCTGATCAACAACGCCGGCGTGGCCTCGGGCGGCGCCACGCTGGAAGCCAGCATCGACGACTGGCGCTGGATGCTCGAGGTCAACCTGCTCGGTGTGGTGCGCGGCTGCAAGACCTTCGCACCCGACATGCTGGTGCGCGGCAGCGGCCAGATCATCAACATCGCCAGCTTCGCCGGCCTGGCCGGCGCGCCGGGGCTGTCCTCATACGGCGTCGCCAAGGGCGGCGTGGTGACCTTGAGTGAAGGCCTGCGCGGCGAGTTCGAACCGCGCGGCCTGAAGGTTTCGGTGGTCTGCCCGGCCTTCTTCAAGACCAATCTGTTGGAGAACTTCCGCGGCTCCGAGCGCATGCGCAAGACCGCGGCCAAGCTGATGGAGAACGCCCGCGAAAGCGCCGATGACATCGCCCGTGCCATTGTCGAAGCGGCCGAGCGCGGTGTGTTCCTGATCATCCCGACAAGCACCGAGCGCCGACGCTGGCGGCTGAAGCGCTGGTTCCCCGAGTTCTACTACAAGCAGGTGCAGAAACTGATGGGGCAGCGCAGCGGAGAGAAGGCATGAGCCTGCGCTGGATGCTGTATGGCGCCAATGGCTACACCGGCCGGTTGATGGCTGAAGCCGCCGTTGCGCGCGGCCTGCGCCCGCTGCTGTCAGGCCGCAACGCCGAAGCGCTGAAAGCGCTGGCCGAGCCGCTGGGCCTGGAGTGGAAAGCCGTCGATCTCGGCGACGCGACAGCACTGCGCGAATCCCTGCGCGAGGTCGATGCGGTGATGCACTGCGCCGGGCCGTTTTCCGCCACCAGCGCGCCGATGCTGGAAGCCTGTCTCGCCAGCGGCACCCACTACCTCGACATCACCGGCGAGATCGACGTGTTCGCGCACTGCCAGGGGCAGGACGCCCGCGCCAAACAGGCCGGCGTGCTGGTGCTGCCGGGTGCAGGTTTCGACGTGGTGCCCACCGACTGTCTGGCCGCGCAGCTGAAGCGTGACCTGCCGGATGCAACTCATCTGGTGCTCGCGTTCGAGGCCGGCGGCGGGCCCAGCCCGGGCACCGCCAAGACCAGCGTCGAAGGCCTCGGCAAGGGCGGCCGCGTGCGCGAGAACGGCGAGCTCAAGCGCGTGCCGCTCGCCTACAAGGTGCGCTTCTTCGAGCGCGAAGGCGTGCAGCGCTCGGCGATGACGATTCCCTGGGGCGACGTCTGCACGGCCTTCTTCAGCACCGGCATTCCGAACATCGAGGTCTACATGGCGGTGCCGCCGGCAACGATCCGACGCCTGCGTCGATTGCGCCTGCTCGGGCCCCTGCTGGGCTGGAAGCCAGTGCAGGAGTTCCTGAAGCGCCAGGTCGAACGCAAGGTGCGCGGGCCCTCGGACGACTCGCGCGGACGCAGCGCCACCTGGGTCTGGGGCGAAGCCACCAATGCCGCCGGCCAACGCGTCGCGCGCCGCCTGCGCACGCCCAACGGCTACACGCTGACCGTGGACGCAGCACTCGGCATCATCGAGCGTCTCGGCGAAGGCGACGTGCCAGCAGGCTTCCACACGCCTTCGCAGCTGATGGGGGCGAGCTATGTCACCACCTTGCCGTGGGTTGAGCGGACGGGGTGAGGGCTGGCGTTCACGCGTGCCGCAGCGATGACTGGGGCGAGCGTGAGTCTCATGGTGGGCCAGGGCCCACCCTATGGGGCTGGATAGGGTGGGCCCAGGCCCACCCGTGGCTCCAATTTAGATCCGGGGTCACGAGTGGCCTGCGGGAGCGGCTCGCGGCGCCCCCGGCGGAGCCGGGAGCGAAGTAGCCCTCCATGAACAGCGCTACCGCGGTCCGCCAGTCGTGATGCCGCGCGCGGCGCCAGTCGCCTTCCTCGAAGAACAGGCTCGGCAGGACCCCGGCGATGTCGTAGCCCCAGTCGCG
>CAZPHV010000100.1:0-11153 GCA_964586455.1 uncultured Aquimonas sp.
CTTGCCGTGACGCAGAAAAACTGGGGAGACCTCAGGCCAGGGCCCACCCTATGGGGCAACCGTGAGGCGTGCTGCCAGGCGGGTCGCGGTGACCGGGGCGAGCATCGAGCTTCGGTGGGTCAAGACCCACCCGACGGGCTCGCCAAACCCCCGACCCGCATAGGGTGGGCCCTGGCCCACCGTGGCCTCAATACTCGCCTCGCCCCTTGCCAACGTTGCCAAGGCGTGGCGACCAGGCGTGTACCAACGCCACGACCCTTGCAACGTCGCCAACTGCGCTGGGCGTTCGATCGGGATCAGAAATCCGCAGTACGCAGCTCCTTGTCCGTGCGCAGCCGCGAATCCGGCGACAGCGGGTCTTCGACCACGCGGTACTCGGTGGTCCAGCGCGCGCGCTCCACGGTGAAGCGCGCGTAGCCGCGCTGACGGCCGTTGACGTGGGCGATGTGCGGGTTGTGCGCCTGCGCGCGCTCAACCGCACCGGCCCACGGGCAGTTGGACGAGATCGAGGTGCCGGCGAACTCATGGCCAAGCGGGCGCGAGCGCGGGTCGGCCGGGTCGGCCAGCAATCGACTCGCCGCAGCGCAGTGCCAGTCGCCGCTGATCACCACCGGGTTGGACACGCCGCCGGCCAGCGTGTCCAGCACCCGCTGACGCGCCTGCGGGTAGCCGTCCCAGCTGTCGAGATTGGCGTTCGGCGTCTGCGTGTCGGCGCCGTAGACGAGCGGCGCGAACCAGATCTGCGAGGCGAGCACATTGAACGGTGCCTCCGAGCGCTTGAGGCTCTCCAGCAGCCAGGCTTCCTGACGCGCGCCCAGCAAGGTGCGCGAGGGGTCGGCCAGTTCGGCGCAGCTGATCGGCTTGCGGCCATCCCCACAGGCCTGGTCGCTGCGGTACTGGCGGGTATCGAGCAGGTGCACCAGGGCGGGGCCGAAGCGATAGCTGCCGTACATCTGCAGGCGCGCGACGTGGCCCTCCAGCTGCGGCGGCAGCTCCATCGGCATGTGCTCGTAATAGGCCTGCAGCGCGGCCAGCTTGCGCACCTGGAACTCCAGCGCAGTTTGCTTTTCCGGATCCTGGGGAATATCCGCCGCCCAGTTGTTGTCGATCTCGTGGTCGTCCATCGCCACGATCCACGGGCAGGCCGCATGCGCCGACTGCAGATGCGGATCGGTGCGATACAGCGCGTGGCGGTTGCGGTAGTCCCACAGGCTGACGATCTCGGCGCTGTTGTGCTGCCGCACCGTGCGGAAGCTCAGACGCTCGCCTTCGACCTCGACGCTGCGCTCGCCCAAGGGGCTCAGGCCGCCTTCGTAGATGTAGTCGCCCACGTGCACGATCGCATCCGGGGTCCATTCGGCGAGGTCGCGGTAGGCGGCGAAATGACCGCTCTCGTAGTGCTGGCAGCTCGCCACCGCCAGCTTGACCGAGTCCGCGCGCGGGTCGGTGGTGCGGGTGCGGCCGATCGCGGTTTCGTAGTCGCCGAGCCGGAAACGGTAGAAGTACTCGCGGCCGGGCTGCAGGCCTTCGACCTTCAGATGCACCGAGTGGGCATAGGCCTCGCGGGCCAGCGCGCGGCCCTCGCGCAGCACCCGGCGCAGGCTGGGATCTTCGGCGACGATGTAGTCGACTTCGACATCGCCCGGCGGCATGCCGCCACCGAGCAGCGGCTCAGGCGCCAGCCGCGTCCACAGCAGCACGCTGTGCTCACGCGGGCTGCCGGAGGCGATTCCAAGGGTGAACGGATTGCGCTCGGGCACGGCGCGGCTGAGGCGCGGCAGCAGCAGGGCGCTGCCGCCGGCGAGAATGAATCCACGACGGGTCAACATGGGTGGCTCCAGGTAGGGTGTCGAAACGCTCTGTGCTGCTGGCGGCTGCGGGTGTCCGCCGTGCTCTGGTCGGTGACGAATCCGGGCAAGGGCTACTGGACCGGCGCCACCAGCGGCTGGGTCCAGGCCATTTCGCGGTCGTTCGCCTTGTAGCCGTGCGGGTGCGGCTTGCTGGAGGTGACGCGCGCACGCACGTACAGCTCGTCGCCCCTGAGCCGGTACTCCGCTGAACTGCCTTTGACGGACGCGAACACCACGCCGATGTCGTCGCTGTACTGCAACGACACCCGACCCTGGATTTCTTCAGGCACCTTGTCGATCGGCCTGCCCTGCAGGTCGACGCCCTTGCGGGTGCCGACGAAGTCCACCGTGTAATCCACCCCGGCTTCCGCCGCGATCTCCAGCGACAGCGTGTTGCCTTCGCGGCTCAACTCGCTGAGCACCACGCCGGTGCTGTTGTAGAAATCACCCCGCTTCATGGCCGCTACGATGAAGTCAGGCGTCAGGCGGGTGGAGCGCACCATCACCCAGCCGCGACCCGGGTTGGAGTGCTGCTCGATCTTCCAGGCCGCGAAGCTGTGGGCGTCGTCGTTGGCGACCGCGTACAGCGGTGCCTGTCCGGCGCTGAGCCGGGTCGCCAGCACGATGTCCCACATGCGCTCCAGACCCACCCGCCATTCGTCGCCGTAGTTCTCGACCCCGTGGTGGCCGTTGTACAGCTCGAAGAATCCTTCGCCCTCGCCGAAGCGCAGGGCCAGCATGTCTTCGACCGTGATCGCGTAGCGGAAGTTGGGGTGGTTGACGTGCGCGATGACTTCCCGGCCGCTGGCGACGCCGTGGTCGAACACGGCATTGAGGTTGTTCTGCAGCACCTCGGCGACGCTGGCGCCATCGCGCGGCTGGATGACCTCCTGCAGGTTGATGCCGTTGATGTGGACCGGGTGGTTCTCGTGGCGCGCAGTGATCTCCTCGCCCTGCACGAAGATGAACTCGCCCGAGGCTTCGAACAGATGGCGGAACTCATCGAGGGTGCGCAGGCGCACTTCGGTCTTGCCATCGCGTTCGCGGGTGCGCACCCAGTCGTCGCCGAAGTGCCTGCGGTAGGCCGCCAGCGAGGCGTGGTGCTCGGGGCGCTCCAGGGCGTACCAGAAGGTGGGCGACTGCACCTGCGCGCCGCGGGCCAGATGACCCTTCTGCATGATGTTGTGATCACTCAGCACCAGGAACTGGTAGCCGTGCTCCCGGTACCAGGCCGAGGCGATTTCCGGCGGGCTGTCGCCATCGCTCCACCAGGTGTGGGTGTGGGTATTGCCTTTCCACCAGCGCGGCTGTTCGGCGCTGTAACTACCGCGCAGCGCCATGTGATAGCCATGGTCGTGCGACACGGCATGAGTATGGCTGCCGCCTTCGCCGTGGACGTGCACCGGCTGCGCGCCAACGAGGCCGCCGAACAGTGCGAATGCGCAGAAGGCCAGCAGCAGGTGAACCCGGCGTGGAAGCAGGGCGCTTGGCCGCAGGGGTGCCTCGCTCGTCGACGGGCAGTCGCGCGCGATCGGCGCGCAGATCAGCCCCGGCAGCACCGAGGCGCTGTCGCAGGGCACGATGGATCCAGGACGGGTCAGCATGGGCTACTCCAGGGCGAGGGGGCGGTGACGGTGTCTCGGGTGGCGGTACGGGCGTGGCAATCGACTCGACGACGGATTGCCAGTCCGGCGTGCTGCGCCTTCAGCGGTCCGGTGCGCGATAGCTACAGCAGGCGTTTGCGCAGGCGGGCGCTGAACAACTCAAGCAGCATCACGCTGGCGAAAATGACCAGCAGCAGGGTGGCGACGTGGGCGAAGTCGAACAGCTCGAAGCGACCCTTGAGTTCCTGGCCGATGCCGCCGGCACCGACCACGCCGATCACGGTGGCGGTACGGATGTTCCTCTCCAGAATGTATTGGACCTGGCCGACATAGGCCGGCAGCACCTGCGGCAGCACCGCGTGGCGCAACACCTGCAGCGGACTCGCGCCGGCGGCGCGCAGGGCCTGCTGGGGCGGCACTGGGGCGTTCTCGATTTCCTCGGCGAAGAACTTGCCGAGGAATCCCGCCGTGTGCAGTCCCAGGGCGAGCACACCGGCGATCGGACCGAAACCGAACGCCAGCACGAGGAACAGGGCGCTGATCAAATCAGGCACCGAGCGCAGCAGGCCGGACAGACTGCGCGCGAGCGCGACGAGGCCTGCGTGTGGGCTGTAGCCGCGCGTGCCCAGCAGGGCCAGCGGCGCGCCCAGCAGCACCGCCAGCAGGCTGCCCCAGAGCGCGATCTCGATGGTCTCAAGCATCAGCCCGAGCGCCCGCCACAGATAGCCGAGCGGCTCGACCAGCACGCGCTGTACGTCCTGCTGTTCGCGTAGCTGAAGGGTTTCAGGATCCAGCGCATGACGGATCTGGCTGCGCTCTTCGATGCGACTGCCCCAGGGCAGGTTCGCGTGATCAAGCTCAGGCAGACGCTGCAGCGGCGTGGTTTCCGACAGCTGAATGGGCAGCAGCTCACGGCCGATCCGCGACAGGCCCTCAACCACCTGCGAGGGCTGGCTGGGGTCGATCAAGTGACGCAGCGCCTGCAGGCTCTGGCTGGCGAAGCGATCCAGCTCCACGCGCTGCGCGGACAGCGCCGCCAGCATCGCGATCAGCGCGCCCAGCAGCAGCCAGCGCAGACGCAAGCGCGGCCGCAGCTGCCACTGCTCAGGCCCGCGCACGGCCGGCATCTCCTGCACCTGCAGCGGATCGAATCCGGCGCTCATGCGCGCACCCTCGCCTGGGCGTACAGGGGCAGCAGGGCGGCGGAATCGAGCTGCGCCGGCTCGCGCAGGTCGAACACCTGCTCGCCGGCGCGCAGGCCGAGGATGCGATCACCGAACTCGCGCGCCAGATCGACCTGGTGCAGGCTGCAGAGCACGCTGGCGCCGTGCTCGCGGGCGGCGCGCCGCAGCAGCTCCAGCACCGCACGACTGCTGGCGGGGTCGAGGCTGGACACCGGCTCGTCGGCCAGCACCAGCGCCGGTTCCAGCATGAAGGCGCGGGCAATGCCGACACGCTGCTGCTGGCCGCCGGACAGCGTGCTGGCGCGGCGATACAGATGCGCTTCGTCGAGACCCACTTCCGCCAGCAAGCGACAGGCGCGCCGCTGCAGGGCCTGCGGGTACAGACCGAGCAGGCCGCGCCAGGCCGGCAGCGCGGCGAGGCTTCCGCACAGCACGTTGGCCAGCACGCTGGCGCGCGGCACCAGGTCGACGCCCTGATGGATGCTGGCGATACGCCGCCCGCGCGCGCGCAGGTCGCGGCCCTGCAGGCGCTGGCCTTCCAGCTCGATGCTGCCGGTGCTGGCCACCGCAAGGCCGTTGAGCAGCCTCAGCAGGCTCGACTTGCCGCTGCCCGAGGGGCCGAGCAGCACGCAGAATTCGCCGCGGCCGAGCTCCAGATCGAGTGGCTTGAGTGCCTGCGTGCCGTCGGCGTAGCGCAGGCTCAGACCCTGGACCCGCAGCAGCGGTGGCGCGTTCGTCACGGCGGCCAATGCGGGTCCGCTGCTCATCGCTGCGCGGCCCGCGCCAGCAGCGCCGCGCGCAGATCGGCATCGATGCGTGCGGCCTGCCGGGCCGGCGCATCGAACAGCGCTTCGTCGAGATCGACCGCATAGCGCTGCACGCGCCGCCCGCCGTAGCCGACCAACCGCTCCGGCTGCTCGGCCAACTGCTCGTGCAGGCCGCCGAAGGCCTCGCGCAGCTGCTGCTTGAGCGAGGCCGGCAGGCTTGGATGCAGGGCCAACGGCGGATTCGGGATCGGCTCGCTGCGCGCCAGCACGCGCAGCGCATCGGCCGCCATCACGCCGGTGTCGACCGCACGCAGGAAGGACTCGAAGCTGAGGCAGGCGGCGTCGACCTGGCCTTCGAGCAGGGCGCCGAGGCTGGCCGCATGGCTGCCGGTGAAGCGCACCGCGCCAAGATCGGCGGCGGGATCGATGCCGGCTTCCAGCAGCATCGCTGCCTGGTAGGTGAAACTCGATCCCGAATGGATGTCGCCGAAGGCGATGCGCTGGCCGCGCAGGTCTTCGATGTTCTGCAGGGGCGACGCCTGCGGCACGAAGATGCCGGCGTAGTAGACCGAGTCGCCGTCCTGCACCGCCACCGCCAGCAGTTCGGCCGCGCCCAGCGCGCGCGCCTGTGCATACGCCACCGGGCCCAGCCAGGCGATGTCGACCACGCCCGCCTGCAGGCCCTGCACCACCGCCGCATAGCTTTGGCCCACCCGCAGTTCGAACTTCAGGCCGGTGCGTGCGCTGACCGCATCAAACAGCGTTGAGAAGTCCGCGAGGGTGCCATCCGGCGTACCGCCGTCGGCTGGAATCAACAGCACGCGCAGGGGCTGTGCGGCACTGCCGCGCGGCGTTGCCGTCGCCCAGGCCTGCGGCAGTGCGATCAGCAGCAGGCACACGGCGAGGATGCAACGCGCGCGTGCAAGCGGGCCGGAGAACGGACGCGCCATGTGCTGCCTCCCATGAACTGAACAGCCTGCGAGGCTAGGCGCGGGGCATGTCAGGCCAATGAAGGATCGGGCCGGATGCAGCGGCGTCCCATCGATTTTTCCGATGCCTGCGGGTCTGTTCATGGCAGCAGAAGCCGGGACAGGGTCGCGAAGTCCTCGACCCGACGGTGCGGCGCACGGATCCCGCCGCCGTAGCCGTGGGCCATGATCACGCAGGCGCTGCCGCTGCGTTCGGCGCATTCGGCATCGAGCTCACTGTCGCCGACCATCAGGCTGCGTTCCGGCGGCGCGCCGGCGCGCTGCAGCAGCCAGCGCAGCGGCGCCGGATCGGGCTTGCGCTGGGTCAGGCTGTCACCGCCGACGACGCCATCGAAGTACGCCGCAAGGCCGCGCGCCAGCAGCAGGGTCTGCACGCAGACCATGTCCTGGTTGCTGCACAGGCCCAGCCAGCAGTCGCGCGCGCGCAGTTGCTCAAGCAGCACCACGGCCCCGGCAAAGCACGGCGCGCCGCTGCAGGCTTCATCGAGATAGCGCTGGCGCAGCGAGTGCGTGCGAGCCACGAGATCGACCGGGACGCCGCCGCTCAGCGCATACGCGCGTTCAAGCATCGCCGACAGCCCGTGGTGCAGGGCCTCGCCGAGTGCGGCTTCGTCCACGCTGGCGCGGCCCTCGGCATGCAGCTGCGCACGCAGCGCCGACAGCATGGCGGGCCGGCTGTCGATCAGGGTGCCGTCCAGATCGAACACCACGCAGCCCAGCTCGGCCGGCAACTCAGCCTGCGTGGGTGCATCGAAGTCCACCCCGGCGTCATCGCGCATACCGCCCCTCATGCCCGCGCCTCGGCCAGCGTCATCGGGCTGCAAAGCGCACGTGGCTTAAATCGCCGATCCCTTCCGAACGGCGAGCTGGCATGCGCTTCCTGACCGGCCTGCGGGCCTTCCACTACACCGCGCGCTGCGGCGGCACGACCGCGGCCGCGCAGGCCATGGGGGTTGGTCAATCGACCGTATCGACCCACGTCAGCGAACTTGAGCGCCACTTCGGCGTGCAGCTGTTCCGCCAGATCGGTCGACGCCTGGTGCCGACCGAGTCGGCCGAGAATCTGCTGGTGCTGAGCAATCGCCTGTTCGGACTGGAAGATGAGGCCCGGCAGCTGCTCACCGAAGCGCAGGGCCTGCGCCGTGGGCATCTGCGGATCGGCGCAGTCGGGCCCTACAACGTGATGCGCATCCTGGTGGCCTATCGGCAGCGCTACCCGGGCATCTTCGTGAGCCTCAGCGTGGGCGACTCCTCGCAGGTGGTCGAACGCATCCTCAACTATCACGCCGATGTCGGCGTGCTGGTGCATGCGGTCGAGGACGAACGCGTGCACTGCCTGCCCTTCCGTCGTCAGCGTCTGGTGCTGTTCGCGCATCACCAGCACCCCCTGGTCGGTCGCCGACTGCAGCTGCGCGACCTGGCCGGACAGGACATGCTGGTCCGCGAGCACGGCTCGACCACGCGGCGGATCGTCGATGCGCGCTTCGCCGAGGCCGGCATCCGCTACAACCCGGTGATGGAGATCGGCAGCCGCGAATCGATTCGCGAGGCCGTCGCCTGTGGCCTCGGCCTTGGGGTGGTCAGCGACCTGGCCTACGTGCCGGACCCGCGACTGCGCCAGCTGGATGTGGTGGATTTTGATGCCTACAGCTATTCGCACGTGATCTGCCTGCGTGAGCGGATGCAGTCGCGCCTGCTGGCCAGCTTTCTGGAGCTGGTGCAGACCCTGCGGGAGGACGGATGGGAGCTGCACCAGGCAGCACCCGAGGCTTGACCGACCGAGGCAAGCGGGCGCCGCAGCGCAGCGCCCGCTTTCAGCCTCAGAAGTTCACGCTGTAGGTCAGGAACAGACTGCGTCGCTTGCCCTGGAAGATGTAGGGATTGAAGTAGCGCGCATCGCGGTTGGTGTACTCACCGCGAATGAAGCTGGAGTCGTAGAAGCGATTGCCGAACGCGCCGCGTTCGCCGTAGAGCTCGTCACCGAGGTTGACCAGGCGCAGGTTCAAGCGTTGCTCGCGCTCCGCTCCGAACGCGAACTGGATGCTGCCGTTCAAGAGGAACCAGTCGCCGTACTGGAAGTCCTCGAGCCCCGCGATTCCCGCCGGCGCCTGGATGATCTCCGGCCCCTGCCAGCGCGGCAGCAGGGTGAACTGCCAGCGCTGATCGTCGGTGGTGTAGCTGATCTGCCCGGTGGCAAACCACTCGGGGGTCGCGTTGATCTGCTTGGTGCCACCAGCGAGGCGCGCCTTTTGACGTGTGTAGCTGAGATTGAAGCGCCAGTTGTCGCTGAGCTCGACGCTGACATCGCCGACCAGGCCGCGAATCTCGGTGACCGCGGCGTTGTTGAAGCGGGTGTTCGGACGCAGGCCGGTGGTGGTCTGGATGCGATTGGTGATGTCGGTTCTGAACGCGCCGACATCCAGCGCGAACACGCGCCCGTACAGGGTCCGGAAGATGCCGGCACCCACGTTCAGGGTCTCGGTTTCCTCGGGCTCCAGGTCCGGGTTGCCGACTACCTCGGGGCTGTTGAAGAACAGCTCATTGGTTTTCGGCAGACTGAACGAGGTGCCGCCGTTGGCGCGCAGGTAGAGCCCGGCATCGAAGTCATGGCGAAAACCGAACTTTCCGACCGATTTGCTGCCGAACGAATCTTCGTAGTCAACGCGGCCCGCCAGTGACACCGTGGTGCCCGGGCTGAAGCTCGGCGTCAGCACAAGGTCTGCAATCAGCGCGTTGTTCGAGACCAGATCATCATCGATGAGAATGCGCGGGTCCGAGGTGTCGCGGTAGTTGATCGACTGCAGGCCCAGCATCAGCTCCACCTGCGGATTGAAGGTGTAGCGATTGAGCGCCGTGAACACCAGCTCTTCGAAGCCGCCCGGAATCGACGCGTCGCCGATTCCACGCCCGGCTTGAGCATCGAGACCCCCGGTCCAGCGCCCCCGCGGCACCAGTACGCTCGGATTGGTCGGGTTGGGACAACCGGCGGCGAGGCGGCAGACCTGCGGCACGAACTTGGTGTTCCACAGGGTCGGATTGCGCCAGGACAGGTAGACATCGCTGCGCAGACGCTCAGACCAGTCGCGGCTGTACTGCACCTTCACCGCTGGCATCGTGACCCGGGTGGGGCCGTAGATCGTGGTGTCGGGGAAGGTGTCGGAGAAGTTGGTTTCGACGTAGAGCAGATCGGTGTTCAGTTCGCTCACATCGTCAATCGCCCAGCGATACTTCACGCCGGTGCTGTCGCGCGCGGTCTGTGCGCCCTGGATGCCGCCCGCCAGCAGATGGTTGTCGGTCTGCGACTCTTCCGAGAACAGCTGCGGACCGTCCGAGGCCTGCCGGCTGCCGTAGAACATCACCGCATGCTGACCCTCGGCATCCAGCGGAAACGTGTAGTTGGCCCACATCTCGCGGCTGTCGTAGCGACCGTAGCTCACACCGAACTGACCCTTGCGCTCGCCGTCGGGCTTCTTGGTGACCACGTTGACCACGCCGATACCCGCGTTGGAGCCGAAGTACAGGCTCTGGCCGCCGCGGAACACCTCGATCGATTCGACCATGTGCGGATCGATCAGGGTCGCGCCCCAGATTTCCTCGATGCCGGGGCCGCGGTCGTACAGCGGCATGCCGTCGAGCGTGACAAGGGTGTCGCGGTCACCGCCGCCGTCGAGGCGGATGGTGAACTCACCTTCGTCAGGGGAGTAGCCGACGTTGGCGCCGCGGATCAGGCCCTGCGCGATCTCGGCAAGGTTGGTGTAGCCCGCGACCTCGATGTCGCGCGCGCTGACCACCTGCACCTGGTTGCCGGTGCGCTCCAGCGCCAGCGCGGTCAAGCTCGGGCGCACTTCCTCTTTGCCCTGAACCTCCACGCCTTCCAGCGTGCGCGCATCGCGGGCGTCGAAACTCGCCTCGGCGGCACCTGTCGAGGCCAGCGCCTGCACTGGGACGACCGCGGTCGGGACAGTGCCCGCATCCACGCCGGACGGCGAGTCGGGGGCGATCGGGCCGCCCGCGACTGCGGTGCCCGCTGCAACTTCGGAAGCACGCAGAGCGGAGGGCTGAGCGACCTTGATCGACTCGCGGTCGTCAGGCGCAACGCCATTGACCACAGCGGTCGTCGCCGTGAGCGTCGCCTGCGGAAGCGCGAACACAGAGGCGTCCGGTGCGGCTGCGACCAGAACGGGGGCGCACAACAGAGACGAGAGAGCGAGTGCAAGCGGCTGCGGCCGCAGGCGGCGGCAGGGGGAGATCGGACAAGCGTTCACGGCAACCTCGGGGCAAGGGAGAGAGGTCCACGCCATCGAGCGAAATGCAGGCCTGCGCACTCTTCGCTCGACGGTGGGGACGGACCGCCACGCTAGACAGGCCGGATGTCCATGCCGCGAACATTCCATGACCAATCAAAGACGATTGGCTTTTACGGGCAAGCTGTCGAATTTTTGGATGGATGGGTCTCGCTCATCAGGTTCGACGGGACCTGCCTCGTTTGCGCTCACCCCAATGCGGGCTCGATGCCTGGGTGCGGTGGGCCAGGGCCCACCCTATGCGGCAACGGTGAGGCGCGTCGCAAGGCGAGTCGAGTTGACCGCGGCGAGGGTCGAGCTTTGGCGGCTCAAGACCCAGCCTATGGGCTCGCGAAGCCGCCGACCGGCATAGGGTGGGCCCTGGCCCACCGTGGCCTCAATACTCGCCTCGCCCCTGCCGTGGCCTACGTGGCGAAGGCGCAAGGCCCCGCAGCAGCCCTGGCCGTGCTGCAGGC
>CAZPHV010000101.1:0-10878 GCA_964586455.1 uncultured Aquimonas sp.
GGGCACGCAAAGAGAAGTAGGTCGGGCAGCCCGAAGGGCTGACCGAAAGCTCTTGATCTTGCACTTCGCTTCGCACCACGGTGCAACGAAGCGGGACCGAGGCGAGTGTCGAGCTCATGGTGGGCCGGGGCCCACCCTATGGGCTCGCAACATCGAGGCGAGCGTGCAGCTCATGGTGGGCCGGGGCCCACCCTATGCCGCCCCTTTCCACTCCGCCGTCAGCAGCGGCTCCGCTGCATCCGCCACCGGCGCTTGGGCCAGCAGCGCTTCCAGCGCAGACACATCAAGCGTCTGGTGCGTCTCGCGCGCCAGCTCCAACAGCTCGCGGGCCAAGCGACGCAAACACAACAGGTTCGAACGCATGCGTGCCTTGAATGCAGCATCGTCGAGTTCATCGCGCAGCGCGCGATTCAACTCGGCGAACCAGCCCAGCCGCGCCTGATCGAGGAAGGCCGAAGAATCCACCGCCGCGTGCGGCCGCGCGTTGGCCGTGCACCAGCGCTGGAAGAGGTCCTGCAGGGCGAAGTTCAGCGCCTTGGCCTCCGCCAGTTCGGGCTTGAGCCGCGACAGCGCGGGCAGGTCGTCGATGCGTCTGCCGAAGAACAGTGCGGCCAGCACGCCCCAGTAGTAGCTGTAGTCCCACAGCACCTTCAGCGGCATCAGCTGGGCGTCGCCGAACAGGCCGTACTGGCCGCGGTACATGGCCATGGTGCTTTCGTAGAAGCTGAAGTAGAGCTGCTCGTACACGCCGGCATAGGGCTGCCAGGCCTCGCCGGCGCGGTCTTTCTCGATCAGGCGCGCGATGTAGGTGTTGCTGATCGCAATGAAGTCGCTGCCGGGCGAATAGAAGGGGTCGAGAAACACGCCGGCCTCGCCGGTCAGCGCCCAGCGCTTCGCGCTGAACACTTGCTTGCACCCATAGGAGAAGTTGCGGAAGAAGGCGAAGTCCTGCAGCTGATCGCGCAAGGGCTCGACGGCCTGGTGCACCCGCGGCTGGTGCCGGGCCAGCCAGTCCATGGACTTCTCGAAACTGTTCATCGTTTCCAGCGGGTGCATCTCGGCATCGCAGACGATGCCGACCGAATGCGAGCCCGAAGACAGCGGAATCAGCCAGACCCAGTAGCCGGGGCCGACCAGATGATTGGTGCTGCGCCAGCGTTCGGGCGGCGTGCAGCGGGATAGCCAATCGCCGCAGTTCGACCAGTCGTGCGGATCGATCATGCCCTTGACCCGGAACCACACCGCATTCGCCTTGTGCCCGTTGTCCTCAGCCAGACCGAGCTTGCGTTTGATCAGGCTCGCGCGACCGCTGGCATCGACCACCCAGCGCGCCTGCGCCTCAAAGCGTTCACCGGCGTGCTCCCACTCGACGCGATGGTCGGTTTCGTCTTCGCTGAGCTCGATCTGCTTGACCGATGCGCCGTCGATGAATTCGATGCCCAGCGCCTGCGCGCGCTCACCGAGGAAATTCTCGAAGCGGCCGCGGTCGATCTGCCAGGCGCCGGTCGGCAGCGACTGGCTGGCGCCGAGTTCAGCGCAGCGATCGGGCGCGCTGTGGCCTTCCGAGAAGAAGAAGCGGAAGCCGAACTTGACGATGTGCTCAGCGTCCAGATGCTCGCGCAGACCCAGCACATCGCCGAAGTAATTGGCCGCGATCTCGACTGTGCTCTCGCCGATCTTGAAGGCGGCCTCGGGTACCGGATGCGCGCGCCGCTCGATCACGCGGATGCGCAGCTCCGCGTCGCTCTGCTTCAGCTGCAGGGCCAGGGTGAGGCCCGCCAGGCCGCCGCCGAGAATCAGTACATCGACAACAGGTGCGAGCGCGGCAGCGTGGGAGGCGACGTGTGCGTTCATGCGGTGCGGCTCTCAAGCACGGGCGAGGGTGATTCGGGCAGCGTGACCGGGCCGGGATCAAAAATGCGTGGGCGTGAGCGCCGCGCCTGGATATAGCGCGGGATCACCCGGCCGTAGGTCCAGACGCGCCCGACCACGTGCGAGGTGATGCGCCAGAGATCGTTCAGCGGGCGAAAGTGGCTGCGCCTGAACTGCCCGGCCATGCCATCGCCGGCGTAGCGGGATTCGATCGGCACCGACACGCAGCCCATGCCCAGCCGGCGCGCGGCCTGGATCAGGATGTCGGCCTCGAACACGAAGCCTTCGCCGGCGACATCGGCGATCTCGCATACCGCGCGCGGGTAGTAGCGCTGGCCGCTCTGGGTGTCGGCGATGCGGTAGCCGGTCGCCCAGGCGATGCCCCAGTCGCCGAATTCGTTGGCCAGCCGGCGATGGATCGGCTGCTGCGCGCGCTTCTTCAGTCGCGCGCCGATGATGATGTCGTTCGGGAACTGCCTGGCCGCAGCAACCAGACGCGGCACGTCCGAGGCCAGATGCTGGCCGTCGCCGTCCATGCTGACCACGCCGTCGATGTCGAGTGCGAGTGCCGCGCGGAAGCCGCTGCGCAGGCCCTCGCCCTTGCCGCGGCGGGTTTCGTGCTGGATCAGGGTGATCGGCAGGTCGGCGATCGCAGCGATGGTGCCGTCGGTGGAGCCGTCATCGATCACGATCACATGCGGCGTGCAGGCCAGCGCGCCTTGCACCACTTCGCGGATGCGCAGCTCCTCGTTCAGCGCAGGAACGATCACTGCAGTGCGGGCCAGCTCAGTCATGCTGCAGCTCCAGAATCAAGCGGCTGTCCGTGCCGGCCGGCAGTTCGCAGTGGCTGCTTCGGCAGGCCAGCGCCTGAGCCAGTCGCGCCGCGGGTGCCATCGCATTGCGCGCGGTCGCTTCGATCAGCGGGCCGTTCGCGGCCTCGATGGGGCCGCTGTCGAGGCGCGGGCTCAGCGTGAGCCCGCTGCCGTCCGCGCGGTCCAGCACCAGCGCCAGACCGAACAGGCCCTCGCTCTTCGAGGTGTGCTGCAGCGGGCCGCCGGCCGGGCTGTCGTAAGCCACCAGCAGCACCGGACCGCCGTCGATGGCGATCTGCAGCGCGGCCTCAACCAGGCCCTGGGCCAAGCTGGCGTCGAAGGCCGAGATCGCGGTGGCCGGCGCATGGCAGCCGACGCCGATGGTCCAGTAGCCGGCGGCGGCGTTGTGCACCGAGTTGTGGAACTTGGTCGGCGAGACTTCGGTGGGTGCTGCGGCCAGCGTCGCGCACATGTAGTCGGTGATCGCGAGATCGCCATGGGTCGACGTGAACACCGAGGGCAGTGCGGCCGGATCGGTGCCGGCGTGCTCGCAGGCGGCCTCGGCAACGCGCAGGGCCAGCAGCACCGAGTCCGGGGCGCGGCGGCGCTCGTTGGCCGGCAGCATCGAGGGCGCGGGCTTCTTCGGCGCGCCTTCGACGAGGCCCGCTTCGCCGCGCGCGAAGGCTGCCATCGCGGCCCAGTCGGGCAGGCCATCAGCAAACGCTCCGATGCCAAGCACCTTCAGCTCAGTCAAGCCGCTCATGCGCGGGCCTCCGCGCCGAACACCAGCGAGCAGTTGTTGCCGCCGAAGCCGAACGAATTGTTCATCGCATGACGCACCGCGCCACGCGTGTTTTCGCGCAGGATCTGCGGTCCGCAGGCGGGGTCGGGATCGTCGCAGTTCAGCGTGCCGGGCATCAGGCCCGACTCGATGGCCTCGATCGCGATCAGACTCTCGACGATGCCGGCCGCACCCAGCGTGTGTCCGGTGTAGGCCTTGGTCGAGCTCGCACGCAGGCGCTCGCCGAACAGGCGCGCCACCGCGCCGGCCTCGATCTCGTCGTTCTTCGGCGTGGCGGTGCCGTGCAGGTTGAGGTAGTCGATGTCGCCGGGCGCAAGCCCCGCCCGCGCGATCGCCGCCTGCATGCTCATCCGCGCGCCCAGGCCTTCGGGATGCGGGCTGCTCATGTGGTGGGCGTCCGAGGATTCACCGTAGCCGAGCAGGCGCGGGCCCTTGCCCTCGCGCTCCACAATCGCGTAGCCGCCGGCTTCGCCCAGCGACAGCCCATTGCGTGCGACATCGAACGGCCGGCACTGCTCAGTGGACACCAGGCCCAGCGCATTGAAGCCGAACAGCACGCTGCCGCAGAGGGTGTCGACGCCGCCGACCAGGGCCGCATCGACCACGCCGGCCTGGATCAGGCGCGCGGCCTGGGCGAACACCTTGGCGCTGGACGAACACGCGGTCGCCACGGTCACGCAGGGCCCGCGCAGGCCGGTGGCCGCGGCGAGGAAGCTGCCGAGCGAATGGGGCGTGTGGATGATCGGGCGGTCAAGATCGGCCGGAAAGCGATCACCGTCGAGCCGGGTATAGGCCTCTTCGGAAGCGCCGATGCTGGAGGTGCTGGTGCCGATGATGAGCGCCACGCGCGCCGCGCCATAGCGTTCGCGCAGGGATTCCACGCGCGCTGCCATGCCGTCCTGCTGCAGGGCGAACCAGGCCAGGCGGTTGTTGCGGCAGTCCCAGCCGCTGAGTTCCGCGGGCAGATGCAGGTCTTCGAGGCCGTCGACGCGGCCGATCCAGGTGTCGAGTGCGGTCGATGAAAAGTCATTGCGACGCAGCCCGCTGCGGCGTGCCGACAGCGCGGCATGCATCGATTCGAGTCCCGCCCCGCAGGCGGTAGTGAGCGTACGGGCTGTGATCGCCAGCGGCGGCATGGCAGCGAAAGACATCAGATCGGGTTTTCCCCAGAGAATGCCGGCGGATTATAAAGATCGCGCGGGCACGCGACCTTCACGCAGGCGGTCTGCCTTCGCGCCACAAGGGCGAATGGGTGGGCAGAGTCTGCATGTCTACCCTGGCGGGCGCGGTGCCGTTGTCGTGCGCTCGGGCCGCACATTGCACCGCGGCCTCCGCCTCCATTGCGCCTTCGGCTTCAAGGTTTCGGTACTACGTTCACCACGGAGCGTGGTGGGCGCAACCGGCTGCGCTACACAGTCATCGGTGGTGATTCAGGGCAGCGCAGGGCTCGCCATCGCGACGCTCTCGACCGACAATAGCCCCGCCGCACGCGCGCTTGCCCAGCGTCCAAACTGCGGCCTCACGCTCGCCGATTCCCGATTCCCGATTCCCGATTCCCGATTCCCGATTCCCGATTCCCGGACTCCCGTTGTCGCATCGCCACGCCCATCGTCTGCGCCTGCTGCGCGACACCGACGCCCTGCAGGGGCTGGTGGTGGCGCTGATGCTGCTGGTCGCGACCGGCGGGCTGATCTACGTGCACTACGCGCTGCGGGTCTGGAGCACCGCGCGCCGCGCGCCTGCCTGGCCAGAACTGCAGCCCGAGCAGCCCGCGCGTCTACTGCTGTTCGGCAAGCGCTGCGAAGACGGCGAACCCGACCGCGATTTCCAGCAACGTATCGAGCGCGCACTGACCTTGGCCGGTCGGCATCCGCAGCTCGAACTGCTTCTGCTCGGCGGCGGCCCGCAGCCGACGGAAGCCGAAGTGGCTGCGCGCGAGCTGCGCGCCGGTGGCTTGGGTGAAGCGGCCCGCATCACCCTGGAAGACCAGTCGCGTGACACCTTGGAGAACCTGCGCCACGCACGCGCGCTGTTGCAGCAGGGCGAAGGCGAGGTGCTGCTGGTCTCCAGCCGCTATCACCTCGCGCGCTGCAGCCTGTTCGCGCAGTGGCTGGGCATCGAGCACCGCCTGTGCGCCGCCGAGGAACACTGGGCCCCCAGCTGGAGCGAACGTGGCCGCCTGCTGCTGGAGGCTGGCTACATGGTCTGGGTCGATTCCGGTCGGGGCTGGGCCAAGCTGATCCGCAGCAAGCGCATGCTGGCGAAGGTCAGCTGAGGGCTGCGCGTGCGGGGCGGGTTCTGCCGCTTGTATGGAAAACCGCTGACCAGGCTTGATTGCGCGACAACCGGCCCCTGTCGCGAGGTTCTGGTACATGCGCTTCGCTTATGTACCCTACGACTCGAGAGACGTTGTGTATTGAGCGAAGTCGAAAGCTGAGGGGCGGCGCTCTGGCGGCATGAGTTGATCGAGACCAAAGAGCGCAGCGCCACGAGGAGCGGCGAAGGTGGAAGCTTGATTGAAGCCAGGAGCTGCGCAGTTCGGCTCCTGGCTTCGATGAGGGCAAGGCGTCACCCGTAGTCGTAGGGTAGATAAGCGCAGCGCATCTACCAGCCGGTCGCCTCAGTCACCACTTCATCGGCTTGGGTTTGCGCTCTGAACCCTCGCCGTTGCCAGAACGAACAGTGGCTCTCGCGAAAGCAGCCTTCGCGGCGAAATCCGATTGCCAGATTTGACTGAGTGACAACCGGCCCCTGTCGCGATGTTCTGGTACATGCGCTTCGCTTATGTACCCTACGACTCGAGAGACGCTGTGCGTTGAGCGAAGTCGAAGGCCGAGGGGCGAGGCCCTGATCCGATACGTCGATCGAAGCCAAAGGGCGCGCCACCAGCAGAATCGGCGGAAGATGTGGCTTGATTGAAGCCAGGAGCTGCGCACTGCAGCTCCTGGCTTTGATGAGGGCGAGGCGTCACTCGTAGTCGTAGGGTAGATAAGCGCAGCGCATCTACCAGCCGGTCGCCTCAGTCACAGCTTCGCCGGCTTGAGCTTCTGCTCGTCAAGGTCCTCACTCACAGCCCGCCCGCTCGAGCTTCTGCTCGTCAACGTTCTCAACCGAAGCTTGCAGCCGTTCGCCTCAATCACCACTGCGTCGGCTTGGGATTGCGCTCGTCAAAGCCCTTCTGGTGCCAGTACGGGTAGATTGGAGTGCGTTGGCTAGCCGCATCGAGTTTCGCGACCTGCTCGGATGACAACGCCCAGCCGACCGCGCCGAGGTTCTGCCGCAACTGTTCTTCGTTGCGCGCGCCGATCACCAGGTTCACCACGCCGGGTCGCTGCAGCAGCCAATTCAGCGCGACCTGGGCGACGGTCTTGCCGGTCTGCGCCGCGACCTCGTCCAGCGCATCGACAACGCGATACAGGAATTCATCCTCGACCGGCGGCCCTCCGACATCGCCGCCGGCTGCGATGCGGCCTTCGCTGGGCTTCACGCCGCGGCGGATCTTGCCGGTCAGGCGGCCCCAGCCCAGCGGGCTCCATACCATCGTTCCGAGCCCCTGATCGATCGACAGCGGCATCAGCTCCCATTCGTAGTCGCGGCCGATCAGCGAGTAGTAGCCCTGGTAGCAGACGTAGCGGTTGAGCCCGTAGCGCTCGGAGGTCGCCAGCGCCTTCATCACCTGCCAGCCGGAAAAATTGCTGCAGCCGATGTAGCGGATCTTGCCGGCGCGGGTCAGGTCATCCAGCGCGCGCAGGGTTTCGTCGACGGGGGTGAGCGCGTCGAAGCCGTGCATGAAATACAGGTCGATGTGATCGGTCTGCAGGCGCTTCAAGCTGGCCTCGCAGGCGCGGATCAGGTGATGCCGCGAGCTGCCCTTGTCGTTCGGCGACGTGCCGCTGGTAAAGGTCGCCTTGGTCGCGATCAAGGCCTCATGACGACGCCCCTTGATCGCTTCGCCGAGGATCTCTTCAGACGCGCCCGCCGAATAGATGTCGGCGGTGTCGAAGAAGTTGAGCCCGTGCTCGAAGCACACATCGAGCATGCGGCGGGCGTCGGCGATATCGGTGGCACCCCAGCGGCCGAAGAACTCACCGACACCACCGAAGGTGCCGGTGCCGAGGCTCAATACAGGGACTTGCAGGCCGGAATGGCCGAGGCGGCGGTGTTCCATGCTGGGGTTCCTTGGGGCGGGGAGGGCTGACAAGCATGCCAAAACCGCGTGCTGCAGACCGTCGAGGGATGCTCACGCGGCATCGCAGCGTCCAGCGTCCAGAACCGCGGCAGCAGCGAGCCCGCAGCTCACCGCATCACCTTCGGGCTTGGGTAAGCCCGCGCCCGAGGTTACCCTCGGCGGTTCCCTTGATGCTTCGAACCGGAGGCGATGCATGCAGACACTCCAGGTCTGGCGCGATGAGCTCGCCCACTATCCGCTGCTGGAGGCCTCGCTGGGCCTTGCGCTTCTACTCCTGGTGGCCGTGCTTTCGGACCTGCTGACCAAGCGGGTGCTGCTGCGCGTGGTCGAGCGGCTGGTGCGTGCGTCGCCGGTGCGCTGGGACGATGCGATCGTCGAGCGCGGCGTGGTGCGCATCCTCAGCCACGTGGTGCCAGCGGTGGTGATCTTCAGCGGTCTGCCCTTGATTCGGAACCTGCCCGAACAGATCGTGATGCTGGGTCGAAACCTGGCCATGGTGTGGGTGATCCTGAGCATCGTGCGCGCGATCAACGCGCTGCTGAGCGTGATCGACGACGCCTGGCGCGGCACCGAGCGCGGGCGCAGCCGGCCGATCAAGGGCTATCTGCAGGTCGCGAGCCTGGTGTTCTGGATCATCGCCGGCATTCTGGTCATCGCCACCCTGCTGGACCGCTCGCCGCTGCTGCTCCTGTCCGGCTTCGGTGCGTTGGGCGCGGTGCTGATGCTGGTGTTCCGCGACACCATCCTGTCGCTGGTGGCCAGCGTGCAAGTCGCCAGCAACGACATGCTGCGCGTTGGCGACTGGATCGAAATGCCTCAGCTCGGCGCTGATGGCGACGTCATCGACATCGCCCTGCACACGGTCAAGGTGCAGAACTGGGACAAGACGATCACCACGATTCCCACCCATCGGCTGATCAACGAGAGCTTTCGCAACTGGCGCGGCATGAGCGATTCCGGTGGCCGCCGCATCATGCGCGCCCTGCTCATCGACCAGGGCAGCGTGCGCTTCCTCAGCGAAGACGAGGTGCATGCGCTGGATCGATTTGGAATGCTGCGTGACTATCTGGCTGGAAAGCGTGCTGAACTCGCGGAGTGGAATGCGCGCCTGGCCGAAAGCGGCCTGCCACCGGTCAACCACCGTCGATTGACCAACCTCGGCTGCTTTCGCGCCTACGTGGTCGCCTACCTGCAGCACCATCCCAGCATTCATCAGCAGCTGACCCAGCTGGTCCGCCAACGCGCACCCACGGCGGAGGGGCTGCCGCTGGAGATCTACTGCTTCACCTCGACCACGGCCTGGGCGGATTACGAAGGCATCCAGGCGGACATCTTCGACCACCTGATCGCGCTGCTGCCCGAGTTCGACCTGCGCCTGTTCCAAAAGCCGGGCGGTGCCGAATTGCGGCAGACGCTGCTGGCGGCGGTGTCGGAGTAGGGCGCGCATCGGCGGAGCAAGGCACGCATCGGCAGGAGACTCGCCGCGGCGGGCGGCGCGCTGAAGCTCTGAAGAAAACGAAACGCAAGTGCTTGGTTTTCTAAGAGCACCTGAGTCTTGACTCGGGATTGAGAAGCTCTGTAGAGCCGAGCTTGCTCGGCTCAGACCTTGCTGGTGGCAAGCCCAAACAGCAGCGGAGCAAGCTCCGCTCTACTCCCAAACCGCAGCGGAGCAAGCTCCGCTCTACGCGAAACAGAGCGTCTCCGATGCAGAATTGAGAAGCTCTGTAGAGCCGAGCTTGCTCGGCTCCAACCTTGCGGGTGGCGAGCCCAAACCGCAGCGGAGCAAGCTCCGCTCTACGCGAAGCAGAGCGTCTCCGACGCAGAATTGAGGAGCTCTGTAGAGCCGAGCTTGCTCGGCTCCAACCTTGCGGGTGGCAAGCCCAAACAGCAGCGGAGCAAGCTCCGCTCTACGCGAAACAGAGCATCTCCGACGCAGAATTGAGGAGCTCTGTAGAGCCGAGCTTGCTCGGCTCCAACCTTGCGGGTGGCCAGCCCAAACCGCAGCGGAGCAAGCTCCGCTCTACGCGAAACAGAGCGTTTCCGACGCAGAGGCTACTAGGACACGACGATCTGGAGCTTCTTCAAGAACACCTGCGCCGCCACGCGGCGTTGTGCAGCTCTCAAGAAACAGAATGCGGGCGCCACATCCATCGCCGTCGGCCCGAGAAGCCGGGGGAACAGCAGTGCGCCTGCGCGGGTCTGAGCAGCTCTCAAGGCGCGCGAACTCGCCGCAGCCGCATCAGCGCGAGCAGTGCCAGCACCGCCAGCACCGCCTCCACAGCGAGTGCGAACCACAGGAAGGGCGTGGCCACGCTGCCGGCCAGCATGCCAATCGCGCGTCCGATCGCGATGCCGCCATAGGCGCCAAATGCCAACATCAAGCCATAGGGACGGTGCCGCGCAGCGAGGTCGGAGGCCAGGATCAGCGCACCCACGCCCAGCTCGAAACCGCCGTAGAAGGCGCGCAGTTCGGCGGCGGCGAGATCACCCGTCAACACGATGCCGATTGACGCCAGCGTGCCCAGCGGGTCGAACATGAAGGCCGCACCGAAGGCGATGAAGCCAAGGCCCGACAGCCACAGCACGATGCGTGCGAATCCCATGGAACGTCCCCCGCTGAACCGGCGAGCAGGATGGGGCAGGGTGGATCAATCCGGGGTGAGGGGACGCCGGCCATCCGGCTGGCGTCCCGCTTGCATCGCAACACCACTGACGCTTGTGGTCAGCCGTCCTGAAGCGTGTCGTTCGGCGCGCTTTGCTCGCATGGGGACTCGGTGGGACTGGCAAGTCGATGATCGGTCACTGAGTGTGAGGACACCCGGCCCTCTCCCCAACCCCTCCCCCGGCGGGGGAGGGGCTCAGTGCTGCGTCGCGCAGTTGTCACAGGCCTGCTGCAGCGCACATGTGAGCAGCTCTTTCAACTCAGATCCGGCGAGACAATCGTGCTTGGGCGCTCATCCATTCGGTTGCAGGCCGAAGCCACGCTCGCCGCCTCACCCATTCCCGAAACCCTACCCGGCCCTCGCGCACAGCGCACGGGCGTTCGTCGGCTCGCGCGGCATACAGCACGAAGGCGCCGCCTCACGCTGCTCTGACGAATCCCGAATCCCGAATCCCGAATCCCGAATCCCTAACCCGCCCTCGCGCACAGCGCTCGGGCGTTCGTCGGCTCGCGCGGCAGTGCCGCGCAAACGAGCCGCCTG
>CAZPHV010000102.1:0-5292 GCA_964586455.1 uncultured Aquimonas sp.
ACCACCTCTGGCGCATCGACGCCTCAGCGAGGGGGTGAGTCCATGTGATTACAAAAGCGCAGAACCTCGACAGCGGCCAGTGGAACGCCAAACGGCGCTACCTGTTCAACAGCCGCAACCTCGCCCGCGTGTTGCGCGCCAAGCTGCTGCAGCGGCTGCGCACGCTGGGCTGAACGCACCGGCCGAGACGCCGAAGGACAGGGTCGCCCACTGCGCCTGTGTGGGCGATGGCGAACATGTGCTCGCCTACTTCGCCCGCTACCTCTACTGCGGCGTACTGAGCGAAGCCGACTTGCTCGGCAACGAAGGTGAGAACGTGCCCTACCGTTATCGCGATGCGAACAGCGGCGAACTCCGCAGCTGTACCCTGCTAGGCGCGGACTTTCTGTGGCTGCTGTTCGCCCACGCTACCACGCGGATTCCGACGCTGCCGCAGCTACGGATTGCTGCGTCACCGACGAAACGCTCTGCTACAGCGCGTGCAGCTGATGCTGCGTGTCGTGCTGCCGCCGGCCGAGCCGCGATCACGCAGACCGCTGCTGTGCCGGTACTGCAGGCAACCAATGCGGATTCGCCCCGTGGCACCACTACGGCCAAACATCGAAAGCGTCCAAACGCCCACGCCTGCAGAGGCTCACGGCCAGTGTAGATCACCCGCCGACGCAGGCTGCGAACCCGCGCGGTGACGCGCGCAGACTCAATCGCGCCGAATGCGAGGGGAAACGTAAAAATCGGCGAGATGCTGGTGAGAAACACCGCGGCACTCGCTGGGATCAGGCTTGAGGTCGGTGACTTCGGCCCGTCGGCATCAGCACCGGCACCGCACCGGCCGGCGTCTGAAAATCTCTTTTCACAAGTAAGGCCGAAGGCCGCCACAGGGCTTGTTCAACCGACGGATCAGATGGCGGCTTCGCGCGATCTATCTCTTTACGTTAGGCATCGGGCCAATCGAGCCGAAGACTAACGCGGGGATGCTCCCGACCGCTCGGAGCATAGAAGCTGGTGACTTGAGCTGTGACATGAACGCCACCGTCCATCTTCTTTGCGACGCTGGCTGCAGCACCAGATTTGATGTAGCCGATCTGCACTTGCCGTTTGCCAAAGAGGCCCCAAAAATTTGCAATCTCGATCCACACCGCGATGGCGTTTGGATCATGTGGATTGTTCGGCTCTCGACGAAGAGCGACTCCCATGCCCGAGCGAACACTCTTGCGAATTATTTCGGCTCGCCCTTCGTAGCCTGTTCCCGCGACGATTGCGTCCCTGCCCATGTCTCCCCCCTCGATGCCTAACGCCTGAATTAAGCCGAGCCGCGAAGCGGCTCCGATTGAATTAATTGCTAGGCACAATCACGAGGCAATTTGAGCCAAGATTGCGACCAACGACAAAACCAACGCCGCCATCGCCAGCCAAAAGTTCTTCCGGCCGGAAGAATGATGCTCGCGGTACTCTGACACCACGGCTGCAAGATACGGGTAGTTGATGCAATGTCGCTCATCACCGACCTTGAATGCAAATAGATGAACTAAAGCGCCATTGTCCTGCTTGTGGCGGTACTTGTGATCCAGATGGTAGTAGAGGCGACCGAAAAGCACGTGCGCATCATTGTCCAAACTTTTGGCAATGGCTTGGATGTCAATCGGTACGTAGATCTTTGAAGAGTCATTGTCCTCGGCGAGCTTCACCTTGTGAAAGGCACTCGCATAGTCACTGTAGATTCTTTCAAGAATCTCACGGTCGGTGCTGAGCCTTGTCATAGCGCCTAACTCAATGTAGACGCCAAATTGACGTCTAATCCGTCGTATAACCTGGCGCCTCGAACCGAAGCTGGCGCCAGAACCTAATCCAATCAACGATTTAAGCGACCAAGCACCCTTCGCTGTCCCATAACCCGCAAGCAAACACGCCACGCCGTTCTCAACGGTGCCGACCGTATCCCAGTTCGCGAACTCGTTCAATCCCACCCTGTCAGCAGTCCTCCGATACAGCAAGGGCCCGCATCTGCGGGCCCTTGCTGTTGACTCACTCCTCAAGCGCCGCGGCCCTCAGCGCGGCACAAACTCAATCCGCGCCACTTCGCCTGCCTGCGACGCTGCCGGATCCAGCACCAGCGGCTTGTAGGCATTCACCAACCAACGCGGCAGTTGGCCGATGTAGCCGGGGCCGCCGATTTTGCCGTCCTGGCCGCCGGGCATGATCTGTAGCAGGGTCGGCGGGTCGGTCATTTCGCCGATGAATCGGCGAACCGGGCCGCTGCCGAACATGAAGCCGTTTACCGTGTTGGCGCGTACGCCGTGGCCGGAGGCGTCGACCACTTCGTAGCCGCCGGGGCGTGCTACGCCGGGCAGTTGCGGGCTGAGGTTCTGGAACGGGTACGGGTTGGTGCCGGGCAGGTTGAAGGGGCCGCCTAGCGGGTGGTCGAAGACGATGCGGTGCAGCTTGCCCCAGCGGTAGTCCAGCACGTTCTGCGACTGCGCAAACGCGGGTGCGAAGGCTTCGCTGGCGAGCGTGTCCAGTGCGCTCTTCAGGCTGCCGACGAGAACGCAGTCGCGGCGATCCGCGGCAGGCAGGTCGGCGAAGGCCGCAGGCACGTTGCTGAAGAAGTCCAGGCCCGAGGCACCTCGACCCTGGCGAGTCTCGAAGGTGTCGAGCAGGCGCTTCACCGCCACATAGGCCTCGTTGTTGCCCGGCAGTTGGCCGCTCAGGCCCACCTTGCCCAGGGTGTGGTCGATGACATTGCGCACCAGTTGGCCGCGGAACACTGACCAGACGGTCGCCGCCGCCGAGGCGCGGATCTGCGCTTCGCTGGGCTCGGGCAGGTTCAGCGGGTTGTCGCCGCGGTCGTAGCCCTCGCGGATACCGGTGGGTGCGCTGTAGTCCCAGCTGCGCAGCAGATCCAGCGACTGCGCGATACGCGGGTCGGTGGGGTCGAAGGTGGTACGACAGTTGGACGCGCCGATGCGGTCGGCGGCACCCAGCAGATGCGGCAGCACCAGCTCGGCATCGAGGAACTGCGTGTTCGCCTGCAGGGCCTGCATGTCTTCGATGGTGATGCCGCCGCGGGCGATCAGGCGCTGCAGTTCGCGGTCGATGCGTCCCTGTCGATAGCTGGAATAGCCCGGCGCCAGGTAGTAGATGCCGCCGCCGGGGCGCTGCTCATTGACGACGCTGTTGTCGAGCGTATTGCCCACCGGGTCGTTGTTGGCATTGGCGATGTAGCCACTGGCCGGGTTGACCGACTGCGGCATCTCGGCCGGCGACAACACTTCATACGGCACAGCCTGCGCCGGGTAGGTGTTGGTGCGGGGCAACCATTCGTTGCCGCCTTGACCGTTGCGGATCAGATACGGCGGCACGCCGGTGACGGTGTTGCGCTGCAGGTCTTCGCGGATGGGCGCTTCGGCGGTGGCGAAGTAGGCGATGTTGCCCTGCTTGTCGGCGTAGGCGAAGTTCTGCGAGCCGACGTCGAAGTACTGCAGCGCCGCGCGGAACTCTTCAAGGTTGGTGGCGCGGTTCATGCGGCTGAAGGCTTCGAGCTCTTGCGTGGCGCCCCAGCCGGTGTAGGCCACCGAAATGCCGGTGTTGCCGGTGATGCTCAGCACCGGGCCGTTGTTGCGGCGAGGCACCAGGATGCTGATGCCGCCGTTGGTGTAGCCGATCGAGTTGTTGCGGGTGACGTTGTCGGCCACGCCGTCGCCGATGGTGTTCACGAAGTAGCTCTGGAACACCCACAGAACCGGCTCGGCATTGCCTTGGTAGATCGTGTGGGTCGGCAGGCCGTAGCTGTTGAGGACGAAGCGCTCGGAGTACGAATCGGTTACGTCCAGCGGGTTGGTGGTGAGGCCCCAGCAGAAGTGACTGTTGCAGCCGAGAATCGGCACCGGTGTGCCGGGTGCTACGGCGCCGACGGTATTCATCGGCGTGGAATAGCGTGGGTCATTGCTGATGACGTGGCCTTCGTGGAACAGCACCGGTGTGTCGAGCGCCAAATGCGGGTCGTTGGCGAGGATGGGTTTGCCCGAGGCCGTGTGTTGGCCACCGACGATCCACCAGTTCGAGCCGGCGCGGTTTTCGCGGCGCGACATCTGCGGGGCGATGACCGGGTTGTCGCGGATGCGCTCGACGTAGTTCTGCGCGGCCTGCAGCACCTGCGCGTCGACCATCGGCACGGCTTCGGGGTCAAAGGCCGGCGCGCTGGTCGACTTCGGGCTCAGTGCACTGCCGCCCTCGCCTGCTTCGCTCAGGCCAGCAAGAAAGCCCGGCACGGTGATGCGGTCATCCGCCGGCATGCTGCGATGGGTGTCTTCGAAGAACAGGGCCGCGCCGTTGAAGCCAGCGGCGGCACCGGCCTGCTGGTAGGCGCCCAGCTTGACGGTGTAGTCGATGTCCAGATCGAAGCTCAGCTGGAAGGCCAGCAGCTTGCCGATCACCAGCGAGTCGACGGGCGACCACGGATCGGCCGAGCTCAGCTCCAGGGCCTGGTGTTCGGTGGGCACGGGGTTGGTCTTCAACCAGGTGTTGACGCCGTCGGAGTAGGCCTTCAGTTGGCCGCGCAGTTCGGGCGAGCTCTTCGCCCAGCTGGCCCAGGCGGCGCGACGCAGGCCGAGCGTGCGCAGCTCGACATCGCGGGCCAGCACACTGGCGCCGACCAGTTCGGCCAGCGTGCCGCTGGCGGTTCGGCGCAGCAGGTCCATCTGGAAGAAGCGGTCGCGGGCGTGGGCGTAACCCATCAGCCAGGCGGCGTCTTCGTCGGTGGCCGCGGTGACGGTGGGCACGCCTTCGGCGTCGTAGGAAATGCTGCCGTTGGCTTTCAGGCCCGGCGCGGGTATGGCCTGGGCCGAGGCGACGGATGCGATACCGGTGAGCGCGAAGCCGATCGCCAGCGCCAACGCCTTCGGGCCGGCGCGTCGTGTGATGTGCATGGTTCCCTCCTGTGTCGTCGCCACTCGGTGTGATGGCGATCGCGTTCTGGGAGTATGCGTACGGCCGCGGATGGACTCCAAGTGCGAGCGCAGCAAAGTGTTTCGCGGTGTGGAGTAGGGGTGGGTTCGAGGCGAGTTTGGGGCGTGGTTGATGGATCGGGTCGATGCCGTGGCTAGTCGTGTATTCACGCACTGTTGCAGCCGTTGGCCGGCTGGCTTCGCTGGGGGCGCGGCTTCTTTCGGACTTGCTGGTAGATGCGCTGCGCTTATCTACCCTACGACCGCTCGCACATGCACTGCCGCGTAGAGCGGCCTGCTGGCTTCGCTGGGGGCGCGGCTTCTTTCGGACTTGCTGGTAGATGCGCTGCGC
>CAZPHV010000102.1:5392-10304 GCA_964586455.1 uncultured Aquimonas sp.
TTATCTACCCTACAAGTGAGAGTGACGCCATGCATCGATCGAAGCCGATAACCCGTGTCGTCTTCGATCCAGTCAATCCGTCCTTCGTAGTCGTAGGGTAGATAAGCGCAGCGCATCTACCAGCCGGTCGCCTCAGTCCCCAATCCTCGCCTGCGTGCGCCATAACCCACGCCACGGTGCTGGGCAGGCAATCGCTTAAGAACGCAGGAGAGCGTCCGCGCTTCAGTGCCCACTGGCTCGTCTCAATGCTCGAACCGGCGACCCAGGGGTCGAACGCACGAACGCACGAACGCACGCCTCAAAGTCCGGCAGCTCACCGCAGCGCCCAAGGCTGGCACTCCAACTGATTCATGCGATGAACCAACGCGCCGCAACGATCAGCAAACCCTCTGCCGCGCCAACGAAACTCAGCGCATCGCCGCCAAAGCCTGCGCAATCGCCGCAGCGTCTTCCGCGTCGATGGTGTACATGCGCACGCCGCCGCCCAAGGGTGGGTGGTGTCGCTGGGCGTCGCCGAAGCCGAGGATCTGGCGTTCGAGGTAGGCCGCTTGCTGACCCGCAAGCCGCGGAATACTGCCGCCGCCGCTGAAGTCGGTGCCGTGGCAGCTGCTGCAGTCGAGGCTGTCGATGCGCTCGCGGCCGGTTGCAACTTCGACAGCCTCGCCCTCTGCCGCTGCGCGCCAGGGCCGTGCTGACAGGTCTGCGACCAGCGATTCGATCTGCGCGTCCTGCAAGCCCGCGCTGAGCGCGTTCATCGGAAAGCCATCGCGGTGCTTGTCCTGGAAACGCTGCAGCTGCGCGCGTAGGTAGTCAGCATGCTGGCCTTCGATGACGGGAACCGCGCCGCGTTGCTGCCCGGGTTGGTGACAATCAAGACACAGCGCTTCGACACCTTCACTTGCGTGCACATAGGGCGAAGGGATCGTCATCAACAGCACGGCAACAAGCGCGTGGGGTGGGCGCATCACGGCGGGCCTCGCGAAGGAGAAGTGAACCTGCAGGCATGATGGGCGCATGCGCGCCTCGCGCCAAGCGGCGGCTGGCACATGGCTTGCTGCAAGCACAGCGCGAGGGCGTTCGCGCTGTCGCTGCTTGCTTGATCCGCACCGCCACCCTACCCCGCCTTTGTTGCCCCGCTTCACCGTGTCACCGCCGTCGCCCCGCTCGCATACGATGCGAACCGCGCCGCCCTGCGTCGCCCCCGCGCCGCGACCCGCCTGAGCTGTTCTGACCTGTGCTACGAGTTTCTCTTCCTACCTTTGCGGCGCTGATTCTTGCCCCGGTGCTGGCTGCATTCGGCGCAGGGGCGTGGGCGGCGGCGCCGTTTCTCGACCTCGAACGCTACGGGCCCGGCTCGGGCCTGTCGCAGTCGTCCGCGGTCGATCTGGTCGAGGACGATCTCGGCTTTCTCTGGGTCGCCACCCAGGATGGTCTGAACCGCTACGACGGCCATCGCTTCGAAGTGCTGCGCTTCCAGCCGCCAGGGCGCGACTCGAACCTGCCCGCCGGCAGCCTGATCGAGCTCGCCAGCGGCAGTGTCGATGCGCTGACGTTTGATGACGAAGGCTGGCTGTGGCTGGGCCTGAACGATGCCGGCCTGCAGCGCCTGAATCAACGCGACGGCCGCAGTGAATGGCTGCCGCCGGAAGCCCTGGGCGCGAGCCAGGTGATGCTGCTGGCTTTGCATTCGCAGGGCGGCGTGTGGGCGGGCTCGCCTGACGGCCTGCGCCGGGTGCGCGCGGATCTGACTGCCGACACGCCGCTGCCGAACACCCGCGATGGCGTCGCCGTGCGTGTGCAGGCCGACGGCGCGCTGTGGTGGCTGGGAGCCGACTGTCGTCTGCTCGAGATCGCGCCCGATGGCCGCGCGCGCCCTCTGTGGCAGGCCGATCAGGACCGCGAATGCAGCAGCCTGACCCAGGCCGATGGGCAAAGCTGGGTCGGCAGTCGTTCGGGCCGCCTGTACACGCTGGACGCACGCGGCCAGCTGCGGCACCAACTCGAACTGCCGCGACGCGCCGACGGCCAACCCTCGCGCATCACCCGCGTGCTGGCTCGACGCAGTGGTGAGGTGCTGCTCGGATTGGCCGACGGCCAGCTGTGGCTGCACGAGCCGATGAATTCGCCTTCGTTGCTTCGCCTGAGCGTGGACCCGGCCCCCGAGAGTGAGATCACCGCGCTGTTCGAAGACAGTGCCGGCGTGCTGTGGGTCGGCAGCTACACCAGCGGCCTGTTCCGGGCACGCAGCCTGTCGCCGCTGCTGCGCCGCGAGCTGGCGCCGGACCCGTTGCCTATTGGATTTGCGAACCGCAGCGTGCGCGCGATCCGCAGCGAGGCCGGGCAGATGCTGGTGGGCCTGGACTCGGGCCTGCTGATCCAGCCACACGAGGGCGTTGGGCGCAGCCATCCAGGGCTGCGCGGCGTGTCGGTTCGGGTGATCGAGCCCGAGCCGGAAGGCGGCTGGTGGCTGGGCACCGATTCAGGCCTGTGGCGCATGGGCGCAGACGAACAGGTGCAGCAGATCGCCGGCACCGAACGCCGGCGCATCACCGCCCTGATTCGGGAAAACGGTCGTCTGCTGGTGGCGACGCGTTCAGGCCTGCTCGATCTGCGCCTGCCGCAGTTGGAATTCGCCGCCGTGCCGCAGGCGCTGCGGCGCAGCTTTCTGACCAGTCTGGCGCGGGATCGCGAAGGCCAGCTGTGGCTGGGCAGCAACGAAGACGGCGTGCTGGTCTGGGACGAATCGGGCGAGCCACGCGCGCTCGGTGCGCAGGATGGGCTGGCGCATCCCTCGGTGTGGTCATTGATGGCCGAGGACGATGGAATCTGGGTCGGCACCTTCGCCGGCGGCCTGCACCGATTCGACCTGCAGGGCCGCCTGCAACGCCTGTATGCCGAACGCGACGGGATGTCGAGCAACGTGATCTATCGGATCCTGCGCGACGGCCGCGGTCGCGTCTGGGCCAGCACCAATGACGGGCTGAACGTGATCGACAGCGAGGCCGGCGCGATCCGCGTGCTGCGCCGGCAGGACGGCCTGCGCAACGTCGAGTTCAATAATGGCGCCGGCTACAGCGATACGCAGGGCCGACTGTGGTTCGGCGGCCCGGAAGGCCTGGACGTGGTCGAACCCTGGCGCGACGAGCCGGCTCCGACCGAGGCGCGGGTCGCCATCGCTGGGCTGCGTTTGCCGACCGTGGTCGGGCGCGAAGCCCAGCGCGCACGCGCCGGTGGACGCGAGATCGCCTATGCGGAGCGCCTGCAGCTGGGCTATCGCGACAGCACCATCGGCTTCGTGCTGAGCGCCATCGACAGCGCGGCGCCGGCCTCGGCGCGCCTGCGCTATCGCCTGCTGGGGCTGGAAACCGACTGGACCGCTTTGCCGCAGGGCCGCGCCGAGATCAACTACGCCTTCCTGCCGCCCGGCGACTACCGGCTCGAACTGCAGGCCGCCGGCCGCGACGGCCGCTACGGGCGCACGCGTTCTCTCGTCATCGAGATGGCGCGGCCGCCCTGGGCATCGGCCTGGGCTGTGGGCGCGTACGTGCTGTTCTTTCTGATCAGCAGCGGACTGATCGCACTGCAGGTGCGCTCGCGCATGCGCCGCGAGCGCGAGCTGGTCGATCGCTTGAATCGCGAAGTCGAGGCACGCACCGCCGAGCTGGAACAGGCTAACCGCCTGCTCACCTCGAGCAATCTGCAGCTGGATCAGGCCAACCGCACCGACCCTTTGACCCAGGTCGCAAATCGTCGCGACCTGCAGCAGTGGCTGGACGACCTCGCCCCGCGCGTGCAGCGCGAAGTCGCCAGCGAGCCGCGCGGTCGTCATGGCCTGGTGCTGTTCATGATCGACATTGATGACTTCAAGCGCATCAACGACAGCCTGGGACATCAGGCCGGCGACGAGGTGCTGGTCGAATTCGCGAATCGCCTGCGCCACTACTGCCGCGGCGAAGACCGGTTGGTGCGCTGGGGTGGCGAAGAATTCCTGCTGGTGGTGCGCGAACTGCCGCGCGAAGAAGCGCAATCGCTGGCCGAACGTATCCGCAGCGCGATCGTGCACAAGCCGCTCGAACTGCGCTCAGGCCGCAGCCTGTCGCTGAGCTGCTCGATCGGCTTCGCGCCCTGGCCGCTGGCAAACACCTGGCCGGCGCTTGGCGAGTGGGAGCAGAGCGTCAACCTGGCCGACCAGGCCCTGTATGAAGCGAAGCGTCAAGGCAAGAACGGCTGGGTCGGCCTGCAAACCGCGCCGGGAATCGAACGCGGCACTGTGCTCAGCCTGCTGGCGGCCGCCAAGGTCGAAGAATGGCCGCCACAGGATGTCGCCATCCAGCGCTCGAAGCCTGCGGCGGGTTGAGCGCTTCTCAGCCCCGCGCGGCGGGCCAGGTGATCTCGAAGAAACATGGGGTCGTCATCCCCGCGAAGGCGGGGATCCAGGGCTCTTGCGACTGAGGCCAGCATTTTCTGGGTGGCTGCACTACAGTGCAGCCGGCCTTCGCGGGGGCGACGAACACCGGGGTCGCGAGAATCCATTTTCGACCGCTTTTCCACGCCGCGCGTCGACGACGGCTCTCCAATGCAATCAAGTACTTACGTTTCTGTTTCTTGAGAGGCGGCTGCGCGCGCTTGGCGATGTGAGGGGGCGCGACGCTGCGAGGGGGTACGACGCCACGCGGAGTAATGTGACGGTGCGAGCGGGCGTAAGGCGGCGAGGGAGCGTGGCGCAAGACGGCTGGTAGATGCGCTGCGCTTATCTACCCTACGACCACGTGAAGCGCCGAGCTGGGGGAAAACCCGACGGAACCTGACGAGCAAGGCGGAAAGCTCGAAAGCCGCCGAAAGTAGTCGACAGCCCGCCCAGCACGTTTCGGCTTCGTCAACCGAAAGGCGTCGCCCGAGTCGTAGGGTAGAT
>CAZPHV010000103.1:0-10248 GCA_964586455.1 uncultured Aquimonas sp.
CGGAATCGAAAAGAGAAATTCTGGGGAGACCTCAGGCCCTGGCCCACCGTGAGCTCCACGCTCGCCCCAGTTCCCATCGAAGCGGCATAGGGTGGGCCCTGGCCCACCATGAGCTCCAAGCTCGCCCCCGTTCCCATCGAAGCGGCATAGGGTGGGCCCTGGCCCACCATGAGCTCCACGCTCGCCCCGGTGCCGATAATCCGTATGCGTCACAACCCCACGGCCTCGGAGGTATGACCGAGGCAAGCGTTCGGGCCACGGTGGGCCAAGGCCCACCCTATCTCCGCTCGGGGCGCCTCGCTTCTGCTGCTTCGCAACATCGGTCGAAAGTACGGCAGCGGATGCGTGAGCCCGGCGGGTAGAATCCGGCGTCTGCCCTACACCCTTGCGAGGCCACGCCCATGAGCGACACCGCACCCGCCGCACGCGGCGGCAAGAACAAGCTCTACCCCAGCGCCGAGGCGGCCCTGCGCGATCTGGTCGCCGACGGCCAGACCCTGGCGGTCGGCGGCTTCGGCCTGTGTGGTATCCCCGAAGCCCTGATCGCCGCGCTTCGCGATTCAGGCGTGAAAGGCCTGACCGCCATCAGCAACAACGCCGGTGTCGACGGCTTCGGCCTGGGCCAGCTGCTGACGACCCGCCAGATCCACAAGATGATTTCCAGCTACGTCGGCGAGAACAAGGAGTTCGAGCGCCAGTACCTGGGCGGTGAACTCGAACTCGAATTCAACCCGCAGGGCACGCTGGCCGAGCGCCTGCGCGCCGGCGGCGCTGGCATCCCGGCCTTCTTCACCCGCACCGGCTACGGCACCGTGGTCGCCGAGGGCAAAGAGACGCGGCAGTTTGACGATGGTCACTGGTACGTACTGGAAACCGCGCTCAAGGCGGACGTTTCGCTGGTCAAGGCCTGGAAGGCCGACCGCGCTGGCAACCTCGTGTTCCGCAAGACCGCGCGCAACTTCAATCCGGCCTGCGCCATGGCCGGTAAGGTCTGCGTGGCCGAAGTCGAGGAACTGGTCGAGATCGGCGAGATCGACCCCGACCACGTGCATCTGCCGGGCATCTACGTCGATCGCATCGTGGTCAACGCCACGCCCGAGAAGCGCATCGAGCAGCGCACCGTCCGCGCTGCCTGAGCCCCGCATACGGTGGGCCCTGGCCCACCGTGGCTGCATCCGCCCACCGTGCATAGGGTGGGCCCTGGCCCACCGGTGCTCCGCCCCGCCTCGGTGCAACGACTCGAAAGGGTGGGCCTTGCCACCGCCGCTACCCTCAACACTGCGTCGGTCTTGACCCACCACATCGCCCCTATCGGCGCCCGGCGGGTGCGATCCAAGCACCCAATGCGGGCATCAGGCCTTCACCCAAACCCAATGACCTTGCGGGCCCAAGCCCGCCCCACTGAAGGAAGCATCAACATGCCCTGGACCCGCGACGAGATGGCGCAGCGCGCCGCCCGCGAACTCACCGACGGCGCCTACGTGAATCTCGGCATCGGCCTGCCGACCCTGGTCGCCAACCACATCCCCGACGGCATGGACGTGTGGCTGCAAAGCGAGAACGGCCTGCTCGGCATCGGCCCGTTTCCGACCGAGGACGAAGTCGACGCCGACCTGATCAATGCCGGCAAGCAGACCGTCACCGCGCGCGCCGGCGCCAGCTATTTCGGCAGCCACGACAGCTTCGCGATGATCCGCGGCGGCCATATCGACCTCGCCATCCTCGGCGCGATGCAGGTCACCGCCTCAGGCGATCTGGCCAACTGGATGGTGCCCGGCAAGATGGTCAAAGGCATGGGCGGCGCGATGGATCTCGTGGGCGGCGTGAAGCGCGTGGTGGTGCTGATGGAGCACACCGCGAAGGGCGGCGAGCACAAGATCCTGCCCGCCTGCACCCTGCCGCTGACCGGCGTCGGCGTGGTCGACCGCATCATCACCGAGCTGGCCGTGCTCGACGTAACGACGGCAGGCCTGAAGCTGATCGAGCTGGCGCCCGAAGTGAGCTTCGAAGAGCTGAGCGGCAAGACGGGCGTACCGATCTCGCGCTGAGTTTTCAACCCTGACCAGTGAATCCGAGTTGGGCCGCGCCTTCGGCTTGGCCCAACCTGTCGAAGCACTCATGGCAGGAAGGTTGGGCCACGCGCAGCGCGGCCCAACATCGTTCATTGGTGGCTTGCATCCGTATTGACCTTCGCGCTTCCGCGGCCCGTCTTCGTCGCATCACGGCAGAGCGCGGAATCACAGCATCAGCGACGGTGCGATCCGGCCATTCTCGACCGGCAGCGTCTTGCCGGGCAGCTCACGCAGTCGGCTCTCGCCCTCAAGCTCACCATAGCGCCAGCGCACGTCATAGCCGACCACGCGCTCGCGCTCGCCGATCTGCAGCTGCGTGCCGGGCTGCGCAGTGACGCGCTGGGTGCCGGTGCCGGCTTCGCTGCGGTACTCCACGTCGTAGGCGACGACCACGCGCTCGCTGCCCTGCACATCGCGGCATTCGTTGACCGTCTCGCTGTAGCGGCGCCCACCGACGTGGCGATTGTCGATTTCCTTGCCGATTGCACCCCCGGCCAGCACGCCCGCAGCGGTGGCGGCTGCACGGCCACTGCCACTGCCAACCTGATTGCCGAGCAGGCCGCCGATCACAGCGCCTGCGACCATGCCGTCCTTGTCGCCGAAGCGCTCCGGCGCGCGCCGCTGCACCGTGCGCTGGCTGCACTGCTGGCGGCTGGTCGGGCGGTTCTCTTCGATCGGGACCACCCGCAGCACCTCGGCGAACACCGGTTCGGTGACGCGGATCGGCTCGGCTGAAACCACCTCTGCCTGGTTGGCGCGAGAGAAGCCGCCATAGGAGGCGACGGCCACGCCGCCAAGGGCGAGTACGGAGATCGCGGCAATGATCGGAGTCTTCATGGCTTCACCTGCTGTCGTGGCTGTCGGATTGCAGCCCCCTGCCACGTCGGCAGCCTAGAGATTGCAACTGAATGTTTCCCCAAGCGCGGCATGACGCGTGCTGGCGGCGTTCAGCCGCGTGAAGCCGACGCGGACACGCCGCAAGCGGTCCCACTGCGCTTCAGGAGCTAGGCGCGAGTCCGCGAACCCGGCGCTGGCTGAGTCAAGCCTTCCCGACACACGCGGGACGCCGCATCGCTGCGCTTGTGTCGCCGTATTCGTCAGACGCGCGCGCCTTCCCGACGTCGTCGAGCATGGCGAGGGCTTGCTATCCTCACGGGTTGCCGCAGGCGGCGGCTACCAGGGGGCGGCCATGACTGAGCTGGACATTCCGGGCTATGTGCTCGAAGGGGAACTGGGCCGAGGCGGGATGGGCGCCGTGTACCGGGCGCGACAGTGCTCGCTGGATCGTCCCGTCGCGTTGAAGGTCCTGTCGACCTCCCTGGGCGACAACCCGGAGTTCAAGGTTCGTTTCCAGAACGAAGGCCGCATCATCGCCACGCTGGCGCATCCCCACATCGTGACGGTGCATGACATCGGCTCTCGCGGTGAGCTGCACTACCTGTCGATGGAGCTGCTGGAGGGCGGCACGCTGCGCGAGCGCATGCGTGCGGGGCTCGGCCTTGTTGAAGTCCTGAACATTGCGCGCAGCCTCGCGACCGCGCTGCATTTCGCGCATCAGCGGGGTGTGGTACATCGCGATTTCAAGCCGATGAATGTTCTGTTCCGTTCCAACGGCTCAGCCGTTCTGACCGACTTCGGTATCGCCAAGCTGTTGGGCGAAGACGCCGGCCTGACCGGCACGGGCTTCACCCTGGGCAGCTCGGGCTACATGAGCCCCGAGCAGGCCATGGGCCGGCCGATCGATGCGCGCGCCGATCTGTACGCATTCGGCGTAGTGTTCTGGGAAATGCTGACCGGTAAGCCGCCTTACGAGGCGCCGGATGCATTCGCGCTGGCCCTGAAGCACGCCACGGCTCCCTTGCCGGTGCTACCCGCCGAGTTGTCGCGCTTTCAGCGGCTGACTGACCTGTTGATGGCCAAACAACCGGAGCAGCGCTACGCCGGGCTGGATGTCTTTCTGCTTGATCTGAAGGCAGTCGCGCCGGAGGTGTTCAACACATCGGCCGAGCCTGCGAATGTGGCCGCGGAGCTTTCGCCGCGCCACGCAGATGTCGACCTTGACGCGCCGACCGTACGCGCGGACGCAGCCGAGCTCACCGCCGCATCGCCGATGGAGGCGACTCTGGTACGCCCACCCCGCGACTCTGCCGCGACCTCGGCGCACGGCCTGCAGGAATCGCTGGTTCTGGTGGAGCGCGAACTGGCGCGCATGGTGGCAAGACTTCCCGACCATCTTGAAGCCCTGCGCATCGACGATGCGGCGGCGGCGGGAATGCATCTGCGCACCTGCAGCAGCTGGCTCGCCGCGTGTCTGGCCCATACCGGAGAGCTCTTGCAGGTGATCACGGGGCGTCCGCTGTCCAGCGACCACTTCGATCGACTGGTGCAGTGCATGGACCGTCATTCGCGGCTGGAAACCCTGGCAACGCAGCTTCTGGACTTCGGCCGTACCTGCCTGCTGCCGACGCGAGGGCCCTCGCTGGCTGTTCTGAAGCACAACATGGTGGAGGGGCTTGATGCCCTTCTTCTGACCCTGGCCGATGCCATCGGCAGCGGCGACGAGGACATGCTCGACATGGTCAAGACGCTGGCCGGAGATCGCAGCGATCTGATGCAGGGCTTGCGCCGCAGTTACCTCACGGACGAGACCCGTGCACTCGACGCCAACGACAAGAGCGTGTTGCTGCGCTTGACCGGCCAGTTCGAACGGCTCGCCTGGGCCTTGGGGGCCTTGCTCGCGCGCTACTGAGTCGACGACCTCAAGACAATCCGGCTCGTCTGCCGGATCTGCTCACGTGCCGAATCGCTGCGCCACTTCGTTCTGACGCGGAATCGCCAGCGCCGCCCCGCGGCGCTCGGTCGACAACGCCGCGACGCGTCCCGCTGCGCGCACGGCGTCCGCAAAGGGCGCATCAGGCGCATGAGCGAGCGCTGCGGCCAGCGCGCCGCTGAAGGCATCGCCCGCGCCGGTGGTGTCGATGGCCTGCACCTGCTCGGGGGCGCTGCGATAGCGATCAGCGGTATCCCCACGCAGGGCGTTCGATGGGTGCGAGACGAAAGCGCCCTGCGCGCCCAAAGTCACCAGAACGCTGCCTGCGTGCAGCGCGCGGCAGAGCGCATGCAGGGCGGCGTCGTCTTGCGCCGCGAGCTGCTCGGGCGCGGGCGCATCCAGCCCGCGCAGCTTCAGCAGCTGCACGAACTCGGTTTCATTCGGCGTGATCAGATCCGCGCCTTCAACCAGCGCCAGATCGCGCGCGTCTACCGGCGGCGCAGGGTTGTGCAGGCAGAGCACGCCGGCGGCGCGCGCGATCTTCTGCGCCGCCAGTGAAGCCGCGTAGTTCACCTCGTGCTGGGTCACCAGCACCCGTGCGGCGCGAATCACCGCCGCCTGCGACTCGATGTGCGCCACGCTGAGCGCCGCATTGGCGCCGGGGCCGACCACAATCAGGTTCTGGCCGCTGTCCTCGACCAGGATCGCGGCAGTGCCGGTGGCAAGGTCTGCGTGCGCCTCGCAGTGCAGGGCCAGGCCCTCACTGAGCGCCAGCTCGCGCATGCCGCGCGCGAGGGCGTCGTCACCCAGTGCACCGATGAAATGCGTGGCCAGGCCCTGGCGCGCGCAGGCGATCGCCTGGTTGAAGCCCTTGCCGCCGGGGCCCGTGTCGAATTCACCGAGGCGCGTTTCGCCGGGCACTGGAAAGCGCGCGGTGCGCCAGACCATATCCTGGTTGTAGCTGCCGACAACAACGACGCGCGCGGGCATGGCGTCAGCCTGCGAGCTGGGTCAGCACGCCGGCGATCGTGGCGGTCATGAACGTCGCCAGCGAGCCGCCCAGCACGGCCTTCAGGCCGAAGCGCGCGAGCTCGGCGCGGCGCTCGGGCGCCAGCGAGCCGATGCCGCCAATCTGGATCGCGATCGAGCTGAAGTTGGCGAAGCCGCACAGCGCGTAGGTGGCGATGATGATGGAGGTGTCAGACAGCCCAGCCTTGGCCTCGGCCAGCTGCGCGTAGGCAAAGAACTCGTTCAGCACGACCTTGGTGCCGATCAGGCCGCCGACCGTGGTGGCGTCGGACCAGGGCACGCCGATGATCCAGGCGATCGGCGCCAGCACATAGCCGAGCAGCACCGACAGATCGACCGGTTTGCCCAGCCAGCCCGCCAGGCCGCTGATCTCGGCCAGCCAGCCGATCGGCCCGTTGATCAGCGCGATCAGGGCGGTGAAGGCCAGCAGCATGGCGCCGACGTTCAGGGCCAGCTTGAGACCTTCGGAGGCGCCTGATGCGGCCGCATCGATCACGTTGGCGGTGGTCTTTTCGACCTCGACCTTGACCTTGCCGAGGGTCTCTGGCACCTCGCGCTCGGGGCAGAGGATCTTGGCGATCACCAGGGTCGCCGGCGCGGCCATGATGCTGGCGGTCAGCAGGTGCTTGGCGAAGGCGGCCTGCTGCACCGGATCGGTGCCGCCGAGCATGATCACGTAGGCACCGAGCACGCCGCCGGCAATCGTCGCCATGCCGCCGATCATCAGGGTCAGCAGCTCCGAGCGGGTCATGCCGAGCACATAGGGCTTGACCACCAGCGGCGCCTCGGTCTGGCCGATGAAGGCGTTCGCGCACACCGACAGCGTCTCGGCGCCGGACACCGGCATCGCCTTGGTGATGACCCAGGCCATGCCCTTGACGATGAGCTGCATGATCCCGAGGTGGTAGAGCACGCCCATGAAAGCGGCGAAGAAGATGATGGTGGGCAGCACCTGGAAGGCGAAAATGAAGCCGAGGGTCTCGGCCTTGGCAAGGTCGCCGAAGATCAGCTGCGAGCCCTGCGAGGTGTAGCTGAGCAGGATCACGAAGCCCTCGCTCAGCGCGCCGAAGATGCTTGCCCCCCAAGGTGTCAGCAGCACGAACATCGCGAACACCAGCTGCAGGGCCACGCCGGTGACGACCAGCCGCCAGTTGACGCTGCGCTTGGCTTCGGAAAACAGCCAGGCGATGCCGATCAGGCAGGCAAGACCGAACAGGCCGAACAGGATCTGCAGCATCAGGTCTTCCCCTGCGGACATGGCCGCTTGAATACGCGAAGGCGGCCACTGCGGCCGCCGGAACAGGTCATCACCACGGCAGGCCGGCGGCCCCTGCGGTCAGGCCCGGCAGGTTAGGGCAGTGCAGGCGGGGTGACAAGAATTGGAGCCGATGGCCGGGAATCGGGAGTCGGGAGTCGGGAATCGGGAATCGCGGATCGCGGATTGCGCGAGCGTTGCCGCGAAGGGTGGGCCCTGGCGCACCGTGAGCTCCACCCTCGCCCCGATCGCGCCGCCCGTCCCGCGCTCATCCCATAGGGTGGGCCCTGGCGCACCGTGAGCTCCACCGGCGCCCCGATCGCGCCGCCCGTCCCGCGCTCATCCCATAGGGTGGGCCCTGGCCCACCGTGAGCTCCACCCTCGCCCCGGTTCCCGCACCCGCCCCGCACCCACCCCGTAGGGCGGGTCTTGACCCGCCGTGGCGCGGCAGCTGCCGTGGTCACGGCACCTTCGTGCGCCGAACGGGTTGCACCCGGCGCAATCCTGACCGAGCGCAACGCACGAGATGGACCTGCCACGGCCCAAGCTACGGCGGGTCAAGACCCGCCCTACGGGACTTCGTGCGCTCGCACGCAGCGTGGGCGTGACAGGGATTGAGCTTCGGCGGGTCAAGACCCACGCTGTGCGCCCCTCAGCCCGTGAAGCCTATCCGGACATGGAAGCCCTGCTGTTCTCAACGCTTGCAGTAGCGATCGCCGAAATCGGCGACAAGACCCAACTGCTGTCGCTGATACTCGCCGCACGCTATCGCCGCTTCTGGCCGATCGCCTGGGGCATCCTGGTCGCTACGCTGCTGAACCATGCACTGGCCGGATGGCTGGGCTCGGTGGCCGCTGAGTACATTCCTGAAGGCGCACTGCGCTGGATCCTGTTCGCCTCGCTGCTGGGCATGGCGATCTGGGTGCTGATCCCCGACAAGCTGGATGACGAAGACGCGCCCAAGCCGCGCTACGGCCCCTTCCTGACGACCACCATCGCCTTCTTCATCGCCGAAATGGGCGACAAGACCCAGATCGCCACCGTGCTGCTGGCGGCCAAGTACGACCAACTGGTGATGGTGGTGATCGGCACCACGGTCGGCATGCTGCTGGCCAATGTGCCGGTGGTGGCCCTGGGCGCGAAGTTCGCCCACCGGCTGCCCTTGAAGGCAGCCCGCTACGCGGCCGCATTTGTCTTTGCCGTGCTGGCGGTGCTGGTGGTGGTCTGACGCGCGGATCAGGAACCCGTCGCCCTTGAGGCGGGCCCTGACGCAGGAGCCTTCGACCTTGGGCCGCGCTGCGCTTGGCCCAACCTACGGGGCTCCGTCTCCGCTTCTGCTGTGTGGGTTCTGGTGCGCAATACGGAGCAGGTGCCGAACACCTGCCGAAGCGAGCCGGCTTCTGTAGGTTGGGTGGAGCCGCAGGCGATACCCAAGGTCGCGGACTGTCAGGCCGCGTCACCCGTAGTGTTCGGGAGCCGCCTGGCGCGTTGCTCAAGATGCTCCCGCTTCCCAACCCCGCTTCACCTATCATTCGCGAACCCCCACTTCCGAACGGCCGTCCGGCCACGCCCCCATGCCCATCCATGACAGCGTCACCGACCTGATCGGCAACACCCCGATCGTGCGCGCTCGCAACCTCGACACCGGCTGCTGCGAGCTGTTCTTCAAGCTCGAAGCCATGAACCCGGGCGGCTCGATCAAGGACCGCATCGGCCTGACCATGATCGAAGCCGCCGAGAAGGCGGGGAAGATCAGGCCGGGCGACACGCTGGTCGAAGGCACCGCCGGCAACACCGGCATTGGGCTTGCGCTGGTCGCGCAGCAGAAGGGCTACAAGCTGATCCTGGTGGTGCCCGACAAGATGAGCCGCGAGAAGATCTTCAATCTCAAGGCGATGGGCGCCGAAGTGGTTCTGACCCGTTCCGATGTCGCCAAGGGTCATCCGCAGTACTACCAGGACCTCGCCGAACAGATTGCGCAGGAAACCCCCGGCGCCTACTTCATCAACCAGTTCGGCAACCCCGACAACCCGCGTGCGCACGAAGAGGGCACCGGCCCTGAAATCTGGGCGCAGATGGAAGGCCAGATGGACGCCATCGTGTTCGGCGTGGGTTCTTCCGGCACGGTCACCGGGCTGTCGCGCTTCTTCAAGCGCGTGGCGCCGAACGTCGAGCTGATCCTGGCCGACCCGGTGGGCTCGATCCTCACCCAGTACATCAACGAGGGCACGCTCAGCACCAAGTCGGGCAGCTGGCTGGTCGAAGGCATCGGCGAGGACTTCCTGCCGCCGATCTCCGACTTTACCCACGTCAAAAAGGCCTACTCGGTCAGCGACCGCGACAGCTTCCACGCCGGCCGCGAGCTGCTGGCCAAGGAGGGCATCCTCGGCGGTTCGTCGACCGGCACGATCCTGGCAGCGGCGCTGCGCTACTGCCGCGAGCAGACCACGCCCAAGCGCGTGGTGATGTTCGTCTGCGACACCGGCAACAAGTACCTGTCGAAGATGTACAACGACTACTGGATGCTGGACAACGGCTTCCTTGAGCGCCCGCAGCACGGCGACCTGCGCGACCTGATCCTGCGCCCCTACGCGCAACGTGACACCGTTGTTATCGGCCCGAACGATGCGCTCACGGTCGCCTACCAGCGCATGAAGCTCTACGACGTCAGCCAGCTGCCGGTGATGGAGGACGAGCGTCTCGTCGGCATCGTTGACGAAAGCGACGTGCTGCTGCATGTGCACGCCGACGAAGCGCGATTCCGTGACCCGGTCTCGACCGCCATGATCACCACGCTTGACCAGCTCGATGTCAGCGCCCCGGTTGAGACCCTGATCGAAGTCTTCCAACGCGGCCACGTCGCAATCGTGATGGACGGCGACAAGTTCCTCGGCCTGATTACCCGTATCGATCTGCTGAACTACCTGCGGCGCCGGGTGGCTTGAGTATTCGGGATTCGGGATTCGGGATTCGGGATTCGGGATTCGGGATTCGTCAGAAGCCGGCTCGGTCGCATCCAGCCTTGAAGGCCTCGGCGTCATAGGGTGGGCCCTGGCCCACCGTGAGCTTCATCCTCGCCGCGAAGTTCTCGATCGATGTCACCGCATGGCGCAAGTGATGCG
>CAZPHV010000104.1:0-10084 GCA_964586455.1 uncultured Aquimonas sp.
CTTGGATATGCGTCGGGAACATAAGTTCAATCAAGAATGCAACGCTACACTAGCGTGCAGTGGGGCCGCGCGGCGCTTGGCCCAACCAACGTTGTATCCCGATCATGACGCCTCGCGTCCTGTAACGCCCGAAGCAATGGTTGCAACGCGATCCGGACCTTCAACGACGAAGAAGCCGAGAAGGTCTGGGGGGCTCGCCATCCTGGCGGCTGCGCGCTGACGTCCAGCACGTCGCCCGGCGCAAGCCGCGCATGCTCAACAACGCCGCCAGTCCTGACGACCTGCGAGTGCCGCCCGCCAACAGGCTCGAAGCGCTCACGGGCGGTCGCAAGGGTCAGCACAGCATCCGCATCAAGGACCCATGGCGAATCTGCTTCCGCTGGAAGAACGGTGACGCTCTCGATGTCGAGATCGTCGACTACCACCGAGGTGTGCGCCCGTCATGAGAGGGCTGCCAAACCTCCACCCCGGCGTGTTCTGCTGGAAGAGTTCCTCAGCGCGCCTGGGCTCAGCCAGAATGCCCCGGCGCGTGCCGTAGGTATGCCGCCGCGCGGTATCAACGGGATCGTGCTCGGCAAACGCGGCATCAGCGCCGACATCGCCGTGCGTCTTGCTGCGGCGCTGGGCACCAGTGAACGCTTCTGGCTCGGCTTGCAGGCGGACAACGACCTTGAAGAGGCACGCCGGGTCTTGGGCGCCAAGCTGGCAGAGATTGAGCGCATCGCCGGCTATTGTTGCTTCGTGCTGTGCCGTGCCGTGCCGTGCCGCGGTGCAGGTGTCCTTGCCGCAACCTTGAACGCGTCATCCCCGCGAATGCGGAGATCCAGGGCTCTCGCGATCGAGTCAAGCCACTCTGATTGCCCGCACGACAGTGCAGCAGGCCTGCGCGAGTGCGACAAGCCCGGGGCCGCAGGATATTCCTTCGACTTCCTGGGCTCCGTTTGGCGTCCGGCTTCCTCGGGACGTCCCGGGCACTCGGCTTCCACAGGACCTGCTGGTGGATGCGCTGCGCTTATCCACCCTACAACCGCGGGTGGCGGTTCCAACTCCACAACCGCGGGTGACGCCGTGGGCGGATCGAAGCCGAGGGCGTGAGTGCGCGTAGGGTAGATAAGCGAAGCGCATCTACCAGCTGTTCGGGCGTACTTCGACTTCCCTGACTCCGTTCAGCGCTCGGCTTCCACGGGACGCAACGGGCACTCGGCTTCCACGGGGACTGCCGGGCGCTCGGCTTCCACGTGACCTGCTGTTGGATGCGTAAGCTCTCTCGTCAAGCGGTCAAAGGATTCGTAGAACCTTCGTCTGTTTGTGCGTTGCGCTCGGCCGGCGTCATTCAAAAATGCGGGCAAAAAGCACGGGTCAGAGTGCGCCCTATTGTCAGACTCCTTGTGCGCTGCCTGCAAAAGGGACTCTGACCCCCGTTTTCGGTACTTTGGTGCGCGATGTCTTCCGCAGCCAGCTTAGAGCCCGCAGCATCCATCTTTCCCCCTTCCCATCACGCGGACCCGCTCATGCCCCTGATCACCCCGCTGCCCAGCGACCACGACGCCGAAGTGGCCGAGCTCGCCCGCTTCTTCAATGAAACGCTGGGCTTTCCGCCCAACAGTGTGCTCACCATGCAGCGCCGACCCGGCATCGCGAAGGCGTTCATCGAACTCAACAAGGCGGTGATGGCCAACCACGGGCAGGTGACCAGCGAACAGAAGCGCCTGATTGGCTACCTCACCAGCGCCAACACCGGTTGCCGCTATTGCCAGGCGCACACCATCCTCGCGGCGCAGCGTTATGGCGGCAGCGACGAGCGTTTGCATGCCATCTGGGGGTTCCGCGACAGTCCGCTGTTTACCGCCGCCGAGAAAGCCGCGTTCGAATTCGCGCTGGCGGCTTCGGCGGTGCCCAATGCGGTGGACGAAGCCATCGCCGCCGAGCTGCGCGCACACTGGGACGAGGGCGAGGTGGTGGAAATCCTCGGCGTGATCGCGCTGTTCGGCTACCTCAACCGCTGGAACGACTCGATGGGCACCACGCTGGAGCCCGGCGCGGCGGTAGCAGGCGAACAGCACCTGCCGCATACCGGCTGGAACCCGGGCAAGCACGGGGCCTGAGGCCCGTCAAAAACACAAGCGAAAAACACGAGTCAGAGTGCACTTCATCGCAAGATTCCCTGCGCGCTGCCTGGAAAGCGGACTCCGACCCCTGTTTGACCCCGCCCACGACCATCCGTCCGCGACGCGTCGACGCACGGGTGGATCAGGCATGGCCGCTGGGGTGTGCGCTGGGGTAGGGCGAGAGGCAGGCGGCTTCCTGCCGATCCAGCTCCGCGCGCAACTCCTCCGCCACCCGTGTCACCTCCTCGCGGGTGAGTGCGCCCGGCAGCGACGGCGATGCGATCGGCGTCGGGAAGGGCGCGTCGTAGACCAGAAGATTGATGGCTTCGACGGGGTCCAACGCCAGGTGGTAGAGCTCCCACTGGTCCGCCGCCGGCTCCGCGCTCCAGGGGTCGCAGTAGCGCACCAGCTTCCAGGCGCCGGAGCGAAGCGCGCGCACGTGGGCCGGCTGCGGCACCGGGCCGGGCCGCAGCTCGGGGCGGTAGCGATGCGCCGTCGCGTCGTCTGCCGGCCGCGTGCGCAGACGCTCGACGGCGGCCAGGAACACCGCGTACTGCTGCTGTGACTGAACGTTATGGGGGTCGTCGTCCGGCGGCAGCGGCTCGGTGATCATGTCGTCGGTGGCGAACAGCACGCCCTTGCGCGGCACGCCGTCCGGGCCCAGCACCGGGCCGCCACCGCTGGCGATCAGCGGCAGCAGATCGGCACCCGGCAGCGGCGCCGCGGTATGCGTCTTCGACAGCGAGCGCCGCGCACGCTCGATGGCCTCTCTATCCGCGCCCGCGATCGCCAGCAGCGTGGGCAGCAGGTCGATGTGGCTGGTCTGCGCATCGATCCGCTTCGGCGCATGCCGCTGCGAGTTGTGCCGCGGATGGCTTATCAGCAGCGGCACATGCAGCGCCTCCTGATAGGCCCCGTGCCACTTCTCGATCATCATCCCGTGCGCTGCGCCGTACTCGCCGTGGTCGGAGCAGAACACCACCACGGTGTTCTCGCGCAGCCCGACTTCGTCCAGCGTTTCCAGCACCCGCAGGATGTGCCGGTCGACCATCGAGATCATGTAGGCGTAGTACTGCAGGAAGCCGGTCGCCGCGCCTTCCGCATCGTGCTGCAGCTGGAACGGGATCGGAATCGCCAGGGTGGCTTCCACCGCGTTGTTGAGCACGGTCTGCGGGTCGCCGCCCAACTGCTGGGCGATGGTGAGCCCGGTCTTCGCCGCGAGGCCCAGCGCCACCTTGTACGAATAGTCGTACTGCGCACGCGGCTTATTGTTGCGAAGCAGATCTTCGTCCTGCGTGGCCGGCGCGCTGGCGCAGGCCTGCGGCAGGCCCAGCGGATTCATCGGAATCCGGAAGCTGCCGTTGCTGGGCACCGCGCTGAGGGTTCCGGGCAAGGGCACCGGCACCGAGCCACCCGGCCCGACCTGTGGCTGCACCCGCGTGTCGCCGTCAGGAAAGCTCGGCTTCAGTCCCCGCGGCAGCGTGGGATAGGTCGCAATGTCGTGCGGGTTGGTGAACGAACACACCGCGAAGAAGGGCTTTGGCACCGGCACCTGGGACACCTGCGGCGCATCGGCGGAAACGCGTCCGCTGCTGCGCGCAAAGGGCACGCCCAGCGCACGGCCGCGCAGGAAGCTGCAGGCCAGATCCGCGAACTGGTAGTCGCGGTAGGCGCCGAGGTTGTTGATCAGCGAACCGTGCGGCTCCGGCCAGGACAGCTCCCAGTCGCCGAAGCCGAAGCTTTCGAGGTTGTGCTCGGGGGGATCGCTGACGTGCCACTTGCCGAAGTAGTGCGTGCTGTAGCCCAGCTCGCGGAAGTAGTCGCCCGCTGTGGGCGCACCGCCGGGCTGCAGCCACGGAAAGTTGTGCGCGTCGCCGCTCTTGAACAGGCCGTCGGTCTGGGTGACGCCGGTACGCGGGCCGTACTGCCCGGTCATGAGGCTAGCGCGGCTGGGAATGCAGGCCGATTCCGCGATGCTGTGATCGGTGAACACTGCCGCGTACTCGCGCAGCTTGCAGAAGCCCGGGAAGTAGCGCGCCCAGGGATTGCGCTCCGGGTCGACATCGCCGAGAAAGCTCAGCACCGCCTTGATGCCCTCGGCGAAGCCGCCGCTGTCGCGGCCGGGCTGCGGGTAGAGCAGCTGATCGACCAGGATCAGCAGAATGTTGTCGCGCGACCGAAGCGCGGCGACCTCCTGCTGCAGCGTCTCCTTCGTCGTCTGGCTGTCCTCGTCCTGCGCGGATTGGCCCGCGTTGTGCGCGCTCTGCATGGATGCTTGCCTGTGTATGGCGGAGGTGGATGCTCGCGACACCGCAGGCTCGCTGCGGCGCGCCCTCCATCCTGAGCGACCGGGCGATTCGCACAAGCTGTTGAATCTGACAGGGGCAGGGATAGGCCTTCAGCGCTTGCCTGCGCCGCGCCACGATGCTCTGGCGCGTGTCAGCTGGCGCCGAGGCCTGATCCAGAAATCGGCACCCGCGCTTCCCCAAGGCGCCGCACCTGTCCCAGCCATGTCGTGCGCGTGCCCTGGAGCTGTTGAGCATCGGCATTGAGGCGCGGTTGCTCACCGGAAGAAAGGGGGCAGGGTCATCAGCTATGGGGAGAAAATGAACCTGACCCCTTTCCCCCGCCTTCATGGGCGTCAGAGCGCCGGCGCGAACCCTGCGTTCGCCGGCGCTCTGACACCCTTCCGTGGCTTGGACGAAAATGTGGTCAGGTTCGCGAGTTCTCTGGCAGAAAGCGAACCTGACCCCGTTCGTCCGGTGCATTCTCGATCACGCCCACGTTTTCGACCTGCGCCAGCAACCGATTCGCGTTGCCGCGCACTGCCGCCGCCAGCGCCTGCGGCTTGAGTACCCGGAAACCGAACGGCAGCCGGCTCAGCTCGCGCGCGAACCAGTCCAGATCGTCAGCCTGCGCTTTCAGCAGCACGCCCTCGCTTTCCGCCTGCAGGAGCCCCAGCCCGTTGAACAGCTGCAGGCTGGCGGTCGGCAGATCGGTCAGCAGCAGCACCTCGATCGCGTGCGCGCGCGGCAACTGCGCCAGCCTGTCTTCAAGGTAGGCCAGTGCATCGAAACCCTGCGGCACCGCGAACGAAGCCGGCAAGGCCACAACCTGCCGGATGCGGTCCAGGCGCAGGCTGCGCAGCTCCTTGCGCAAGTGACACGCGCCGACGCAATACCAAACGCCGCCGCGATAAGCGATGCCATAGGCATCGAACGCGCGTTCGCTGAGCTCGCCCTGGGCTGCGGCGTAGCTCAACTGGACCCGCTGACGCAAATGCACGGCTGCGGCCAGAACCTGCAGCACCGCGCTGATGCCGGCGGTAGCCGTGCCGGAAATCGCGCCGCTGCCAAGTTCCAGCGCTACCGCGGTATCGATGGCCCGCACCTGGCTTTGCGTTTGCGGCGCCAACACACGCTCCAGCTTGGCCTGTGCACTGGCAACCGCAGGCGCAAGGCCGGGCAGGCCCAGCGATCGCACCGCGCGCAGGCCCACCGCCAGGGCCAGGGTTTCATCACCGCCGAACAGCATCGGCGTCAGCTTGAAGCCCGGGCTCAGGCCATAGCCGCCGTGCGGGCCTCGCTCGCTGGTGATCGGAAACCCCATCGCTTCGAGCTGGGCGATGTGCCGACGCACGGCGCGCGCATCGCCGCCGATTCGGCGGGCAATCTCGCTGCCACTGAGTCGCGCATTTGCCTGCAGCAACTCCAGCACGGCGAGTGCCTTGGGGAGTGCGCCGCTCACCGTCGGCACCGATCGATACAGGGCAGAACCTGACCTAAACACGAGCGATGCTCACAGCCCGCCCCGGCAATGAGCCCCCGCATGAGCCTCCTCAACGATCTCGGCCTGTACCTGCTGTTGGTCACCGGCGTGGTGCTGATTCCTGGCATGGACATGTCCCTGGTGATCGCCAGCTCGGCAGCCGGCGGCTTGCGCCATGGCATGCGCGCGGTGGCTGGAATCATGGTCGGTGGTGTCATCCACTTCGCCCTGGCCTTTCTCGGCATTTCCGCCCTGCTGCTGGCGCTGCCCGGTGCCGGCAAGGCTCTGCTGCTTACCGGCGCACTCTACCTCGCGTGGCTGGGCATCCAGCTACTGCGAAGCAGCACGCGCGCCCACGAATTCAGCTCTCCAAGCCGCACCGTGGAAGGCGCGTTTGTGCGCGGCGTGGTGACTTGTCTCATGAACCCCAAAGCCTATGCGTTCACGCTCGCGGTGCTGCCGGTATTCATGCGCAGCGACGCACTCGCCCCGTGGCTGCAGGCCAGCCTACTCAGTGCCATGACCGCCCTGGTGCAGCTCACGATCTACGGCGGCGTGGCTTGGGCCACCGTCCATGCGGGCCGAAGGCTGAATCAACAGAGCACCGGGAAGCCCTGGCTGCTGCGCGCGAGCGGCGCCGCGCTCGTGGCAAGCGCGGCCCTCACGGTAGTCAGCGCTTGGCACACGCCCGTGGTCTCTGCCTCAAACGCATCCCCAGATCCGACTACCCCCAGCGAGGAAGCAAGCATGGACAAGCACGCAGGCGAGCGCGATTTCGACTTTCTGATCGGCCACTGGAACGTGCGTCATCGCCGTCTCAAACAGCGGCTGCGCGGCAGCGACAGCTGGGAGGAGTTCGGCGGGTCGGCGCATGCACAGCCGATGCTCGACGGCCAGGCCAATGTCGACGACAACCTGCTGGAACTGCCATCGGGCGACTATCGCGCGCTGTCAATCCGGAGCTTTGATCGCGCCAGCGGCCGGTGGGCGATCTGGTGGCTGGATGCGCGCAGCCCGCACGCGCTTGAGAAGCCCGTGCTGGGTCGTTTCACCAACGGCGTCGGAACCTTTGAAACCGAGGACGAGCTCGACGGACGACCCATCCGCGTGCGCTTCACCTGGTCAGACATCAGCCCCACTTCGGCGCGCTGGCAGCAGGCCTTCTCGGACGATGCGGGCGTTAGCTGGGAAACGAACTGGGTGATGGATTTCGAGCGCGTGCACGACTGAGAGGGCGTGCTCGATTCGCTGATTGTTCAGCACCAGGCAAAGCGGCTGTTCAGGCAGTCGGAGACTACGCCGGCGAGCACCGCCGCCAGCACGTTGAGGCCCAGCACCAGCAGCAGCAAGCGTCGCACTTCGCGCTGACCTACTGCGCACGGGACACCGAGCATCAGCAACGACAAAGCCCGCCAGATGGCGGGCTCTGCTGTGTGTGGCGGACGGAGTGCCTCGATCGAGCGATGACTTGCAACGAGGGTGTACTACGAAGATAGGACTGGCCCCGAGCTTCTCCGATCCGGCCTCTTGCCCTCAGGGCGGAGAAAGCACCACGGAAACGAACATCGTGCCCAGGCTGTTGTGCAGCTTGAACAGCAGACGGTTGCGGCCCTTGCGGAAGGGCCAGAGCACTCTCGTCTCGCTCAGGTTCCAGTCGGCGACTTCCCGGTCGAGGCGGCGAACGTCCTCGTAGAACCACGCCTTGTTGTTGTCGCCCCCGTCCCAGACCAGACGGTCATTGACCCACAGTTTCGCGTGGTCGTCTGCGCCGATCCAGACCCACAGCTCGCGGTCCCGATCGAGCTCGATCTCGGTGTAGCCGTAGTAGACGCCGTAGTACTCGGCGTCCGGCAGGTACAGCGGGTAGAGCCGCGAATGCAGATAGCGCCACTGCAGCAGCCGACCGCCTTTCCCGTCGTACTGGCCGTCCAGGGCCACCGCCCACTCCGGCGGATGCGCACGCTGCAGCGGCGCCCCGATGCCGGGCTCGAAGGGGCCGATGACGTGCCAGCGATCCAGATACAGGCGGTTGGCGTAGGTGCCGCCGGCGCCGATCGACAGTCCGCGCGCCTGCTGCAGCGGTTCATGGTCGAGCGCAAGCGGCGGCCGTGCGCCATCGAACTGCATGGGCTGCTCGCGGTGGCGACTCAAGTCCGCTTGCACTCGCATTTCCCGCTGGAACTGCAGCAGCTCTCCGGCGGCGGAATCGAACAGGGCGACGCCAGCGCCTTCTTCAGAGTCGCCGACGCCCGCTTTGTCCGAGCGTGCCTTCGATAGCGCGGCGCGGACGGCGTCGGCGGACTGTGCGAGTCGGGCCAGTGACTGTGCGCGGTCCATCTGTACCTTGGCCTTCGTCCTTGGCCCCAGTTGCGACCGGCTGCCTGGCCAGCTCGCGTTCCAGATCTTGCAGCGACTGCAGCCGAGACTCGGCGGCCTGCTTGAGCGTTTCCGATAGCGATTGGGCGGTGCGGGCCTCGACCGCCCGCTGCGCGGGCCGGTAGCTGCCGAAGACGTACAGCGCAGCCAACAGCACCGCGTGCGCGAGCAGTGACAGCTTCAGCGCCGAGCCCGGGCGTCTCCACCAGGGCTTCGTCTGCTCCCACGGATAGCGCGCGGCGGGACGCATTTCAGGGCGCGTGGTCGACACGCAGAGCGACGTTGCGCAGCCCCTCCAGTGCGCAGCGATCGAGCACGCGAATCACGCTCGGATAGCTCGCCGCGCGGTCTGCGTCGATGCGGATATGCGCGTCCGGGCGCTGCTGCGCCAAGGTGCGCAGTCTTCGGTGGAAGGCTTCGTCCCCGGCCGGCTGTCCGTCCAGATACAGCGCGCCTCGGGCATCGATGGCGATCACGAGCTCGGCTTCGATCGCTTCCGATCGATCGAAACTGACCTCCGCCTGCGGAAGGTTGAGCGGAATGCTGCGCAGCGCCTGCAGTTCCTCCGACTTCCTGAAGGTGGTGGTCACCATGAAGAACAGCAGCAGAAAGAACACGCAGTCGATCAGGGCGACCAGACTGAGCTCGGGCGCTTCGTCCTCGCCGAGGTCAATCTGCATGCGCGACCTCGACGTTCGGCAGTTCGTCGATGAAGGCGCCGACGCGCTGCTCCAGCTCGGCGGCATAGGCGTGGATGCGGTAGCGGAACCCGTGGCGTGGTAAAGACCCAGCGCAGGCAGGGCCACCATCAAACCCGCGGCGGTGGTGACCAGGGCCTTGGAGATGCCGCCGGCAAGCACGGCCGGATCGCCCATCGCGCCGCTGCTGGAGATCGCGTGGAAGGATTCGATCATCCCGATGACGGTGCCGAGCAGGCCGAGGATCGGGCAGATACCGGCGATCACCGCCAGCGGCTGGATGCGTCGCAGGTGCTCGCGCAGCTCCCGGGAGGCCAGGGCACTGGCGCTGGCCTGGCGTTCGGTATGGCTTATGTGTGGCCGTGCCAACGCGGCCGACAGCACTCGCGCCAGAGTGCTGGGCTGCGACTTCAGACGCGCTTCCAGTTCGCCCCGCTGATGCGGCCCCAGCAAGCCGCGCACCTGCCACAGCAGCGCGCCGGGCATGACCTTTTCGCGTCCAAGGTGCAGCAGCCGCTCGATCGAGATCGCCAGCATCAGCACCGAGGCCAGCAGGATCAGCAGCATGGTCCAGCCGCCCTGGGCGGCCAGCGCGAAGGGGTCCATCGGCGCGGCGGCGCCAGCGGGAAGCGCAAGCGCGCAGGCCGGCACTGCCAGCAGCGCAGCAAGCAAGCGCAGGCCGCCGGGCGTTCCCGGCGTGGGCGTAACCGTTTCGGGTTCCGATATCGGAGCGGCCGGGGAACAACGCGAGTTCAGGCTGCAGGTTGACGCTGGCATCCGAAGGCTCCGGCCGACATCGGGTGTCGGAGCTTAGCCAATCGGATCGGCGTCGTGCGTCCCGTGTTCCTGCTTGCTCCCCGCGCCGGAATCCCTCTCACCCGAGGTTGAGGCTCACGCGCAGAGCGCTCGCGGCTCGCCCCAACGCGCGCGGCGATCAGAAACGACAAAGCCGGGCCCATTACTGAACGCGGCCTCGGCTCGTCCACTCAGCAGCAACTACCAGGCGAAGTGCGCGCCGAGCACCAGCTGGTGCTGCAATTAAGAATGGGATCAGGTATATAAATTGCGAGGAAAAATCAACCTGAATACTCATCGCGCCGCCCCCGACTGCTGACAGGACAGTCCAAGGTGCGG
>CAZPHV010000105.1:0-9996 GCA_964586455.1 uncultured Aquimonas sp.
GCCTGCGAATCGTCGAAAAACTGTCCTCTCGCAGTCGACAATCGCCTCGCCCCCCCAAGCCCGACAGGCTCCTAGAGCACGATGGCAGAGATTCAGCCCCGCGCCAGCTCCGCCAGCAGTGCGGCAAGCAACGCAGGTACCGCCTCGGTCGCTGCAGCCATGTTGGCCATCACTTCCTCCATCGTGATCTCGGCCTCATCGCCGCAACCGGCGGCCCAGTTCGCGACCAGGCACAGACTGGCGTACTCGATACCGAGCTCGCGTGCGAGTACGGCCTCCGGCATGCCGGTCATTCCAACCAGGTCGCAGCCGTCACGGCGCAGGCGCGCGATCTCGGCGATGGTCTCCAGACGCGGGCCCTGGGTGCAGCCGTAGGTGCCGCCGTCCACCAGTCGCGTGTCGACCGCGGCCCCGGCGCGCAGCAGGGCCGTGCGCAGGCTCGATGTATAGGGATGGGTGAAGTCGACATGCTCGACCTTGGCACCTTCAACATCGCAGAAACTCGAAACCCGGCCGTGGGTGTAGTCGATGATCTGGTCCGGCACCGCCAGCACACGCGGGCCCATACGCTCGCCGATGCCGCCAACCGCGTTGATTCCGAGTAACCGACCAACGCCGAGTTGATGCAAGGCATGAACATTCGCGCGGTAGTTGATGCGATGCGGCGCCACGCTGTGGGCCTCGCCGTGTCGCGCAAGAAACGCGACTCGAAAGCCGCCCAGTCGACCGACACGTACCGGGCCCGAGGGCTTGCCATAGGGCGTATCCAGCTCGACGCCTTCGGCGCCTTCGAGCGTCGCCAGCCGATACACGCCGGTACCACCGATCACGCCCAGCATGATCTCCGAATCTTCACTACCCATGTCCAAGCCCTCAAGAGTCATAGGGTGGGTCTTGACCCACCGACGCCGAATTTTAGTCGCACCGCTTGCCTACCCAGCCGACGCGACCGATCCCCATAGGGTGGGTCTCGACCCACCGAAGCTGGATGCCTGCCGCACCGCTCGCCTACCCGACCAAAGCGGTCGATCCCATAGGGTGGGTCTTGACCCACGGATCCCCACGCTCGCTCCAGTCCTCAACCCAACCCACGTTCTACGGAGTGGCCTTCGCGTGCTGCCAGCAAAGACGTTGCGACTCTGACCCAAGCGTTTTGCTTTGGTAGGTCAAGCTCGGGGTGCGGTCCTGCCACGCTGGGTCAAGACCCACCCTGTGAACACGGGAGGGTGGGTCAAGATCCACTTCACGATCGCAAATGCTGGGTCAAGACCCACGGCGCGTTCGTTGGCTGGATGCTCTACAGCGCACTCCCTGCGTTCGCACTCGGGTCGGTCAGCCGCGCAGCGCGTAGATGCCCGGCAAGTTGCGGCCCTGCTCGTAGTAGTCCATGCCGAAACCGAACACATAGCGATCCGGCACTTCGATGCCGACGTAGTCGCCGGCCATGCCCGGCACGCAGCGGTCGTGGACCTTGCGGGCCAGCACCGCGACCCGAACGTCGGCCGCGCCTTCGGCTTCGCAGGCGCGGATCACCGCGTTGAGCGTGTGGCCCTCATCCAGAATGTCGTCGATCAGCAGCACGCGGCGGTTCAACAGGGGCACGGCCGGCTTGCGCAGCCATTCAACGCCGCGACCCGTGGTGTCGCCGCGGTAGCGGGTGGCATGCAGGTAGTCGAACTCGACGTCGAAGCCGAGCTCCAGCGCCAGCAGCGCACCGAACAGCATGCCACCGTTCATCACCGTAATGAACAAGGGCGGGCGCTCATCGGCAGCATAGTCACGGTGGATCTCGCGGGCCATGCGGCGGATCACCGCCTCCAGTTCCGGGCGGTCGAACAGCAGGTCCGACGTGCTCAGGGCTTCAGCCAGCGCGGGCGGCGTCTTCATGGCCGACTCCAGTTCAAACGAGGGCCGCGAGGTTAGCACGCGCCTGCGCGAGTCCCTGGTCGTCCGCGCCGGCGACTGCGCGCGGCGACAGCGCTGCAAGGCGCGCGAGTGAATTCGGGGCGAGCCTGGATTCAACCGCCGCGATCGACTCATCGACAAGCTCGGGGTGGCAGGCAAGCACCAGATCGCAGCCGGCCTCCAGATGCGCCTGGACGCGCGCCTGCACACCGCCGACCGCACGCGCCGCGGCCATGCCGATGTCATCGCTCAGGATCACGCCCTTGAAGCCGAGCCGGCCACGCAGGATCTCGCACAACCAGCGCGGCGAGTAACCCGCCGCCAGCTCACAGACCGCCGGATACTGCACATGCGCGGCCATGACCGCGACAGCGCCAACTTCGATGCCGGCCACGAAAGGCCGCAGGTCCGCGGCCTGCAGCGCCTCCCAGGGGCGCGGATCGACCGCGATGTCCACGTGGGTGTCTTCCAGTACCGAACCGTGCCCGGGAAAATGTTTGAGGATGGCGGGCATGCCCGCCGCCTGCATCGCCCGCACGTAGGCTTGGGTGAGTGCGCAGACGGCATCCACTTCGGCGGCGAAGGCGCGATCACCGATCGCACGGTTGCCGAGCCCGAGGTCCACCACCGGTGCAAAGCACAGATCCAGCCCATGCGCCTGCAGCTCGGCCACCATCAGCAGCGCGTGTTGTTCAGCGAGCCTGAGTGCGGCTGCAGGCGCCGATGCATAGCCCTCACCGATGCGCGCCAGCGAGGGCAGCCGACTGAAGCCCTCGACGAAGCGCTGCACGCGCCCGCCCTCCTGATCGACCGCGAGCAGACGCGGTGCCGGGCTGGCCGCGCGGATCTGCGCCACCAGCGCACGCAGCTGATCGGGGTCGGCATAGTTGCGGCGAAACAGGGCCACGCCTGCCACCGCTGGATGCGCGACCCAGGCCGCTTCGGCCGCGCGCAGCTGATGGCCTTCGATTCCGATCAGCAGCATGGTTCAGCGCTCGAACAAGGCGATGGATTCAACATGCGCGGTGTGCGGGAACATGTCCATCACCCCGGCCGAGACCAGCCGATAGCCGTGTTCGCGCACCAGGATGCCAGCGTCGCGCGCGAGTGAGCCCGGGTGGCAGGACACATAGACGATGCGGCGCACGCCATTCAACGGAAGCTGCGGAATGCAGGCATCCGCGCCGGTGCGTGGCGGGTCCAGCAGCAGCTTGTCGAAGCCCTGTTTGACCCAGGCCTCGCCGCGCAGGTCCTGACTCAGGTCGGCTGCGAAAAATTCGGCGTTGTCGATGCCATTGGCGCGTGCATTCTCACGCGCGCGCGCCACCAGCCCGGCCTCGCCTTCCACCCCGACCACCTGCGCCGCATGCCGCGCGATCGGCAGGGTGAAATTGCCCAGCCCGCAGAACAGATCCAGCACGCGCTCGCCGGGCTGCGGATCCAGCATCTCCAGCGTGCGCGCGATCATCCGCTGATTCATGCCGGCATTGACCTGCACGAAATCGAGCGGGCGAAAGGCCAGTTCGACGTCGGCAGCGGGAATCCGGAAACTCAGCGCCGCGTCGGCAGGCCAGAGTGCGTGCACGCTGTCGTTGCCGCCCGGCTGCAGGAAGATCATCAGACCCGTGCGCTGGCCGAATTCGATCAGCCGCTGCTCATCGGCCGGCGACAGCGCATCGAGGTTGCGGAGTACCAGCGCGGTCGAGTCGTCGCCGGCAGCAACTTCGATCTGGGCGATGCGCTCGCGCGCGTCCATCGAAGTCACCAGCTCGGACAGCTCCTGGATACGCTCGCCCACCTGCGGCACCAGCACCCGGCAACTCTGGATGTCGGCGATGTACATCGGCTTCAGCGCCTCGCGGAACCCCACGATCGCGCGCTCCTTTGCCGGCACCCACTTCACGCCGAGACGCGCCTTGCGGCGATAGCCCCAGGGCTGGTCGGTCAGCGGCGGCAGCACGGTTGCCGGCTTGACGTGGCCGATGCGCTCGAAATTTTCCAGCAGGATGTGCTGCTTGGCTTCGATCTGCGCGTCGACCTGCAGGTGCTGCAAGGCGCAGCCACCGCACAGTTCGAAATGCGGGCAAGGCGGCTCGACGCGCAGCTCGGAGGCTTTCAGCACCTCCAGCACGTGGCCTTCGTCGAAGTTCTTCTTGCTGGTGTGAACCCGCGCGCGCACCCGCTCGCCGGGCAGCCCGCCGCTGATGAAGACAGTCTTGCCCTCCAGCTTGGCGACCCCGCGGCCGTCATGGCTGAGGTCGATGATGTCGGCTTCTAGTTCGCGAATTCGCTGGCGTCGGGTCATGAGGCTCGCTGGCTGCGTCGCGGCCGATCACGGCCGCGCTGGGTTCAAAGGGCCGCGGATTATCGCAGCCTTGGCCCTGCCCTGCCCCATCGCCGCTACACTCGCGCCTTCGCCCGCTGACCGTGCCACGGATGAGCACCGACAAACCCAAGCGCGCCGGCTTCGGCGCCGCCGCCCCGCTTCGCCAGCTCTGGCCCTTCGTGCGCCCCTACCGCGGCCTGGTCGCGCTATGGCTGGGCGCGCTCGCGCTGTCCAGCCTCGCCACCTTGAGCCTGCCGGTGGCGGTGCGCTTCATGATCGACCGCGGCTTTGCCGGCGAGGACCCAGCCGCCGTCGACCGCTGGTTCGCGGGCTTGCTCGGCGTGGCCGTGCTGCTGGCGGCGGCGACGGCGCTGCGCTTCTTCTTTGTCAGCGTGCTCGGCGAGAAGGTCATCGCTGACCTGCGCCGCAGCCTGTATTCACGCCTGCTGCGGCTGGATATCGAGTTCTTCGAGCGCACCCGTTCGGGCGAGCTGGTCTCGCGGCTGTCAGCCGACACCGAGCTGCTGCGCACCGTGGTGGGTTCCAGCGCCTCGGTGGCCCTGCGCAGTCTGGTGACTTTCCTTGGCAGCAGCGTGGCATTGGCGATCACCAGCCCGCGCCTGGCTGGGTTCGCGGCAATTGGTATCCCGCTGATCATCCTGCCGATCGTATTCTTTGGCAGGCGTGTATCGCGGCTCTCGCGTGAAGCGCAGGACCGTGTGGCTGACGCCAATGCCCGCGCCAGTGAAACCCTGAACGCGATCCATACCGTGCAAAGCCATGCGCGCGAAGGGTATGAGTCCGAACGCTTCGCCGGTGCGGTCGGTACCGCGCTGATGGCCGCACGGCGCCGGATCGGCACCCAGGCCGGGCTGACTGCGGCTGTCATCGTGCTGATCTTCGGTGCGATCACGGCGGTGCTGTGGGTCGGCGCCAAGGACGTGATCGCCGGCACGATGACTGCAGGGCTGCTCAGCCAGTTCGTGCTGTATGCGGTGATCGGCGCCGGCTCGGTGGGCGCGCTCACCGAAGTCTGGGCCGAAGTCCAGCGCGCTGCCGGCGGCATGGCCCGCATCAACGAGTTACTGGACGAGCAGGCCAAGATCACGCCCCCCGCTCAGCCCAAGGCCCTACCCGCGCCGATGCGCGGCCATATCGCCTTCAAGCACGTCGGCTTTCGCTACCCCAGCCGACCGGACAGCGCCGCGCTCAGCGACTTCTCGCTGGAAATCCAGCCCGGCGAAACCGTGGCCCTGGTCGGGCCTTCGGGCGCGGGCAAGAGCACGGTGCTGCAGCTGCTGCTGCGCTTCCACGACCCGGAGGCCGGCGGCATCGAAGTCGACGGTGTAGACCTGCGCGAACTGGATCCGCTGCAGTTGCGCGAACACATCGCGCTGGTGCCGCAGGACCCCCTGCTGTTCGGCGCCGACGCACTCGAGAATCTCCGTTATGGCCGCCTGGAGGCCAGCGAAGCCGAGGTCATCGAGGCCGCGCGCAGCGCCGAGGCGCATGAGTTCATCAGCGCCTTGCCGGACGGCTATCGCACGTTCCTGGGCGAACGCGGAGTGCGTCTGTCGGGCGGACAACAGCAGCGCCTGGTGATCGCCCGCGCCCTGCTGAAGGACGCGCCGATCCTGCTGCTGGACGAGGCCACCAGCGCGCTGGATGCGCAAAGCGAGCGCGCGATCCAGCAAGCGCTGGAGCGCCTGATGCAGGGACGCACCACCCTGGTGATCGCGCATCGTCTGGCCACGGTGCGCCGCGCCGACCGCATTGTCGTGCTCGACGCGGGGCGCATCGTTGCAACTGGTACCCACGAGCAGCTGATGGCCCAGGGCGGCATCTACGCTGAGCTGGCGCGCCTGCAGTTTCTAGGCAGCGAAACCTGAGCAGGCGCGAGCCGAGCCGAAGATTTGCCGCGTCCGTCAATCCGCAGCGCCCATCGAACACAGCACATGCCCGCCATCACCGTCACCGAGCTGTTCCTGATCGCCATGGTGCTGATCTTCAGCGTGCCTTTCCTGATCTGGCGGCTGGGGCGCACCGAGTACTACGCGCCGCTGGTGGTGGTGCAGATCATCACTGGCATCCTGCTCGGACCGGGCGTGTTGGGTGCGGCGTTCCCCGAGTACTACCAGTTCGTGTTCACGCCCGAAGTGGTGACGGCGTTGAACGGTGTCGCCTGGTGGGCGGTGATGATCTTCGTCTGGATCGCCGGCATCGAGCTCGACCTTGAAGAGGCCTGGGCCAAGCGCGGCGAGACCAGCATCACCGCCGGTCTGGCGCTCGGGATGCCGCTGCTGTTCGGCTGTGCAGCGGCCGTGGTCATGCTGATGTGGCACGACGGCTGGATGGGCCCTCAGGCGCAGACCTGGCAATTCATCACAGGCGTGGGTATGGCCTGTGCGGTGACCGCGTTGCCGATCCTGATCCTGTTCATGGAGAAACTGGAGATTCTGCGCGAGCCGCTAGGCCAGCGCGTCTTGCGCTACGCCAGCCTCGACGACATCGCGATCTGGGGCGTGCTCGCATTGATCCTGCTCGACTGGACGCGGATTGGTCGACAGGCCTTCTATCTGCTGGGCTTCATCGTTGCGGCCTGGCTGTTCCGCAAGCTGATGCGCTGGTTGGCCGAGCGCGACCGCTGGTACGTGGGCCTGATCTGGCTGGCGATCAATGGCCTGATCGCGGATTGGGCCGGCCTGCACTACATGGTCGGTGCCTTCCTGTCCGGCGTGGTGATGGATAGCCGCTGGTTCAATCAGGAGCGCATGGATCTGCTGCGCCACCACGTGCTGCTGGTGATCATGCCGGTGTTCTTCCTGTCGACCGGCCTGCGCACCAACTGGGATGTGGGCGGCACCGCGGTCTTCATCGCCGCGGCCCTGCTGCTGATCGCCTCGGTCAGCGGCAAACTCGTCGGCGTGCATCTGGCCGGGCGAATTCTCAAATGGAGACCGGGCGAGGCCTCGATGATCGGCTGGCTGCTGCAGACAAAGGCCCTGATCATGATCATTTTCGCCAACATCCTGCTGGACAAGGCGATCATCACCTCGGAGACCTTCACCGCCCTGCTGCTGATGGCGGTCGTCAGCACCATGCTGACGATACCCGTGGTGACACCGAAGCTCCTGCGCTGGCGCAGCGCTGGCGGCTGAAGGATCAGGGCGCAGCGGCCTGCTCGCGCAGGCGCGCGAAGATCGTGGTTGCCGCCGCGTTCCAAACGACCCACTTGTGGCCGCCGGGCAGCGGCAGAATCTGCTCCGGCTCCAGCGCCGGCGCGATCACGGGCACGGTCGCGGCCAATCGATCCTCTTCGCCATAGGCCAGCCAGACCCGGCGTCGCAGATCGGGCTCTGCGGCGTAATGGCTGATCTGCCGCCACAACAGCTCGCGATCGAAATTGCTGCGGTCCACGACTTCAGGTTTGGCACCCGGCTGCCAGGAACGAATGCCTCCCGCAGCTTCGACTTCGCGCATCACTCGGGCGCGGCCCAGATAGGGCGCCAGAAGAACAATGTGATCGAAGGTTTCGGGCAGGGCTTCGTCGACCACCATCGCCCCCATGCCACCCATCGATGCTCCGGCCAGGATCAGGCGCTCATAGCCCTTTGCACGCGCGGGCTCGATGATCTGACTGCGCAGGTGCTCGGGAAGCTGACCATCCGTGTAGTAGGCCAGCGTCGCCGATGTCAGCTGCACATCGACCTCTGGCCATCCGGCATGGATCGCTTCGGCCACATCGAACTCACGCATCACCTCGACGTTGTCAGCGCGTCCAGGCAGCACGATGACCAGGGTTTTCAGATCGGGCGTTCCGCGCCCAGCAATCAACTCCGACGGGATCGGCAGGTCGCGGTTGCCGAGATTCAGACAGCCGGCGAGCAGCGGTACGGTCAGTGCGAGCAGTGCCAGTCGAGCAAGCGTCTTCAAGCGAGGGGATGTGGCATTCATGGGGCTTCTTTGGTTTCGCAGGCGAGCGAATCTGCCGCCATCAGAACCGCAGGTGCGTGAATGTGACGACAGTGCCGCCTCTGCTGCGCCGACAGGCCCTCCTACCACGCTCGCTCTCTCGACACCTGCCGGCAAAGCCCGTAACGGCGGTAGCCAAGCCTCAGCCCACCGCAGCACTTGACTCGAAGCGAGCGTCGGCAGCACGCAGGCGCGCCTCCATCGCCGGTGCATCCAGCGCGCGCTGAAGCCAAACCGCAACGATGTCCTGGCTGGATGCCAGGGATTCCAGACGCGGTGTCTGCCGACCGCGATAGTCGCGGTAGCGCAGGGTCAAGGCCTGCGGCGCAGGCAGTTGCCCGTACAAGGTCTTGACTGTGCGCAGTGCCATCAGCAGCGACAGGTCCGGGCCAGGATGCTGACCGTCCGCTGGGTCCAGCCAAGGCCAGTCGGGCTGATCGGCCTTCAGCGCGGGAAAGTCACCCAGGCCAGCATGCAGTGCGCCGATTCGGGTGGCGAGCTCGGCTTCCTTGGTGCTCAGCGCCAGTGCGCTGCGCCCATCGTGGCGATAGCAGCCCAGCAGCAGGACGTGTGCGCCCTGCGCTAGCGCAACGTTCGCAAGCTGGACATGCGCGGCATGTGAGGCCTCGCAACTGAAACCGAACTGTTCAAGTCCCTGATGGCAGCTGAGCCCGCCGCCGAACTCCTGCAGCACCAGCGCCGTGTAGCGACCCGTCGCCATCTCACGCTGCACCACGCCTGTCGCTGCGTGATGGCTGATATGGGCGCCACCGCGAGCGAGCATTTCCGCCTCCACCCGTCGCCCCAGGGCCAGGCTCGCCAGTTGCGCGAACTGGTTGGGCAGGTCGTTGTAGTAGATCAGGCTGTTGCCGACAAACAGCACGCGCTCGGTAGGCGGCCTTGTTTGCGCGCTGCAGCCGCCAAGCGTCAGTGCTGCGACACCGGCCAGGAATCCGCGCCGGCTCACACCCGGCGCGGAGTTCTGTGTGCTCATTGGCTCATCCATGATGGAAGACGAGCTCGCTGCCCTGCGCCTCCACGCGGATCTGTTCGCCCGGTGAGAACTCGCCGCGCAGGATCCGCGTCGCCAGCGGGTTCTCCAGCTGCTGCTGGATCGCACGCTTCAAGGGTCGCGCGCCGTAAACGGGGTCGAAGCCGACACTGCCGAGCAGATCCAGCGCTGAATCCGAGAGCTCGATCTTGAGCTGGCGATCGGCCAGACGCTTGGCGAGATACGAGGTCTGGATGCGAGCGATTTCGCGGATCTGCTTGCGGCCCAGCGGGTGAAACACGACCAGCTCATCCAGCCGGTTGATGAACTCCGGGCGGAAATGCGCCTGCACCACGCCCATCACCGCGGCCTTCATCTTGGTGTAGGCCTCGGCTGCCGACGCGCTGTCGTCCGCGTCCAGCCCGCCGTCACCAGCCAGCTCCTGGATCATTTGCGATCCAAGGTTCGAGGTCATGACGATGACGGTGTTGCGGAAGTCGACCGTGCGGCCCTGGCCATCGGTCAGGCGGCCGTCGTCCAGCACCTGCAGCAGCACATTGAACACGTCGGGGTGCGCTTTCTCGACCTCATCCAGCAGAAGCACGCTGTAGGGCCGGCGACGCACGGCTTCAGTGAGATAGCCGCCCTCTTCGTAGCCGACATAGCCGGGAGGCGCACCGATCAATCGCGCCACGCTGTGCTTCTCCATGAACTCGCTCATGTCGATGCGCACCATCGCATCGCCGCTGTCGAACAGGAACTCGGCCAGCGCCTTGCACAGCTCGGTCTTGCCGACGCCGGT
>CAZPHV010000106.1:0-9726 GCA_964586455.1 uncultured Aquimonas sp.
CACCACCTCTGGCGCATCGACGCCTCAGCGAGGGGGTGAGTCCATGTGATTACCAAAGCGCTGCCCGATCCCCTCGCATCGCGCCGAAGCGGCACGCGATCGCTTCGCATCGCACCAAAGCGCTACCCGATCACCTCGCAAGGCGACGCAAGCAAACGCTGCGTAGGTTGGCGCCGAGCGCAGCGAGGCCCAACGTCGCGCGCTCGACGCTCCCGCAACCCCAAACCCTGCAACGTTGGGCCGCGCTTCGCTTGGCCCAACCTACAAACGCACCGCGCACCGCGTTCAAGCCTCGTTCTTCGTAGGTTGGCGCCGAGCGCAGCGAGGCCCAACGTCGCGCGATTGAGCGCGCCACACCGATCGACCCCAATGCGAGCGAGAGCCGCGAATTTGAGCCCCTCTCCCCTTGTGGGAAGCGGAGGAGAGCGCTTGTCGGTTGCCGGTGGCAGCCGATGCTCTCTGGAGCCCGAGCGAAGCGAAGGCAGGTTGGGGAGAGGGGGAGAAAACTCGCCGCAAGGATTGCGCCCCTCTCCCCCGGCCCGTCCTTCGCTTCGCTCGGGCTCACCGGGCCTCAAGCGCCCACCGGGCGATTGAAAGCGGCCCGCCTCGCTCCACAAGGGGAGAGGGGAGCAAACGCGCGCTTCGCCGAGCGCAGCGAGGCCCAACGTCGCGCGATCGAGATCGCCGCGACACCGCCCGCTGTTAAGCCCCTCTCCCCTTGTGGGAGAGGGGTTGGGGAGAGGGGGGAATCTCGTCGCAAGCCTTCTACCCCTCTCCCCCGGCCCGTCCTTCGCTTCGCTCGGGCTCACCGGGCCTCAAGCGCCCACCGGGCGCTTGAAAGCGGCCCGCCTCGCTCCACAAGGGGAGAGGGGAGCAAAGCGAAGCGAGGCTTCGAAGTCAGAAAAACAGCACTTGCCACACGCCCCCCCATCTGCGAAACACCACACCTACCCTGCCCCACACCTACCCTGCCCCGCACCGCCGCCCGGAGACCCCATCGAATGCGCACTGCCCCCTGGATTGGAAGCCTGCTGCTGCTCTGCCTAACACCCCCCACAGAAGCAGCACGGCCCACCCCCGGCGCGCCCAGCACGCCCGAGCAGCGCGAAGCCGCGTGGCAGCAGCATCAGCAGATGCAGGACGCGTCGATCTTCAAAGGCCTGACCTGGCGCAGCATCGGCCCGACCGGACAAGGCGGGCGCGTGGTGGATCTGGCTTCGGTGCCGGGCCAGCCCTACACCTTCTACGTGGCCTATGCGACCGGCGGCGTGTGGAAGACCACCAACAACGGCGGCAGCTTCGAGCCCCTCACCGACCAGCTGCCGAACACCGTGATCGGCGCGATTGCTGTTGACCCGTCCAAGCCCGAAACGCTGTGGATCGGCGCCGGCGAGCCCAATGCCGCGCGCTCCAACTACGGCGGCCACGGCGTGTTCGTCAGCCATGACGGCGGCAAGAGCTTCGCGCGCAAGGGCCTGACCGGCACCGACCGCATCGCCGAGATCGTGGTCGACCCGCGCGACAGCCAGCGCGTACTCGTCGCCGCTGCCGGCAAGCTCTACACGCCAGGCGGCCAGCGCGGCATCTTCCTCAGCGAAGACGGCGGCGACAGCTGGACGCAGGTTCTGAAACCGAACGACGACTGGACCGGCGCCAGCGACCTCGTCATCGACCCGACCCGCCCCGACGTGCTCTACGCCGCGCTGTGGACCCGCACGCGCACGCCCTGGCAGTTCACGGAAAGTGGCGACGGCTCGGGCATCTACAAATCCGAAGACGGCGGCCGCACTTGGCGCCAGCTCAGCGGTGGCCTGCCGCAGGATGCGGGTGTCGGCCGCATTGGCCTCGCCATCGCCGCCAGCCAGCCCGACACCGTCTACGCCAGCATCGACCACTGGGCCGATCTGCCCGAAGCCATGCGCGACCTCGGCGACCGCCCGCTGTCGCCGCAGCGTCTGCGCACCATGAGCAAGGACGAATTCCTCAAGCAGGACCCCGAAGAGATCGAACGCTTCATCCGCGGCGCCGACCTGCCGGTTGAGCTCGATGCCGCGTCCCTGCTCGCGAAAGTGCGCGACGGCTCGATCACCCTCGAACAGCTTCTCAGCCGCCTCGAAGACGGCAACGACGCCCTGTTCGACAACCCCACCTGGGGCCACACCGTCTGGCGCACCGACGACGGCGGCAGCAGCTGGCGCCGCACGCACGACGAGCCCATCCGTGCGGTCACCTACACCTACGGCTACTACTTCGGCGAGATCGCGGTCGACCCCAGCGACGCCGAGCGCGTCTACACCATGGGCGTGCCGCTGATCGTCTCCGCCGACGGCGGCCGCAACTGGTCCGGCTACACCAACCACCCCAGCGTGCACGTCGACTACCAGGCCATGTGGATCGACCCCAACTACCCGCAGCGCCTCGTGGTGGGCAACGACGGCGGGCTGGACGTGAGCTACGACGCCGGCATCACCTGGCGCCAGCTCGATGCGCAGCCGCTCGGCCAGTTCTACACCATCTATGCCGACATGGCCGAGCCCTACAACGTCTACGGCGGCATGCAGGACAACGGCACCTGGAAAGGCAGCAGCCGCACGCGCTGGGAGCTGGGCGAAGACTGGTCCTACATCAACGGCGGCGACGGCATGTGGGTGGCGGTGGACGACGAATCCGGCGACACCTACACCGGCTACCAGTTCGGCTACTACACCCGCATCGACAAGGACGGCAAACGCCATGAAGTACGCCCGCGCGCGCCGCTGAGCGAGCCGCTGCTGCGCTACAACTGGAGCACGCCGGTGATCCTGTCGCCGCATGACGCGCGCACCGTCTACATGGCCAGCAACCGCCTGTACCGCAGCTTCGACCGCGGCCGCAGCTGGGCCGCCATCAGCCCCGACATGACGAGCTCGAAAGAGCGCGGCAACGTGCCCTTCGCCACGATTACCAGCCTGTCCGAATCGCCCCTGCACTTCGGCCGCCTGGGCGTAGGCACCGACGACGGCCACGTGCACGTCAGCACCGACGGAGGCACGCGCTGGCAGCAGGTGGATGCCACCCTGCCGGCCGATCGCTGGGTGAGCCGCATCGAACTCTCGCGCCACAGCAGCGAGCGCATCTATCTGAGCTTGAACGGCTACCGGCAGGACGACGACAGCGTCTACCTGTACCGCAGCGACGACTTCGGCGCGAGCTGGCAGTCGATTGCCGAGGGCCTGCCGATGGAGCCCGTCAACGTGATCCGCGAGGACACCGTCAACCCGGATCTGCTGTACGTCGGCACCGACCGCGGCGTGTACGCCAGCCTGGACCGCGGCAGCAGCTGGCAGGCGCTGGACGGCGGCCTGCCCAACGTGCCCGTGCACGACCTGTTCGTGCACCCGCGCGACCGCGAACTGATCGCCGGCACCCACGGCCGCAGCGCCTGGATCGTCGACGTACTGCCGGTGCAGCAGCTCAGCAGCGAGGTGCGCAACAGCGCCGTGCACCTGTTCCACATCGACGACCTCAAAGCCTCACGCGACTGGCGCCGCCGCCCCGACCCCTGGTTCGACCGCCCCGAACACCTGCCCGAACTCACCGGCACCTACTGGGCCAAAGCCGCCGGCCCCGTGCGCTTCCGCCTGCTGGACGAAAAAGACCGCCCGCTGGCCACGTTCGAGCGTGAGGCGCAGGTCGGCCTGAACAGCTTCAGCTGGAACCTGGCGCTGGACGCCGAACGCGCACTCGCCGCCGAAAGGCAGGCCCTCAGAGCCTTGGACACCGACAAGCGCGACGAGCGGAAGCACCAGCCATACGCCGAATCCCAGCGCTTGGGGCATCGGCTGTACCCGGTGCCGGGCAAGTACACGCTGGAAATCGCACACGCCGGCACAACGAGCCGCAGTGGGTTTGAGATCAAGGCGCCGAAACCGCAGGACCCGCGCTGGACGCCGGCTTACAAGCTACGCGGCGACGATGGGGATGGGCGGCATCAGGATGAAGAGCGGCCGCATCCGCGGGCTGGGGCGCGTGGGCGGGGGTTTGCGTTGCCGGGGAAGTGATGCATCTGTATCGAGTTGAGCAACACTTGCACTTCATCTGGAGATCGATCAAGCCATTGACGATGACCAAATCGCGATCAAGCCTCGTGATCCTTTCGTTCAGGATCTGAATTTTATGAACCAGGGTTCATGCCGGAGCACAGACCGCGTGCGCGAGGAACTCGGGTCGTTGGAACCCAAAGCAGCCAGCCGCGCGCGCTGGACTGAAAGCTACGCGCGATACATGCCTCAGCGATGCACGACGGTTGGGTTAGCCCGCGTCGCAGGGCACCAAACCTCGTCATAGTCCAAGCTCGAGCGCACCGTATGTGGCTCCAGCTCAGCACCGCAGGCTGCGGGCGGCTGCAGGCGGCCCTCAAAGAGTAAACTGCGGCCTTTCCAGCGAGGACGTCACCGTGGCTGACGCCCACCTAAGGACAGAAGCGTGAAACGAAGATATGGTCAGTTCAACCAGAAGCGGAGGATCAAGGTGCCGGCTGAAGGCGATGCGGCGCGCCTCGATGGACTGGTCAAGAAGGTCGGTTACGGCGGCAACCCCGAGCACAAGAAAAACCCTGGCGACTTTGGGTTGACTCCACCTTCTGAACCTAGGCTCGGTAAGTCGCTTTGTGATGACGCAGGTATCTTTACGCGTGGTGCCGCCCTCGATCTACTGAAGCAGGGACTAAAGAAGGGGTTGGTCAGTGACCGATTTAATGGGGAGTGGCCGAAGAACATTTGGTCAGTGACCGAGAGTGGGCAGGCTCTAGAGGCCCAACTTGAGAACCCAGCTCTTGGAACCTATCACGGCTACCCAATGCCACATAACGATCCGCTGGCCAGTGATGTCTTGCGTAGATGGGGTGGCGCGCATGTCTGAGCTCAAGCTCAGCTGCGAGTGGCTATCCGCCGGAAAGGATGCGGCTCCGATTCGAGAAACAGCGGGCCACCTCACGATCCGCTTAGGTGACGTCAGTCTGACGAAGAATGAGGATATCTGGTCCAAGACTGTTCGCGACAGCGTACTTGTATCCGCTTATCCGCTTGCTATATGGCTGGCTGCTTCTTGGTGGCGACTAAGCTACGAGCCGCTACCTAGCCATGGAGTGTCACCCGCTCTCGACTGGCGAATGAGCCATGAAATGGGCGCAGTGAATTCAGGCTTTGTGTGGCCGCACGTTGTGATGGCATCTGATGGCGAGGTAGTCCAAACATGGGCGCTCCCATCTGATGAGAGTAGTGCGCAGTCAGTTCGATACTTGACCGGCCTATCGGTGCCCCGAGCGATCCCGCTTGCGGACTTTCAGCGTTCGGTCAGTGATTTTGTTGGCATGGTGTTGAGCCGTCTTCGGTCGGTCGGGTGTGCTGGCACAGACCTTTCGGGACTTTGGAATTTAGTACTTGAGGATCAAGCAGACGCAGATTGCGCAAAGGCGAGGCGCATCGAGGCACAGATGGGTTACGACCCTGATGAATGCCCCGCGGCAGTTATGAAAGAAGCTCTGCTTCTCGAGGAGAGGCTTGGCATGTCAGCGCTGGCAGAGCTTGCACCCGTGTTCGGGCGCCGTGATGACGGCGCGGCCCTAGGTGAAATATCTAAGCTCGCCAATGTTGATGGCTTGCAAGGGAAGCCCGAAGCATCCGTCGCCGGGTTGGCCGAAGCGGCTCGCATGTCGCCCCCGTGGCAGCGAGCGGTAGAGACGGCCAGACACCTTCGAGTCAGATTGGGCAATGAAGAAGGCCCCCTTGATGACCAAAGCCTGTACGGTTTACTGGGCCTAAAGTCTGAAACAGTGGCCGGGTGGGCGCCGCCGACAAGACATCAAGTTGGTCTGGCTGTCCCCCAGGGCAACCAAGGCCTAAAATTTGTACCTCGCAAGAGACACCCTGTCGCGAAACGATTTGAGTTCGCACGTTTCCTTGGTGACTATGCGAACGGTGAATCAAAGCGTTGGCTAGCATCTACCGATTTGGCCACATCGCGGCAGAAGTTCCAGCGCGCTTTCGCTGCGGAGTTTTTGTGCCCGATCAACGCACTGGCCAGATTCCTCAGCGGCGACTTCTCGGAACCGGCCATCGAGGAGGCGGCGGCCCATTTTCATGTCAGTGAAAAGACTGTTGAATCACTGCTGGCAAACAACGGCTATATCGCGCCTAGGTTCGACGACGGCGGCTTGCCCTATCCACTTGCGGCTTAGCGCTGCTTTTTCAGAGGCTGAGGCACCTCGCGCTCGACGAAGGGATGCAGCGCGTCACGTCCCTGCATGAACTCGCCCAAGGCAAACGCGCGCTTCGGTTCAGAAATCCGGGGTCACAGAAATCCGGAGTCTTGTCTTGCCACATGCGCCCAGGGGCAAAGGGTCATTTTTCGGTCGATCTTGGGCGGTCGCGGGGGCGGAAGGTGGTGGCGCGCTGGGTGAGGGCTTCGATCTGAGCGCGAAAGCGGTCGCTCCCCCTGACGCGTTGCTGGTTGCTGTGAAAGGAGGCACCGAAAGCAAGCCGAACGCTCGTCCCCAAGGGCGAGTGACGCGAAAAATGGCCTTGCGAGCCTGGCAAGACTCAAATCGACGCGTAGTTCAGAGGCTCCTTAACTTCCGGTCACAAGGCGAGATTCACTGAACCTACCGCCTCAATCCTATTTTCGCTCCGATGGTTCGAGGTAGATCTGCTGTGTTGCATCACAGAGCGATAGGATGTCGTAAGCGTGCTGAAATCGCTTCCGCTGCTCTTCAGGCCAGCATTCGGGTGGCCGCTTCCAAGTGAGCAACTCGGCCGCTGTGAGGATAAGCACCGGATTGTAAGGGCGCCCCGCTTGTCGCTGTCTTTTGCCTGCCTTCGAAAGACTGGTCAATGAACGAATCTCCTTCGGCGTTAAAGCATTTCGAAGGGTGGCAAACACTAATACTGCGTCCGGGAAGGCGTCCCCCAGATGCCGCATTCGTTGAATATCCCTAGTTTCAAAAAGTCCGTAGGTCTTACACTCGCCGAATAGCAGTCCACTTGTCTCGTCGCCACCAAAAATCTCGCGCCAAAACATCGCGAAATCCGCTTCTATCTGACCTTTTCCAGGGGACGTTGCAGTGAAACTCGGGACCGCGGTTGCGCGAAATGAGAGCGACAGGCGCTCTCCGAGTGCATGAAGTGAAAGCACGACTGCATATGCACCTTCGGCATAATTCGGGATACTAAAAGGCCCCGCGGTCCGATAAGACCAACTGCTTTTCGATTTATCGATATTGCCTGCGGCGGGGAAAGACCCTAGACATTTTGGACAGTCAACCGCATCCATCAGCGCAGGCAAAGCAAACCAAGACTTGCGCAAACAGTGCGGGCACTTCGCTTCGAGTCCTAGTCTAAATACTCCGTTTCGCAAAAGCAGATCATAAAGCCCTGAGTTTCCATGCGGTCTCCTCAGTCGGTCCCTTACCTCGCCGACTGTCATCTGACGCTCAGTGCTCAGTGAAGATCTCTTGGCGGGTTTTCCATCCCTTCCAACAGACCCTCCGTTTATATGCTCGAGCAAGGTCAAAACTGATTCATTCGTCATCACTCCCGCGTTGCCGTCCAACTGCTTGTAGATCTGCTTGGCAAGCAATCCCGGCGGTGAAAGCTCCGCAGTCCAGCCATGATCAGCCAACCAAGCGAAGAATACTCGCTCTGATGTTGGAATCGATAGCGAATCGCTCGCGCTCTGCCGAACCATCTTGACGAGACCGTGTCGACCGACCCTCCACTCATCCCGAAAGCCCGCGATGTTTGAGATGGCTCTGTCAAAACTCTTCCCGCTCGACCTGGGATAAACTTGAGCGAGATACTCGTTTGATCCATAAACACGAAAGTCAAGCTCGTTGGCACAAAGAATCCCGCGACGGTACCAATCCTTTCTCGCGAAATTCGGGAGAATAGGATTAACTTTTATTACACGATCTGGAGTCCGATCCATATTGATCGACTCCTCTTCCCCACTGTAAACATCTGCGACCCCAGAGTCCTTGACTCGCGCACGATTCTCCCATATGCGCGGAAGCCAGTTCTGCGAATAGAAGAACTGGGCTTCGGGCGCCTCAGCACTGACAAATCGCTTTCCAAGCTCGGTCAGAAACTCCCCCACTTGCTCCATTGACGAGCCTCGACTTCGAACTACTGCTGCGGTGCTGAACCGCGTCGAGTCGTGAAGAAATGGCTTTCGTGCACTCCTCAAGAAACTCTCTACGGCACTAATTGCTGACTCTTCTTTCATAAATTCTTTGACGAATGGAATCACTGAACGCCCCGTCGCCCGCAAGTTCCAGTAATCAACAATATCATCGACGGAGTTGGCATCCATAAAGAGAACGCACGACTCGTCATGGGGCGGAGAAGGGCCCCATGACGGCTGCAGCCCCCAACCTGTAATCCTCCTGGGAAATAGCACATTCTGTTCAACCAGTGACGCAAATGAAGCAGTCGTCGCCAGCAAGTTCTCAATTTCCAGCGGTTCAGAAAAGATTGATCTGACTTGCTCAAGTAGGCAGTGATCGTACTCACCGTAGATGCTCGCCCAAAGAAGCCCCAACTTCTTGGGTATGGATGAGACTACAATCTTTGGAGCGTACTTTGCCTTGTACTTAAAGTATTCGTTATAGACACCCTCCAACACGTCTAGAACGCTAAGCCCGTAGCGGGGCTCCGCTAACCCATCAACATCGAGGTTGTTCCAGATTTCAGACGGCTTTACGATCTGAAGCCCGAGCGCGTGAATGTACGAGGGAAGTGAATCACAAAACTGAACGAGGATATCGGGGTCAAACTCCTGAATGTACCCCGTTACCACTTCCTTCGCTGTTGGCATAGGCAAAGGGTCCTGCCTCCAGCTCTGGGCTGCCCTGCTAGTCATAGGAATGATGGGAAAGAATGTGCCACCCCATAGGCCGCTTGCCAAGCGAATAGCCTGTCGAACGTGGTTTGCATTGCTTGGCTCAACAAGAAGAGCTAGCTTTATTGGGCGAACCTTGAGATGTGCTGTGCCGATCATGCGAGTTACTCCACACTATCCGAAAGGGTTAAGCGCGGCTTGCGCTCGCACTTCGCTGACGTAACCGCACTTGGCGATATCCAACCCCACTGGAACTAATCAACTGGATTTTTTGGCGGACATTTCGGCGGAAACGGAACCAACCGAGTCTTTTGCTAGAATCGTCCAGCTTATGCGACAGGTGCCCCGTCGTTTTTCGATGGCTGACTTTCTCCCATCCATAACAAATGATGGGTGGAATACGGCAACCGTTTGGACCTTACATTGTTTGGATGGGTTTCCTGCGAGTCCGAATCTACGAGAATCAGACCAGCGCCCCCAACTGCTCGTCTTGCCAGCCTGCATATGCGCTCCGCGTCAGCCATCAACTCTCTCGGATAGCATCGGGTGATGTCAATTATTCTAGGATTGGGATCGTCACCTAGTTTGAATCGAAGGTCTCGAACGTCAAATCTGTCGCCTCCGTACTCTACAACCCACGCCCCAGCTCTCAAGTAACAGGCAGACCTATCGACAGAAACATGTGTAGCTCCGTACCCGTATCGCATCAAGCACGCACAGAGCAATGATAAGGATGCGCTGGATCTTTCCATATGGTTGACCAGAGCATGAAAATCACTAACAAACAAACTCCCCCTTAAGGAAGCTCTGATTTATCCCAGCCCGGCTGGTAGAATTTTTGCATCACCCACA
>CAZPHV010000107.1:0-9531 GCA_964586455.1 uncultured Aquimonas sp.
GACGATCCGCGGTATCTAACGGAATCGAAAAGAGAAATTCTGGGGAGACCTCAGGTCTTGACCCACCGGAGCTCGACACTAGCCCCAGGCGATGTCCCAAAGGCGAGACGCGAGAGCTACGCATAGGGTGGGCCCTGGCCCACCGTGGCGTGGAGGCGTGGAGGCGTGGAGGCGTGGAGGCGTGGAGGCGTGCTGCGGCACGTCGCATTCACGTATCGCTTGCGAGGAAGTCAGCCTGCGTACGCGAAGACCGGGGCGAGTGTTGGGCTCTTGGTGGGCCAGGGCCCACCCTATGGCGCGCCAACTCAGAACCGCACATCCACGGCCACGCTCACGCTCCGCCCCGGCTGCGTGTAGAAGCCCAGATTCGGCGTGGTTGCGGTCAGCCCTCGCACATTGGCCCAGCGCCAATAGCGGCGGTCGCCAAGATTGAACACGCCAAGGTTCAGGCGTACCTGTTCATGCACCTGCCACCAGGCGAAGGCATCGAACACGCTGTGGCCGGGCGGGGCGAACAGCGTGCCCGCGCTTTCGTCGAGATCGTTCTTGCCGCGCACGCCGGTGGCGATGAGCTCTGCACCCCAGCGGCCGCTGTTCGCTGCGTAGTTCAGCCCCAGCACCAGTGTGTCCGGGTCGACGCTGTTCAGCGGTTGGGCGCGGCGAGTGTCTTCGCCGTCGGCGAGGGCGAGTGCGCCCTGCAGGCGGAAGCCGTTTAGCGCGTCCGCGACCCCGGCCAGATCCCATTCGATCTCGGCCTCAAAGCCCTCGATGCGGGCGCGATCGCGGTTGACCGACTGGAACACCAAAGCGCCTGTGGTCGGATCCACGCCCAGATTCGCGCGTGACTCGATGAGGTCGCGGTAGTCGTTGCGATACGCCGACAGCGTGGCGTGCACGTGTTCGCCCGCGTAGCGCCAGCCGGCCTCGAAACCGTGGCTGGTCTCGGGTTTCAGGTCGGGGTTTGGCCGCACTTCGTAGTTCAGAAGCGTCAGTGAAAGACCGATGTTCAAGTCCGAAAACGGCGGCGCGCGAAAGCCGCGTGCGTACTGCAGAAACAGCTGGCTTCTGTCGCTGGCCGCAAAGCGCAGGCCCAGCTTGCCGGTGAGGCTGTCCTCGCGGCCGTCGACCACCTCGAAGTCGGGATAGTCCTCGATGAACATAGCGTCCGGGCGCGCGTCCAGCCGGTACTGGTCGAAGCGCAGGCCAGGGATCAGGGCGAAGCGGCCGAGACTGATCTCGTCCTGCACGAACACCGCGCGGCGCTCGCTGACCGAGGTCGGAAAGTCGCGCACGGGGAAGCGCTCGCCCAGCACCACGGTCGAGCGGGTGCCGTTTCGCAGGTTGGTCTCGATGCCGTCGCGCTGGCCATGGTAGCGCGTGCGCTCCAGCTCCAGTCCCGCGAGCAGTTCGTGCGCTGCGGCGCCGGTCTTGAAGCTGCGCATGCCCAACATGTCTGCTCCGAAATCACGCTGGCTGTAGCCGAAGCGGCGCCAGCGCAGCGACTCGAACGGGGTGGCGCGGTCGGCGAGGCGGAATTGTTCGGTGTCCTGACGGGTTTCGCTGTGCTGGCCGTAGAACAGGGTCTCGATGCGATCAAAGCCCAGCACCGAAGCGTCCCAGCTCGACTTCAGGCTGATCCGGTCCCGGCCCTGTGCGTCGTCGCCGAGCAGCCGATAGGTCGTGGTGAATCGGCCCGGCGCGAAGCGCTGGTTGACCACGTCGGTCTGCACTTCGCTGTGCTGATGCTCGAAGCCCACCTGCCACTGGCCATGCTCTCCGAAGCCGCGACCCAGCTTGCCCAACAGGCTGCGCGCTGCGCGATCGGTGGGGTTGGCGTCTTCGGCGGGTGTGCGGCCGCGATTGCCTGGCGTGCCGGCTTCGCGCGTCGAGGCCACCAGCAGGCCTTCGAGTCCACTGATCGCGGCGAAGGCGTGGCTGAAGCCGAGCTGCCGGCTGGCATCGCGGCCTGCGTAGCCCGCCTGCAGGCCGAAGTGGCGATCGCCGCCGCTCATGGCCAGCAGGCTTTGTGGTTCGCGCGTGCTGATCGCGACAATGCCGGCCAGCGCATCGCTGCCGTACAGGGTCGAGGCCGGCCCGCGCAGAATCTCGATACGCTCGATGCTGGCGAGTTCGCCAAAGTCGCGCCCTGCAGCAGCGAACTGGCCGACCGCGAAGGCATCGGCCAGCGGCACGCCGTCCACTTCGACACGCACGCGATTGCCGCCCAGGCCGCGGATCGATACGCCCTGACTGCCGAAGCGGTTGGGCTCCGAATCCATACGCAGGCCGGGCACGTAGCGCACCAGATCGGCGCTATCCACCGACAGTCGCGACTCGAACTGCTCGCGGTCGATCAGGCTGACGCTGGAGACGACCTGCGACAGCGGTTCGGGCACGCGCCTTGCCACCACGACGATCTGGTCGAGACGCGTGGCCTCGGCGGCGATCTCCGCGCGGGCGAGTTCGAACGGCGCGACGGCGCCGGTCCCGCTCAGCGCCAGCGCAAGCGCCAGCCCGAGCGGTGTACGGGAAAGGGTGGGCATTGCGGGCAGTCCTTCAGCGGGGTCGTGGTCAGCCTACGGGCGCGGTCCCTCACACGAATTTGACTGAGGTCAAATCGATCTTCGCGCACGTCAAGAGACTGCGTTCCACCTGACCCAGGTCAGGGTTCATGCGCGAAACCCGGGCACAGACTGGCTCCCGAGCAGGACGCTCAGGCACACGACAGAAGCGTGCCCACCCCTGCATCCCCCGCTAGCAGCCAGGAGATCGCCATGCGTTTTCGACACCTCACCGGGGCACTGGCCCTGATCCTCTTCAGTGCAGTCGCCTGCAGCAGCGACACCGTCAACGAGCGACCGCCGAAGTCCGATGCCGAGGCCGGCCAGGCCGCCTACCTCGCCCACTGCGCGGCCTGTCATCAGGCCGATGGCTCGGGCCTCGCGGGTGCCTTCCCGCCGCTCAAGGGTTCGGACTGGCTGACTGCAAACAGCGCCGAAACCTTGATCGATGCGGTTTTAACCGGACTGTCCGGCCCGATGACTGTCAGTGGCAAGGACTACAACGGTGTAATGCCGGCGATGAGTCATCTGAGCGATGCCGACATCGCCCACATCTTGAGCTACGTCAACACCGGCCTGAACTCGGGCGGTACAGCGATCAGCGTCGAGCAGGTGGCGGCGGTGCGTGCGAAGAGCAGTGCGCCGAAGGACCCGGCCCAAGGCGAAGCCCATCCGGGCACCTCGCAGGCGCAGGCGGCCTACGAGGGCGCGCCCAGCGCGCTCGCGGGTGCCGAGGTCAAGCAGGTGCGCACACCCGGCGCGCCGGACATGAGCGAGGTCGAGTTCGCGCAAGCCAGCGAGATCTTCTTCCAGCGTTGCGCCGGCTGCCACGGCGTGCTGCGCAAGGGCGCCACCGGCAAGCCGCTGACTCCGGACATCACCCAGCCCAAGGGCACCGATTACCTGAAGGCACTGATCAACTTCGGCTCGCCGGCGGGCATGCCCAATTTCGGCACCGGGGGTGAGCTCACGTCCGATCAGGTCGAGCTGATGGCGCGCTTCCTCCAGCACACGCCGCCGAACCCGCCGGAATGGGGCATGGCCGAGATGCGCGGCAGCTGGAACGTGATGGTGCCCGAGGCACAGCGTCCGACCCGCCAGATGAACAGCTACAACCTGGAGAACATCTTCTCGGTGACCCTGCGCGACTCGGGTGAGATCGCTCTGATCGACGGCGACACCTACGAGATCATCAGCATCATCAAGACCGGCTACGCGGTGCACATCTCGCGCATCAGCCACTCGATGCGCTACGTCTACACCATCGGCCGCGACGGCAAGATCGACCTGATCGACCTGTGGATGCCGAAGCCCGAGCGTGTTGCCGAGATCAAGATCGGCCTGGAAGCGCGCTCGGTCGAGACCAGCAAGTTCCCCGGCTTTGAAGACAAGATCGCAATCGCCGGTGCTTACTGGCCGCCGCAGTACGTGATCCTGGATGGCCCCTCGCTGGAGCCGCTGAAGATCGTCTCCACCCGCGGCATGACGGTCGATACGCAGGAGTACCACCCCGAGCCGCGCGTGGCCGCGATCGTCGGCAGCCACGAGCACCCCGAGTTCATCGTCAACGTCAAGGAGACCGGGCGCATCCTGCTGGTCGACTACAGCGACATCGACGCGCTGAAGGTGACCACGCTGGACGCCGCGCGCTTCCTGCATGACGGCGGCTGGGACGTGACCAAGCGCTACTTCCTGACCGCCGCCAACCAGAGCGACAAGATCGCGGTGGTCGATTCACGCGAGCAGAAGATGGTCGGCCTGATCGACGTCGAGAAGATTCCTCACCCGGGCCGCGGCGCCAATTTCGTTCACCCGAAGTACGGCCCGGTCTGGGGCACCTCGGCGCTGGGCAATGCCGACGTCACCCTGATCGGCACCGACCCCGAGGGCCATCCCGACCAGGCCTGGAAAGTGGTCGAAGTGCTGCAGGGCCAGGGTGGCGGCTCGCTCTTCATCAAGACCCATCCGAAGTCACGCAACCTCTGGGTCGACACCCCCCTGCATCCGAACGCGGAGGTCTCGCAGAGCATCGCAGTGTTCAGCCTCGATGATCTCGACGGTGGATACGAAGTGCTTCCGATCGCCGAATGGGCAAACCTCGGCGAAGGCCCGAAGCGCGTGGTGCAGCCGGAGTACAACAAGGACGGCACCGAAGTCTGGTTCTCGGTCTGGAACGGCAAGGACCAGCGCTCGGCGATCGTGGTGGTCGACGACAAGAGCCGCACGCTCAAAGCCGTCATCGACGACCCGCGCCTGATCACCCCGACCGGTAAGTTCAACGTCTACAACACGGCAAAGGACGTGTACTGACCGCAGGCTCTGATCCGCGACCTTCCATGAGCTGAAAGCACAAGGCCCGGCAACGCCGGGCCTTGTGCTGTGGGGGCATGGCAGGCGCGTCGCGCCGGCTGCGCAGGCGGGGCCGAGCGCCGCGAGACCTGAGATATCAACCCCGAGAGAGTGGGTGCCGCGTTCCGGAAAATTACGCACCTGCTTAACCAAGGGTTCCGGCTGGGTGGGCTTGATTTGGGTGGATTTGGGGCTGTTTGCAAAAAAACCTCTTTATCATCAAACCATGAGCGATGCGTAATTTTTGCATTAGCAGCTCTGCATCGATCCTTCATGTCCAGACGGCGTGCAGTGCAGATACTTGAATCCGCCTGCTAGTGACAACCAAAAAGCAAAAAGATACTTGGAAACTTGGAAATCTCGAGTCGGCACCTACAAAACAAACGGCCTCAAACACACGACAGGATCAATTCAATGAGAAAGATTCGCGCAGCAATCTTGCGTTCAAAGAAACTCGCCGCGCTGAGCGCCACGCTGATCGCCATCAGCGCCGCATCGGGAACCGTCCTGGCAAATTCTGCAGATATCAAGCCAACTCAGGGCGCATTCAGCTCGCTGCTGGTTCTTTCAGATAATGTCGGCGACGTCGGACGCGAGGCCATCCACATGGGACTGACTCAGTTCAAAGCCACCCACCGGCTGGACATGCAGTTCCACACGATCGTCTATGTTGATGTTGACAGTGTCAAAGACTCAGCGTATCGACAAGTCTTCGATCAGCTTAAGGCAAGCGTCAACGACGGTAATTTGGCCGTTGTCGAGACCAGCATGTTTGACTTCGACCGAATGCACAATATTGTCGCGACGGAGTTCCCGATGGTTGACCGCTCGTCGATCGAGGACGTAGCGGTGCTTTTGCGCCGCGAGGGCGGGACAATCAAGGCAATGCGCATCGATCCCAGTGAACTGGCCGTTCTTGGCGGGGTTGAACCGACCAGCACCACCGCCGGCCGGGCGCGTTCCGTCGCCGACTCCCGACAGCAGATGAAGTCACTTGGTGCAGGCTACTACGATCCAATCAACTTCGCGATCCGTGCCTACGACGCAGATCCTGGTACCCAGGGCAACTGGCAGCTAAGGCATAACGGAACCTACGTGGATGTCTGGAAAACTTCAAATGGCCCCCACTGTTTTGTTGCATGGCGCGGCACTAATCCCTTGAATCCGAGCGACGACTGGGCAGATGTGAGTAGCCAGTTCAGGACGATTGCGAACATCGACAATGGCGAAAACAACACCTCACTCAAGGGTGGCAGGGGGTTCGTCAATCGCCTGCATGCCTATGACAACACTGTCAATGATCGCCTCCGCTCTCTGGGCTGCATCACCGTGCAGATCACCGGGCATAGCCTCGGCGGCGCCGTAGCCCAACTCCACGGGATCCAACTGGCGTTTAATGCGTACTTCAAGTCCAGGCTGCTTGCCGTGGACGCATGGAATTCCCCGAACGTAGTCAACACCGCCACCCGCGCATTGATCACTGCGCGTTTCAACACCCTTGGCAACCTGTGGTCGGTCAATTGCCGCAGGAATGACATGATCGTAAATTCCGTGCCGACCGGTCTGGTCCGGATCGGTCCAGCGAGCAGCGCCCATGTCGCAGGCTGTACCTACGTCAGTCCGCAGCGATCCCGCAATCCGGCCTCGAACCATAGCCCCAGCTTCTGGCTGGATGAATTGAATTGAATTCGGCTTGACCAGGCCGACCTGGCGGGCAAGAATTGCCCGCCAGGTTCTTTCTTTTCCATCTTTCGTGCGGCACTGCGTAATCTTATTCAAAGTTGGGAACACAGCTTTTCAACTTCCAGCGGCCACTCGCGCTCGCCACGCAGGTCTCGCGCTCGGTTGCAAGCCGTCGCTGCTCGCCCTGGTTGAACCATCGCCGCAAACACCTGCGCCGCCAGAAGACTGGTGCCGTAATCGAGATTGAAGCGCTGTGGATCATGGCTTCGCAGCTTTGCCAGTACCCGTGCCGCGCCTTCGACATCGCCTTCCTGCAGGTTCAGTCTGATAAGGGCCTCGCCGGCTAGCCGCATTCGCTGCGACTGGTTCATCTGGCGCGCGCGCTGCAGGGCGCCGCTCAGCGCGACCTGAGCTAGGTCAAGCTCGCCTGATTGCCAGTGCCAACGACCGAGAGCAATTTCGCCCACTGTGGTCTGCGGCCTGAAAAGGGCTTGCTTCTGCTCCTCTGAGAGGTCAGGCACCTGTTCGCCGGCCGCTCGCAAGGCTTGGGCCGCGACCAGCCTCAGCAGAAGCGCGCCCTCTCGGTTCTCGAAGTGCACGTCGTTTTGATCGGTGATCACCTCTGTCCGAAAGGCATGATCCGCTGCCGTCACCGCTGCCGGCAGCAAAGATGCCTCCAGCGCCAACGCCGCCCGCAACAGCGGTTCGTTCGCACCCTGTTCGGCTTCGAGGTCCTCGATCAGCGATTCCGCTTCGCGCAGGCGACCAAGGCCTAGGAGGACCCAGACCCGGATCTGACGGGTGCGGTGGCCGCGCTCGCTCTGTGCGCCACTCGCAGCCAACCCAAGCGCTCGATCGCTGCTGAGCAGCGCGCCTTCCCAAGCCAGCAGTTCGAGCTGCAGACGTGTGATCGTGTTGAGGCTGAGTAGCTCGTTAGAGGCATCGCCGGCGGCCGCGAACACGCCTACGTTGTGCTGCAGCTGACCAAGCGCCTCGGTCAACCGGCCCTGGCGCATCCAGACCCTCGCCATGCTGCTGGCGGTCGTCGCTGCGGCCAAGTCGTCGCCCGCTTCGAGAAATCGATCGCGGGCGTGGCTGAGATCGTGCAAGGCCTGGTCGAGCTCGCCGATGGCAAGGCTGATGCGACCTCGTGCCCGCGCCACCTCACCCGCCAGCGTCAGCGATGCTGGGCCATTTGCAGAGGCCGCGTTGAAAGCCTCGAGGATCGCCTCCGCGACTTGCTGCAGCTCCTCGGCGGGCGCGGAGGTGCGCAGCAACAGTTGTGCCTTGCGCGACAGCAATAGGGCTTGCTGTGCGCTGTCTCCGGATCCTTTTGCAGCGGCCAATTCCCGCCGAAGCCCGCGTTCGGCGAGGGCCCATTGTCCGCGCGCGAGATGTAGGTCGATCGACAGCAGCTGTGCCTGCGCCGAGGCCGCGAGCTCAGGTGGGAGGCGCGCGAGCTTAGTGCGCGCGTCTTCGAACCGTCCGCCGAGCATAGTTGACCGGACTTCGCCCAGCGAACCCTCGCTCGACGTAGGCGAGCCCGCTGCGCCCTGCGTCTCTTGGGCGAAGTCGGACAGGTCGGCCGACGCAGTAGCCGACGTCGGATAGCGCGCGAGCTCGCTGATTGCCAGGCCCAGCAAGACCAGCGCCACCGAAACTAAGCCCGAGGCCACCAGCGCGGTTGGACGCGTGGTCAAGGTCCGGGGCGCAGGCGTGACTGCAGAGCCGGCAACGCCGGCCGGAATGGAGGGCTGGACAGGGTCGCGCACGGTCACTCGCGGAAGCACAGCCAGATGTTGAGACGCTTGAACTGGGGCGTCCTCGACGCGCATGTGGCCGCCGGCCTCGTCCTGTGCCGGCTCCTCGATGACCGGCGCTACCCAGTGATATCCGAAGCCGGCGACGGTGCGGATGACTCGCTGCGAGCTGCCGCTGTCGCCCAAGGCCTGGCGCACGCTTAGCACCAGCTGCGCCAGCTGGTTGTAGGACACATCGTCGCGGCGCCAGAGCACATCGATCAGCTCATCTCGCCCGATTGCGCGCTCGCGATGGACCAATAGATGCACCAGGCACTCAAAGGCGCGCCGCGCCAAAGTGATCGACACGCCGGCGCGCTGCAGGCTGCGCGTGGCGGTGTCCAAGACGAAGGCATCGAATCGATAGCGCATGGATTCCAAACGTTATATCGCCGCTACAAAAATAGAGCCGAACGGGTGAAGAAGCAATCAGCACCTGCGTTCTCATCGGCCCGCCTTGTCTCCCGCGATGCAGACCAGATCGCGCTGATCGACGGCGATGGCTACGAGATCATCAGCATCATCAAGACCGGCTACGCGGTGCACATCTCGTGCATCAGCCACTCGATGCGCTACGTCTACACCATTGGCCGCGACGGCAAGATCGGCCTGGAAGCCCGCTTGGTCGAGACCAGCGAGCTCCCCGGCTACGAGGACATAATCGCGATTGCCGGCGCCTACTGGCCGCTGCAGGACGTGATGCTGGATTGGCCTTCACTTGAACCGCTGAGGATGGTCTCGACCCGCGACATGACCGTCGACACCCAGAAGTACCACCCGGAGCCGCGCGTGGCCGCGTGGGCGAAGGCCCGAAGCGCATGGTGCAGCCGGAGTACAACAAGGACGGCACCGAAGTCTGGTTCTCGGTCTGGAACGGCAAGGACCAGCGCTCGGCGATCGTGGTGGTCGACGACAAGAGCCGCACGCTCAAAGCCGTCATCGACGGGCCTTGTGCTGTGGGGGCATGGCAGGCGCGACGCGCCGGCTGCGCAGGCGGGGCCGAGCGCCGCGCGGCCCCAGTCATGAACCCCCATAGGGTGGGGCTCGACCCACCGAGTCTCCAGGCTCGCCACGGTTCCCTGGGTTGCGTAATCACATGGACTCACCCCCTCGCTGAGGCGTCGATGCGCCAGAGGTGG
>CAZPHV010000108.1:0-9431 GCA_964586455.1 uncultured Aquimonas sp.
CCACCTCTGGCGCATCGACGCCTCAGCGAGGGGGTGAGTCCATGTGATTACGCAAGCGCTCCGATTCCCGATTCCCGGCGCCTATCACCCCGGCACCACCAGCACATCACAGGGCAGGCTGGCGGCGGCGTGGTTGCTGACGCTGCCGAGCAGGCCGCGTTCGATCGCGGAGCGACCGACGACGCCCAGCACCATCAGGTCGAGATTGGCTTCTTCCACAATCGCGGCCAATACATCCGCCGGACGGCCTTCGCGCAGGGCCGGCACAGCGCGCGTGCCGGCTTCGCCGAGATCGGCCGCGAAGGCTTCCAGCGAGTGCAGGGCCTCGCGGGCGGCGAGGCTGCGGTAGTGCTCGACGGTGTCGCGGCCGACGCCGGCAAACCCCAGGGTCCCCTCGAACGGCAGCGTACTGGCGTGCACCAACAGGGTGGTCGCATCGGGGCAAAGCCGCAGTGCGAAGCGCGCCGCAGCAGCGCTGGCCGGTGAGAAATCGGTGGCGATGCCGATGCGTCGATACGGGCCCTGCACCGCGCCGCGCACCAGCAGCACCGGCAGCTCATGGGTGCGCAGGACACGATCTGCGGTCGAGCCCAGCAGCAAACGCTCCCAGCCGCTGCTTCCGCTTGCACCCATCACCAGCAGTTGGGCCGGGCGTTCGGCCTGCAGGATCGGCAGCGCGCGGTGCAGGGGATCGTCAAGCAGCCTCTGCTCGGCGCCGCCGCAGCCCAGTCGCTGCGCTTCCGCCTGCAGGGCGGCGATCCGCGCCTGCTCGACGCGCTGGGTCAGCTCGGGTGGCAGCGTGGCCGAGGACAATTCCTCGATCCAGCCACCGCGCTCGCCCGCGTTCAGCAGGCTGAGCAGGGCGGCATGCTGTTCGGCCAGCTGGGCCGCGCGCTCGCCGGCCCTGCCGGCGGCAGCGGAGAAATCGGTGGCCAGCCACAGCCGCAAAATGGACTTATTCATGTCAGACGCCTCCGCGCGCGAAAACAATGGTTCGGATTCGATTCGGTTGCTGTCGATGCCTCACCGTGACATGTTGATGCGGAACAGTTCAACCGGGCGCGGCGCATGCGACGCGTTAGCAGTGCACGCCGCTGAAGACACGTCAGCTTCACATGCGACGTCTCTCAACCCGCCAGCACACCTGCCACGCGGTCGCACTCGCTCTCACTTCCAAACACCACCAAAGTGTCACCCACTTCCAGTCGGGTGTCGCCGGCTGGGGCGAGCAAGCGCTGGCCTGCGCGCACGACTACGGCGATTTCGCCCCCGTCGATCTGCAGTTCGTCGATCCTGAGCCCGACGGCGGCGCCACCCTCTTCAACCACGAAGCTCCGCAGCCTCGCCGTACCTGCAGTTTCCTGAGTAGGTCTTGCGAGCATGTCTCCGGGAAAGAGTTCGCGCAGCAAACGGTATTTCTCGCGCCGCTGATCCTCCATCAGCTGAACGACACGCTGGGCGGGCACACCGAGCAGGCGCAGCACGTGGGTGGCGATCATCAGACCGGCCTCCAGCGTTTCCGGGACCACCTCTGAGGCGCCCGCGGCGCGTAGAACTTCGACCTGGGTCTCATCGCGCGTTCGCACCATCACGCGCAGGCCTGGCTGGTGCATCCGGACGTACTCCAGGATGCGCAGCGCCGCTCCGCTGTCCTCGCTGCTGATCACGAGCAGACGCGCGCGACCCAGCCCGACGAGTTCGAGCACGCCGTTTTCAGTCGCATCGCCGTAGAAGACCGGCTCACCCGCTCGATGTGCCGCACGCACTCGCGAAGGGTCAAGGTCCAGCGCAACGTAGGGAAATTTCTCGGCTTCCAGAAAATTGCCCACGCTCTGACCGATCCGACCGTATCCGCAGATGATCACGTGTCCAAGCAGGCTTGCGCAGGCAGCTTCGTCGGGGCGCGGCAAGTCCTGCACATCGGGCCCCAGCTGACGCCCCGAAAGCCAACGCGCTATGGGTCCGTTGAAGCGAATCAGGAACGGCGCCAACACCATCGAGAACAGAACCGAGCTCAGCACAACCTGCCCCGTTTGCACATCGACAACACTGCCCTGCAGCGCAAGCGCCAGCAGGGCGAAACCGAACTCACCGCCGACAGCAAGAATCAGCGCGGTGCGCCAGGCGGTTGGCGTCTCGACGCCGCTGGCTCGCACGATTGACACAACCACGAACACCTTCAGGCCAAGCAGCGAAAGCGCGCCGAACAGCGCAAGGTGCCAAATTTTCGGCAGCACCGCCGGGTCGATGAGCATTCCGATGCCAATGAAAAACAGACCCAGGAGTACGTCACGAAAAGGTCGAATGGTGGACTCGACCTGGTGCCTGAATTCGGTTTCCCCCAGAACCATACCGGCGAGAAACGCCCCGAAGGCCATCGACAAACCAAGGCTGTCGGTGATCCAGCCCGCAGCAAGCGCAACCAGCAGCACGGCAAGGGTAAACACTTCGGAGGAGCGATTGCGGCTCACCAGATGAAACAGCGGCCGCAGCAACCAACGCCCGGCGAAGAACACCAGCACCAAGGCCACAGCTGCCTTGAGCAAGGCCCAACCCAACGCGCCGGCAAGTGCGCCCGCACCCGCGGCGGTACCCAGCACCGGAATGATCACCACGAAGGGCACCGCGGTAACATCCTGAAAAACCGACATGGCGGTACCAAGCCGTCCGTGCCGCGTGCCCTCCTCACCCTGGTCGGCGAGCTGCTTGCTGATAATCGTGGTGGACGATTGCGCGAACACCGCCCCCACCACGAAGGCTGCAGCCGCGGGCAAACCAATCAACCACGCAAGCAAGCCGACCACCATCGTGGTCAAGGCCACCTGGCCGGTTCCCAGCCCGAGCACCTGATGGCGCAGCGCGTGAATCTGCGGCAGCGAGAAATTGAGGCCGATGGTAAACAGCAGGAACACGATGCCGAACTCGGCAAAGGCCTGAATCGGACCCGGTTGCATCACCACGCCGGGCGTATGCGGCCCAAGAACCAAGCCCACCAGAAGGTAGGCGAGGCTGGTCGGAATGTGGGCCCTCTGAAAGCCAAGGATGATCGCCACCGTGATGGCGAGGAGGATCAGAACATGGACGAGATCGATACCCATCGAGTTGCCAGTGAGCGGAGGCTGCAGGAGTTTAGCAACCGGAGACACGGCCACCGGATACGCATAAAGCGCGTTCCAGGAGGCAATCGCGCATGCCCGCGCCTGCCGCATACGCAAGATGCACGCCTCAACGAGGCCGGCAGAATGCCCCCCATCTCGCTGCAGATTCCAAACCTCGCCCGCCATCGTGTGCCCCGCGTCGCCATCGTATGCCGCCGGCACGACCGATGGCGCAGGCCGCGCGCGGACGCACTTGCTACCATCGTCGCCCCATCCACTTCCAGGACTGCCGCGCATGCGCCTAGTACCGCTTGCTGCCGCACTTTCACTGGGCCTCGGCCTGGTGGCGTGCTCCTCTGAAACTCCGGCGCCGGCCACCGCGCCTGCTGCGCAGGCCGAAGCCCCCGCCGCTGCCGCCGCGCCGGCCAATACCCACACGTTCTCGCCGGACATCACCACTGCCGACTGGGCCGAGCATGTGCGCGTGCTGGCCTCGGACGAATTCGAAGGCCGCGCACCCGGCAGCCCCGGCGAGAAGAAGACCGTCGAGTATCTGATCAACGCCTTCCAGCAGATGGGGCTTGAGCCCGGCAACAACGGCAGCTGGGTGCAGACCGTGCCGATGGTCGCCACCACCACCGACAAGGGCGCCCGGCTCAGCTTCAAGGTCGGCGACAGCGAGATCGTGCCGACCTACGGTTCGCAGATGGTGATCGGCACCCGTACCGGCGTGCCGGAATCGAACCTCGATGCCAGCGAGATGGTCTTCGTCGGCTACGGCGTCAATGCCCCCGAGCAGGGCTGGAACGACTACGAAGGCCTCGACGTGCGTGGCAAGACCGTGGTCATGCTGATCAACGACCCCGGCTTCCACGTGGATGACGAGAGCCTGTTCGAAGGCAAGCGCATGACCTACTACGGGCGCTGGACCTACAAGTTCGAGGAGGCCGCCCGTCAGGGTGCGGCGCTGGCCCTGATCATCCACGACGATGCCGGCGCGGCCTACCCGTGGGCCGTGGTCGAGAACGGCTGGACCGGCCCGCAGTTCGATCTGCCGACCAGCGTCGACCCCGAACCGCGTCTGCCGCTGCAGGGCTGGATCGACACCCCCACCGCAACCCAGCTGCTGAGCGCCGCCGGCCAGGATCTCGACGCCCTGCGCACCGCTGCCAACCAGCGCGGCTTCACCGCGGTGGCGCTGAATGCCACCGCCAGCGCCGCGATCAAGAGCAGCGTGCAGGAAGGCAAGTCCGACAATGTGCTGGCCCTGCTGCCGGGCACCGACCGCGCAGATGAGACCGTTGTCTACATGGCCCACTGGGACCACCTGGGGCGCAGCTTCCAGCCGGGCGCCGACCAGATCTACAACGGTGCCATCGACAACGCGTCTGGCGTCGCCGGCATTCTCGAGATCGCCGGCAAGTTCGCCGGCGGCACGCGGCCGGCGCGCTCGCTGCTGTTCACGGTGGTGACGCTGGAAGAGTCCGGCCTGCTCGGCTCGAAGTACTACGTCGCCAACCCGGTAGTACCGCTGCACAAGACTGTGGCCGCGATCAATCTGGATGCGATGAGCGTGATCGGCCGCGTGCGCGATTTCACCGTCATCGGCATCGGCAGCTCGGAGCTGGAAGACATACTGCGCCCGATCGCAGAAGGCCAGGGCCGCATGCTGCAGCCGGAGTCGGCACCGCAGGGCGGCTTCTACTTCCGCTCGGACCACTTCAACTTCGCCAAGGCCGGCGTGCCAGCGCTGTATGCGAAGGGCGGCGTCGACCATTTCGAGAAGGGTGAGGAACACGGCAAGGCGTTGGCCGCCGACTACACCGCCAACCGCTACCACAAGCCCAGCGACGAGTTCGACCCGAACTGGGACCTGGGCGGCGTGCAGGAAGACCTCGACGCCCTCTACCAGGTCGGCGAGCGCATCGTGAACAGCGAAGTCTGGCCGAACTGGTACGCCAGCAGCGCGTTCAAGGCCACGCGTGAGGCTTCGCTGCAGGCAGCACAAGCGTCGCCAGCAGCGGACGAGTAAGTTGCCGCTCGGCAGAGCCCCCGGTCTGGCCGGGGCTCTGCCCTCGTCTGCTCAGTCCCGAAGTTTCGTTCCAATCTGGATAACCTGACCATGACCCGCCCTCGATTGCTCGCCTACCTGTTGTTCCTGTTTGGCATCGCCGCGTTCGCAAGCGCTGCTCAGGCGCAGACCGATGACCCCGAAGTGCTGGCGTCGCTGCGCCCCGCCGAGGGCCTGTGGATGGAGGCAGGCCGCCCCGGCACCGGCTTCAACCTGCAGCGCCGGGGCAACCTGATCGCGGTAACGCTGTTCGATTTCGACAACGGCCAGCAGATCTGGCGACTCGGTACCGCCCCGCTCAGCGGAGACACCCTGACGCTCAACCTCGCGCGTTTCAGCAACGGCAGCTGTTTCGGCTGCGCCCAGCATCAAGCGCCGACGATCGAGGCCGCGCCCTATCCCGTGACCATGACCTTCCAGTCGGCGCGACGGGCGTGGGTGGACATGCCGAATGGTGTCCGCCGTAACCTCGTATCCGCGCCCTTTGGCGCCGAGTACCTAGAGTTTCGTCTGCGCGATGAACTGGACGACCGCTTTGGCGGCCTGCTTCTGCCCAACCTTGAGGGCCGCTGGAGCTTTCGCGATGCCGAAGCCCAGAGCGACGTCGTCGTCGACTTTGCGAGTCCCAGTCTGCACACCGGCTTCGTGAACTTCCGCGAAGCCGGCTTCCGCCAGACCTTTCGCTACTACAAGGTGTTCTGCTTCGAACTGAGAGAAGGGCGTCCCGCAGGCTGCAGTCTGGAACAGGACTTTGGCGCGCCCGGCGAGAACCCCGGAATCCCATCCATTGGCTTTGCCGAACTGGGCGATGTCGAAGAAAACCGCATCCGCTTCGTCGCCCCGAACGGCCGTGTGTTCTACGCGTACCGGCTGCAAGTTGGACCCTAGCAATCTGACGCGTACCCTCGCGACAGCACATCCAGACCGGGCCACGATGGCCCGGTCTGCATTCGAAGGTGGTACTCGCAGGCGCGAGATTCGCTGCGCCTTCATCTGCGCGCAGCAACCTCCTGTCCCCGGTCCTCGGTGGGCGGCAGGCGCCGGCACCATTCAAGCGGTGCGCAAACGTGATGCCGCAAGGAAAAGCACCACTACGGTGACACGTTCTCCGCGCCCACCGAGCCTGGGACTGCCAGAGCGGCAATAGGGGAGTTCCGTGGTCGCAAACGCGGCAGCCCGCGCGGGTTTCAGAGCGCGTGAAAGCGCAGAGGCAATTGCGAGGGAGCCTGTGGGTGTTCGTGGCAAGGCGCGGCGGGCAAGTTCAAGCGAGCTTGGCGAGCGAGTGACTACGGAATTCGCATAGCGCGCTGCGGCCACGGGCGTCCAGGGGCAGCCGCCGCTGGCGCTTGTCCTTTCACCTGGCCCTCAGCCCTCGAACCCATCCGCGAACACGGCATCCGGCCGCAGCACGCGCAGCTCGACCTGTACGTCGGCATTTGCTTCGATCCGCGGCACCACCAGCACGCTGAAGGGCATGGAGGCACCAAGGCCGTGCGGGCGGCTCAGCGTGGTCTGCTGCAGGCCGTCCAGTTCGATACCCCAGGGGAACTCGGCAGGCGGCAGGCGCAGCCACAGCGAGGCTTCGTCGACGGCCTGCGCCCCCGCATTGCGAAGCCGCAGCTGCAGCCGGAAGGGGCTGCTGTCGATGACCTCGATCGACAGCGATTCGCGCTGGATCCACCAGTCGAGGATGCGATCGAGCCGCTGCATCCAGAAGCCTCCATCGTCGCGCGCGGCTGTCAGCACGTTCGCGACCGTGGGCAGCAGATTCTCGCGGCTGGGCTGACCTTCGGGATCGTTGATCGCGTAACCGCCAAGAATCCACGGATGCGTGACCCAGTTGAACAGCCCTCGACGGCTGGCGACGAAGGCCGCCTTGTCGCGCATCAGTACCGAGATCTCGTTGCCGCTCAGGCCGAACTGATCGACCAGCACATAGTCCATCGGCGCCGACGGCGGCAGGCTCCAGACCTCGCCGGTGAACCAGGGCAGGCCGCACTCGCACCAGACGTCCTGATCGCTGCTGTCGTAGCTCAGGCCGACGGCTGCCGCCGCACGCCAGGTGTTGAAGTCGACCAGCAGGGCCGGCGCGCGAAAGCCGCGCACCGGCGGCACCTCGGCGGTGCTGGTTTCAATGAGCGTGCGCATGCTGTCCAGGCGCGAGGTCTGGGTGGCGAGGTCCTGGCCACGGATCACGCTGTGCACATCGCCGTGGCCGGCGAGTTCGGCACCGGCGTCGAGAATCGACTGCACGATCGCCGGGTTCTCGACCGCGCCCTCGCTGCCGACGTCACCACCGGCTTGGCCAACGATGAAAAAGGTGCCGAACTCGCTGAGCCCGAGCTGCTGGAACAGCGCCAGCAGGGCCGGCACCACGCTGCGCATCGGCGCGCGCTCGGTGTCGGTGGTAAAGGCATAGGCGGCGCGGCGCGCCTGCGGCCAATGCCCGAGCTGCACCTGTGGCGCGCGCGTATTGGCCCAGGACACCGCCTCCTGCACCGGCATCTGCCAACTCAGCGGATAGTTCCAGTCGGCGTAGGTGCCGGGCAGCGCGCCGAAGTAGACGGTACGCCCCTGCCCGTGCGCGTTCGCGAATACCGCCGGCTCGACGTCGGCGGCCGTCCACGCACTTTCCGAGCTGCGCCAGCGTGCCAGCACCAGCGCACTGTCGACGTTCGCGGTGTAGGCCGGCCACTGCAGCCGATACAGCAGCTGCGGCACCACCGGCAGCTCGGAGGCCGGCATCGGCGGCACCTGGCTGATCGGCCCGGTCCAGAAGCTGCCAGTCGCGACCGGGTGCGACAGGCCGAATCGAACCTCGTCCAGCGCCGGGCGATCCGGCGGAAAACGACCCAGCTCGCGCAGGTTTGAGATGCCCAGCAGGGGCTGAATATCCAGCCCCGCTTTGCCAGTAACAATCACACCGCCGCCCTCGCCGACCCACGTCTGCACGCGGAGGATGTCTGCTGGCGCCAGTCGACGGTGCGCCAGCACCAGCAGTGGGTGCTGCTCCAACAGCAGCGCCGGAAGTTCGACGCCTGCGACCAAGGGCAGATCAATGAGCGGCGTCCGCTGTTCAGCAAGCGCATCACGGATACCGCGCGCATCCAGGCTGGAGAGAGCATCGTCGGGGTCGTACACCAACAGCACTTCGGGACGCGGCGCCAGCTGGGCGCTGGCCCAGCCGGGCACTAGCGCCAACAGCAGCAGCGCGCGAACACAGAAGAGCCTGCCTACGCATCGTGGCGTGGGCAGGGTGTTTCGATTCGGAAGCGGGGCGATTCGTGCGCGCATCACAGGCTTCTAGCAGCTTGTGTGCCAGCGGACCGTCAAGCTGTGCCGCTCAGGCAGTCGGCGTACGCCGAGTGGCTGCATGCGCGGCTCGCCTGTCCACCTTCAAGCGAACGCAGGAATACGACAGAATTCCGCCACCTGCCCCGGAACACGCGTCGGGGTAGATCGCGTCACTGTTTCGGAGCCCATCGTCGAGTCGGTTGTCGTCAGCCGCCGCACGCTGCCGAACGAGCCCTGCCCGCGCGGCTACGAGCGATCAAGAGCACGGCCGTCAACCGGCCCGGGAAACTTGCCTGTCACCCGAGCCGGGAAAGGCTTCAGCGCTGGTCGCGACGGGTCTGCGCGTTGTTGTCGGCACGCTCGCGAGCGGCCATGGCGTTCTCCTTGGCGAGCTCGAAGTTCGCATTGGCGTGAGCACGGCAGGTTTCGCGATCGGTATCGACGGTGACGCCATCGCAACGCTCCAGCGCTACCGTGCGCTCCGCTTCAGCGCGGGTCACCGCAAGCTCGTAGGCCGCCTTGCCGACACTTTCGCGGGCGTCAGCCTCGGCTTCGGCCACGGCCTGATTGGCGTCGCGCTGCTGCTCGCCCATCGTGTTGGCGTCGACGCTGGGGTCGAGGCGGGCGTCGCGCACGGCGTACTCGGCCTCGGCGGTTTCGCGTGCCACTTCGGCAGTGGCATCAGCCGCGGTGGTCTTCAGGTCGCGCTGGGCCTCAGCCACATCACGGGCACCCTCGCGCTTGGCTTCGGCGACATCACGAGCGGTCTGTTCGGGTTTTTCCGTGCATGCGCCAAGCGCAAACGTCAGCGCAAGTGCAGCGGCCAGCGGGCGGATCAGGGTGAGTCTGTTCATGGCGGGAACCTCAAGGGGGGGATGGATCGGACGGCGCGCATAGCGAACGAATCGCGCCCGACCGGGGGGCAAATCGCCGGCGCTCTGCGCTGTGGATTAAAGGGAGTGGTAGCA
>CAZPHV010000109.1:0-9252 GCA_964586455.1 uncultured Aquimonas sp.
AGAGGAGCCGAGGCAAGGGTGGAGCTCATGGTGGGCCAGGGCCCACCCTATGCACATCCCGAGTAGATCGACCGAGGCGAGGGTCCAGCTTCGGCGGGTCAAGACCCGCCCTACGTGGATCGCGCGTGGAGGAACCGAGGCGAGCAAGTAGCTCATTGCGGGCCAGGGCCCACCCCATGTGCCCCGATGCGAGCCCGCGTGTGTGGGCCGATGCGAGCCATCGTATGCGCGCGGATGCGCGCCATCGGACCGATCGACTCACGGCAGTCGTGCCAGAAACCCTTCGACTGCCACGTTGAACGCATCGTTGTCATCACCGGCGACCATGTGGCCGGCCTCGCGCACGTCGACGAATTCGGCCTCGGGAATGAGCTTCAGAAAACTCTGCACGCCGTCTTCGGAGACCATCTCGCTGCGCGCGCCGCGCACCAGCAGGGTCGGCACCCGGACCTTGCTGCAGGCGGCCTCGAAGCGCGCAATGGCGGGCTCGGGGTCCGGCACGCGCTCGCCGATCAGCAGCTGCGGATCCCAGTGCCAGCGCAGACGGCCGTCATCGCCTTCGCGCAGGTTTTTGGCGAGGCCCGCACTGCTCTCGGGCCGCGGTCGATGCGGCAGATAGGCCGCGACCGCTTCGGCCGCTTCATCCAGGCTTGCGAAACCTTCGGCATGGGCCAGCATGAAGCGCACGATCTGCATCACACCCTCACGCTCCAGACGCGGCACCACGTCGACCAGCACCAGGGCCCGCAGCTCGATCGGCGGGTCTTCGGCGGCAACCAGCAGCGCGGTCAGCCCTCCCAGTGAGGCTCCCACCAGGGCCGGCGGCTCATCCAGCGTGCCGAGTACGGCGCGCAGATCAGCAGCAAACGCATCGAAGCTGTAATCGGACTCAGGCGACCACTGACTGTCGCCGTGGCCGCGCAGGTCGAGGCTGATTACCCGCCGCCCCGCCCGTGCCAGGTCGGCAGCGGCGTGGCGCCAGGCGTGGCGGGTCTGGCCGCCACCGTGCAGCAGAACGACCGGTTGACCTTCGCCGGGACCGCCGACGCTGGCCGCGAGGCGCAGTCCATCCGCGCCAGTAAAATTCTGTGTATGCATCCGGGCCTTGCCAGAGCGACTGAACGCCCGAGTATGGGTCAGCCCGGACGCGACTGGAAAGGACCAAGGCGCTGGCCGCTCCGCCAGCGCACCTATCGGTCAGAACCCCAGCCAGGCGCTGGCTGCCGTTTTGACCAGCAGCTCGCGGTGCGGGCGCAGCAGTTCGGCATTCGCCTGCAGCGCGGAACCGGCCAGGGCGGGCGGCGTGGCGTCCTGCCCGGCGAGACCCAGCGCGGCGAAGGCGTGGGCGCGCATCCAGCGGTATTCCTCCAGCGACAGGCCGTTGGCGTTCAGGGCTTCGACCTGGGCGCGCTTGGCCTCGACGATAATCCCCGACAGGTCGGCGTAAGCGACGAACATGTCCTGCACACCGGGTTCGCGACCATCGCGCTGCTGACTGGCCTTGAGTTCGGCGTACTTGGCTTCGAGCTGCTGCCAGCGGTCGCCGAGGCGCTCCGACATCGCCTGCTGCACCGCCACGAAAGCAGCCACGCGGGCCGGGTCGAGGCGCGCGTCCGCCGGTGCACGGAAAGGTTCGCGGTTGCGCACCTGCTGTTCGAGCTGTGCCACCTGCTGCCACTGCTGGGCGGTATCCATCAGTGCACTGGCGCCCTGCCACAGCGGCCGCAGCACGATCCAGTAAACCGCTCCCCCACCCACCACCAGGACCAGCAGGGCCACGGCCAGACAGCCGCCCAAAAGTTTTCCGTTCTTCATTGCGCGCTCTTCGTGGAAGGATTCAGCTGCGTTACGGCGCGCGCGCTCGGGATCCGACATCGGACTTTGCGAGGCTTGGCCGGCCGTCCAGTCGCCCCGGCCGGCAACGCGGAAGGGGCAAGGCCAAGGGCGGGCAGCGCCAGCGCGGCGCGGACCGGCGAGGTGTTCGTGAGGGAAGCTGCGGATCCGGTACGGTCGGCGCGAGGCAAGCAGCACGCTCGGAGCGGGCTGATCTGCACGGCCAGTGCGGATTCAGCACGCAAGACGGCACCGCTCAGGCCGGCCAGGTGTCCCCGAAGCGCCGCCACGCCGATGAACGGCCCGGCGTCACGGCGGTGGCCGCACTACACTGTCGCCCCGAGGCCACGCCAGAGGCGACGGCCCACCCCACCCTGAACCCTGCGCGGCTGCGCGCCTGGAGTCACACCATGGCATGGAAACCCTGGGCCCTGTACGGGCTGTCGCTGCTCTGCTTCGCGGTTGTGCTGAAGAGCCAGACGATGGCGATTGCCGGGCCGCTGCTAGTGATTGCGCTGGTCGCGATGGTCTGGGGCACGCTGAGCCTGATCCAGGCCCGGCTCGAAGGCGTCTCGCAGGGCGGCCACATTGTCGACCCGGTTGAAGTGGCGCGGCTGCGCGCTCAGGCCGAGGCACGCAAGCGGGCCCAGGAAGCGGCGGCGACCGAGGACTCTGCTTCAGCCTGATCCGATCTGCGCCGCTGCGGGCGCCGATGCTCGGACAGCCCGCGCGGAAGTTCGCGGGAGCGCACTCGCATCGCGCAGTTGGCCGCTGAGCGTGGGCGGCTGGGCCCGACACCGCGGTCCTTCCTCAGATGTGGCGAGGTGGACGCGAAGCGTCGGCAGACTCTCGGGCTTCGTTTAGCGTTCGGCTTCTGCGGGACGTGCTGGTAGATGCGCTGCGCTTATCTACCCTACGAGTGAGTGCGGCGCCCTGAATCGATCGAAGCCCACCAGGCTTGGAGGACTCTGCTTGAGCCTGATCCGATCTGCGCCGCTGTGGGCGCCGATGCTCGGAGAGCGCTCACGGTGTTCGCGGGAGCGCACTCGCATTCGGACAGCCCGCGCGGTGTTCGCGGCCCTCGTGGACACACCCTCAACCGCTCGCGTCTTCTCGGCAGGCGGCGGCAAGCAGCGGGTCGTCTGCAGGCAGCGCGATCCAGCGCGCATCCAGCAGTTCCCCTGCCTCGTCGAAGCGCACATCGTCCAGCAGGTCGGCGCGACGGCCAGCCGTGCAGTCGAACAGCGCGCCAATGCGGCGCGTTGGCTCCCAGCGCCCCATCAGCAGCACGCCCGCCAGCACCTTGCCGGGCTGAGCTGGGTTGCGCTTGAGCTCGGCGCGATCGATCGCGATCAGCCGATTCACCTGCGGCACCACATAGGTCCAGGGCCGATACCAGACCTGCACCTCATTGGTCGACACCACTTCAACGCTGGAAGGCAGGGTGCCGCGCGCGCGTTCCAGCCACGTGTACTCCGACCATACGGCGTAGGACAGCATGCCGAGCGCGGCGGCGGCAGGCACCCACCATCCGGGCGTGCGACCACGCAGCAGCCAGCGCAGGGCCAGGACCAGACCCGCCATGAAAAAGCCGGCGGCGAAGGTGGCGATGAGTTCAAACAGCATGGATGGGTCCTGTTGGGGGCGCGAGCTCGCGCGACTGCATGAATAGTGCGCGCGGGTTCTGCATGCACGCAGGCGCTTAGGGTAAAGCGAGCCCCGCGATTTGCGAGCGAGCGAAGACCGAAGCCCGCGAATTGAGATGACTGAAATGCAGCGGCCCGCCCCCGCGAGGGGACGGGCCGCTGCACGTCACCGGTCTCTAGCAGCCTGTCGGACTTTGGCTGGCCGGTTTCAGGGCAGAGCGTCAGTGGTGAGTGGCCGTACCTGCGCCACGCGGCACGCGGATGCTCTCCACCAGTTCCTGGATGTGCAGCGGCGCAGGCTTGGTCATTGCCAGCACCACATATGCAGCAATGAAGTTCAGCAGTGCACCCACCGCACCGAAGGACAGCGGCGAGATTCCGAACAGCCAGTTGGCCGGCACGTTCTCCAGCATGTTGGTTCCCGGAATGAAGAACCAACCCAGGTAGGTGAAGATGTAGAGCACGGTCGAACCCAAGCCCACCAGCATGCCCACGATCGCACCCGCCGAGTTCATCTTCTTCGAGAAGATGCCCATCATGATGGCCGGGAACAGCGAGGCCGCGGCCAGACCAAAGGCCAGCGCCACCACCTGGGCTGCGAAGCCAGGTGGATTCAAGCCAAGCCAGGTCGCCACCACGATCGCCACCGCCATCGAAAGACGCGCCCACAGCAGCTCGCCCTTTTCGGTGATGTCCGGTTTGAAGGTGGATTTGACCAGGTCATGACTGATGGCTGACGAGATCGCCAGCAGCAGGCCTGCCGCCGTGGAAAGCGCCGCCGCCAGACCACCCGCGGCGATCAGGCCCAGCACCCAACCCGGCAGCTGTGCGATCTCGGGGTTGGCCAGCACGAGGATGTCCTGGTTGAAGGTCACCATCTCGTTGCCCTGCCAGCCACGCGCCTCGGCTTCCGCCCTGAAATCAGCGCTGCCTTCGTTGTAGTACTGGATGCGGCCGTCCTGGTTCTTGTCCTCGAACTTCAGCAGGCCAGTCTTCTCCCAGTTGCGCATCCAGTCCGGGCGCTCTTCATAGGACACCGGCTGTCCGGTGGTGCCTTCCGGGTAGATGGTGTCGATGATGTTCAGGCGAGCCATCGAACCCACCGCCGGCGCCACCGTGTACAGCAGGGCGATGAAGACAAGCGCCCAGCCCGCCGACTTGCGCGCATCCGACACCTTCGGAACAGTAAAGAAGCGAATGATCACGTGCGGCAGACCGGCAGTGCCGATCATCAGGGACAGCGTGAACAGCACCATGTTGAGCGTGGAGCCGTGGTGTCCGGTGTAGTCGTTGAAGCCGAGCTCCAGCAGCACCTGGTCGAGTTTGGCCAGCATCGGCATGCCCGAGGCGGTGTGCTCCGAGAACAGGCCCAGCTGCGGGATCGGGTTGCCGGTGAGCTGCAGCGAGATGAATACCGCCGGGATGGTGTAGGCGATGATCAGAACGACGTACTGCGCGACCTGGGTGTAGGTGATGCCCTTCATGCCGCCCAGCACCGCGTACACGAACACCACGGCCGAAGCGATCATCAGGCCGGTGGTGGTATCGACTTCAAGGAAGCGCGAGAACGCAACCCCGGCGCCGGTCATCTGACCGATGACGTAGGTGATCGACATGATCAGCAGGCTGGCCACCGCCACCAGACGCGCGGTGCGGCTGTAGAAGCGGTCGCCGATGAAGTCCGGCACCGTGAAGCGGCCAAACTTTCTGAGGTAGGGCGCAAGCAGAAGGGCCAACAGCACGTAGCCGCCGGTCCAGCCCATCAGGTAGCTGGAGTTGCCGTAACCGACGAAGGCGATCAGGCCTGCCATCGAGATGAATGAAGCTGCCGACATCCAGTCGGCCGCAGTGGCCATGCCGTTGAGTACAGGGTGGACGCCGCGGCCTGCGGCGTAGAACTCGGCGGTGGAGCCGGCGCGCGCCCAGATCGCGATCGCGATGTAGAGCGCGAACGAGCCGCCGACGAAGATGAGATTGATGGTGAACTGGTCCATGGGTCGTGCTCCTTACTGCTCGTCCACGCCGAAGTCGCGGTCGAGGCGGTTCATGTACCAGGTGTAGAAAAAGATCAGCGCGATGAAGCTCAGAATTGAGCCCTGCTGCGCGAACCAGAAGCCGAGGTCGGTGCCTCCGAACTTGATGCCCGAGATGAGCGGCCGAAAAACGATGCCGAAGCCGAACGAAACGAGTGCCCAGATGGCCATGCAGATGCTGATGATCCGCACGTTGGCCTTCCAGTAGTCGGCGGGTGTCTTGTTGCCTGACATGGGGTGTCTCCCTGGATTCCGTTGTGGCCCTTCGCGCCGGTCGGCGCGAAGGGTTCCCTGTGGGTTCAGAACGAGTAGCGGGCCATGAAGTCGACTCGGTTCTGGGTGCCGGTGGTGCCGCGTTCGAGCTCACGCTTGGCGGTGGAAAGCTCGATGCCCAGATCCAGCTTCGGTGCGGGTGTCCAGAACAGATTGACGCGAGCGCTGGAGGCTTCGGCATTCGCGTTCAGACCGGTGAGCGCGCGGTCGTTGTCGGCCGAGGTGTAGCCGACCACGAAGTTCGAGCGGAAGCCGCCCCCCCAGACCTGGCGCCAAGCCGCGTAAGCGGCGATCACATCGAGGCTGTCGATATCGCCGTTGGCTTCGATCACACCGTCTTCGAAGAAGTTGAGGCCCACGTAGCGGCCGATGCCCGAGCCGGCGGTGGCCATCAGGCGCAGATCGTTCTCACCGAACATGATCTTGCTGGAGACGCTGACGCCGAAGCCGGTTTCCGAGGTCGCGCGCACGCCGGTCTCGTTGCGCAGCTGGCGCACCAGGCCCGCGACCGAGACGAAGCCCCAGGCGCCGCGGTTGGCATACCGTGCAGTGAAATCAGGAATGGTGTTGTCGTCGGTGACTACGCGTGCTCCGCCACCGAAAGGCACCAGGGTGGTTTCCGGGTTCTCCATCGACACCGACCACGCGCCGCTGGTGTAGCGGATCTGCGGCTGGCGTACGAACACCATGCCTTCGGTCGGGCCGACGAAGTCGGTGGTCTCGGGCAGGGCGCCGAGCTCCATGAAGTTCGACCATTCCTGACCGAACAGCCAGTTGTCGTAGGTCAGGAAGGCGCGGCGCAGCACCGGGTTGTAGGTGTTGGTGTTGCGTTCGTCGCCGCCGGTGGGCACGGCGAAGTCGAGCTCGAAGCGCGAGCCGAGCTTGCTGCCGTTGTCTAGCACCGTGTCGGTGGTGAACCAGAAGCGCGATTGCTTGGCATGCGCGTCGTAGACCGCCGATTCGCCGACGCCACCGACCGGAATCGCGCCCGGCAGGTAGAAGTCACGCGCAAGGCCGCCCGCGGGTGGATTGCCGTCGCTGTAGTCAGACCAGCTGCTGTTGGCTTTGATGAAGCCGCCGAAGCCGAAACGCGTTCCCGGGTTCGCGCCCGGCACCACGCTGGTGGCCTGTATCGGCTGCGTGCCGGCCGGCAGAGCCGGTGCTGCAGGCGCGGCGGCGGGCATCGTTTGCTGCTTGGTCACCAGTTCGCCCACCAGCCGCTCAAGCTCGGCAATACGCGCTTCCAGCTGGGCTTCGCGTTCCGTCTGCGCCAGCGCCGGGCCCATGGCCAGCACGCCGGCAATTGCCAGGGCCAGCGGCCCCTTTTTGATAGTTTTCGTTGTGAACATGAGGCACTCCCTCCCAAGGATGCAGGGCGAGCATGTGTGCGCCGCAGTGCAGCATTCCATTCCACGATGGTCTAAGCGGTGTGAGCAAACCTGCGACCGAAGGCACGACCGTTCGACCATGGTCGACGCGCATGCGCCAGCGCGGCTTGGCGAGACTAGACTCGAAAGAACATTCGAGAACGCGGACGGCCGCTGCAGCACGAGCGGCCCTTCCGTACCGGCCACGCCCAGGGAGGAAGTCCATGTCCAACGAAGCCAGCAGCGGCGCGATCTACGCCGCATCCCCCGAGTTCAGCGCCAAGGCGTTGTATCGGCCCGAGGATTACCAACGCCAGTACCGCGAGTCGGTGGACGACAACGTCGGGTTCTGGGGCCGCATGGCCGAGCGTCTGGATTGGTTCAAGAAGCCGACCCGAATCAAGGACGTCAGCTTCAAAGCCGAAGACCTGCACATCCGCTGGTACGAGGACGGCGAGCTCAACGTCAGCGTCAACTGCCTCGATCGCCACCTCGCCACCCGCGGCGACAAGACCGCGATCCTGTGGGAAGGCGACAACCCGGACGAGTCCGCGCACATCACCTACCGCGACCTGCATGCGCGGGTGTGTCGACTGGCCAATGCCCTGCGCAACCTCGGCGTCAAGCGCGGCGACCGCGTCACCCTGTACCTGCCGATGATTCCGGAAGCCGCGGTCGCCATGCTGGCCTGCGCGCGCATCGGCGCCATCCATTCGATCGTGTTCGGCGGGTTTTCGCCGGATGCCCTGGCCGGACGCATCGCCGACTGCGCCAGCCGGATCGTGATCACCGCCGATGAGGGCCTGCGCGGCGGCAAACACGTACCGCTCAAGGCCAACGTCGACACCGCGCTCAAGAACCCTGCCACCAGCTGCGTCGAAACCGTACTTGTCGTGCGTCGTACCGGTGGTGCGATTGACATGCAGAGCCCGCGCGACCGCTGGTACGACGTCGTGGTCGAAGGCCAGCCGGACACCTGCGAACCCGAGCGCATGAGCGCAGAAGACCCGCTGTTCATCCTCTACACCTCGGGCAGCACCGGCCAGCCGAAGGGCGTGCTGCATACCACGGGCGGCTACCTCGTGTACGCCAGCCTGACCCACGAGGCGATCTTCGATGTGCGCGAGGACGACGTGTTCTGGTGCACCGCTGACGTCGGCTGGGTTACCGGCCACAGCTATGTCGTCTACGGCCCCTTGGCCAACGGCGCCACCAGCCTGATGTTCGAGGGCGTACCCAATTACCCCAGCGTCAGCCGCTTCTGGGACGTCTGCGACAAGCACCAGGTCACCCTGTTCTATACCGCGCCGACCGCCATCCGCGCGCTGATGCGCGAAGGCGAGGAGCCCGTCAAGCGCACTTCGCGCTCCAGCATCCGCCTGCTCGGTTCAGTCGGTGAACCGATCAACCCCGAGGCCTGGGAGTGGTACTACCGCGTGGTCGGCGACCAGCGCTGTCCGATCGTTGACACGTGGTGGCAGACCGAGACCGGCGGCATCCTGATCAGCCCGCTGCCCGGCGCGATTCCGCAGAAGCCCGGCTCGGCCACCCTGCCCTTCTTCGGCGTGAAGCCTGCCATTGTCGATGGCGAAGGCCGCGTGCTCGAAGGCGCCACCGAGGGCAACCTGGTGCTGCTCGATTCCTGGCCCGGCCAGATGCGCACCGTGTTCGGCGACCACCAGCGCTTCATCGACACCTACTTCAAGACCTTCCCCGGCACCTATTTCACCGGCGACGGCGCGCGCCGCGATGCCGATGGCTATTACTGGATCACCGGTCGCGTCGACGACGTGATCAATGTGTCCGGCCATCGCATGGGCACCGCCGAAGTCGAAAGCGCACTGGTCGCGCATTCCAAGGTGGCCGAGGCCGCCGTGGTCGGCTGCCCGCACGACATCAAGGGTCAGGGCATCTATGCCTACGTCACCTTGAATGCCGGCGAGCAGCCCAGCGAAGAGCTGCGCAAGGAGCTGGCACAGTGGGTGCGCAAGGAGATCGGCCCGATCGCCACGCCCGACTTCATCCAGTGGGCGCCGGGCCTGCCGAAGACCCGCTCGGGCAAGATCATGCGCCGCATCCTGCGCAAGATCGCCGAGAACC
>CAZPHV010000110.1:0-9161 GCA_964586455.1 uncultured Aquimonas sp.
CTCAAAGAAAGGTAGGTCGGGCCGGCCGAAGGACGGACCGAAAGCTCTTGATCTTCGCTTCGAACAGCGACAAGGCGAAGAGCAAGAGCTTCGGCGGGTCAAGACCCGCCCTACGTGGATCGCGCGTGGACGGACCGAGGCGAGTGTCGAGCTCATGGTGGGCCAGGGCCCACCCTATGGCTCTCGCCGCAAGACCGCCGCGCGCCCGCTCGCCAGCACCTCACCGGCGTGCTCGACGCGGAAGCTGCACTGCCAGCCCGCGCCGCTGTCGGATACGTCAACGGCATACACATCGAGCGGGCCGGGCAGGTCTTCGAGGAACTCGCGGGCGAGCTCGACCCCGCGCAGGGAAACGAGCAAGCCTGGCGGTGCCGAGCGGCCCTCGCGCGCGGCCAGCAGGCCGCCGTGCACGGCCATCGCCTGGGCGCCGTACTCACACAGGTGCAGAGCCGACAGGCGGCCGTCGCGACGCAGCGGGTGTGTGGGGTCGCGGTGGGCGTCGCTTTGCGCGTGCAGGCCTGCATCGTCGAAGGCGAGCACGCGTTCCAGCAGGCACATCGCGCCAGCATGCGGGATCAGTTGTTCGACTTCTGCACGGTTTGCCGGAAGCTTCATGGTTGGGTCTCCACAACGGGGGCGCTGCTGCCGGCCAGCAGCAGGGCCAGCGAGAAGTGCACCAGCACGCCCAGGGCCACCGTGCTGCCCAGTGCGTTCAGCACCGGAATCGCCGACAGCGAGAGCAGGCCGAACACCAGCAGGGTCGATGCCGCGCAGACCAGCAGCGCATGCAGGGTGCGGCGCTGTTCCGCGGCCGCCGCACCGGAATCAACTCGCGCGCTGCGCTCGAAGAACAGCGCGTAGTCGAGGCCCAGGCCCGCAGCCAATACCAGCGCGATCAGATGAAACAGGGTCAGCCCGACGCCGAAGCCGTGCAGCAGGGCCAGCACCACGACGCTGGACAGGGCCACAGGACCCAGCACCCGCAACACGCGCCGCGGTGAGCGCAGCGATGCGAACACCAGCAATGCCAACAGCAGCGCGCCGGCCGCCATCGCCAACAGCACCTGGGCACGCCAGGTCGAGGCCAGCGAGTCGGCAGTGTGCTTGAGGTCGATCAGGTCGAGGTCAGCGTGTGTGTCGGCGAACGCGCGCACGGCGTCGATATCACGCAAGTCGGACAGCTGCACCAGCGCCAAGCTCTGCGCGCCGTCGCGGGCCAGCAGCCCGGCCAGGCGCAGCTCCAGCGCAGTGCCAGCGAGCGCGTCTGCGGTCAGGGGCGGCAGGCTGCGCGCGCGTTCGACCGCATGCACGAATTCGTCGAAAGCATCGGCACGGAAGGCCAGACCCTGCTGGGCTTCGGCCAGTGCGGATCGCAGCGCGGCGGTGTCCGGTAGCACCGCCTGCCGCGCGCGCTGGAGTTCACTCGGCGGCAGATAGCGGGCTGCCAACTCGAAGTGGCCGAGCGCGCCGCGCTCGACCAGGCCCTGCAGGCCGGGGATCAGCTCGGCGCTGCGCGCGAGCGCGTCGCTTTCGCTGTCCGCGCGCAGCGCCAGCAGCCAGCGCACCTCGGGTGCGTTGAGTGCCTGCCGCAGCTCGCGATCACGCTGCAGCAGCTCGGTGGGCACCGGCGTGAGTGCGGCCAGACTGTCCTGCCACCACGGGCCGGGGCGCAGCAGTGCCAGACCTGCCAATGCAGCGATCAACAAGGCGAGCCAACGCAGACGATGCGCGCGCGCGACGCCGCGCTGCAGGCCCTGCACCATCGCGCCTGCGCCGACCTCGCGTCGCGCGGCGCCCAGTACCGCGGGCAGCAGGTAGCGCGTGGCCAGCGCGGCGCCGATCAAGCCAACCACGGTCAGTACCGCCAGCTGTCGCAGGCCGTCGACGCCAGCGAAGAAGAACACCAGGTACGCCAACGCACTGGAGAACGCGCCGGTGGCCAGGGTCGGCCAGATCGCGCGCGCGCTGTGCGCGGCGGATTCACCGATGCGTCGATGACTGAACAGATGGACCGGATAGTCCTGGGCCACACCAAGCAGGGTGAACCCGAACGCAAGCGTGATGCCATGGACTTCGCCGAACAGCCATGCCGTGGCCGACAGGCCCAGCACCGCGCCGGTCGCCAAGGGCAAGGCGCCGAGCAGGGGCAGCGCGAGGCTGCGGTAAGCGAGCGCCATCAACAGCAGCAGGCCGGCGATGCCGAAGCCGCCCAGGCGCGAGGCTTCGCCACGGGTCTGCGCCGCCATCTTCTCGGCGAACGCGCCGGGCCCGCTGATCTCGATCGAACCCGCGGCGCCCTCGCCTTCTTCGGCCAGCACCTGCGCATGCGCGACGCGAAGTGCGCCCAGAGCACGAGCCTGCCCGTCGGGGTCAAAGCCCGGCGCATGGGTTTCGGCCAGCAGCAGGGCTTCGGCGCGCGCCTGCGCAAACCAGACCCCGTCGCGCAGCTCGGGCTCGATCGAGGGCGTCCAGGCTTCCAGCACGCGCAGCGTCTCCAGCGTGGGGTCGCCGCGCAGCAGGGGGGCGATCAGTCCCGCCGCGGGCGAGGCGAGGTCCTGCTGGCGCTGCTGCAACGCCTCGGCCAGCGCAGGCGCATCGAAAGCGCCGGCCTGCACGCCGGGCGAAAGCAGATAGCGGTAGTCGGCAAGCGTCTCGGGTATCGAATCGAGCCCCTCCTCGCCATTGCCGACCCAAACGAATTCGGGCGACTCCTGCAGGGTCTCGCGCAACGCTCGCGAGCGCTCGACCAACTCATCGGGCTCGGCACCCGACAGCGCCACCAGCAACAGGCGCGCGCCCGGGCCTTCGCCGAGTTGCTCCAGCAGCAGGCGCTGCTCGGCGGTGCGCGCGGCCGGCATGAACAGGCGCAGATCGCCGCTCAGCTTGAGCTGGCCGAGCGCCAGCACCGCGATCAGGGCGAGCGCACCCAACCACAGCGCCAGCCGCAGCAGGCGCGTGCCGGCGGAGAGCTCGCTCATTCGGAGGTGGTTCCACACAGGGCGTCGCGCTGGGTTTCATCAGCTGCCGCCGCGGCCGACGCAGCCCAGTCGCCCAGCCACATGCGGCTGTGTTCGCCTTCGGCCAGATCGAGATCGAAGCAGCGCCATTGCGCGCCCTGGCCGTGCAGACGCATGCCCAGCACCTTGCGGGCGACGCGCGCATCTTTCGGGGCCAGCGCGATCGTCCAGCCGGCGCCCGCCGGCGCGAGTTGAATCGTGTAGTGCTGCTCCAGCAGTGCGCGATCACCCGCCAGCAGCGCGCGAAAGCTGGCGGTGAGTGCAGCCAGCTCGGGCGCGCGCTTCAGAGAGAAGCGGCGTGTGGATTGACCTTCGCGCTGCACCTCGACGCGTTCACCGGCGATGCGCATGCGTTCGGGCTGATCGCCCTCCACGGTCTTGACCAGCTCATCGGACGCCGGCTGCGACAGCTCGCCGCCGAACAGCAGCGGCTGCATCAGCAGGGGTGAAGTGCGGCGCTCGAAGTAGACGCTGCGAGCCGGTGCGGGCTGGGCGAAGCCGGCCAGCAGGGCGTCCAGTTCGGCGGGCTCAGCCTTCGCCAGCAGGCTTGCCAGCAGGCCGCTCAGCAGCAGGGCCATCAAGCCCCGGGTGCGCGCGCTCATCGGTTCTCCAGAAGTCGTAGAAGTTGAACCAGTTGTAGGGCGCAAGCCGCACGAAATGTTCCAGCCGCCGCACGTAGCGTTCCTGCAGCGCATTCAGCTTCTGCGCGCGCTCGCGACGGGGCAGATCGATGCCGGGGTCGAACAGCTCGAAGTGCAGGGCGTAGCGGCGTCCGCCCAGATACAGGCCGAAGCAGATCAGCACGGGCACCTTCAGCGCCGCCGCGATCAGAAACGGCGCGCTCGGAAACGGTGCCGGCTGCCCCAGAAAGTCGATCCACTGCACCGGCTCGGCGCCACGCGCGCGGTCGACCAGCAGGCTGACCAGGGCGCCCTGATCCGTCGCATCGCGGATCGCCAGGGTGATCCCGGTACCGTCCTGCGCCGCATCGATCACGGTGCTGGCGATGTCCGGGCACAGCGCTTCCAGCATCTGGGTGACCACTGCATTCTGGCCGCGGTCCATCACCACCCGCACGGTCACATCGGGCCGCTCACGCGAGAGCACCCGCAGGGCTTCAAAGCTGCCGTGGTGCGAACCGAACAGCAACAATCCGCGACCCAGATCGAACTGCTCGTGCAGTTCTTTCAGCCCGGTGATTTCCAGATCGAAGCTGCGGAACTGGCCCGACAGCATGAACACGCGATCGAGAATGGTCGACGCGAACGCATGCACGTGGCGAGCGCACTCCCACAGCGTGGCCGGGCGCCCGAGCACGCGGGACAAATAGGCGCGCGAGGCGCGTCGCTCGGGCCCGCGCACGATCAGGAAGTACAAGGTGATCGGAATTAGCAGCGGCCGCGACAGCCAGCGCCCGCCGTAGCGCGCGATCGCGCGGATCAGCAGGATCGCGAAGCGCCCGCCGCCTTCGGGGCGCTGCTGCCATTCGGTTTGGTTGGTGCGGTTCATAGTGGGACACGCACGACGCAGTCACGCCCCCTCGCGGCAGTGGGTGGGCTCGCTAGTGCCGCGGCGCAAGACGCCCAACACTCGCACGCTTCCAACCTGTGACGCTCCTTCCCATAGCGTCCACTCACCAACACTGAGCAAGGCATCCAGCGATTCACTTTGCATGAGGACCTTGATCCTCGCTGGTGTGCATTGGCCGGGTTCCGCCTTGTCTACATCAAACACGATCTCGCCCAGGAAGAACTCGGCGGTGACTGGGTGCTTGTGGTTCGGTCGATAGCGAGTCCGCCGGCAACCCGACGTCGGCAGCAACCAAAGCTCAACTTCCAGCTCGGCGACCACCTCGCTTGCTTGCGCGAACACCAGCTCGCCGCTGGCAATCAGGTCCTCGCCGCGCAGCACGCGGAAGCGCAAGCGTTCGGCGCGCGGCTCGAACTCGACGTGGGCTTCCTGCTCGGGCAGCAGGGGCGAAGCGAACTTCACCTGCGGCAGGCGCAGCAGGGCGCGCGTGCCGAACTCGGCGCGGGCCAGGGCCAGCACTTCATCCACCACGACAACGCCGGGCACCACCGGCTGGCCGGGAAAGTGCCCGGGCAGGCAGGGGTGGTCGGCGGCAATGCGGAAGCTCGGCATCAGCGCGAGCCGCCTGCAGCCCCGGAGCTGCGCCAGAACGTCGGCCCCAGGCGGCCAACGCGCTTCAGGAAACCGACGAAACCGCCGTAGTCGCTGTGCGGAAAGCGGCGGCTCCGGTAGGCGTACTCGGCAACGAACACCAGGGCCACGATCAGATAGTTCAGTAGATTGGCGAACAAGGACCAGAGCTCCAGCGGCACCGTCAGCGGCGGCGCCAGGCCCAGGCTGAGCAGCAAGCCCTTGGGCTCGGCCAACAGCGCCAGCACCGCATTGATCGCAGCCAGCGTCAGCAGCAGCACCGCCCAGGTGCGTGTCCAGGCCCGCGCATACGCCGGCACATCCGGATGATGGACTTCACCATTGTTCAGTGCGCGCACGATGCGTTCGATCAGCGGCATCCGTCCCGGGGCCAGGCTGCGCGCGAAGTACAGGCCGATCGCGAGATTGAACAGCACCGGCGGCAGCATCAGCGGCAGATGCGCATGCCCGCTGAGGTACAGCAGGGTCAGCACGGCCGCACCCGCGGCGAACGCCGTCAGCGCGATCAGGGGGCGGGTGCGCAGCGGCCAGCAGACGAGTACGAGCAGGCAGGCCACGGCCAGCGTGGCGAGTTCTAGCGAGGCGTACACCGCCGAGGCATGCGCCAGCGCGGGAAACGCCAGCGCCAGCGCGATCGGCAGCAGCCGGCTCACCCCGCGCGGTGCTCTTGCACGTGCGCCGACAGCGCCGCCAGCGAGCCGAAGATGCGCTTGTTGTCGGCATTGTCCGAGCGCAGCTGGAAGCCGTACTTCTTCGAGATCGCCAGCGCCAGCTCCAGCGCGTCGATCGAATCGAGGCCAAGGCCGTCGCCGAACAGCGGCGCCTGCGGGTCGATCGAGCCGGGCTCGATGTCCTCAAGGTTCAGGGATTCAATCAGGAGTTCGGCAAGCTCGAGTTCGGCAGGCGTCTGGTTCGACATGGAGGGCACTGGATTTCCGTGGGCGATGCGATGTGCATGCCCGACATTACGTAGACAGGGGGCAGACTGGCTCAGCCGGCCTCGGGCGGGCGCGGAGTGTATCATTCACGCCACTTTCGCCGACGCCGCGAGCGTCCTTCAGGCCTCCCATTCCCGCATGAGCTCCACCGCATCGCGCGACCTTTCCGACAGCCTCGACGTCGCAGTGATCGGCGGTGGCCCCGCGGGCAGCACGGCTGCCACCCTGCTGGCGCGCGCGGGCTGGCGTGTGGGCCTGTTCGAGAAAGGTCGGCACCCGCGCTTCCACATCGGCGAGAGCCTGCTGCCGATGAACCTGCCGATCTTCGAGCGCCTGGGCGTGCTCGAGCAGGTCGCCGCGATCGGCGTGCGCAAGCCCGCGGCCGATTTTCCCGCCACTTCCGGCGGATACAGCAACTTCTCGTTCGCCCGCGCGCTCGGCCAGGTGCCCGACCATGCCTACCAGGTGCGCCGGGCTGAACTCGATGCGCTGCTGTTCGCAAACGCCGCAGCGGCTGGCGCCGAGGCGCACGAAGACGTCGAGGTGCTGGGCATCGAAGCGCTGGACTCCGGCCGCAGCCGCCTGCGCCTGCGCAGCGGCGGCCAGCCGCACGAACTCGTCGCGCGCTACGTGATCGATGCCTCCGGCCGCGACACCCTGCTGGGCCGGCAGTTCGACCTGAAACGCCCGAACCCGCGCCACCGCTCGGCGGCGGTGTATGCGCACTACCGCGGCGTCACCCGCCAGCCGGGTGAGGCCGCAGGCAACATTACGATCTATCGCCTCGCCTCCGGCTGGATGTGGATGATCCCGCTGCCTGATGACGTGATGAGCATTGGCGCCGTGTGCACGCCCGAGTATCTGAAAACCCGCCGCGGCGCGCTCGATGTCTTCCTGCTCGACACGATCCTGCAGCACCCGGATGCCGCTCAGCGCATGGCGGATGCGCAACGCGTCTCCGAGCCCGAGGCGACCGGCAACTACAGCTACGCCTGCGGCCGCATCGCCGGGCCCGGCTGGGTGATGGCCGGCGATGCCTATGCGTTTGTTGATCCGATCTTTTCTTCGGGCGTGTTCCTGGCGATGCACGGCGCCGAACGCGCTGCTGAACTGGTGGACGCGGTGCTGCGCGAGCCCGCGCGCGAAGCGGCCCTGCAGGCGGCGTATCGCAAGCGCATCGACGGCGGCATCGGTGTGTTCAGCTGGTTTATCGAGCGCTTCACCTCACCGGTGATGGGTGAGCTGTTCCAGCGCCCGCGTAACCTGTGGCAGGTCGAGCAGGCTGTCATCGCGATGCTGGCCGGCAATGTGTTCGACGACCGCGCGGTATTGCGCCGCCTGCGCGTGTTCCGGGTCATCTTTGCGCTGACCGCGCTGCTGCGCAGGCTGCGCGGCACCCGTGTAGCGAGCGCTGCCCGGGAAACCTCCGCAGCAGGTGCCGCATGAGCGCACAGCCGCGACTGTATCGACCGACCCAGGCCCTGAGTGCGGCCTATGTGCGTGCGCGCGATCCGCGCAGCCTGCTGGGGCCGCGCACCCTGGCCGTGTTCGGCTTCGGCAGCGCAGCGCCGCTGACCCTTGAGGACCCACGCTATCTGCGCGTACCGCTGGAGCCGCTGGAGGCCGAGTCGCAGGGCATCTACGAGGTCTGGACGAGTTCGGACGTGGTCACCGTCTGGCAGGACGGCGAGCTGGGCGGCGCACACGGTGCCGGCTTGAGCTTCGGGCAGCTGCAGCTGCGGGAAGCCCGCGGCCCGGCCGACGCCGCCGAAGCGGCCTACCGACTGATCGCCCAGCACTGCGCGCGCAGCGAACACCCGCATCTGCTTCGGGTCTGGAACTATCTGGATGCCATCGTCGAAGGCGAGGGCGATGCCGAGCGCTACCGCCAGTTCTGCGTGGGTCGCGCCGAAGCCCTGCATATTCCCGAGGGCGCCCTGCCGGCCGCGACCGCGATTGGCCATCGCCGCGGAGACCGAAGCCTGCTGGTGTACTGGCTGTCGGCCACGCAGCCGGGGCGACCAGTGGAAAACCCGCGCCAGCTGCCGGCCTATCGCTATCCGCGCAGCTACGGGCCGCGTTCGCCCAGCTTCGCCCGTGCGATGTTGGCGGCCCCCTCGATGACCCTACCTCTAATGCTGTCCGGCACCGCCGCCGTGGTCGGCCACGCCAGCCTGCACGCCGATTCGGTGGGTGCGCAGTTGCGCGAGACCTTCCACAACTTCGAAAGCCTGTTGAGCGAGGCCGGAAGGCTGGCCCCCGAGCTTGCGCCCGCGTTCGGTGCGAACGCGCTGCTGAAGGTGTATCTGCGTGACCGCGACGCCCTGCCCGAAACGCGCGCCCTGCTGTCCCGCCTGCTGCCCGACGATGTGCCACGCCTGATACTGGAAGGCGACATCTGCCGTCGTGAACTGGCGATCGAGATCGACGGCTTCCACGGCTGAGGGTTCGGGGTCGGGGTCGGGTTCGGGTTCGGGTTCGGGGTCGGGTTCGGGTTCGGGTTCGGGTTCGGGTTCGGGGTCGGGTTCGGGGTCGGGTTCGGGGTCGGGGTCGGGGTCGGGTTCGGGGTCGGGGTCGGGGTCGGGGTCGGGTCGGGGTCGGGTCGGGTCGGGTCGGGTCGGGTCGGGTCGGGTCGGGTCGGGTCGGGGTATAGGGTGGGCCCTGGGCCACCGTGAGCCCCAATCTTGCCCCGGTCACTCCTTCGGAAGATCAACGCCATCGGCACGACGGGCAAGCGCGGGAGCATCGACGCGAGCGTCCAGGCCATGGTGGGCCAGGGCCCACCCTATGCAGGTTCGCGCGCGACGCGCAACGGGTCGGCGGCGCGCGCGGCATGCCGCGCAAACGCGCCGCCTGCCTCCGGCCCCGGCCCTCGCGCATAGCGCTCGGGCGTTCGGCGGCGCGCGCGGCATGCCGCGCAAACGCGCCGCCTGCCTCCGGCCCCGGCCCTCGCGCATAGCGCTCGGGCGTTCGGCGGCGCGCGCGGCATGCCGCGCAAACGCGCCGCCTGCCTCCGGCCCCGGCC
>CAZPHV010000111.1:0-8245 GCA_964586455.1 uncultured Aquimonas sp.
CTCTGGGGGGCACAGGGCACACCTTTGGGGGGTGGATTGGGTGGGCCCTGCCCCACCGTGGCCTCGAATTTCGATCCGGTCTCACGATTGGCTGTCGGATGCGTATCGCTGCAACCCCGTCGAAGCGGTGAGCCGCGTCTCGCCGTGACGGGTGAGGCAGCGCCGCTGAGATCACCCTGACCGAGGCGCGCATCAAGCCCACGGTGGGCCAGGGCCCACCCTAATCCAAACATTGTTCAAGCGGTCACGACGACCCACGCCGCTACAATGCGGCATGGATGTTTCCCACCTGCTTGATGCGCTCAACCCGGCCCAACGCGAGGCCGTCACTACTGACTCCCGACACACCCTCGTGCTCGCCGGCGCCGGCTCGGGCAAGACGCGGGTGCTGGTGCACCGCATCGGCTGGCTGACCGAAGTGCAGGGCGTGCCGCCCTACGGCGTGCTGGCCGTGACCTTCACCAACAAGGCCGCCGGCGAGATGCGCCACCGCATCAGCCAGCTCGGCGGCCAGGGCGGGCGCGGCATGTGGATCGGCACCTTCCACGGCATCGCGCATCGGCTGCTGCGCCTGCACTGGCACGAAGCGGGCTTGCCCGAAACCTTCCAGGTGCTGGACTCCGACGATCAGATCCGGCTGTTGAAGCGCGTGATCAACGACCTCGGCCTCGACGAAAAGCGCTGGCCGGCGCGCCAAGCGGCCTGGTTCATCAACGCCGCGAAAGATGAAGGCAAGCGGCCCAAGCACGTGATCGGCGGCAACCCGGCCACCGACACCTTCATCCGCATCTACGAGGCCTATGAGGTCACCACCCGGCGTGCCGGCCTGGTCGACTTCGCCGAGCTGCTGCTGCGCGCGCACGAGCTGTGGCTGAACCAGGCCGGCCTGCTGCAGCACTACCAGCAGCGCTTCGGGCATCTGCTGGTCGACGAATTCCAGGACACCAACACCATCCAGTACGCCTTCGTGCGCGTGCTGGCCGGCGCTACCGGCTCGACCTTCGTGGTCGGCGATGACGACCAGGCCATCTACGGCTGGCGCGGCGCCAAGGTCGAGAACGTGCAGCACTACCTGCGCGATTTCGACGGCGCACACACGGTGCGGCTGGAGCAGAACTATCGGTCGACCGCGAACATTCTCAAAGCCGCCAACGCCGTCATCGGCCACAACCCACAGCGCCTCGGCAAGACCCTGTGGACGGCCGACGGCGACGGCGAGCCGATCGACCTGTACGCCGCCTACAACGAGATGGACGAAGCCCAGCACGTGGTGCAGCGCATCCAGCGCTGGATCAGCGACGGCGGCAGCCCGTCCGACTGCGCGGTGCTGTACCGCTCGAACGCCCAGTCGCGCGCGCTGGAAGAAGCGCTGATGCAGGCCGGCGTGATTTACCGCGTCTACGGCGGCCTGCGCTTCTTCGAGCGCGCCGAAATCAAGGACACCCTTGCCTATCTGCGCCTGATCGCCAGCCGCGCCGACGACGCCGCGTTCGAGCGTGCGGTCAACACGCCCACCCGCGGCATCGGCGGCAAGACGCTGGAACAGGTCCGCGCGCGCGCGCAGGACGAAAACCTCTCGCTATGGGAAGCGGTGCTGTCCGAGCTCACCCACGGCGCCCTGCCCGGCCGCGCCAAGAACGCGCTGCGCGGCTTCATTGAGCTGATCGAACAGCTCGGCCGCGACACTCGAAGCCTGACCTTGGCCGAGCAGATCGACCACGTGCTGGCGGTGTCCGGCCTGCGTGCGCACTACGCCGAGGAATCGCGCGGCACCCTGGACGCGCGCACCGACAACCTCGACGAACTGGTCACCGTGGCCAGCCGCTTCGCGCGGGTCGAAGTGGAAGAAGGCGCCGAGCCCCTGCCCGAGCTGATCGGCTTCCTGGCCTACGCCTCGCTCGAAGCCGGCGAAGGCCAGGCCCAGGCCGGCCAGGACTGCGTGCAGCTGATGACCCTGCACTCGGCCAAGGGCCTGGAGTTTCCGATGGTCTGCATCGTCGGCCTGGAAGAAGGCCTGTTCCCCGGCCAGAAGTCGATGGAAGAAGCCGGCCGCCTCGAAGAAGAACGCCGCCTGGCCTACGTCGGCCTGACCCGCGCCCGCCAGAAACTGGTGCTGTGCTACGCCGAAGCGCGACGCATCCACGGCATGGACACCTACGGCGCGCCCTCGCGCTTCCTGCGCGAGATCCCCGGCGACGTGCTGCACGAAGTGCGCCCGCGCGTACAGGTCAGCCGCCCGGCATTCTCATCCCCCACCCCGCGCGCGCGCTTCGCCGCCGAGCCCACCCCCGCCGGCCTCAAGCTCGGCGCCCTCGTCAGCCACGCCAAATTCGGCGCAGGCGTGATCACCGACTTCGAAGGCGACGGCCCGCACGCGCGGGTGCAGGTCAACTTCGAGGAAGCGGGCAGCAAGTGGTTGGTGGTGTCTTATGCGAATTTGCAGGTGGGGTAGATGAATGGCTTCTGGCAGACCGGTGCGACGGAGCCCGAACGCACCTGCCGGCCGGTTAGCCGCGCTCCTTGGCTGTCTCCGAAGGCAGTGCTCTCGGCTGAAGCAGGAGCACGATCCAGATTAGTACCGAGTGCAGCCGACGCAAGGAGCGCGCCCTCCATGCCCTCCCCGTGTCGCCAGAACAACCAGTGGTACTGCTCTCCGATCCCTTTCAGGCGCGGACTGGAGCCCGGAGCTGCAACAAGGTCTTGGAGCTCTTGTGCTCGGATTGCAACCCCATTCCCCAGCAGTGGCGGATCAAAGAACAGCGGGGCGGCCCACGACAACAGCACGAGAGCGACAATGGCTTGCACTGTGGCAAGCGCGGCAAGGAGGATCCAGGGGAGGCTGAACTTGCTCATGTGCGATCCGACTTTTCGGTGCTAATTGAAGCGGATCGCATGGTTCGGCATGCCAGCTCGACCAGCAAGGCCCGAACCACCCGAGTTCTCATCGGATGCTTTCAGCCCGTATGGACAGATGGTGAACAACAGCGCTCGCGCGACCCAAGCCGGTATTTCCACGCGCAAGCCAGTTGTCTACCCGCACATCGCCGTTCTCCCATGATTGCTGCCCGAGCAGACTGTGATCGACCAGGTTGGGCCTGCCTAGTGCTCGTTGAAGGGCGGCACGGCTTCTGCGGTAGGTGCGCTTCGAGGTTGCTGGGCTCTCGTTCCTGAGCTGGGCCTCGAAGAGCCGACCAGGAACTGAGACAAAATTGAAGCCCCAAAGGCCGGAGAAGCCAAGGATCTTCAACCGGGAAGTGGGCCAGAGGCCTCCCCCCGACAGCCAGAATGTCCCTGGCGGAAACGCGGATAGCAGGGCGTCTCGTGTGCAACCCCACGGAACCAAGACGTCGTGCCTTTGAACGAGGACGCCCTCATCGAGGGCGCTCCAAGCGTTGGCGCGGGTTGCGCTGGCCTCACAACGGTCCGCCGCGGCAAGCAAACTGGAGTGGGCTCGCTCTGGTGTGCTCATTCGTGCTCCGTGCCGAATGGCGATGGACGGGTCTGGCCGGTGGATGGACGATCGCCTTGCAAGCCGAAGTCTGCAGCGTATTTGTCCATGTAGGCACGAAGAGCGGCTGCGCCGGCATCGGAGGCAGCCATGTCGATTGGCCGCTGCCCGCCCAACTGCGCGCACGCCGTGTTCATCCACTTCAGAGCCGCACCCCGGCTGCGCTTGACGCGGGTCGCCTCGGCCAGCAGAGGCGCGAGCAGATCAGGGCGCGGGTACCAGCTGAAAGGCTTATGCACTGCTCGGCCGTCCAGCTTCACCATCGAGGGAAGCTGACAGCCGGCAAGCTCCTCTTCGAGGACATGCGAACGCACCCAATCCGCGCGACGGGAAAGATCTCTATTGATCGGTCGCTCACTCGCACGAGTTGGGATGATCAGACCGATACGTGCCGCGGTGTGCGCCCGGATCAGATCAAGGCAGGGCACCACGTCGGTATCGTTGGTCATGAACAACACGTGATCCACTTCGCCGCGAAGCGCATCGCCGTAGGCGTGCAGCGCCAGAGCCACGTCCGACTGCTTCTCAACCAGCTTCCAGATGTCCACCAGTTCGCAGTCGCGTGCAGCCTGACCTTTGACATGGCGATGCGCTCGCGCCGGCTCCGCGGCGTAGTAGCCTTCGATCAGATCCAAGTCTGACCCGAGATGGCCGCGAAGTGCCTGATGGTAGGCCGTCTGGCTCGGCACCGAGTCATCGCTGCGCGCGAAGTTCTTGAGGATCGAAGCCGTGAAGTACTTGACGGCAAGGGGCGTCAGCGAGAACTTGGCTGGCTCGCCCTCGACGTCAAGCAGGACAGTGGCGAGGATTCGCTCGGCAAGAGCCCGGATGTCGAGCCACTTGTAGGGAGTCTTGCGCAGGCAGCCGTAGTAGAGGTTGTAGCCATCGACATAGACCCGCGTTCGCAGTGTCATTGGCACTCCCAACCGAATTTCCCGACCCCAGACACGCAAAAACCGCCTTTCGGCGGCTTTTGCACCCGGTCGCCACTTCGTTCTTGTCGAGGCGGTCAGGCCGGGTAAGTTGTTGGAGGTATGGAAACACAGCCCGCGAGCATCGGCAAGCGCGACAGACTGGCCCGCTCAGGTAGACCTCAGTAAGCGGTGCCGACGCGCATCGGCGCATGTAGCGGGCTCGCTAGCTCGGACCGCGCCTACCCCAACCTCCCCCACCCCAAGCCATTCGGATTTCCGAGCCATCCTGCTAGGCTTGCGGGTCGGGCTTGAGCCTCCGGTCTTCGGCTTCCGCCGCGGCCGGGGCCGGCCGCTTACGAGCGCGCATCACGCAATGACCAAAGCCGAGTTCATCGCCCTGCTGCAGTCGCAGGACTGGCAGCGCTGGTTCGATCCGGCCGCCTTGCGCGGCGGGGCCGAGCTGGCGGGGGCGGTCGAGAACATCAACTTCTTCGACTACGGTCCCGGTGGCTTGATCGCGGGCAGGCTGCCGATCGGCCGCACCCTGGGTTCGACGGGCGTCAGCCTGATGCAGACCGGCCGCGACAAGGGCCTGCAGGCGCGCTGGGTCTGCGAGTGCCGCGAGACGCGCTGCCTGCATGCAGCCGCGCTGCTGCTGTCGCTGACCGACAGCTCGCCCGAAGCGGCGCTGCGACCCTGGGACCGCTGGATGGACAAGGTCGACGGCGTCGGCCCGCGCGCGCTGCCGAAGGTAGATCCGGAGCCCGAACCCGAACGCACGCCGGCCCTGCTGCTGAAGGTGATGGACCTGCCGCAGCCGGTGCTGCTGGTGCAGCCCAGCCTGGTGCGCGCGGGCAAGCGCGGCGGTTTCGCCAACCCGGTCGCGATCGAGATCGGCCAGGTCGGAGGGCCCAGCCCCAAGCCCTCCGGTGGTTACAGCGCTGAACAGCTGGAACGCCTGGCCGCACTCGGGCTCGGTGCTGAACCGCTGTATGGGCTGACCCGCGCCGAACGCCATTTCCTGCCGGTGCGCTCGGCGCATCAGACGCGCGCCCTGCTGGCGCTGGCGGCCGAATGGCCGCTGCTGCTGGAGCGCGCCTCCGGCCAGCGCCTCACGCTGGGGCCAAGGCGCGCGCTGGAACTGGACTGGCTGGATCTGGAAGACGGCAGCCAGCGCCTGTACTGCCGCGTGGTCGACGCCATCGGCGCGCTGGTGCTGGAGGGCGAGAGCCTGCTCTATCTCGACCGCAACCGCGGCGAGTTCGGCGCGCTCGATGCCGACCCCAATCTGCCCGGGCTGCTCTCAAGCGCCCCTGCCCTGCTGCCTGAGCACGTCGACCATGTCGGCGAACGACTGAAGAAGCTGAGCCAGCTGCCCGGCCTGCCGCCGCCGCGCCCGCGCAGTGCAGTGCGAGTGCTGCAGGAGCCGCCGATTCCGGTGCTGGAGCTGCGCGAGCAGCGTGTGGTCGGCCGCAGCGGCCATCGTCAGGTCGCCAGCGGGCGCCTGTCGTTTGCGTACCCGCCGCTGCTGCTGCCACCGGTGGGTGCGCGCCAGGTCGAGCGGCATTTCCATCAGGGTGAGGTCTATGAGATTCACCGCTCGGCGGCAGCTGAACTGGCCGCACTCGAACGCTTGAACGAGCTGGGCCTGCGCGCTGCCGACGACGAGTTCGGCGCGGCGATGGCGGCCAGTCAGGACTTCAGCCCGGAAGATTTCGTGCTGCCACGTGGACGCTCTGGCCACGCCGACGCCGAACACTGGCAGCCCATGCTGCCGCGGCTGGAGGACGCCGGCTTCGAAGTGCGCTACGCCCGTGACTACCCGGCGCGCGTGCTCGACGGCAGCGAAGGCTGGCTGGCCGAGGTCGATGAAGACGCCGGCGGCGCCTGGTTCAATTTGAGCCTGGGGATCGAGATCGGCGGCGAGCGCATCGACCTGATGCCGGTGCTGCGCCACGTGCTGGCCAACCCCGAGTTTCCGCGGCGCCCCGGCCCGCGCGAGCCGGACAACGCGACCTATGTGGCGCCGCTGGATGCGAACCGGCGCATTCGCTTGCCGCTGAAACGGCTTCGCGCGCTGCTGGAACCGCTGCTGGAATGGCTGGAGGACAGCGCCCACCGCGACGGGCCGATCCGGCTCGGGCGCGCGCAGAGCACCCTGGTCGAAGAGCTGACCGGCGCCAGCCTGGTCTGGCGCGGCGCAGCCTCGCTGTACCAGCAGATCGATCAGCTGCGCGAGCGCCGCGTGCAGGTCGACCCGCCGGCGGACTTCGGCGCCGAGCTGCGCCCGTATCAGCGTGACGGCCTGGACTGGTTGGGCTTTCTGGCTGCGGCCAAGCTGGGCGGCATCCTCGCTGACGATATGGGCTTGGGCAAGACTGTTCAGGTGCTGGCGCATGTGCTGGTGGAGAAGCAAGCCGAACGCCTGCCGCACCCGGTGCTGGTGGTGGCGCCGACCTCGCTGGTGCTGAACTGGCGCAACGAGGCGCGACGCTTCTGTCCGCAGCTGAAGGTGCTGGTGCTGCACGGCAGCCAGCGCGAGGTCCACTTCGAGTCGATGTCGGGCTACGACCTGGTGATCACCACGTACCCGCTGCTGCCGCGCGACCGTGAAGTGCTGGTCGCGCAGCCGTTCTCGCTGCTGGTGCTGGACGAAGCGCAGACGATCAAGAACGTGCGCACCCAGGCTGCACAGGTCGTTCGTGAGCTGAACGTCGGCCGCCGGCTGGCGATGACCGGTACGCCGCTGGAGAACCACCTCGGCGAGCTGTGGGCGCAGATGGATGCGGTCGAGCCCGGCGTGCTCGGCAGCGAGCGTCAGTTCAACCGGCTGTACCGCATTCCGATCGAGAAGCAGGCCGACGTGGAGCGTCAGCTGCGCCTGAACCGCCGGATCGCGCCGCTGATGCTGCGCCGACGCAAGCAGGACGTGCTGACCGATCTGCCGCCGAAGACCGAGATTCTGCGGGAGGTCGAGCTGGAAGGCCGACAGCGCGAGCTGTACGAAACCCTGCGCCTGGTGCAGCACGAGCGTGTGCGCGAGGCGATTGCGGAGCGTGGCCTGGCGCAGAGCGGCATCATCGTGCTCGACGCGCTGCTGAAGCTGCGCCAGGTCTGCTGCGATCCGCGTCTGGTCAAACTGGCGCATGCGCGCAGCGTTGAGGACTCGGCCAAGCTCGACCTGCTGCTGGACCTGCTCGACAGCCTGCTGGCCGAAGGCCGCCGCGTGCTGGTGTTCAGCCAGTTCGCCGAGATGCTGGGCCTGATCGAGAAGGCGCTGAACGAACGCGGTATCGAGCCCCTGCTGTTGACTGGCCAAACGCGCGACCGCACCGCACTGGTCGAACGCTTCCAGGCCGGCGAGGTGCCGGTGTTCCTGATCAGCCTGAAGGCCGGCGGCGTGGGCTTGAACCTGACCGCGGCCGACACCGTGATCCATTACGACCCATGGTGGAACCCGGCCGTAGAAGCCCAAGCCACCGACCGCGCGCACCGCATCGGCCAGGACAAGCCGGTGTTCGTGTACCGCTTGATCTGCGCCGGAACGGTTGAAGAGAAGATCCAGAACCTGCAGCTGGCCAAGGCGCAACTGGCGCAGGCGGTGCTCGACGGCGGCACCAGCACGCGGGTGGCGTTCGGTGAGGATGATCTGGCGGAGCTGTTTGCGCCTTTGATTTGAGGGCCTGAGACCGAACCGGGTCCGGGTCGAGCATCGGCGGGTCAACGAACCCGCACCTGCTTGGTGGACGACGGCAAGCGTCGAGGCCCTGGTGGGCCAGGGCCTGAGGTCTCCCCAGAATTTCTCTTTTCGATTCCGTTAGAT
>CAZPHV010000112.1:0-8058 GCA_964586455.1 uncultured Aquimonas sp.
CAATTGGACGACGGAGAGCGGCATTAGTTCCGTCAATTACGAAGCACTACACTAGTCGCCGCCGTCGCCGCGGTGCTCGTTGCCGCCTGCGCCGCGCCCGCACCCACCTCCGCATAGCCCTTGCCGGTCTTCTCGCGGATCAGCTTGTCGACCTCGGCCTGGGCGCGCTCCTCGCTGGCGGCGGTCTTGCTCAGGCTCTGGCCGCTGGTGCCGATACGTCCGTAGCGCACGGTGTACTCGCAGCCTTCGCGCTCGATTTCCCAGAACTTCGATGACTTGCCTTCGATCAGCTCAAAGCGGCGCATCCGGTGGCTCCTGTGGTGTGGGGCTAAGCGATTGATTTTCAGTCGGATTCAAGGCCGGCCAGCGCATGCCGGGCCAGCGGGAAGAACACCAGCAGGCCCAGTGCGGCGTGCAGCGCTTCGCCCTCGGCTTCGCGCTCGCCGGCCTGCAGGCGCGCGGTCTGGTGTCCCAGCTCGCGCAGCAGCGCGGCAGGTGAACGCTGCGGCTCGTGATCGTCCAGGCCAAGTTCGGTCACACGCTCGGCCAGCGCTGCCGCGCGCTCGCGCAGGCTGCGCGACTGCAGTCCTTCGGCCAGCAGGCTGCACAGCAATTGCTCGATCGCGGAGAGGCCCGCGCGCAGCGTGTCGCGCTCGCCCGCGTGCAGCTGCACCTGCTCGATCGCGGACAGGCTGCCATCGGGTGTGCAGGCATCCGGCACGGTCATGCCATTGGCGCTGAGTGCCCAGGGCTCGATCAGCAGCCCGCGCGCCTCGCGTCGCACCGGCCCCGCGATGAAGAGTGATGTCGCCTCGGCCTGCGCTCGCCTTAGCACGCGGGCGATCGCATCCAGCGCGCCGGGCGTGGCGGCTGCGTAGTCGCGACGCGCCAGCCACAGCGCGCCGCTGGGATCGAGCAGATGCGCCTCCACACACTGCTGCCCAGGGTCGAAGCCCACGGCCGCGACTTCGACTGCGCGCAGCACATGAAAGCCCGGCAGGGCCGTGCGCGGCGACAGCTCGCCGGGCGGTGACAATGCCTGCTGGCGCAGATAGTCGGCCTGCGACTCGATCAGCAACGGTGCGCGCAGGCCTGACCAATCGCCGTTCTGCGCTGTGATGGATGCCTTGCCAGCGAAGCTCTGGCCGAGTTTGAGTTCGCCGTTCGCGCGGCGACGCGCGCTGGTGGTGACCAGCGCGCCCTGCGCCAGCCGCGCCAGCCGCAGCGAGCCGCCGACGCGCTGCTGGTCGAGCAGGGCCAGCTCGCTGTGCGCGCTGTCGGCCGGACGCTGCCATGCCTTCTGCAGGCACAGCAGAGTTTGCGTATCGGTGTCGACCACGGCGAGGGTCGCGCGGCGTTCGATGCCGTCAGCCTCCACGCGCAAGCCCAGTGACAGCAGGCTCAGGCGATCCAGCGGGGTCTCCAGGGCCTCGCCGGTGCCGAGTACATGACGCGCCGACAGCGTGCTGCGTTCGCTGCCCGCCACGCGCAGCCGCAAGCACAGCTCGGCGAGCAGGCCGAGGCCGTGCTCCAGGCCGAAGCGCGCGCTGCGCAGTCGGTAGGCGTCCAGCCATTGCTCGATCGCTTCAAGACACAGGCTGAGCCAGGTCGCGCCGAGGTTGCGGCTGGCCGCGAGCGCCTGCGACAGCGCAGCGGCGGTGCGCGCGTGCTCGGCCGCGCCCTCGCCGAGACCTTCGATAAGCAGACAGCGCAGCAGTTCGCGCACCGGCGCTGTCGGCAATTCGAGGCTGGTGGCTTGACCCGCTCCGCCCAGCTCAATGGCCTGCCGCGCTTCGCCCAGCGGGCCGGCCTGGGCCAGCGCCAGCGCACCCAGCGCGATGTGTTCGCAGCGCGTCTGTGCACTGCAGTCGCAGCGCGCGAAGCCGAGGTCGATGCCCGCATAGAAACGCACCGTCGCCTGCGGCAGGCGCGCAGTGTGGATCCAGCTGCGGCGGTCCGAGGCCAGGCTTTGTTCCAGCTCGATACGAATGCCAGAGCGCAGCTCGCGTTCCACCCGAAGCCACAGCGAGGCGGTGGTCTGTGCCTGCACCTGTGCCGTATCGAGAGCGCCGAAGTCGATCATCGCGGGCGGTGCGTCGGCCGCCTCGGGCTCTGCCTCGGCCGCACTGGCGGCGTGCTGAAGCACGACTGCGATGCGGTGCCGGCACAGGGCGGCACCGCAGCTGCAGCGCGCGTCCTTCAGCCCTGCGCCGGGGGCGAACTCGGTGCGCACCTGGTCTGGAAATTCCGCGCTCAAGAGGCCGTCAGCGTTGATGCTGATGCTCGGCACGTAGCCGCCAGCCAGCTCGCGCTGCGCGCGTTTGACCAGGCCCAGATTGGCCAGCTGGGCCAGGGCTTCGGGCGTGAGCCGGGCCAGATCGGGGCGTGTGCTCATGCCGGTTTCTTCAGCACATCGGCCAGCCAGCCGGCCAGCTGACCCGGCGTCATCGCGCCGACTTCGGCGCCGACTTCGACCAGCCGGGCCGCCATCGCGCGGTCGTAGGCGGGCACGGCCTCCTGATCGAGCGCCGCCAGGCCGAGCACGCGGCTGCCCTGCGCTACCAGATCGCGCACCACGCGCACCAGCAGATGCTCGGAGGCGCCCTCGTAGAAGTCACTGACCAGCACCACGATCGCGCGGCGCGGGGCCTCGATCAGTTCGGCGGCATAACGCATGGCCTTCTGGATGTCGGTGCCGCCGCCGAGCTGCACGCGCATCAGCAGATCGACCGGGTCCTCGCGCTCGCTGGTGAGGTTCACCACCTCGGTGTCGAAGGCCAGCAGGTGGGTGTCGATGCCCGGCAGGCGGCTCAGGCAGGCGGCGGTGACCGCCGAGTGGATCACGCTGGGGAGCATGCTGCCGCTCTGATCGACCACCAGGATGATCTGCCACCGCTCCAGGTGCCGGCTGGTGCGGGTGTTGAACAGGGCGCGCTCGATCACCAGCCGGCGGCTGACCGGGTCGAAGTGCTTCAGGTTGGCGCGCAGGGTGGCGGCGGCGTCGAAGTTGCGGCTGTTGGCGTGGCGCGTGTGCTGACGACGATTGCGCACGCCGCTGAAGGCCTGCTGCAGCTCCACCGCCAGCGCCTCGATCAGCTGCTGCACGACCTTGGCGACCAGCTCGCGGGCCATCGCCAGCACCTCCGGGTTCATCAGGTGCTTGGTGCGCATTACCGCCTCCAGCAGCGCCTGGCTGGGCTGCACCCGCTGCAGCACCTCCGGGCTGGTGACCAGCTCGTTGATGCGGTAGCGCTCGACCGCGTCGCGCTCCAGGCGTTCGATGGTTTCGCGTGGGAACAATCGATGCACCTGGTTGATCCAGTCCGGCACGCTGAGCGCGCTGGCACTGAGATCGGCCGAGCGCTCGCGCTGCAGCAGATCGCGGGCCTCGCCCTCGCGGCCGTACAGCCACTCCAGCGCGCGGTCCATGCCCTGGGCCTCGCCGGACAGCCCGCCGGCGCCCATGCCCAGGCCCTGCTGTGCGGCTTCGCCCAGCAGCAGGCGCCAGCGCTGCAGCGCATCGAGTGTGCTCACAGGCCGTACCTCGCACGCAGCGCCGCCACCGCCTGCATCAGCTGGCCGCCGCGCACGGCGGCACCTGGGTCCACCGGCAGACGCAGCCAGTCGCTGTGGCCGACATCGCTGCGGCCGTGCAGTGCGCCGATGCGGCCGGCGATGGCGGCGCGCTCGCGTGGCGGAAAGTAGTGGAAGGCCTGGCGCAGGGCCGGCACCGCGCGCAGGAAGTCCTCGTGGCTCATCCCCGCGACCACGCCATCCAGCAGCTGCAGCAGCGCATCCGAGCCCGCGCATTCCTGCCGCGCCAGCGCAAACAGGCCGAACAGGAAGTCGCCCAGCGTCTCGCCGTCGGGCAGTGCGCGTGCAGCCTGCAGCAGCGCCTGCTGGCTGGGTTCGACGGCTGCATCCCGTGTGCTTGCGTCGTCCAGGTCGTCACGCGGGCCACGGCGCCACAGCACGGCGAAGCTGGCGCCGCGTAGGGCCGGCGGCGCGCTCTCTTGTTGGCCGATACGCAGCAGTGCGGCCTGCACCGGCGCCGCATCGAGCTGCAGGCTCGACGCTTCCGTCAGCAGCCGATCGATGCAGCGCAGGGCATCGACCTCGTCGGCACTGGCCGGCTGGTGCGGCCCGCTCAGACCTTCCAGCAGCCAGAGCAGGCGGTTCAGTAGCGCGGACAACGCGGGTGTCAGCAGCGCGGCCGGGCCTTGCGAGGCTGCATCCACGGCAATCAAACCCGAGTGCAGCAGGCCGAGCAGCCGCAGGCCGGCGCGGCCAAGCGCGCCGTGGCTGTGGCAGTGCGCGAGCGCGCTCTGCAACTCCGGCAGCACGCTGGTGCCGACATCGCTGTAGCCGGCGCGCAGCGCCTGAGCGTAGAGCTCGGCGAGTGCATCCACCTCGGGGCTGTGGCCAATTCGCTCGCGCAGCCGACGAAGCGCGGCGGCGGCCAGGGTCGGGCCCCAGGCTGCGGCCTCGATCAACGCCACCTGCAGGCGCTCCTGCACTGGCTGCAGTCGCCAGTGCTCCAGCGGATGCTGATCGGCGCCGAGCTGGCGGGCTGCGCCCGGCGCTGTGTTGCCGGTGTGCTCGAAGCCGGGAATGTCGAGCAGGCGCAGCCGCCACAGGATTTCCGCACGCGCGCCCTGCGCGGGGTCACGTCGATCCAGCTGCAGGCTTTGCGCGCGATCGAGCCCATGGCCGGCGAGCAACTGTTCGACTTCGCGCAGCAGCGGCGGCAAAGGCGTGCCCGGCGCCAGCTGGCCGACCGCCTCGCCTGTGAGCGCGAGCAGGGCTTCGCGCAAGGCTGGATCGTCGCGACTGCTGAGCGCGCTGCGACCGCTCCAGGGCGGCGGTGCGGACAAAGCCTCGCTGCTGAGGGCATCCAGCAGCCCATCGAGCACGTCGGTGCGCAGCGGTTCTGCGTGTCCGCGCAGTCGCGCCAGCAGTTCGATACGGGTCGTAGCCGCGATCAGGCTGGCGGTGGACATCGGCTGTCGTGCCGCGCGCCAGCGCCGCACCATCGCCTGCAGGGCCCAGTCGGCGGCTGCCGCGGCACCTTCTTGGAACAGGCGCCGATAGTAGGCCGGCGACTGCGTGCCGGCTGCGTAGCCGCCCAAGGCTTCCAGGCGACGCTCGCTGTAGGGGATCAGGTAGTGGCCGTGGCGCTCGATGTGCGCGGGCGGCTGCAGGTCAAGCCCGTCCCCGCCATCTGCTGCAGTGGCTTCAAGCGCCTGCAGCAGCGGCAGCCGATGCCAGCCGCCGCAGACCACCAGCAGGCGCGAATACTCGCCGGCGCTGCGGCGTACCCATGCCGCCATATGCGCCTCGCGCGCCCGATCACTGCGATCGCCGGGCTCGTCCGCACGCAGTTCATCGAAATAACGATCCAGCCGCGCCTGCAGTGCATCCATGGGCAGCGCCTGCTCGAACAGGTGGTCCCACAGCGCATCGACGCCATCCATGCCAAAGCGCTGCGCCAAAGCCAGCTCGCGCACATGCTGTCGCTGGCGAGCGACCGCCTCGCCCTGTAGTTCGGTGCGATCGCGTCCTTCCGCGTGCCAGTAAGGCAGGTCGATAAAGCGCACCGTGGCATCGATACGCGCGGCCGCCTGCAGGGCCACCCATTCGGGCGAGCACTCGGCAAAGGGGGCGAACACGTGGCGGGTCAGGCCGCTCTCGCTGAAGTAGCTGAGGATCGCCAGCGGTGGCACGTGCCCGGCCAGCTGCAGTTCGCCGATGCGCGGGTTGAAATCGCTGGGGCCTTCGATCAGCACACAGTCAGGCGCGAAGGCCTCAATGCGCGCCTCCACCAGGCGCGCGCAGGCGGGGCTGTGGTGGCGGACGCCGATGACCTCGAGCTGCGCACTCATGCCGAGGGCAGGCGGTGCCGGGCCTCGTAAAAGGCGCGCCAGGCTTCGCCCTTGCGCTTGGCCACGCGCTGCTCCAGATAGCGCCGAAGTTTCTTGAGGTCCTCGGCGTTGTCCTTGACCGCGGTGCTGGCCAAGGCCTCGACGATATCGCCGGGCTCGCCGGCGTCGCCGCGCAGGTACCAGGCGCGCAGGCCGATGCTGTGCGCCACGCTGACGGCTTCGGCGGTGGACAGCACGCTGGACAGTTTCTCCATGCCACCGCCTTCGCTGTCCAAGCCCTGGCGTAGCTCTCGAAAGCAGCCGACCAGCACTTCGATCACTTCGTCCGGCGGGCTCAGCTCGACCCCGGACTGGCGCAGCAAACGCGTGGCCTCGCGCTTGACCAGGGCAAGTTCGTCCTCAAGTCGCGCGATCGGGAAGATCGTTTCGAAAGCAAAGCGGCGCTTCAGCGCAGCGCTCATCTCATTGACGCCGCGGTCGCGCGTGTTGGCGGTGGCGATCAGGTTGAAGCCCGGCCGCGCCTGCACCACGGAATCTTCGCCGGAAAGCTCCGGCACCATCAGCACGCGCTCGGACAGAATCGACAGCAGGCTGTCCTGCACCTCGGCCGGGCAGCGGGTGATCTCCTCAAAACGGGCCAGCTTGCCTTCGCGCATCGCCGTCAACACCGGCCCCGGCACCAGCGCGCGCGGGCTTGGGCCTTCATTGAGCAGAAGGGCGTAGTTCCAGCCGTACTTGATCTGGTCCTCGGTAGTCGCCGCACCACCTTGCACGGTCAGTAGGCTGGTGCCCGAAATCGCCGCCGCCAACAGTTCGCTGAGCAGGGACTTCGCCGTGCCAGGTTCGCCCACCAGCAGCAGGCCACGACCACTGGCCAGCGTGACCATCGAACGCTCAATCAGCGCCACCGGCACCATCAGCTTGGCAGGCCGATCCTCTGCCGGGTCGCCGAGAATGAAGCTGCGAACCGCCTGCAGGCTCAAGGCCCAACCGGGCGGCTTTGCTGCGGTGTCAGAAGCCGCAAGAGCACGCAGCTCATCGGCATGCAGCACCTCGGCAGGCGGGCGCTGGACAGCAGAGTTGGCCTCAGTGGCGGATTTCGAACGCGGCATCGATAGACCATGGCGGGGAAGAGCAGGCGGGCATGGTAGTCGGAGTTGCAGGGGGCTGTGGAAGGCTGGGTGGTAGACGGGGAGACGAAGCGTCTGAGGGGCTTCGGTTACTGCGCCCATCCCGCGCGGATGACACGTTCAATCGGACAGTGCGAACGGGTGATTCCAGCCTTCTCGGCCCTTTGCCCGCCAGTCGTCGCTACCGGTGGCGCACTGGTCGATCAAGCATCTGGCCAGGAATTGAACCGCGCTCAAGCTTGCTGTAGCGTGCCTTGGGGCTCAGGGGGGTGGAGTAGATGGCCAGTTTGAGCGTTAGCGACGACGGTGGCTCGGTGCAAAGCATTGATTCTGGTAAGAAATCTTCTCAGGGGGACACTGGGTCGCCTGAGTTATACGACAGATTAGACGTCAAGCTGACGTCTACATTGAGTTAGACAAAGGAGGGGGCGTGTCGTGTCTTTGAAGAAGTGCAAAGAGTGCGGTAAGGAAGTCAGTTCAGACGCTAAGACCTGTCCGAACTGCGGAAAGCCCCAGGGGCCGAAGCACTACAGTCTCGGCTCGCTCATCATTCTACTGGTAGGCGGGTGGTTCCTCTACTCAATCGCCACGTCCGGTGGCTCGCAGCAGTCGCCTACTAGACCTCAGGGAGCGCCGGCGCGCAGTTCAGAGCCCGAGTCACCTCCCCTCGAACTTCTTTCTTGGAAGTGCGAGAAAGAGCATGGGTATGTGTTCGTACTGGGTGAGGTAAGGAACGTATCGTCGAGAAGCCTGGAGAACATAACGGCAGTCGGAACATTTCGTACAAAGAACGGCGATCTCGTAAAGACGGAGACGGCTTTGGTTGAGTACAACCCAATCCTTCCTGGTCAGGCATCGCCGTTCAAAGCAGGCGGCACCGACAATCCGCAGATCACCAGCTGCGCTGTTGCTTTCAAGCACTTGCTGGGAGGATCGGTTTCCTTCACGGACAAATCGAAGTCAAAGCAGTGAAGTGTTGCTGCGCCTTTGTCTAACGTAAAAGGATAGATCGCGCGCAGCCGCGATCTGATCCGGTGGTTGAACAA
>CAZPHV010000113.1:0-7914 GCA_964586455.1 uncultured Aquimonas sp.
GATTGCGGAAGCGGTCAAGATTAAAACGGCTAAAAGAACGTCTCTTGATCTTTGCACGCCTGTTTGAATCCCCAATCCATCCGGAGAACAGTGCGATAAGGCATGAGGAAAACGATATCGTTTGGAAGGCTATTCAGTCTTTGGGAGAGAAGCATCGCCTGCCTGTAATTCTGCGATATTACGAAGATCTATCGGTGGTCGAGATTGCCCAGATGCTCCACATCAGTGAGGGAACCGTTCATTCTCGGCTCAATACAGCCCGCGAACGACTTCGCAAGACGTTAGGAACCTTGAAGGTAGAAGATCATGAATGAAATTTCCCATGATAAAGCACGATCGCTGATCAAAAAAAGCGCGGATCTCCTGCTGACGAAAAAAGAGACAGCATCGTTGGAAGCGCACTTAAGAGGTTGCGATTCATGCCAGGCTTATCAAAAGGAGCTAGAGGGCTTGCAAGCCTCGATTCGTTCCTCTCTTCGTCGACGGGTCACGTACCACTCAAATCGCTCCGCATTTTCGGTGAGAGCGAAACAATCGTCGCAAATGACACAACGATTACGGAGAAATATTCGCATGAAGAATATCCAAAAGTTTTCATTTGCCTTGGTAGGAACACTGGCCTTGCTCGTTGTGGTGTTCATCAGCAGTGTTTACCTGGACCAACAAATGATTCCAACGTCGATGATTAATGCAACCCTTGCGTCTACTCCGACCTATAACAACTTACCGACCCAATCACTGCAAGGCGAGGAGAAGGTTAGGATCACCTTCGCTCACCTATCTGGTTCCGCATCTCAATATGAGAGCTTGATTGGCAAATTCGAAACTGAACATCCGGAAATCGACGTACAGCTTCTCAGTCTTGGTGACGATAGTACGAACCTGGAAGGTTTAGTCGCTCAAGCGGATACGATTTTATTGAACAATGCAATCCCTACTTCCAGCAGCGCGCTTCTTCTGGATCTGGAGCCGTTGATCGCATCCAAAGGCCTTCAAGAAGACAACTTCTGGCCCAATTCGCTTCAGGGCTGCCGGGCAGGTGATGAGCAGAAAGGCTTACCGATCTACCTGGGACCGCGGCTGGTACTATACAACAAAGATCTGTTCGACCAAGCAGGAGTAGCCTACCCACAGCCCGGCTGGACCTGGAACGAATTCCGGACAGCTGTACAGGTGCTCTCCGCTCCAGGAGGAGGGCAGACTCGTTACGGCTTCCTTGCATTCAGTCCTATCTCAATTCTAAGTCCGATGATCGACGCACGTTTGGAGGCGGGGAAAGATGCCGCCGGGTTGGCGTCGGAAATGCAGTGGTATGTGGAGTTGTCCAAGGCAGGCGCGATTACCACTCAACAGGACGGCAGCGAGCTGATCCGCCAGGGCCGGGCAGCGATGTGGCTGGGAACCCTCTCCAGCATGACGTTGGATTATCAAGGACTGGGCTTCGAGGTAGGAGCGGCTCCATTTCCGGCAGAAGCTCAAAACCAGGCAAGTACAACCATGCAGGTATCCTGTGCAGTTATCACCGCCGGAACTCGGAACCCGACGGCCAGTTACTCCTGGCTCACCTTCTTGAGCAACAACCCTCCTCGCGACTACCAGTATTTTGCTCCTGCTCATATAGTCGCGACAGAAACCAGCGGTTATTGGGGATCAATTAACCCTGAAACTGCCATTACTGTTCGTTATGCTTTAGAACATGGCTGGTACCGTTGGGTGCAGCAGGATTTCTCCCCGCTCGGTGAAGCACTCAACAATGCCATAACCTCCGAACTGAGTCTGGAAAGTCTATTGGCTGAGGCAATTTCAACGGTTTTAGTGCAGGCTGAAGCTCCTGCAATTGAATCTACCCCGGTCGCGGTTGTTCCACCCACACCTACGGAGGAGCCTGGGGGCATACCAGAGGACGCATTGAGCGCAGTCTATTACGCGGATCAAGGTTATCACACCAGCCAGAAGGATTTAATCGCGCTGGCGGAGGAATTTAATCGAACTCACCCTGGCATGCATATCGAAATTGCCACGAAACGAATTGGGTTTGAGAACGTGAAATCGAGTATTTACGATGTGGAAAATTACGATTGTTTTGTCGCTCCCGGAGGAGTGATCGACGACTCAGATTTTGCCGGAAAAGTTTATTTTTTGAACCCGCTGCTAGAAACCGAGAGCGGTCAATTTCTCGGTGATCTGAATCCAAATATTCTAGATGCATCATATCGGAATGGCTCGCTCTACGGACTGCCGGTTGCGATCCAACCATACGTGGTTTTTTACAATGCTGCTTTGCTTCAGGACCTGGGGCTGAAACCGCCTAGCATCAATTGGACAGTTGATGATTTTTGGTCTTTAGCATCTGAAGCAGCAGCGCGGAGGAACAACATCTATGGATATGTCCCTCACGGAACACAACCTTTCGATTTCTTGAGTGATTTCAGCTATCTGGAACGGACAGGGAATTGGCCGGAAGCCAACTTTGATAGCCCAGAACTGATCGAATTGCTCAATCAATTAGCGCTGTTGGTTGAAAATCGCACGATGTTTCTATATGAATCAGGTGGAACTCGGTCTGCTATGGGGAATTACATGGAGCGAGATGAGATCATGCAGTTTAACGAGGGACTCTTGTGGATCGATACGCCTGGGATGCCTATTGTGACCCATGTTCCTGATGAAGTGGGTATAGCTACGCTACCTATCCCTCAGTCGTTAGACCTAAGCAATACCTCTTTCATCTACATCTCGCGCCATGCACAGAATCCACAGGTATGCTGGCAATGGATCAAATACCTAGAAGAGCAACCAGTTAACGTTTTTCAGGGCATTCCGCTTCGCCAATCTATTTTGGAATCGGATACATGGGAGGCATCCGTGGGCGAGCAACAAGCTGTGGTTTACCGCGCAACAATGGCTAATTTAGAGTTCACTATCGGGAACGATTCATGGCCACCCATGCCCTTGAACCAGTGGTGGAATGATGCTTTGGTCGCTGTTCTTAAAGATGGACAAGACCCATACGTGATCTTGCGCGCCGTTCAATACAAAACTCAGGCGACACTTGACTGCATGAAGGCTGCTGGCATCCCTCAGTCTCTACCATATGAGCAATCATACGAAATCGCTGTTTCTTGTGCCCATGAGGTTGATCCTACCTACGTAAGCCCGTCTGAACTGTGGAGGAAACAATCAACGCCGTAATTCACATTAGCGATAGGCTAGATTTACTTCAGTTGACTTGGCTGAAGCAGAAGAATAGGAGAACTCCCATGTTGTGTACAAAGCGGATTTTTCCACCTGGTCTGGAACAAACAAATTTCCTGAACCTGACAGCCAAAGATCGTGAGAGCGTCTTCAATATCTGTCTTCAGCAGGCTGAAACGGTGACATGAAGCATGTTCTATCGTCACGCCTTATCTTATGCGCTCAAGCGGCTGTCGCATCACCGGTTCCTGGCGCTTAACCTCGCCTTTGGTCTGCTGATCGCCGCTGCCCTGGCGACGAGCATTCCAGTCTACGCAGACGGTATCCACGCCAGCGTGCTGCAATCGTCGCTCGCGCAAAATGCTCCCGGCCAATCGTTCGACTTCATCTTCCGCTACGTTGGCAGTTGGCACGAGCCGGTACGCCAGGATCAGTACCAACCGGTTGACCAATACCTTAGCCAACAAGCGGTCGGCGCAATTGGATTGCCAGCGCAAGATATTACGCGCTACGTCGCCACGGTTAACCTGCAACTCTACCCATCGACTGAAGCGCTTTCACCAGCAAATCGGCTGGAGCGGGTCAAGCTGGCTTTCCTGTCGGATGCGTTCTCGCACGTTCAGTTAGTCGAAGGCCGCCTGCCGCGTTCTCTAACAGAAAGCAGCGGCAAGGTGGAGGCGTTAGTAGCCCTGGACTTGGCCAACGCCCTGGATTTGCGGGTTGGGCAAACCTATGCCCTCTTTCTGCCAGCCAGCGGTCAAACGCCAGCGTACCGCACGGACGTGGAGATTGCCGGTATTTGGGTCGCTTCGGATCCACAAGCAGCGTTCTGGGCGATCTATCCGGCAGATTCGTTCGAGAAGAAGCTGCTCTTGCAGGAAGACGCCTGGTGGTCCGCAACCGAGTCCATCCCTACCCCGGTGGACGAAGCCGCCTGGCGGTTGGCGTTGGATGGCTCGGGCATCACTAGCGAGCGGGTTCCGGAGCTGCTGGCGCGCATTGGAGAGGCGCAGAACCGCGCCGCGGCGCTCCTGCCTTATACCGATCTGGAAACATCCCCGGTGTCGGCGCTGCGCGAATATCGCAGCAAGGCCCAGTCCTTGACCGGCTCGTTATTTGCTTTCAGTGTGCCGGTATTGGGTCTGGTGCTGTTCTTCCTGAGCTTGTCCGCCGGGCAGTTCGTGCGCAGTCAGCACAGCGAGATTGCCGTTCTGCGCAGTCGTGGGGCGCGGCGGACGTGGATCTTAGTGGTGTACATTTGCGAGTGGGGCGTACTGGGATTGGCTGCGTGGATTCTTGGCGTGCCAGCTGGTCTCTTACTAGCCGGATTAGTGGGGCGCACCCAATCCTTCCTGGATTTCTCCAACCCGCCTGCCTTCACTCCCCACCTGGGGGTTCAGACGGCGTTATTGGGACTAGCCGCTGTCGTTACTGGGATCGCTTGCTGCCTGATCCCCGTCTGGCAATTGGGGCGTGATACGGTGCTCTCGTACAAACAGGAACGGGCACGGGCCAGACGGACGCCGCTTTGGCAGCGTCTGTACCTGGACGCTGCCTGCCTGCTGCCGGCGCTGTACGGCTGGTATACGCTCCGCTCGCAGGGACGGTTGAGCGTGCTTGGGCGGGCGGTTGGCAACACAGACCCATATCAGAATCCGTTGCTCTTTCTCCTGCCAGCGCTCTTTTTACTGGGGTGCGGCTTGCTCATACTGCGACTGCTGCCTCCCATCCTTAACCTGCTGGCGTCGCTAGCCGCCCGTCTGCCGGGGGTCACCCTGCCCTACGTCTTGCGCCAGTTCGCTCGTTCGGGCGGCGCGTATCAGGGGGTGCTGCTCCTTGCAATCTGCACCGTAGGGCTGGCTGCTTTTGTTGCCTCGGAGGCATTCTCGCTCGATCGGACAGCACAGGACAGCATCCATTATACGATTGGCGCAGACCTCAACCTTGCTGAAGGCGAGGAATTTATCCCAGATCAGTCAGATGACGCACAAAATGCTTCCGCTGAAGTCAGCGGCGTGTGGAATTTCTTGCCCGTGCAAGATCACTTGCGGTTGCCCGGTGTTTTAGCCGCGGCGAGAGTGGGGCAGTATAGCGCCAGTCTTTCCAGCAGCGGCCGGAGCGCCAGCGGGCAGGTATTCGGAATAGATCGGGCCGACTTTTCTCAGGTGGCCTTCTTCCGCGATGACTTTGCCGCCGAACCACTCAACGGGCTGCTCAACCGCTTAGCGGCCAGCCCAGACGCCGTGCTGGTCGACCAGCAGACCTGGGAACGTTTCAGCCTGCACACCGGCGATACGATCACGCTGCTGATCGACCTGAACGGCCAGCCGGTCAATCTTTCCTGCACGGTCGTGGGCGTTTTTACGCGCTTTCCCACCTGGTCGGTAGAGCGTGACGGAGCGCTGTTTGTCACCCACTTGGACAGGATCTTTGAAGCCGCCGGTTCCATCCAGCCCTACGCCGTATGGCTGCAAACCATGCCAGACGCCAACACCCAAGAAATCATCAACGGCATTAACCAACTGGGCGTAGCAGTCATCACCGCGCAGGACGCGCGAGCGCAGTGGCGGCAGGCGGTACAAGCGCCGGGGCGGCAAGGCGTGCTGGGCATGCTTTCTGTTGGATTTCTCGCAGCTACCAGCCTGACCACCATCAGCGTGCTGCTTTACGTGCTCTTTTCGTTTCGCGAGCGCACCATTCAACTGGGCGTGCTGCGAGCGATTGGCATGAATGTGCCCCAGATGCGTTGGGCATTGGTTGTGGAACTAGCTTTTCTGGTAGGTTCCAGCCTGCTCCTGGGCTCCGCGCTCGGTGCATTCACAGTGATGCTTTACGTACCCTATCTGCCGGTACAAAGCGGAGCCGGCGTGGACGCGCTGCCACACGTCAGCCAGGTGGCCTGGCAGGCCATTGGCCAGATTGCGCTGTTGTTCGGCGTCGCATTTGGCGTGGGGATTATGCTGCTCGTTGCTTCGCTGCGCCGGATGAATCTCTATCAAGCCATCAAGATGGGCGAAACCGTATAGCCCAGGGAGAAGTGTGTATGCACCGCAACCAATTATGGTTCTTCATTTTCATTTTATCTTTACTGACTCTCCTGATAACGGCCTGTAACAGCACCGGGGCAAAAGCCACGCCCACGCTCGTTCCCACCCCTGTCACCGTGGAAAAGCCGGTCTACACAGTGCAACGAGGAACGGTGACGCGCACGGTGCAGCTTACCGGGCGCGTGACCCCCGTCCAGCAGCAGGACCTGTTCTTCCGCTCGGATGGAGTGGTTAGGGAAGTACTCGTGCAAGCTGGCGACCAGGTGCAGGCCAGCGACGTGCTGGCGCGGCTGGACGAGCCGGAGCAGTATCAAGCTAGCGTTGCGGCGGCGGAACTGGCTTACGTCCAGGCTCAGCGCAATCTGGAGCAGGTCACGCTGGAAGTGCCGGTCAAATTAGCAGAGGCCAAACAGGCGCTGGAGAAGGCGCGCAAAGACTTGGAGAAAGCCCAATGGGCGGTGGACGCGCTGAAGTACCCGCGCATCACCGACAGCCTGACTCTGGAGAAGTTTCGCACCGAATTCGCTATCACGAAACAAAATCTAGAAGATGCCCAGGGCCGCTACGACGAATTGTCCAGCCGACCAGAAACCGACCTGGAACGCGCGGACGCGCTGAACGCCCTGATCGAAGCCCGCCGGGCGCACTATCTGGCGACCATCAATCTGAATTGGGCGGAAGGCAAGATCACCCAGTCAGAAATCGATCAGGCTCAGGTAGCTTTGGACCTCGCAAAAGCTACATACGACAAGGCGGCTGCCGAAGTGCAGCGCTGGGAAACCGACAGCCCCACCAGCGAGCTGGCAATGGCTAAGCTGACCCTGACGGATGCTGAAGCGCGTTTCACGTTAGCGCAGAAATCTCAGGAAGCGGTCGAGCTGCGTGTGCCTTTCACCGGGCAGGTGCTGTCTTTGGGGATTGCGCCTGGGAGTTCAATCAAAGCGTTCCAGGCAGTGCTGACACTGGCGGACCCTACGAAACTCGAAATTCGGGCCATTCCACCCACCGAAGACTTGACCCGGTTGGGAATTGGACAGGTTGCTATCGTGCGTCTCTCGTCCCAGGCGGGGAAAGAATGGACGGCTCGCATCACCAACGTACCGATGGTGACGAATACGACGTTGAATGATGCTGGTCAGGATACGAGCGTGCATCTTCGCCTGGACGATGCGACCGTTCCGCTGGCGCTCGGGGATGCCGCCACCGTACTGGTCACGATTGACACGCGAGAGAACGTGCTTTGGCTGCCTCCGGCGGCGCTGCGCCAGTTCCAGGGCGAGAGCTTCGTGTTTGTCGAAACGAACGGAGTGCAGCGACGGGTTAACGTTACCTTGGGTGTCCAGTCTGCTGAGCGGGTCGAGATCCTCTCTGGATTGGAAGAGGGCCAAACAGTGGTAGGGCAGTAAGCATGATCCTGTGCGAGAACCTGGTCAAGATCTACACCCAGACCGGCGTGGATGTAGTGGCGCTGCAAGGGCTGGATTTGAGCGTGGAATCTGGGGAGATGGTTGGCATTGTCGGTGAGTCGGGATCTGGCAAGTCCACGTTGCTCAATGTGCTGGGCGGTCTCGATCGGCCTTCAGCGGGCAAGGCGGTGGTTGCCGGTCAAGATTTGCTCAAGCTGCGCGAGGTAGAGCTAGATCACTACCGATGCCTGCAAGTGGGATTCATC
>CAZPHV010000114.1:0-7805 GCA_964586455.1 uncultured Aquimonas sp.
CCTCCCGCCCCCCCTTGACTTTTGGTCTACTACACCCCTCAGGCCCCACCCGAGTCGTAGGGTAGATAAGCGCAGCGCATCTACCAGCCATTCCCGTTGACGCGCGCGGCTCAACGAAGCCAGTCGCGCATGATCGGCCAGAGCGCGCTGCGCAGCCGCCGCAGGCACCGGTGCGGCCGGCGATAATCCGCACATGCCAACCCGTTCCCACGTACGCGAGTCAATCCAGCCGAACGCAGGCGGCTCAGCTGCGCGCCAAACGCCCATTCCGCCCCCGAAGCTTGACCTGCGCCTCGCGCTCAACAGCGCCTCAGCAACGCTCCCCTCTCCCCTTGTGGGAGAGGGGCTGGGGGAGAGGGCGCAGGCCTGCGTCCACCTTGATTGCACACCCGCGGTCTGCTGCTCACCCGCCCCGCACGCCGACAGCAAAAATTGCAACGGCGCGCAGTGACCGAGCCGTCCGCTCACGCGCCCAAGGCCTCCCCCGCGCGCACGCGCTGGCGCCGCCGTCTGCGTCGGCTCGCGCTGGCTTTGCTCGGCGTGCTGCTCGCAGCCCTACTGCTCGACCACCTGTTTCCTCCACCGCTGCCGGACCTCGATGCCGACATCGCCACCGTGGTTACCGCGCGTGACGGTCGGCCCCTGCGAGCCTTTCCCGACCGGGAAGGCGTGTGGCGCCTTCCGGTGCGCCTGGAAGAAGTTTCGCCACTGTACGTCGAAGCCCTGCTCACCTACGAAGACCGCTGGTTCTGGCAGCACCCGGGCGTGAATCCGATCGCGGCGCTGCGTGCAGTCGGTCAAGGCCTGCGTCACGGCCGCGTGGTCTCTGGCGCCTCGACCCTGAGCATGCAGGTTGCGCGTCTGATCGAGCCGCAGGCACCGGGCCTGCGCGGCAAACTCAAGCAGAGCCTGCGCGCGCTGCAATTGGAATGGCGGCTCGACAAGCGAGAAATTCTTGAGCTCTACCTCAACTACGCCCCCTTCGGCGGACCGATCGAAGGTGTGCAGGCGGCCAGCTGGGCCTATCTGGGCAAGCCGGCTGCGCAGCTCTCGCACGCCGAGGCCGCGCTGCTGGCGGTGCTGCCGCAGGCGCCCAGCCGGCTGCGTCCAGACCGACATCCCGAGCGTGCCCGTGCCGCGCGCGACAAAGTGTTGCAGCGTCTCGCCGATTTCGACGTCTGGCCTGGTCCGGTCATCGACGACGCGCGCGCCGAGAACGTGGTTGCGCGCAGTCTTGTCATCCCGCAATCGGCCGCATTGCTCGCCGAGCGGCTGCGTCGCGAACAGCCACGCAGCCGCAGCATCGCCAGCAGCATCGATCACGATCTGCAGCTGCGTCTGGAAGCGCTGCTTGCCGCCTGGATCGACCGCCTGCCGGCGCGGACCTCGGCAGCTGTTCTGGTTATGGACAACCGCAGCGCGGAAGTGCGCGCCTACCTGGGCAGCGCGCGCTTCGGCGAAGACGCACGCTATGGGCACCTCGACATGGTGCAGGCCTGGCGCTCACCGGGCAGCACGCTGAAACCGTTCGTGTACGGCCTGGCCATCGACGCCGGCAGCGTGCATGCGTCCAGCCTGTTGGTGGATGCTCCTCAGGACTTCGACGGCTACCGCCCAGACAATTTCGACCAGCGCTTTCGCGGGCCGGTGAGCCTTGCAGATGCGCTACAGCAGTCGCTGAACGTTCCAGCAGTCGCGGTACTGCAGCAGCTGGGCCCCGCACGCTTCGCCGCGCGCATGGAGCACGCGGGGCTACGACTGCGTCTGCCGCAAGGCGGCCGCCCCAATCTGAGTCTGGTACTGGGCGGCACGGAAGTGCGTCTGCAGGATCTGGTCGCCGCGTTCGCAGCCTTGCACCGGGAAGGTCATGCGCCGCAGCTGCGCTTCACGCGGGATGCGCCGCTGCACGATCGCCGCCTGCTGTCGCCGGGGGCGGCCTGGATCATCGCCGAGATTCTGCGCAGCGCGCCGGACGGCAGCGACGGCCGCTTCGCACGTTCGACTGGCGGCCGCTTGGCCCACAAGACCGGCACCAGCTATGGCTTCCGCGACAGCTGGGCGGTGGGCGGAACCGCCGGCGTGACGATCGGTGTCTGGGTCGGCCGACCCGATGGAACGCCTTCGCCTGGACAGTTCGGCGCCATCACCGCCCTGCCCCTGCTGCAGGCCGTGTTCGCCAGCCTGCCGGCGGAGTACCAGCAGCCCGCTCAGCCGCACCCAGACAGCGTCTCGCAGGCAGCGATTTGTTGGCCGCTGGGTGCCCGGGCCGACACTACAGATGTAGAGCACTGCCACCGTCGCATCGACGCCTGGCTGCTTGATGGCGCCGCCCCGCTCACACTCGCACCCGCGGGCGAGAACCAGCCGCCTGCGGTGCAAAGCTATTGGCTGCATCAGGGCCGCCAGCGGGTCGGCGCTTGTCGTCGCGGTGATGAGACGGAACAGTCGCGCGCGCTGTGGCCGCGCCTTGCGGCCCCTTGGTTGAGCACCGCGGAGCGCCTTCGCGGCCTGCCGCCGCCGATGGCGGCGAACTGCGCAGGCGAACGCGCCGCCTCCGCCGACCTTCAGATCACCGGAGCCCGCGACGGCAGTCGCATCCGCACTCCACGCGGCAGCCGTAACGCGCCCACGCTTGAGTTGAGCGCTGCCGGTGCCACCGGCGAGGTCCGCTGGTTGATCAACGGTCACCTGTTGGCCACCCTGCCCTCCGAGCGCGCCTTCAAGCACAGCTTCGACACGCCAGGGCCACAGGACATCGTCGCCATCGACGCCAGCACGCGCTATGCGCGACTGCGGATCGATGTGTTGCCGACAGACGGTTGAGTGCAGGCCCATGCACCCGGGGCGAACAAGCTCGTGACTCCCATCAATGCGCAAGCGGCGTCTGCGGCCATCGCAGCGCGCCTGCCCGGCGGATCAAGATCCGCCCTACGTGCACGTTCCCCGTAGGGCGGGTCTTGACCCGTCGCCGTATCGGTCCAGGTAGCGCGGGTCTTGACCCGCCGCCGCGTCGGTCCACGTAGGGCGGGTCTTGACCCGCCGCCGCGTCGGTCCACGTAGGGCGGGTCTTGACCCGCCGCCGCGTCGGTCCACGTAGGGCGGGTCTTGACCCGCCCCCGCGTCGGTTCACCTGATCCTTCGAAATCCGTTCTGCACATGTCGGCATCGTTCACCGCATGACCTCATTCGAGGCGTAGACGTCATCCCGCCGTCATCCGACGGCTCTAGGCTGCGGCGGCAGGATCCCGAGCGCGAGCCCACGATGGCCCTGTCACTGCCGCAGAACGCACCCTTGCACGCACGCGCAAGCGAAGCCACGCCGACCCGCTTCAAGGATCGCCTGGACCAGCGCATCTTCAACGCGATCTACGCACGCAGCCTGGTCTACAACGCGTGCTGGGAAGACCCCGCCGTCGACCGTCAAGCGCTGGACTTGAAGCCGGAGCACGAGCTGCTGGTCATCACCAGCGCCGGCTGCAATGCGCTGGACTACGCGTTGGCGGGCACCGGCCGCGTCTACGCGATCGATGCCAACCCGCGCCAGAACGCTCTGCTGGAACTCAAGCTCGCCGCCGCGCGCGCGCTCGACTACGAGGACTACTTCGGCCTGTTCGGGCAAGGCTTCCACGCCCGCGCCGGCGAGCTGTACGTCTCGCGCCTACGCCCGCAGCTGGACACGTTCGCGCGCGACTGGTGGGACAAGCACTGGCGCTGGTTTTCCAGCCCGCGCGGCAGCTTCTACTTCCATGGGTTGTCGGGGCTGGCGGCGCGCGGATTCGCCACCTTCCTGAAGCTGCAGCCGCGGCTTCGTGAGCACTTCGAAGCGCTGTTCGCCTGCGAAACCATCGAAGCCCAGCGCGCGATCTACGACACCGAGATCGCCCCGCGGCTGTGGAGTCGCCCCTTCAACTGGCTGCTGTCGCGCCAGTTCGTGATGAACCTGCTGGGCGTGCCCTACCCGCAGCGCAAGCTGGTTGAGGCCCAGCACCCGGACCGCATTGCCGGCTTCATCCGCGCCAGCTTGGAATACGTAATCCGCGAGCTTCCGCTGCGCAACAACTACTTCTGGCAGGTCTACTTCCACGGCCACTACACACAGACGAGCTGCCCTGAATACCTGAAACCCGAAGGCCACGCCGCCCTGCGCGCGGGTCGCGCCGATGCGGTCGAACTGCACACCTGCACAGTGACCGAGTTCCTGAAGCGCCATCACCGCCCCATCGACCGTTTCGTACTGCTCGACCATATGGATTGGATGAGCAGCTACTACCCCGACGCGCTCGTGGAAGAATGGGACTGCATCCTCGAACGCGCCGCGCCGGACGCGCGCATCCTGCTGCGCAGTGCACAAGCGCAGCCTGACTACCTCGACCGCATCGAAGTAGGCGCGAAACGCCAGCCCCTGCGCGAGGCGCTGGTGTTCCAGGACGCACTGGCCGAACGCCTGCAAACGCAGGACCGCGTGCACACCTATGCGGGCTTCGTGATTGCGGACTGGCCCGCGCGCTCTGCATCAGGACAGCATTCGGGCGATCCGCGACAGGCAGCCGCGGACCTCGCAACATCCGACCCAATGGAAATGCCCGAGGCATCTCCGATCACAAACTGCGATGCCCGACTCGATCGAAGCAACACGGGCGGCAGCGATGCCGACGCTTGAAACACTGCGCGGCGACCTCGCTGTGCTGCGCCAGTTCCTGCGCGGCATGCCGCGCGACGGCGATCACTCGCAGCGCCTCGCAGGTTTCTATGGCGACCAGGCCGAACACTACGACCGCTTCCGCGAGCGCCTGCTGCCCGGTCGCGCTGAACTGATCGCCTCGCTTGAGCTTCCACGCGGCGCGCGCATCGTCGAGCTGGGCGGCGGCACCGGTCGCAACCTTGAATACTTCCCGGTCGAACGTCGCGGCGATCTGCACTTCGAACTGGTCGACCTCTGTGAACCCCTGCTGGACATCGCAAGACGCCGAACCCGCGACTGGCCAAACGTTCGTATCACCTGCGCCGACGCCACCCGCTACCGCCCGAACGAAGCCGCCGACGTGGTGCTGCTGTCCTACGCACTCACCATGATCCCGGACTGGCGCGGCGCCATCGACAACGCACTGGCCATGCTCAAGCCCGGCGGCCAGCTCGCCGCAGTCGACTTCTACGTCTCGCCCTCAGCGCCGGAACCAGGCCGCGTACGCCACGGCTGGCTCACCCGCACGTTCTGGCCACGCTGGTTCGCACATGACGGCGTGCACCTGGACCCTGCGCACCTGAACACGCTGTGTCAGCGCCTGCCAGAGCACAGGTTGAGTGAATCCCGAGCGCGATTGCCCTATCTGCCGGGACTGCGGGTGCCGTACTATAGGTTCGTGGGGCGAAACGCCTCAGAACCCGGAATGAATCGATAGGCGCAGATTACTTTACGCACTCCTGTACTCTCGACGGGCTGCCTGCAGAGGCGTGAATGTCGCTGTCCTGCACTCACCCCGACGGTCACTGACGCGCTGCAGCAAGGGTTAGCCACCTGGTGGCTGCCCCTGGTTGAGACGGCCGACTGGAACATCAGATGGAGCAGAGTCTTCATGGGTCCGGGGGCTCTCGGCTTCGCCCATTGCTGGCCTGCAGCCAAACCACTCGCCCCACTCGCTTACAACTTGGGAAGAGCTGAGAGTTCTTCTGAAAGCGCCCTTGGAGTCAAGCTCGACTCCAACCCGTTCTCCCATTTTTCTGCACACCGAACTCATCGGAGCTTGGGCAAGAAGCGCGATCCCGTCCGATAAAAATGCAAGCCCGGCGATATTTGGAAATGAAGGGCGCTCGCATTCTCCAAGAGTATCCAGCTCCTCGATCGCCTGAGTTGGAAGTACAAAATTCTTGTGTGGAACCGAGAGAGTGAACAGCTCAGGCTGCCAAGTCCCCACCCAGCCCCCGTCAGAAGTGGAAACCAGCAATCGCTCTCTTTGAGCATCGCTGATCACCCCAGTCAGGCCGACAGTCCCGAGCAGCCACACTGATGGCTCGAATTCTGAGCGCAGATGAATCTCGCCGTTTCTCGTTTCAACCAATACCCGTTAGCCAACACTTGCTGATCTCCATCAAGCTCTAGCTCGAAGCGTGACCAAAGCCCGTCGCAGGCTGGAGCTCTTGAGCATCCCGCCGCTAGCATGATTGAGCAAACAAGTGTGATAGTCCTAATTCTGGAAGGCTCCAACCGTCCGGCAGCTACGCTATGCCGATGTTGCTCATGCGCGATGGCACTGGCGGGGCTTGAGCGAATCAGAGGTTCTCTAACGAGCTTTGTCATCTATCGAACGAAGCTCGAGAGAACCATCCGGCGGTGAAACAACGCCGAGCTGCCGACACGTTCTGGCAGCAGGCGTCTCCTCGTCCGCCTTGCGCCACCCCTCCGTCAATTGGAAAGACCAAGCTTCCCACTGCGCATCTTGCCCTGGACAACATGCAATCCTCTCAATTTTAGGAAGCGCTTGCACGCAGTTCGATCGGATGCTAGGAAAACGCACCTCACCTCCCTCGACGTAGCTCCACTCCTGAGCTCGACCCGATTGGTTGGCGTAGATTAGATCGGGGCCATTCCAGCCCCTATCCTCAACAGTGATCCCATCGCCCCGATAAGTTATCTGCCTACTCGAGAGATTGGCGGAGACCCGTGCCATAAACTCGAATGGCAGCGTTCTTCCATCGTAGATTTCAGCAGTCCCAGGATCCGAGTCAATGATGGCGAGAATAGCCCCATCCCGCGCCACATAAAGTTTGCGCTTCCCGCGAAACCCATCAGACTCCGTGAAGATATCGAAACCGCCCAAGCGAGTGCTCTCCGCGCGTTCATACACGCCGCGCTCGCCAAGACCCCGTAGCCAGCTCCTATCTTCCTCTGAAAGGCGCAGATACTCTGAAAGGCTTGACTCTTCAGCTGCGCTCCGACCCTTCGAAACGCATCCAGCCACTATTCCGAGCGCAGTGATCGCGAAAATTGAGGTCGTAGCCCGAGCCCACATCGAACAACGAATCATTTGGTTCTCTAACCTGTCTGTTGAAGTGCTTGAAGTGGTCCGGCAAGCCGATGCGCGAAGCAGGGCATCAAAACGCATCGGATTCCGATCTAGGTCCAGCATGACCGACCTCACTGCGCTGCGAGTCATCGCTTTCAGGAACTTACTCTTGACGCAGATGTCCCGAAAAGAGTTCAATGATCCGGGAGAATTTCTCTTGTGAGCTCGCGTCTGAATCCTTTTTCGCTTGCTCAAGAAGACTGCGAGCGAGCTCAGATGAAGACGAGACTGATCCGTGCGGTGTTGCGTACATTTCTTGCGGGTCTGCGCCAGCTACAACTAGAATATTGGCGATCTCATAGTTGCCCTCGACAACTGCATACATGAGCGCCGGTGCATTCGAGTATGGCCCTGAATCTAGATGCCGCTCTTTGCCTAAGCATCTTCTGGCTATTTTCAAAAGAAAATCGGAAGCAAAGGGCGTCGACGCCATGTATTTTCTGTCAATCGCCGACAACTGCAGCAGCAAAGAAACTGTGAGCGAGAGAGTTGGAACCCCCTCATCAATTGCTGGAACGGAGCTGTTCGACCATTCAACGACGGTAGTATTGCACACAACAGGTAGATTCAGGAGTCTTGCCTTCGACACACTTGTGGAGAAAACTGCGCGTTCAATCCAGTGCGCGCGATCGAAGTCCGCCCTTAGCGCATGCTGAATATGAAACCCTGCCGGCATTATCAACTGTATGAGGTAAGTATCCCCCGGCAAAGCCGGGGGCTTTAGTGGTGTGAGCCGCTCAAAGC
>CAZPHV010000115.1:0-7780 GCA_964586455.1 uncultured Aquimonas sp.
GACGTGCACGACATCGGCAAGAACATCGTCGGCGTGGTGCTGGCCTGCAACAACTTCGAAGTGGTTGATCTGGGCGTCATGGTGCCGGCGCAGACCATTCTCGACCGCGCCCGCGAGGTCAACGCCGACCTCATCGGCCTGTCGGGCCTGATCACCCCTTCCCTGGAAGAGATGAGCCACGTCGCCAAGGAAATGCAGCGACAGGGTTTTCATGTGCCGCTGATGATCGGCGGCGCCACCACCTCACGCGCGCACACCGCGCTCAAGATCGCACCGCACTACAAATCGCCGACGGTGTGGGTGAAAGACGCCTCGCGCGCGGTTGGCGTGGCGCAGAGCCTGATCAGCGCCGACCTGCGCGCGAATTTTGTGGCCGCCAACGAAGCCGACTTCGCCGACATCCGCGCCCGCCACGCGCAAAAGGGCAACGGCAAGCGACTGGTCAGCCTGGAGCATGCGCGCGGCCAGCGCTTTCGCGGCGACTGGGCCAACTACGTGCCGCCGACACCGCGGGTGCCTGGGATCACCGAGCTCAAGGTCGATCTGGCGACACTGGTGAACTACATCGACTGGACGCCCTTCTTCAACGCCTGGGAACTGGCCGGCCGCTATCCGGCGATCCTGACTGACGAAGTCGTCGGCGCGCAGGCCAGCGAGCTGTTCAAGGATGCGCAGGAGATGCTGCGCGAGATCATCGACGGCCACTGGCTGGAGACCAAGGCCGTGGTCGGTCTGTGGCGTGCGCACAGCGTCGGCGACGATATCGAAGTCTTCAACGAACACGGCGGCGAGATGGCCGTGATTCACGGCCTGCGCCAACAGGTCGACAAGCCTGCCGAGCGGCCGGATTTCTGCCTGTCCGACTTCATCGCCCCGCACGATTCCGGCCGCGAAGACTGGTTCGGCGCCTTTGCCGTCACCGCCGGTCACGGCTGCGAGGAGCGCGCGCGTGCCTATGAACTCGCGAACGACGACTACCGCGCGATCCTGCTGAAGTCGCTCGCGGATCGCTTCGCCGAAGCGATGGCCGAGTACGCCCATGAGCGCGTTCGCAAGGAGCTTTGGGGCTACGCCGCGGACGAGAATCTGGACTGCGAAGCGCTGGTGCGCGAGCGCTACCGTGGCATTCGCCCCGCGCCCGGCTACCCGGCCTGCCCCGATCACACCACCAAGCGCTCACTGTTCCGACTGCTCGGCGCAGAAGCACGCTGCGGCATGGCGCTGACCGAAAGCCTGGCGATGACGCCGGCAGCCTCGGTCTGCGGCATGTACTTCAGCCACCCGCAGAGCCAGTACTTCGTAGTCGGCCGGATCGGCAAGGAACAAGTCACCGACTACGCCCACCGCCGTGGCCTGCCTCTGCACGAGGCGGAACGCTGGCTGGCGCCGGTGCTGGATTACGACCCGGAGTAGCGCCAGCCGCGCCCCCAAGGGTATCAAGCGCCCCCAGCTGGAACCCCATAGTTCAAGAAAGCGGAGCGCCCTATGCAGTACGGGAGCGCTGCTTTACGATTCGCGCGCCGCGACGATGTCGTCCGCAGCAATGATTGTCCTTGCGCCACGCCCGGGGCCATGACGGCCCGAGTGGCCTCATGCCTCAGGGGGCTCTATGAAGCGTTTTATGTTGATGGCGGGCTTTGCCCTGTCCGCTCTGCCTGCGTACGTGCACGCGAGCGACTTCCATCGGGTGCTGACCGATGCACAGCTGGAGCTGCGCCAGGCCGAGGCGCTCTCGGGGACAGCGCGATCGACCGCGTCGCAGTCCGTGCTGCAGCGTCTTGCCGCACTTGAACACGCCCTCAAGGGCGATCCGGTTCTGCTGGAGAAGGCGCAGCGCCTTCACGCCATGGCGCGCTTCCAGCTGGTCAACGGCGGACGTATCGGCACGCTTGACCTGCCGCCCCCGGTGCCCACCTATCGACAGCCCGGGGCCGCAGGTGAAAGCTGCGAGACGCCCCTGCCGCTCAACACTGGCGAAGCCCTCGAACTGCAGATGCAGCCCGGCGAGTCGCTGTGGATCCGCGTCCAGGGCAACACCGATAGGGCAATTGGCGTTACCACTCGCGGGTCCCGCCTCGACACCCGCCTGAGCGCCTGGCCCGACTGCCGCGAACTCGTGGCCGATCCGATCGCCAGCGCTGACGACAGCATCGGCCTGCAGGCCGAGCTGACGCTTCCCTCTAACAAGCAGACCTTCTGGCTGGTCCGCCTCGACAACCTCGGCGATCAGCCGGGCGCGGTGATTCTCGGCGGTGTGGACTTCTCACTGGTGCAGGGACAGGTGACGCGGTCGGCCGATGGCACGCCGTTCACTGAGGCCACGGTCGGCATGTTCCGGGTGGTTAATGGCCAGTACCTGCTCGAAGGTAGCACCCAGGTCGACGCTCAGGGACGGTACATGATCGGCTACCAACAGAATGGGTCGTATGTTGTCCGCACCGGCAATACATGGTCCTCTGACCGGCTCGCACATAAGGCGTGGAGCGAAGTGCCTTGCGCAGGTCGATACGAGGGCTCCATGGCCGACTGCACCTATGGCCAGGCCCAGCCGACACAGGTCCCACTGACCGGTGGCTCTGCGACGTTGGATTTCGCTCTTGATCCTCTGGGGAGTGTGATTGGCGTCGTCACGAATGCCGCTACCGGAGCGGCAGTGCCGAATGCGCAAGTCCGGCTTGGCATTGCGCAGTCGCCCTTCTACAGCGAATCGACCTACGCGGACTCGTTCGGGCGCTATCAAATCGGCTTGGCAAGTGGCGTCGACTCCTACCTGCTCGCGGAAGCCCCTGGCTACCGTTCGCAGCTCTACAACGGCATCGACTGCCCACAGCAGGGCTGCACCATCAGTTCGGGCAGCCCCGTCCGCAACGATCCGGCCAACCCTCTGATGCGCGCCGATTTCTCGCTGTCGCCTGTACCGCGACTGCAAGTCAACGTGCGCGTAGGCGGCACACCCGTCCCGGCATCCGAGTTCTTCGCGGTGACGCTATTCGACTCAACCGGTGCTGAGGTGTACTACGGTTTCGCCTATGGCGCCCAAGGTTCGATCGACGGGATTGCCGCCGGCAGCTATCGGGTCCGAATCGAGACGAGCAGGGCGTACTCGCAGCTTTACGGAGGCATCGAGTGCCTGAGCTCGTGCATCGAGGAACTCAGCCAAGCCGGCATAATCAACTTCCCTGCGTCAGGGTCAGGAATCTCGATCGAGTTCGACCTGCGAGCCCGCCCCGTGCTGCGCGGCAACGTTGTTGGCGAGAACAACGGCCAACCGGTTGCGAATGCCCGCGTCGCGCTTTATGAAACCAACGGCACCTACGTCACCGACACCTCGACGCATGAGGGCAGCTTCGAGCTGCCGGGGATTCGTCCTGGCAGCTATGTGCTGGTGGTGGAATCACCGGACCATGTCCGCGAAATCTTCGACAATATTCTCTGCCCCGCACCGAATACGTTCTTCAACTGCCCGGGCGCAACCCCCTTGGTCTTCACGCGGGAGTCCGGCAACAGGGATCTCGAAATCGAACTGACGCCCAATCCGACGGTGACGGGCCGGGTTACCTTCGCCGGGCCAGGCCAGAGCTACGAAATTCAACTGCAGACACTCTCACCCACCGGCCAGGTGATTAGGCAAGTCTGGGTGCAGACAGACGCGAACGGCGCCTACCGCACGCAGTCATTGCCGAGCGGAAGCGCCCGCCTGGGTGCCAGCCAATACAATTACTGGAACCAACTGTTCCCGCAGATCGACTGCCTCTCCGGGTGGTCAAGCCAGTCCACGGGCTGCGACCTGACCAACGCGACGATCTTCGATCTGCAACCCGGCCAGATCTACGAAGGCATCGACTTCCGCTTGCGCCCGCGCGACACACGCGGTTTCCGGGTGGTGCGGGCCAGTGACAACGCGCCGCTGGCCGGAATTGTCATCGACGTCTGGAACAGCAGCGGCCAGCGGATTCAGAGTCTGGTCTCTTCCGCCGAGGGCATGGTGTATGTGGGCCACAGTCAGTTCGATAGCCGGCTGATCTCCACGTTCAACGGTCTGGGCCTGGAGGACCAGGTCTACAGCGGCATCCGCTGTCCAGCCGGGCCGGTCTACTTCGGACAGTGCTCGCTGCAAGGGGCAACGCCCGTTCCTTCACCGGTGAACGGTTCGACGCTGGCACCCGATATCGTGATCCGCATGAGCGACGGGATCATCCTCTTCAACCACGGTTTCGAGCCGTAACGGGGCAGCGTTTTCGGGAGCCTGCAGCGTGCCTGCAAGGTCGCGCACACGGACCCGCAAACCCCTTCGACCTCGCTGCAGGCTGGGCTTCACTCGCGTAGAAGCCCAGCCCAGCGCGGAACACCTATAGCCCTGATCTTGTTGCGGGTCATGCGTTAGTCGTGGGCGCGGCGTGGATACGCGCAGCGCATCCACCAGCACATCCTGTGGAAGCCGGAAGCAGAACGAAGTCTCGGGCCTCGCATGCTCGCAAGCTTTCCCGAGGTGACTGCACAAAGCCATCTGGATCTGGCCGTTACCCGAGCAGCTCGCCGCAGGGAGGCCGAGGGCGCGTTCGTACCCAGCCTAGGACTCGACGATAGGGTGAACCCTTAAGGCCGGCGACAAATCACGCGAGCTCGCTCACGGAGACGGAAGGGCTGGCAGCCGGCCCGAGCCCAGGGCCGCATCGCGCACATCGAGGAACAATGACCCCGGTGTCTGGCCACTGGCGCTGCAATAAACATGCCCCGTATAGTGATGGCCTTCACAGCCGCCGTTCAGCGAGCAGATGGCCTCCAGCGAGCAGCCCACCAGCCTGTTGACACGCCGAGACACTCTGCACGCCGAGTGTCCGTCGACCGCGACGGGCTTTGGTGACTGGGTCGAGGGCCAACGGGTCGGAGCATTCAAGCTGGTCCGTCGGCTGGGCAAGGGCGGGATGGGAGCGGTCTGGCTCGCCCACCAACTGCAGCCGCTGATTCGCGATGTCGCACTGAAGGTCATGCTGCCGGAGCGCCGCAGCGCGCGCGCCGAGGCCTTCTTCGAAGTCGAGCGCCAGGCACTCGCCCAGCTTTCGCATCGCGCGATCGCGCAGATCTTCGATGCCGGGCGCCTGCCCGACGGCGCGCTTTTCTTCGCCATGGAGTACGTGCCTGGGCGTCCGCTGGACGAATACCTGCGGCTGCATCCGCAGTCGCTGAAGTCATTGATTCGGATGTTCATCGAGCTGTGCGGTGGCATCCAGCATGCGCACCAGCGCGGCCTGATCCATCGCGACCTGAAACCGCAGAACGTTCTGGTACAGGACACTGAAGCCGGCCCACTGCCGCGGATCATCGATTTCGGCATCGCACTGGGCAGCAGTGCGGATGGCCCGACGCTGATGCAGCCCAATCAGATTGCCGGCACACCCGCCTACATGGCGCCTGAGCAGCGCGCGCCCGGGCCGGCCGGTATCGATGCGCGCTGCGACATCTATGCGCTGGGCGTGATGCTGGCCGAGTGTCTGCGCCAGCAGGTCGGCCTGCCTTTCGACACCCGCGCGCCTGAGAGCACAGCGCTGCGGGAAGCCTTCGTGCGCAGCCTGAGCACACGAACACCCGCGAACAACGAGACCACTCAGCTGAGACGCGCACCCTTCGAGCTGCGCGCCATCGCGTTGAAGGCCCTGGCTGAAGACCGTGAACAACGCTACGCCTCGGCCGCGTCGATGGCGGAAGACCTGCAGCGCTGGCTGCAGAACGAGCCGGTGCTTGCGGTCGCAGGCGGGCCCGGCTACACGCTGCGCTGCTTCCTCCGGCGGAATGCGGTGGCAACGGCTGCTGCATCGCTCATTGGCCTCGCCCTGGTCGGTGGCACCGGCCTGGCGCTCTATGGCCTCACCGAAGCGCGCGCCGGCCGAGCCCAGGCGGAAGCTGCGCAAGTGCTCGCGGAGCAGCGTCGCGGCGAGGCCGAGCAGCTGATCCAATACATGCTGGGCGATTTCGCCGAAAAGCTGCGCCCCTTGGGCCGGCTGGATCTGCTCGACAGCATTGGCGCGGAGGCACTCAAGTACCTGGGCGAGGCGGATATTCGCGGTGATGCGGCGAGCGCATTGGCCCGCGCCAGGGCCCTGCGCACGCTGGGGGAGGTGCAGGTGACGCGCCAGCATCTTGACCAAGCAGCGCCAATACTCGAACAGGCGGCTCGTGTTCTTGACGAGGCGCTTCAAGGCGCTGACGACGGCCTAGACTCGCTGCGCTATGAGGCGGGACAAGTGGCGTATTGGCGCGGTCTTCTGTCGTATCGTCAGCTGGACTACGTCTCCGCAGAGCGACATTGGATCCGATACTTGTCAGAAGCTCGGAGTTTGAATTATCCGGGAGCGTCAAATAAGACCAGGCAACAGGAGATCGCGTACGCACTCAACAATCTCGGGACCTTGATGTTGAGTCAGGACCGTCCGGATGACGCAATGGGCAACTTCCTTGAGGCTGTTTCTCTGTGGCAGTCCATGGAGATAGATGGAAGCGATCCAAGCTCTATAGATCTTGCAGACTCGCTCTCATGGCTGGCTAATGCGCAAGAGCGCTCGGGGCTGCCCAGATCTGCACTTGCGAGCAGATTAAACGCACTTGAAGTACTCGAAAGGCACGCCCACGCGGTCGGAATGAATCCAAGAATCCGACGCTATGAAATAAATGCGAGGTACACTCTTGCGACTTTGGGACGAGACCTTGGGATCGGAGAGCCAATTTCGGGGAATCTGGAACGCGCCCTTGAACTTGCACGACAGGACGCTGAGAACGATAAAACGCAACCTTGGAGGCAAGCACTTCTGGCCTTGGTAGCATTCTTGAGCGCGTCCGAGGCTGGTGCGGATCAGCGGATTGCCTCCGCGAGGCTACAAGTCGCAGAGCGTGCTTTCGAGCAGCTAGACCAAACAGAAATAACAACAGTGGAGCATCTTAAAGTAAAGGGGGTGCGCTGCCTCGAATTGAACCGCGACGCACGTCGCACCAACGCCTGCGCGCGCAGGACACTGGAGGAGATGAGCGCTACACAAACAGGCTGGACGAACAATGAAGAAATGCGAGTCCTGTTTGCCCAACTTGCCTCCCGACTGTCGCATGACGGTAGAGCTTGGCAAGCGAGGGCCCTTGAAATTCTTGAGAACCTGCCACCCGAAAACAAGCGCTCTCTCAAGTTCCACATTGCACTCAGGGAACTCCTGAAGCAGTTGGATGAAAACCACCGAAGACTGCCCGAGATCAACCGAAGAATTGCCGCACTATCTCGCGCTTAGACCCAAAGAAAGGACAGCAAAATGAGCCAAAGAATCAGCATCTCCATCAACGGCGCGTTCCCAGATTTCGCTATCAGTTTCGGCGCCGAACCTACGCCAGTGGAGTTTGGAAAAACGGAAACGATAACCTACTACATGATTAGCCGCGGATTCCGCATCGTTGGCATCAACGCGCAGCGCCATCCATTTGATACCGCCGATCAGTTGACTTGGGCCATCCCGGCAGATCAACAGTCCCTCATCCTCACCGACGTCAACACCGACCCGAAGCCATCAGTCTTCTGCTTCGAGATAGTCTTTAGTGACTCCTACGGCAATCAGTTCAGCAGCGAAGACCCGCAGGTCGAGAACGACGGTCGGCCCCAAGCGTGATGACTTGCCCCCTTGTCATGTGGCGCCGGGCTTTGGCAACTGGCTGAGGGTCGTAAGCTCTCCCGTCAAGCGAACAAAGAGTTTCTAGCAGCCTGTCGAAAAACCCCTTGCACGACAGCCGCCGTTTGATTCCGCCT
>CAZPHV010000116.1:0-7704 GCA_964586455.1 uncultured Aquimonas sp.
CGGGTGCGCGAGTCGAGGGTGGATCAATCTGCCGCGTAGCGGCTTCGTTCAACTACCCTACGAGAGCGAGAGACGCTTTCGCGGGATCAAAGCCAAGACCCGCGCATCGCGGCCCAGGTTCTTTGGAAGGGTCCGCGTCACCCTCGCTCGCTTCGTGGATGAGCGCAGCGCTTGCCGGAATCGCCCCCGGAACGGCAGCAGCCGCCGATGCAGGTCTTCGAGGCTTGACGATAGTCAGTGAACACTTGTTCCGGTTTCAGGGATAATCCCAACCCTGCCGCAGCAGGCGGCGATATCCGGGCACGGAACATATGTTCGACTCATTCGATCGCGATCAGCTGATCGCTTCCGGCGAAGGCCGTCTGTTTGAAGGCAGCCAGGCGCGGCTGCCGCTGCCACCGATGCTGATGTTCGACCGCATCGCGCGGATCACCGACGAGGGCGGCGCTCACGGCCAAGGCGAGATCGAAGCAGAACTCGATATCCATCCCGACCTGTGGTTCTTCGACTGCCATTTCCGCGGTGACCCGGTCATGCCCGGCTGTCTGGGCCTGGATGCGATGTGGCAGCTGGCCGGCTTCTACCTGACCTGGCAGGGCCTGCCGGGACGCGGTCGTGCGCTGGGTGTCGGCGAGGTGCGCTTCTCCGGCCAGGTGCTGCCCACAGCCAAGCAGGTGCGCTATACGCTCGACGTAAAGCGGGTGATCCGCCGCAAGCTCAACATGATCGTGGCCGATGCCCGCATGTCGGTCGATGGCCGCGAGATCTACACGGCCAACGACCTTCGCGTCGGCCTGTTCACCGACACCTCGGGCTTCTGATGTCTCCGCGCCGTGTTGTCATCACCGGAGCCGGCATCGTCAGTTGCCTGGGCAATGATCTCGCCACCGTCAGCGCTGCGCTGCGCGCCGGCCGCTCGGGCATCCGCCGCTGCGAGGCGTTTGCCGAGGCCGGGCTGCGCAGTCAGATCGCCGGCGTGCCCGAGATCGATCTGGAAGTCCGCATCGATCGTCGCGACCGTCGCTTCATGGGCGACGCTGCCGCCTACGCCAGCGTCGCGCTGGACGATGCCATTGCAATGTCCGGGCTGAGCGCAGAGCAGGTCAGCCACCCGCGCACCGGCCTGATCATGGGCTCGGGTGGCGGCTCGCCGGCCAACCAGATCGAGGCCGCCGACACCCTTCGCAGCCGCGGCGTGCGCCGCGTGGGCCCGTATCAGGTCACCCGCACCATGGCGTCGACCGTGTCGGCCTGTCTCGCCACGCGCTTCAAGGTGCGCGGCATCAACTATTCGATCAGCTCGGCCTGTGCGACCTCGGCCCATTGCATTGGAGCGGCGGCCCAGCAGATCGCCTGGGGCCTGCAGGACGTGATGTTTGCCGGCGGCGGCGAAGAGAACTCCTGGGGCATGGCCAGCCTGTTCGACGGCATGGGCGCGCTGTCGACCAAGCGCAATGACACGCCCGAGCAGGCATCCCGCGCCTATGACGCCGACCGCGACGGCTTCGTCATCGCCGGCGGCGGCGGTGCGCTGGTGCTGGAAGCGCTTGAACACGCGCAGGCCCGCGGCGCGCGCATCCTCGCCGAAATTGTCGGCTACGGCGCCACCTCGGACGGCGCCGACATGGTCGCACCCTCGGGTGATGGCGCGATCGCGTGCATGCGCCAGGCCATCGCGGGCGTCGACACGCCGATCGACTTCATCAACACCCACGGCACCTCGACTCCGCTGGGCGACCTCACCGAGCTGCGCGCGCTGCGCGAGGTGTTCGGTGATTCAATGCCACCGTTTTCGTCGACCAAGTCGCTGTCCGGCCACTCGCTGGGCGCAGCCGGCGTGCACGAGGCGATCTACTGCCTGGCAATGCTTGAAGGCGGCTTCATGGCAGGCTCGGCGAATGTGGACACGCCCGACCCTGATGTGGGCGACGCACCCCTGCTGCGGCGCACACGCGAAGGCGAACTGCGCACCGTCCTGTCGAACAGCTTCGGGTTTGGCGGCACCAATGCGTGTCTGGTGCTCGGGCTTCCCTGATTCACTCAGTGCTCAGTAGTTCAGCGAACACATGACGCTTCAAGCTGCCCAATGCTTCATCAAGAGAGATGGCTGCGCTGTGTCGCGAGCCGCTCTGGATGAAGTGCTCTTGGTGGTACTTTGGCGCATGCGCGGGGGCGGGTTGCTGGTCGAGGCAACGGCAAGGTTCAGCCTGCATCGCATCATGTCTACCCGCAGCACGCATGCCGCGCGTACGAGACCATCGTCGCCGAGCCGGTCGCGCCTGCCCTCATCGGCCACTGCGTGCCGATGCTCTCGCTGCTGTTGCAGGTGATGCTGGACCGGTTCAACGACCACCTGCCGCTGTATTGGCAGCAGGCCATCTTCCCCGAACCCAGTTTCGTGGTGTTTGACTACGCCACCAGCCGCAGCGGCAATCTCTACGCGAGTTCCTCGGAGACTGGCGCGGTGCGCACTTGGTTGACGACGACGTCAGCTGTAAGGCGCTGTTACGTGAGCGCGTCACCGAGCCAGCCTACTGGGTGCACGTGCGCCACACATCTGTCGAAGTCGTCCAGGTCAGCAGCAGCCGCCCGCGCGGGAGGCGGTCGAGCACATCCGCGCGCCTTAACGGATCGAAGCCGATACTGAAGCGCACGGCCTGCAAAGCAAGACTTTGAACGCCTACCGCCAACAGCACGCCACGCCGAACTGGAAGGCGCTGCAGCATTGGATGAAGACGCTGGCCTGCAAGCACTGAAGCACAGCGACCCAAGCAAAGCCATGCGCCACCCGCTGGGCCGCAACAACTGGCCGTTCGGCGGAAGCACTTGCGCCAGCAAACGCGCCGCCGCGATCGTGGGCGTGATCGCCAAAGCGAAGGCCAGCCGCGCCTCCCCGCAGGACTGCCTGGTCTACTGTTAACTCGCCGTCGCCCCTCATCCGAACCCGGACGTTGACAGCCTGCTGCCCATCGAGGGCTGGCCACCGGTCAGCCGCTGAGGCTCGACATGGCCCGAGGTTGTGTTATGGGCGGCTTGGCCTGACGCTTGCGGACGACTCGATCCTCGATCGATCTCAAAGCTGATATGTGGGGTAGAACGCGACGCTCGCTTTCGATCGCACCGTTCAGCTTGCATCCTCCGAGCGAACGCGGCCACCTTGAAGCTCGATGACGCGGTCGGCACTGCGGATCGTTTCCGGGCGATGGGCGATGACAATCCTGGTCACCGCCAGTTCTGCGATGGCTTCGTTCACGGCGTGCTCGCGCGCTACGTCGAGGTGGCTGGTTGCCTCGTCCAGGAGCAGGATTGCCGGCCGGCGGTATAGGGCCCGTGCCAGCAGCACCCGCTGCTTCTGGCCGCCTGACAGCGACGAACCCATGTCGCCCACCAAGGACTCATATCCCATGGGCATCGCGACGATGTCGTCGTGGATCTGCGCGGCACGAGCCGCGGCCTCGATCCGCCCCATCGTGGCGTCGGAATCGAAGAACGAGATGTTGTCAGCGATCGAGCCAGCGAACAGCACATCTTCCTGCATCACCGCCGCACAAAGATCGCGGTAGGCGACGAGGCCGAAGTTTTCGATGTCAATGCCGCCGATCCGAATCGTTCCAGAAACCGGCTGCAAGAGGCCGAGCAGAATCTTCGCCAGCGTCGTCTTGCCGCAGCCCGAGGGGCCGACGATGGCAACGGACTCGCCCGCGACAATCCTCATTGAACACTCGTCCAGCACCCAAGGATCATCCTCTGCGTAGCGGAAGCTGATGGCGTCGACTTCGATGGTCGGGGTCGGCAAGGGACCGGTGTACTCACTGTGTACATGCGGCTCCGGCGGCTCCAGGGCGATATCGGCAATGCGCTCGCCATGCATGCCCAGCAGCCGGAACTCCACCAGTTTGTCGATCAAGCTGCCGGCGCGGGTCGCGAACAGATCCGAATAGGTGACGAACACCACCATCATGCCCGCGCTGAACTCGCCATTCAGCACCATGACAGCGCCGATCCAAATCAATACGATGCGCAGCGCGCCGAAGATCAGCCGGGCAAGCGCCGCGAATGTCGCATTGACCCGGCCAATCGCCGCTTCGCGGTGCGCGACCTCGACCGTGGCATTGGCCAGGCGTGCGCGCCGCTCGTCCTGTTTGTTCGCCAGCTTGATCGTCTGCACGCCTTCGATCGATTCGATCATCTGGCTCTGCTGCCGACCCATGTGGATCAACTGCTCTTCCTTTAGCGTCCGTAACCGCCGGAACGTCAGCCAGCGGAGCAGGGCATAGAGGCCGAATGCGGCAATTACGATTAGAGTCAGCGGACCGCTGTACATCACCAATAGCAGCAGCACGAGCACCACCGTCAGGCCGTCGAGCAAGGCCTCGACGAAGCTTCCGGTCAATGTCTGCTGAATCGAATGCACGGAAATGAAGCGGGACAGAACGCCGCCGACGCTGCGCTTCTCGAAGTAGTCCAACGGCAGGCGCAACAGGTGACCGAACAGGTTGGTAATCCACTGCGCACTTAGAGAAGCGCCGAGCTCCGCGACGACCCAGCCGCGCATCGCGGCGATCGCGGACTGGAACACGACGATCGTCAGGAAACCGATACCGATGAGACTCAGTAAAGCCAGATCGGAGGACACCAGCACGAGGTCCAGCACCCATTGCAGGGCCAGCGGCAACGCTAGGGTCAACACTTCCAGAGCCAAGGCAAGCAGCAAAATCTGGACGACCGAACGGCGCACACCGTAGACGCGCCCCACTAGGCCGCGCAGGCTGACGCGCTGACGGGCCTGGATCGGCTCGAACTTCGCCGAAGGCGTCAGCTCGAGAACGATACCGGTGAAATGGCGGCCGAATTCGGCCAGCGGCATCGACACATGCCCCCGGGCCGGATCGTGGATTTCAGCCCGGCCGCGATCGATGCGCTTCAGCACGACAAAATGGTTGAGATCCCAGTGCAGGATGCAGGGCAGACGCAGATTTGCCAGATGCTCAACTTCGGCGCGCAACGGCCGGGTACCGAACCCTAAATTACCGGCGATCGAGATAAGGCGCGATAGGCTGGCACCCTTCAGCGATACCGGAAAACGGCGACGCAGGCTGGCCAGATCGACATCATGGCCGTGGTAGCGGGCGATCATTGCCAGGCAGGCGAGACCGCATTCGGCGATCTCGTTCTGCTGGATCACCGGCAGGTGTCGCCGCCCAGGACGCGCCGGGGCGCTTGCCTGGGCCATCATGGCGCCTCTCCGTCTGGAGTGCGGCGGAGAACATCGCCCATCGGCGCGATCAGCCATTCATACAGACGCCGGTACTCCTGAATCAGATCGGCATCCAGTGACATGCCGGCACGCAAGGCATGTTCGCCAGTTCCGGCTGCGATCCGCTGTCTATCCAGTTCGACGAGGATGCGAAAAGCCGGCTGGCCGGGATCCAGACCCGAACGGCTCCGAACCTCGTCCGGAGACAGCGGACTGCCGCCGATCTCGACGACCCGGCCACGCTGATGGCCGAACTTCTGGTGCGGAAACGCGTGGTAGCGGATCGCCACCAAGTCGCCGACCTCGACCAAGCCAATCGCGTGGGTGGGCGCCCACAACTCGCCCTGAAGCCTAGCGCCCTCGGGAACGAGCGACAGCAGGCGCTGCCGCTCAACCACCGCCTGCCCCTGCTCAATTGCCAGTCCGGACACGACACCCGCACCGGGCGCTTTCAGCAAGATGGCCCGCTGCGCCATATTTCGCACCCGGGTCTGTTCGATGTCGGCCAGCGCACCTTCGATGTCGCTCCGACGTGCCGCCAGTGTCAGGGGCAGCTCTTCGAGCTGAAGCTGCGCATCGGCCAATCCGTGCTCGATGTCCAGACGATTCCGCGTCGCGACTTCCAGTGCCGCGCGCGCATTCAGGGCCTGATCCTCGTACTGCTGGGCCTGCACATCGCTGAGCGTACGCTGGTCCCACAGCGGCCGGATGCGCTCCAGCATCCGCTCGGAGGATTCGGCCTGCTGATGACGCACGACGAGTTCCGCTTCGATCGACTCCAATTGCCGCTTCAGGCCCAGGATCTGACGCCGCAGCGCCGCCTCCTGCTGTCGCCGCCCTGCTTCAAGGTTGTCCAGATCCTCGCGCAACCGGTCCTGCCGCCGGTCGAGTTCCACCGCGATGCGCTCGGCCACCGCGCCGGCCGCCTGGGAATCCACGACATCGATATCCGGAGAGAGCTCCATCAGCGGTTGACCAGCGTGTACCAGCTCGCCCTCCCGCACCAGACGGCGCGTAATCACGCCGGAGGCAGTTGCCGTGACGTTGAGAAGGCCGCCAGCAGGAACGAGCTGACCAGGCACCCGCTCCTTGCGGGCATAACCGCCGAAAAACAGCGCGATCACCACAGCCAGGACGAGCGCAGCGGCCAAGATCGACACAGGCCAGCCCAAGCGCACGCCAGGCAGATGTGTTGCGCCAAGCCAGTCCGACTTGCGTGCCTCACGAACTTCTGCTCGAAAAAGATCCTTTGTCATACCCAAAAGCATACCCGTTACATGTGCTCCGGCGGTTCCCCAGTACCAACGCCCCAACGCGTTAGGCACCAACGCTTGCAGCGGATCGCCAACCTCCAACGATCGGAGCGGCGCCGCAGTGGACGCTGGTGGTGACATCGATGGAGAGGATCCGTCGAGCCACAGCATGTGGGAATCCACTGTAGGGTTGAGGACGTTGACGAAACGGAGAATCGGCGTCACCGCCCCTCGCTGCGCAGCATCCCGGAGCACGCCGGCCCGATCTGAAATCCAACCTGTTTCTTGACTGCGCATCTTCAAGCTGGGCGCGGTGAGCTGAGGCGTCTTGCGCGGTATTCCGCCTGCGCTGCCGGGGCGCTTCTGGTAGGCGGATGCCTGCGGCCACCGGGACACACAGATCCTCCATGCACCAACCCATCGGAACCCTCGCCAGATAGTCGAAGGTGTCCCGGGTGCGCCAGTGCAGGCCTTCGCCCCCATGGCAATGCCCATCGCCTCCTTCTGATCGGTAGCGTGGGTGCTGGGGTCGGCATCGCCCGCCTGGTCGACGACCCAGATACGGGAATCCCTCTGGTCCTTCATGCACACGCGAGGACGGTCACCCGCACCGGCGACACGCGCTTGGCGGCGGCGGCCTTGCGGGCAATGGGGCTGCCGGCACGGCCCCTGGGCACGATCACGTCCAGTCGCCACACCAGGACTCGATCGGGCGGTCGCGCAAGAGGTGGTCCGCGGGGATGGCATTTATCAGAATGAACAGTGACGCCTGCCCGCTCGTCGCGAACAGGCACGGCCCGATCCGCTCGCCGGCAACTTTACTGCATCAAGTCGCCGGCGGCTCCAAGACGAGGTACGTTGTTTGTTCTTGTCTTGACACGTCAGGATCCAGATAATGCAAACTTCGCCAGCGCCGCGCCGCAGGAGCCCACCGTCTTGCTCAAGGGCCCGCGGTGGGGCGAACGCCCCCTCGCTCGGCGATGCGCGATCGCCGTTGCAGTCAGTCTAAGGGGCATCGCCGCCGCGATGCCAAAGCACGGAGCCGTGCCCCACCATCGGAGCATGGCAATTTTGCGCCGCAGCCGTGCGGCGCTGGCGGTTACCGAAAAGCCATTAATAGAGTAGGTCTGTTTCAACAACGCTATTGATTCGGTACGAAGAAGCTTGAACTTCTTGGTCGTGTCGGTGTCAGAG
>CAZPHV010000117.1:0-5392 GCA_964586455.1 uncultured Aquimonas sp.
ACCGGGTGCGCGAGTCGAGGGTGGATCAATCTGCCGCGTAGCGGCTTCGTTCAACTCATCATTCAAGCCGACGCCTTCGGCGCGGCTTAACTCAGGCGTTAGGCCTTAGCCATGGGAACTGCTGCATGGGTTTGTTTCGAGTGCCGGAACGCCGTGAGGCGCAACACGGCCTTCAGCGGGCCGGTTCCTTGCCCGACGTGCAATCGCGAGTGCTCCTACCTTGGCTACAAGATCCCGGTGCCTCCGAAGCAGAAGGCCAAGGAGTGGATATCACTTCAGGCGCAGCTCTCCAGCGAGCGCATCGCTCGCGATGCTCATCACTACGAGCTTGCGGTTCGACGCCGTCATGAGCTGGAGCAGGAGATCGCCCGGCTGGAGTCCATGCCGTCCAACCCGGGTCGTGCGCGCGCCATCAGCTTGCTTCGCCGCAGGTTGGCGGGGTCAAATGCATAACTTCGCGTGTCAGCGGAAACCGCTGCGCGGTTCCGCTGAACTTGGGTGTTAGGGCTCATGCGTGGAGCAATTTCGGCGCTCGAGGCAAAGGTGCCGCCGCCCGTTCTAGTAGCCCTATTGGCGGGCATTGTTTGGGTCCTGCCTAGGAACCATGCCCCATCAGTAGTGCTCTCGTGCATCGGAGCGGCGCTCGTCGCCGCAGGCCTCGGCATCAACGCGTGGCCCAAGGTCCTTTTCCGGCGCGCTGGCACCTCGGTCAGCCCGGTCCAGCCGGCACTAGCATCCGTCCTCGTCACCCAAGGGCCTTACCGCTTTTCCCGTAACCCCATGTACCTGGGCTATGCGCTGGCCCTGCTCGGTTGGTCCACTTGCCTCGCGCAACCTTGGGGGCTGCTCACGGTCGCTTCGTTTGTGGCGTACATCACCCATTTCCAGATCCTGCCGGAAGAGCGGCATCTGTCCTCGCGATTCCCGGCACAGTACGCTGCCTACAGCAGGGCGGTGCGTCGCTGGGCCTGAGCCCTTACGTAAATGGATAGATCGCGCGCAGCTGTCCAATGAGCCGCTCGGCCAGTTCGAACGCGCATTCTGCTCCCTGGTCTGCCTCCGCGTGTTTTTCAATGCAGCCGTTGACGAGCTGGAAGCTCGTCTATCTGCGAACGAAAAAGTCTAACGGTCATTTCAACCCGAAGCGGCTATGCGACCCGGTTCAAGCGACCCAACATCAATGCTCGCCAACAAGCGAATCTGACTAGATTGGACATCCGCGATGCAAACCATCGATCACTACTGGTTGGCCTTGGCTCTAACGATGCTTCTGGTCATTACCTACGCGTGGCTTCTCTCTCACCTCAAACAACCTCGCATTGCGCTCATCGTAGCGGGCGCCGCATTTTTAGGGTGCTCGTCGTTGATCACTCACTTCTTACAACCTTGGCTTGCTTATTCGTTTTGGCCGAGCTTATTCCAATCTGGGTTCATAGGTCTCGCGGCTGCCTCGTTCGCCTCACTTGTTAAGAAGCCGACGCCTCCTGGCGAAGGCTAGCAACTCATCCGAGTCGATGCCGGTTCTCGGCCCGGCTTAACGCAGGCGCCACGCGCCTCGGGAGAATTTGTGGACATTCGCGTCGATACACTGGAAAGCCATGCGGTTCTCGACTTGCTCCGCGAGCATCTCGACGCGTTGGCACCTACTGCACCCGCGGAGAGCCGCCATGCGCTGGACCTTAGTGGGCTCCGTTCTGCAGACGTAACCTTCTGGAGCCTATGGGATGGCCCGATTGTGGCCGGATTTGGTGCGCTCAAGCAGTTGACGGAGTCGCATGCCGAGGTCAAGTCCATGCGTACTGCCGCTTCTCACCTGAGGCAAGGAGTGGCTTCCAGGGTGCTGCAGCACATCATCCAACAGGCAACTGTGCGCGGCTATTCACGATTGAGCCTGGAGACAGGCTCCATGGCATTCTTCGAGCCCGCCCGGCAGTTGTACGCTTCATTTGGCTTCGTACCGTGCGCGCCTTTTGGTAGCTACAAGGCCGATCCCAACAGTGTATTCATGACAGGGCGAGTGAGCGAGTTGGCTCCCAAGCTGCACAGATGAACCTGATTCGTGATGAAGCTCAGTGCTGGCCAGGAGCCCAGAGCCACTGCGCTCGGTGAATACGCTCCTGAGCCCAAGACTTTCAGGGAACTCTTGTGGCTTGCTGCCCCGACCCGCTTTGGCTTGTTTCAACGGGTGCACGCTGACCACTGGGCGCCACGAGCCTGCGGATGCAAGCGATGAACTGCGTGAAGCGATAGGGAATCATGCATGAGCATTGACGCCTCAAATGGCTGGGATGAGATCGCAGAGCAGTTCATCGCGCTTCGCTCAACTGTCGGCGCCTCGACGGTACGCGCCTGGTGCAAGGCACTGCCGGACGATAGCGCCGTGCTTGATCTGGGCTGCGGGTCGGGGCTGCCGATTTCCGGCGTGCTGAGCGAGGCAGGGTGCAAGGTGTACGGCATCGATGCCTCGCCGCGACTCGTAGACGCGTTTCGACGCCACTTTCCCCAGCATCAGGCGGCCTGCGAGGCGGCCGAGACCTCTTCGTTCTTCGGCATGCAGTTCGATGGCGTGGTAGCGATCGGGCTGCTGTTCCTGCTGGCTCCGGCCCAACAGCGCGAAGTGATTGCGCGCGTATCGGCGGCGCTGAAGCCGGACGGGCGATTTCTGTTCAGCGCCCCGGTGCAACAGGCCGAGTGGATGGACCTGATGACGGGCCATCAGTCGATCTCGCTCGGCGATACGGCGTATCAGGCCGCATTGCAGGACGCGGGCCTGCGGGTCGCGGCGGAGTACATGGATGAAGGCGGCAACCACTACTACGATGCAGTGCTTGCCGCCTGCACACAGGAGCCCAACCATGAGGCGATATGACCCAGATATGGCGCCCGATCCTGCGATTTGGCTGTCACTCGATGAAGCGCTGCGGCTGCAGCTGGTTCAGGCGTATCACTCGAAACAGGGTGGTTTCGGGCAGAACCTGGTGCTGCACTCGGCAATGCACACGGTGGTCGAGAATCAGGTCGCGATGCGTGAGCCCGTCGAAGCGCAGGAAGCCCTGCAACGCCTGACCGGCGCCGGGCTATCACGGCACGACGCCGTGCACGCGGTGGGCTACGTGGTGGCAGAGCACATCTTCCCGATGCTCAAGGCGCGCGATGCGGCGGCGCCTTTCGATCTGGATGCGTACTGCACCGCGCTCAGGCGGTTGACGGTGGCTGAGTGGCTTGGTCACGGCAAGCGCTAGGCATAGCTTTCACGACGCCATGCGGAAGTTGTTCTGATGTTGCGAGTGTCCGATGCAAGTGCGAGGTCTTTGGGTTCGGATCAGGCGCGTGCCTGCGCCAACCGCGCGCACGCCGTGCGGAGCGCGCGGAGAGCGCCGACGGTTCGGATCCACTTTGGTTGGATGCGGAGCATCCGTTCAAGGCTTGACCGTTCAGCGACGCGCCGGCGCCTACTGCCGAAATCGGCTCCAGGGCAACGCTGAAATACTGGGGACGCGTTGACCGGCCCTGCTTGCGCAGAAACCCACCAGCGCGTGATCGACCGCATCGCTCGCGCTACTCGAAGGCTCACGCTTCAGCGAACGGTCCGGTAATCGCCACCGTAAACCCCGGCCGGTAGACATTGGCGAACAGGGTGCGGCCGTCGGGGCTGAAGCAGGCGCCCGCCCATTCGGCGCCGCGAAAGTCGCCGCTGTGGCCAAACACGTTCTCAAGCTGCGTGTTGTTGCGTGCCAGTTCGAACAGGCCGCCGGCGCGGTCCAGCCCATACAGGCGCTGCACCGGCTGGTCGCTGTCCTCGCAGAGCACCAGCAGGCCATTGGGGCCGAGGCAGATGTTGTCGGGGTAGTCGAGCACGGCGCTGCTGGGGGATTCGTAGAACAACTCCAGCGTCTGGCTGCTGGGGACGAACCGAAACACCTGGCCGACGCTCGCATCGCCGCCATCGGTGGCGGTGAAGAAGACTTCGTCCTCGCCGATGATCAGGCCCTCCAGGCGGGTAAACAGGCTCGCGCCCTGGGCGACGCCCTGTTGCAGGACGCCGTCGATGCCGCCGCCTTCAACCCAGCCGGCCTCGGGGTTTTCGATGTCCACCCAGTCGACGTCAAAACGCTGGCCGGTCTTGAGGCCGCGGCGCAGATCGGGCTGGGTCTTCACCCGCAGCATTTGCAGGCGCCCGCCCTCGATAAGCTTGCCGGGCGTCTTGGGCAACATGCGATAGAAGCCAGCCGGCCGGTGATCTTCGGTGAGATAGACCACGCCGTCGCGTGGATCGACCGCGGCAGCTTCGTGACGGAACTGGCCGAGCGCGGTCAAGGGGCGGGCGTCCGACGCACCGTCTGCCGGCACTTCGAAAACGAAGCCGTGCGCCTTCTGCACCTGCAGGGGCTGGCCCTTGTGGGCGCCGGCGTAGTTCGCGGGGATAACGATCTCTTCGCAGGAAAGCCAGCTGCCCCAGGGGGTGGTGCCCCCAGCGCAATTGTTGAGGGTGCCCGAGAGTGAGCCGCGGGCTTCGACTAGTTTTCCTGCCGCGCGGTCATAAAGCAGCGTGACGGTGCCGCCGCCGCAGGGGGCGTTGTAGTGGCTGCTGGCAGGGCCGAAGCTGCCGGCAAGGTTCACGATTTCGTGGTTGCGCACGAGGGTGAAGACCTCGCCCTCGCTGCGCACGAGGCCCATGCCGTCGGCATCGCCGGGGATCTTGCCGAGCCCCTCCGCCAGGTCTTCGCCCGCCCAACCGAAGCTGCGATAGCTGAAGCCTTCGGGCAGCTGCAGCAGCGGCAGGCCGGTGGCTTCGTCGGCAACCGGGCGCAGGGGGCCGTAGCCAACGGCGCGCGCGCCGCTTTCGCTGCTCAGGCCGGCGCGGGCGAAGGCTTGGCCCAGGGGGCTGAGCGCGAGCAGGGAGGCAGCGCTACCGCCCAGCAGGCGGCGGCGAAGTGGGTCGGTGGGCTTGGCGCTGCTCGGGCTCGTGTGGCGCATGGATTCGTGCTCCGTTCTGGAATGCGGCGATCAGAATCGCGGCGTGTTCGGTCGAGTGTTACGCGAGGGAAGAATTTGGGGGTGCGCCTGGGCTGTCGCTGTGGCGAACACGCGCGCAGCCACTAGCAGTGGGGAGCTGCGCCTGGAGACGCGAACGCGCGCTCACGTCACATGCGCAGCGCACTAGTTTGCCGGCGAAGTATTGCGCTTGGTGTGGGACGGGGGTAGTGGCGCTCGTCGCGAGGCGCCCCCTCTCCCCCGGCCCCTCGCCCGCATGGGGAGAGGGGAGTAGAGCGGCGGTGGTCCGCGTCGGCGGCGATTGCGCGTGCCGCGGGGCGGCCCCTTTCCCCCGGCCCCTCTCCCGCATGGGGAGAGGGGAGTAGAGCGGCGGTGGTCCGCGTCGGCGGCGATTGCG
>CAZPHV010000117.1:5492-7463 GCA_964586455.1 uncultured Aquimonas sp.
CGTGCCGCGGGGCGACCCCTCTCCCCTGGCCCCTCTCCCGCAAGGGGAGAGGGGAGTAGAGCGGCTTGGTTTCGGCTTGGCGCTTTCGGGGTGAAAGGAGGCTGCCGCGGGCTTCGCTGCGCTGCCCTGAAACATCACGCGGCGGGTGGAGGTGGGGGCGGCCTGTCTGGCGGCGTAACCGCGGATGCTGGTGCTTTCGCGTCGCGACGGAACAACACGACGCCGAGAACAACCATCAGCGCCAGCCCGCCGAACAACCACCAGGGCCGGTACCACAGCCAGCCGCTGCCGATCGCGACGAGGCTGAAGGTCGCTGCAAACGCGAACGACACCACCGCAGCGGCGCCACCGACCAGTCGACCCAGCAGCGGTACCCATTCGGCCAGCGCTACCAGGGGGCGCAGCAGCAGGCCAAAGCCCATCCAGAGCAGGCCAAAACCGCTGATGCGCAGCCCCCAGGCCAACACGCTGTTGGTGCTGCGGGCGGATTCGATCAAGGCCTCGGGCGTGTGCTGGCCGCGCTCGATCAGATAGAAAGCGTCGTCACTTCGCAGATTCGCAGGTGCCAGCCGGCCCGCGCTCGCCGCGGCGATCAGGCTGACCGGGCCTTCAGGAATCCGCGCGAAGCGGATGCGCAGGTCGCCGACCTGCGGAGCGACGTAGTTCTCGCCGCTGAACAGCCAGCCATCGGCCTCGCGAAAGCTGGCGGCAAGGTTCGGTGGCAGAACATCCACACTGCTTGGAAGCGCCTCCCAGCCGCTCATCTCACCGACAATGACCGGCTCAAGCACGCGCTCGGCAACGCGCACCTCGTCGGCACTGAAGTGTCTGCTGCGGAAGGCCGGCGGCGGCGGGTTCTCATGGCCTGCCGGCTCCTGAAAGCCCGCGCTGTCTGTGTGTTCGTCAGTCCAGCGCCGCTCGTAGCGGTACACGTCGACTTCGCGGGTGCTGCCGTCGGCGCGGCGTTCCGTGCGCTGCTCGCGCCGCTCCACCCACTGGAACATTTCGACCTCGCGACTCAGTGCGATGCCCTGCGTCGCGACGCCAAAATCGGGGTCCCGCACCGGCTGGCTGGCGCTGGCGTGCGCGTTCACGTACGCCAGCGCGCCTTCGCCGGCCTGCGCCAGCGGCTGCACCTGCTCCATCGCGGCATCCAGCACCTGGGTGCGGCGCATGGCGCGGCCCTCGTTCCAGAATTGCAGGCCGAGTGCCAAGGCGATGCAGGCCAGTCCGAACAGGGCGCCACCGATGACACCCTTGCCGCCGTTCGCGCGCGGCTTGCGCAGGCCCGCGATCACCCGGACTTACTCGGCGGTGCTGTCGGCGATCTCGACGGCGAACGCGTCGATGCGGTACTCGACCTTGGCGACCTCGATGCCGCGGGTCGATTCATCCTGCAGGTGCTGGCGGTGATCCTCGGACAACTCCTTGCGGGAAAGCTGCCCGTAGACCACGGCGGGGCCGCTGGAGTCCTTGGGCACGTCGAATTTGTGGTCATGCATCATCACGCGGACGCTCTCGCCCTGGTCTTCGAGCACGACCCAGCAGCCCTTGTTCTGGCAGACCTCGACGATGCGGCCGCTGAATTTCTGGCGGCCCTCGGCATAGCGGTCGAATTCGGAGAGGGCAGCCTTGACCGGCGTGGCCTCGCCTTCGGGCATGGGCTCAAGGCCGAAGCTGCCGGCGAAGGCGATCGCAGGCAGAAGGGTAGACAAGCAAAGTGCAGCGAGAAGGCTCAGGCGCATGGCGGGCTCCGGTGCGGCGCGAGGCCGCGTGTGTGAAGGAGCCGGAACGATAGCGCAGTCGGGGCCTGCAAGGCGGCGCAGCGCGGGTGCGCGATGCGGTGGGTTGCGGTGGGCGGTGGGCGGTGGGCGGTGCAGCAAAGCGGAAGAGCGCGGCGGATCAAGATCCGCCCTACGAAGAGCCTTATTGTTGCAGGGCGGGTCATGATACGCCGCCCCACCCCCCCCC
>CAZPHV010000118.1:0-7401 GCA_964586455.1 uncultured Aquimonas sp.
GTCATCCGCGCCAACAGGCGCTTAAGTTCTAAGAAAAACGAAGCACTACACTAGCAGGCGGTGTGGGATGCGGCGCTGGTGACTGAAGCAGGCCTTGAGCCAGAGTGGTACGGAACTCTGGAGACTGGGGCGGGCGCTGAGCAGGGGGATGGCGCTTCGATGACTGCGACGAGCGTTGAGCTCGGGTGGGCCAGGGCCACCCTATGCGAAGTGAGTCGCTGAGCTTCGTTCGGGGCACAGCGTCAAGCTCGCCGATTGAAGAGCTCCGGTGAGCCAGGGCCCACCCTGTGCGAAATGTTTGCCTTGGCTTGGTTTCACGCAAGGCGTCACTCGTGTTTGTAGGGTGGATAAGCGCAGCGCATCCACCAGCAAGTCCGGTAGACGCGGTGCGTTGGTCGGAGCAGAAGCGGCGCCTTCGGGCCTTGGCTTTCAGAAGGCAGGCGAAGCCTTCGGCTCGTGCTTTCAGCAAACAGACCGTGGCACTTGGCTCTGCCTGTCAGCTGCCAAGCGATGCCTATCGGCCCGAGGCAGAAGAAGGCTCTCGACTCTGGCCGTGAGCCGCCAGGCGGTGTGTTCGGACGCCCTCACTCCACCGCCAACTCGCGCGCCAGCCTCTCCGCCATCGCGCGGGTCACCTCGCTCGGCAGCACGGCCTGCCGCAACACCGGCAGCGCCTCACTCAACAGCGTGCGTGCCTGCCCAACTTCACCCTGCAGCTGGTGCACGCGGGCGCGCTCCGCCTGCAGGCTGGCGATATCAAAGGCCGCGCCCTGGATGCGCTGGAGATGTTCGATGCCCGTGTCCAAGCTCTGCGCCGCCGCTTGCAGGTCGCCCTTCAGAGCCTGCAGATGCGCACGCACGCGCGCCATGTACGCGTAAATCGAATGCGAGGCTGGCAGCAGCGGGCGCATGCGCGCTTCGGCAACCTCAAGGGCAGCGAAGCCGTCTTCCGGCCGGCCCATGTGGCGCGCCAGCACCGCCCTCTGCCAGGCCAGCATGGCGGGCTCGAAGGCATCAGGGCCATCCAGCGCCAGCGCCTGTTGCTCCAGCGACAGCAAGATCTCGCGCGCTTCCGCGCCCCGCCCCAGCAGACCCAGCGTGCGGGCGCGCGAGCGCCGGGCCTGACGCAGACGTAGGGTATCCATCTGCGGCTCACTGGTTTCCAACAGTTCAATGCCCGAATCGAACTGCTGCAGGGCGCGCCGGTAGTCACCGGCGGATTCCGCCACCGCCGCCAGATTCAACAGCAGCGGGCCGCGTTCGGCCGGCACCTGCGCAAGCGTCTCGCTGGCAGCCAGCGACTGCTCAAAGGCCTGCTGCGCCTCGATGAAGCGCGCTTGCTCGTTCAGCGCCAGACCTAAACCATTCAGCAGCAGGGCCATGCGCGCGTTGCGATCGCCGACGGTGCGCGACTGGATCTCGATCGCCTGCCGCGCAAGTGCTTCCGCTTCGTCGGCACGCCCCAGTTGGACCAGCGCCTCCAGGCGGCCGCGCATGAAGGTCACCCGCTCCGGCGACTGCGGATCGACCCGGCCGCGCATCAGCGCCTCGGCGGCATCGAGTACGGCGATTGCCTCCTGCGGGCGGCTGAGGTTGTTGTACATCCCCGCCAGCGCCTGATGCGCGTTCATCAGCACGTCAAACGGCGCTCCGGGCAGCGAAGCACCCGCCAGCACTTCGCGCCACAGATCTTCGGCACGCTCGAATTCACCCATGCGGTATTGCGCGTAGGCCAACTGGTCAGCGCTGCGCAAGCGTTGCAACGGGTCGCCGGCTGCATGGCGTTCGCGCAGGGCGACGGCGCGCTCGGCCTTCGCCAGTGCCGTCTGCGGGTCGCCGAGCAGACCCAGCACGCTGGACCAGGCGTCGAGGTCCTGCGCCAGCGCGAGCGCTTCGGCCGGGTGCTGCGGGTCTTCCATCGGCACGCCGCCTGCGAACAGATCGGCCGCGATGTCGGGCTCGCCCAGCGCCTGATACAGATGCCCCAAAACGCGCCGCACCTCGCCCTGCACGCGCGGCCGATCGGTCAGTACCAGCTCAAGGTCAGTGCGCGCGGTGTCGGCCAACTCGCGCACGCTGATCTCGCGCTTGTGGACCCGATCCGGCGTCAGCGCCACGAGGGTGCGCGACAGAAAGCCCAGTGCGGCGCGCGCGTCTGCGGCTTCGTCTTCCGCACGCACGCGATCGGCCTGGGCAACGGCCTCGGCCGCCCGCGCACGATCGCGTTCGACATCCAGCCGCCAGACGAACACCAGCGCCGCAAGCAGCAGACTCGCCGCGACGACCACGCCGGTGCGATGCCGTCGCACGAACTTGCGCAGGCGATAGGCTGCGGAGTCCGGTGCTACCCGCACGGTGCGCCCGTCCAGCCAGCGCTGCAGATCGGCACGCAGCGCCTCGACCGTGGGGTAGCGCAGGCCCGGGTCTTCCGCGCTGCCTGCTTCCAGAATGCCGCGCAGCTCGGCATCGAGCCTCAAGCCGATGAAGCCAGCCGGCACCTGCATGGCCTGGCCGGGCTGGCGCTCGCCGGTCAGCATTTCGCGCAGCAGGATCGACAGCCCGAACACATCGGTCGCGGTGGTGATCAGCCCGCCGCTGCGCTGCTCCGGGCTGGCATAGCCAGGCGTCCACACCCGCGTCGAGGTCTGCCGGCTGTCCTCGCCCTGGCTCACGTCAACCAGCTTGGCGACGCCGAAATCGAGCAGACGCGGGTCGCCATCGGCACGCACCATCACATTGTTCGGCTTCAGATCGCGATGGATCACCAGCCGCTCGTGCGCATGCTGCACGGCATCTGCAATGCGGTCGAACAGTGCGAGGCGCTGACGCAGATCCAGCGGGTGTTCGGCCAGCCAGTCGAGCAGGGTCTGGCCGTCGACGTACTCCATGACCACATAGGGCTGACCGTCGTCGGTCTCGCCGCCGTCGAGCAGGCGCGCGATGTTCGGGTGATCGAGCTGGGCCAGGATGCGGCGCTCATGACGCAGGCGACGACGCTCGTCCTCGGTCGGAAAACCGCGGATCAGCTTGATCGCCACCTTCTGTGCAAAATCGCCTTCGACGCGCTCGGCCAGCAGCACCGTGCCCATGCCGCCGGCGCCCAGCTCGCGCAGCACCCGCCAGGGGCCGATCCGCGCGCCCTGCCGGACTTCATGCGCAGCAGAGTCAATGACTTGGGTGACGACCCGCCCGACCGGGTCCTGCGGTTGACGCGTGCTGCCGGCATCCAGCGCCAGCAAACGCTCGAGCTCGGCACGCTGTGCCGGCGCAAGTTCGGCCAGCCGCGCCTGCTGTTGATCGGGCGGCAGATCTGCCAGTTCATCGAACAACTCGGCCAACTGCCAGGGTTCGCCCGCCGCCATACCCACCTCCGAAGTGCGGGAAGGATAGTCCGAGCGTCGATCCGCTTCATCTGGCGCCACAGCGCGATCTCGTGACAGCGGCCTTGATCCCGCCACCACCCTGCCCCGGTATACTCCACGGCTGTCCCGCCGAGGGGCGCTGCGACCGGGCAATGCTGCCGGCCAGGCTCGGTTTGTGGATTTCTGTTCCAACGGCGCCCGGTGATCGCGACGCGAAGTCGCACGACTGGCCAGCAGGCCAGCGCAACCCGGAGCTACACGCATGAACGCACAAGTGAAAGAACTGCCCTTCACCGACTTCAAGGTCCGTGACATGGGCTTGGCCGAACTCGGCCGCAAGCGCATCCGCATGGCCGAAGAAGAAATGCCCGGCCTGATGTCGATCCGCGCCAAGTACGCCCCGCTGCAGCCGCTGGCCGGCGTGCGCCTGTCGGGCTCGCTGCACATGACCAAGGAAACCGCGGTCCTGATCGAGACGCTGAAGGCACTCGGCGCCAACGTGCGCTGGGCCAGCTGCAACATCTTCTCGACCCAGGACGACGCTGCCGCTGCCATCGCCACCGCCGGCATCCCGGTGTTCGCTTGGAAGGGCGAGACCCTGGAAGAGTACTGGGACTGCACCCTCGACATGCTGACCTTCCCGGGCGGCAAGGGCCCGGAGCTGATCGTCGACGACGGCGGCGATGCGACCCTGCTGATCCACAAGGGCCTGGACATGGAAAACGGCGACACCTGGGTCGACAGCCCCGGCGCCAACCATGAAGAGCAAGTCATCAAGGATCTGCTGAAGCGCACCCGCACTGAGCGCCCTGGCTTCTGGAAAGTCGTGGCCGCCGAGTGGAAGGGCGTGTCGGAAGAGACCACCACCGGCGTGCATCGCCTGTACCAGATGATGGAAGCCGGCAAGCTGCTGGTGCCCGCCATCAACGTCAACGACTCGGTGACAAAGTCGAAGTTCGACAACCTGTACGGCTGCCGCGAGTCGCTGGCGGACGCCATCAAGCGCGCCACCGATCTCATGATCGCCGGCAAGGTGGCACTGGTCTGCGGTTACGGCGACGTCGGCAAGGGCAGCGCGCACAGCCTGCGTGGCCTCGGCGCCCGCGTCATCATCACCGAGATCGACCCCATCAATGCCCTGCAGGCGGCGATGGAAGGCTTCGAGGTCAAGCGTCTGGACCAGGTGCTGGGTGAGGCCGACATCTTCGTCACCACCACCGGCAACCGCGACATCATCACCCTGGAAAACCTGCAGGGCATGAAGTCGAACGCGCTGGTCTGCAACATCGGGCACTTCGATAACGAAATCCAGGTGGACCGCCTGAACGCCGAAGTCGCCGCCGGCCGCGTCGAGCGCGACACCATCAAGCCGCAGGTCGACCGCTACACCTTCAAGGCCACCGGCCGCAGCCTGTACCTGCTGGCCGAAGGCCGCCTGGTCAACCTGGGCTGCGCCCACGGCCACCCGGCCTTCGTGATGTCGAACTCGTTCTCGAACCAGACCCTGGCCCAGATCGACCTGTGGGCCAACAAGGACACCTACGAGAACACCGTCTACCGCCTGCCCAAGAAGCTGGACGAAGAAGTCGCCCGCCTGCACCTGGAGCAGATCGGCGTGCACCTGACCACGCTGACCGAAGACCAGGCCGCGTACATCGGTGTGCCGGTGGAAGGGCCTTACAAGCCGGATCATTACCGGTATTGATGCACCCTCGCGCTGCGCGACCCGCAGCGTGATCGATGGTTGAAAGCAAACGGGCGCCGAAAGGCGCCCGTTTGCGTTTCAGCTTTACCAATCGGTCGCGAGCGCCTCGCCCAAGGACGCCTGATCAATCAGCTCCTCGGCCAAAAATCGCCTGGGCTTTCCATCTGGAACCACGCCCAGACTTGTGCCCGTCTGGATGGCAGTTTTTCGCGCCAGTTCAGCAGCAGGCCGCATGGCCTGCATCGACGAGCTCAGGCTACGTCACTCGGCCCGCTACGCTCCGTAGGGGTGTTGCGTTTCAGAGTTGAGACCGCCCCCTATTGAAGCAGAAGCAGCTCTACGCCGACGTCGTCGTAGATGATCCAGGCAGCCCCACTCGGTCCCAGCGGCCTGTGATACTTGGTGACGCACGGAGGAGCGGAGCATGGCTGCATTCAACGGCAAGGGCGACAACACGCAGGGCCAGAGGGGGCACGAGTCAGCGTGCTGCGTTGCTCACACTCGCACCCATCGCGGGTCAGGGACGTAACGTGGTGCTGACGGCTGGGAGCACCGGGCAAGTTCAATTTCGTCGCTAGTAGCGCGCGACCACGCCGACCCAACGCTGCTGCGCTAGGCTTGCGCTCCTTCGATCCAGCTCAACTTGCATGCCACTTCAGAGACTTCTGGCTTTCATTCCACTCGGCTTGAGGCGCTTCATGTCAACCACCGACGACACCTTCGATGGAGGATCATCCGCATCACCATCCACCTCAATCTTCGATGCAAGCAGGCTCGACGGCTGGATGTCAGTGTTGAGCAAGGCGAGCCTCGATGAGCTGGTCTTAGTCAGCCGCAGCCGCAACGGGTTTCAGCGCGAAGCGGCTCTCAGACATCTCATGCGATCAGGCAATCCGGCAGCATTGCCGGTCTTTCTTGAGCGGCTCAACGATTGGGTTCCGAACATCAGGCGCGTGGCGCACGAAGCCATTGAGGGCTTGATGCGTGACGAGCATGCGGCCACTTGGATCAACAGCGTGCCGACGGTGCTGAGGCTTCGGGAACAGCGGCGTGCAGATCACTCCGCGATCGTTGCCCGCGCGCTGCAGCTTGTGCTGCGCCCAAGGCATGTCGATCTGATGCTGGAGGCTATCGAGTCGAAGGACGTCCAGATCGCACGCGCGGCCGCCCGCTTGTGTATCGAGCACGCGCTGGCTGAGCCTGCGATCCTGATTGAGCGACTGATCAGACAACCGGATGTCGTCGCTCGCGATCTGGCGGCGGGGCTGCTGCGCACGATCGAGGGTGAAGCCTTCGAGTCGGCGGCCACGCGACTGGTGGGTGACAGTCACATGAGCGTACGGCGTGAGGCCTTGCAGCTGCTTTTACTCCGCCGCCCGGCGGTCGGCCTGCAGCACGCGCGGGAAGGGCTGTTCGACAGTGGTTCCTGGATTCGCAGCATTTCGCAGCGCGCGCTCAAGGACCACGCGATCGACACGCTGCCGCTGCTGCTTACTGCGCTGGTACCGAGCGTTCCGCTTCGACGACAACAAGCAGCGCTCTACGGCCTCGCCGATGCGCACCGGGAGATCGCGCCACAGCATCTACTGCCCTACATCGGGCATCCCCAGCCCAGTCTTCGCCGCAGCGCACTCCAGGCACTCGCGCGCTGCAATACAGACTTGGCGAGGCCGCTGCTATTGCTGGGCCTCTGTGACGAGTCACCGTCCGTGGTTGCCACCTGCGGCCGCCTGCTGCGAACAGTCTCGCCGGCGCCGTCGCTGGTAGAGCTCGATGATGCGATGCGGAAGTCTCGATGCGAGCGCACCTTCGACGCGTGCTTTAGCATCTCGCGCGCGATGAACAAATGGGACCGCCTGATCCTGCTGCTGACCGTTCGCGAGAAAGCCCTTGCTGAAGGACGGGAGCTGCGCGCGGTGAACGACGCAATGCTCGACTGGAACAGCAACTTCAACCGCCATCAGGCTACATGCACGCCTTGGCAGCGAGCTCGTATAAGCGTGCTGCTGAGTGACACATCCTTGGGTCTTCCCCAGCAATTCGTAGCGATGGTTCGCTTCAGTCTCTGATGCGTGCACTAAGCGCAGCGACACTCAGGCACGACCCAAACGTGGCTGCGGGGTCAAGTCAAACCTCGCAGCACAAGAAGCGCCTTGGTTCGCATGCCCTCCCCCGGACGGGCAGAGCGTGCCGCCTGAACACCCCGCTCAAGCCGGCGCTACCTCCACTCGCACCAATGTGATTGCAGGGCGCGCAGAAGCGAGGGTCACGCAGAAGCGAGGGTCACCATTGCGCCGCCCGTGTCAACAGGGCCGACAAAACTCCTCCCGTGTT
>CAZPHV010000119.1:0-7312 GCA_964586455.1 uncultured Aquimonas sp.
TGGGTCGGCCGTGACCGCACCAAGACCATCGATCGCGATGAGACGAACCACATCAAGCGGGATCGCACGGAAACCGTCGACAACAACGAGACGATTACGGTCCACAACGATCGCACAGAGCGCGTCGACCACAACGAGACCATCAGCATCGGCGACAACCGAAGCGAGGACGTCGGCAAGAACGAAGACGTCTCGATCGGCGACAACCAGACGCACGCAGTCGGCAAGAACCGCACGCGCACCGTTGGCAGCAACGAATCGGTGACCGTCGGCAAGAACCGCAGCAAGAAGGTCGGCAAGAACGAGAGCGACAAGATCGGCAAGAACTGGTCGATCAAGGTCGGCAAGATGAAGACCGAGACGATTGGTCTGGTCAATATCGATTCCGTCGGCATCGCGCGGATGAGTAACATCGGCATGGCCTACAGCCTGAACGTCGGCATGATGATGAACACGGTCGTGGGCCAGTCTCAGAGCACCCAGGTCGGCAAGGCGCAGACCACCACGGTGGGTGAGCGTTACAGCCTCAAGGTGGGTGGCGGTGGAGGGGGTGGTGGCGCGGGAGGCGGTGCGATGGGGCCCATGCATATCCAGGCGCCGAGCAGCGCATCGAGCAGTGGCGGCGCGCCCAGCGAGATTGTGATCGACGGCGAGTCGATCAGCTTGAGCGCCGAGACGCTCAAGTTCACCGGACGCAGCGAGATCCTGCTGACCTGCGGCGCCAGCACGGTGCGCATCACGCCGGAGTGGGTCGAGGTGCTCAGCCCCGAGATCAAGCTCAACGCTCCCTGACCACGGCTATCTACATACGCCTGACCGCCCAGGTGCGGTACCTCCAATCGCATCGACATCTCCGCGTGACGCGTTGCCGCGTCCGCCTTCGCTGAAAGGATTTCGTCCATGACAGGACTTCCCGCTGCCCGCGTCACCGACCCCACTGGCGGAAAGGTCATCAAGGGTTCCAAAACCGTCTTCATCGGCTGCGAGATCGAAGGCGAGGCGGATTCGCCGTCGTCCTGCGAGCCGGCGGTGGGTGGCCCGGTGAACCCCCTTCTCGGCGTCAAGCTGCTTCCCAGCGAAACCGACCTCGCGCTGCCGGCGCCGCTGCCGTTCGTGTTCAGCCGCAGCTATGTGTCCAGCAACAGGCAGGTCGGCATCCTCGGCACCGGCTGGACCTGCAGTGGCGATGGTCTGCGCGTCGAGCGTGAATCCGATGCCACAGTGCTGGTCGACGGCCAGGGTCGGCGCCTGCGCTTTGGCGCGCTCACCCCTGGCGCCAGCCGCTTCTCGCCCAGCGAGGGCCTGTGGCTGAAACGCGGCGGGCCATTTGTCGCAGACCCGAACCTTTCCGAGCTGCGCGCGCCCACGGCCGAGGATGCCGCACGCTGGCAGGGCTGTCCGCAGGCCTGGCTGGACGATGCCGAGGGCTATTTGCTCACCCGCGGCAGCACCCACCTCTACTTCGCCCCCACGCCCGCCGGCCTGCGCGTGGTCGGCGAGTGCAGCCGCTTCGGCTACACCACGCGTTATGTCTGGGGCGCGCTGGGCGTGATCTCCGAAATCCACGACAGCGCGGGCCGCTGCTATGCCCTGGTCTACACCCGCGTGGCAGACGCTACCGAGGGCGACCACAGTCTGCGCCTGCTGGGGATCGTGCTCGCCAACCCGCACGGCCCGCTTCCAGCCGACTTCGATCCGATGGCGCCCATCGCCGACTGGCGCGTGCGCTACGAGTACAGCGCGGCCGGTGATCTGGTCGGTGTGATTGATCGCAGCGGCGTGCGCATCCGCAGCTTTGCATGGGATGCCCAGCACCGCCTGATCGCGCACGGCCAGCCGGGCGGCCGGCAGATCCGCTATGTCTGGGACGCCGACGGCCCCGAGGGTCGGGTGGTCGAGCAGATCGAGTCGGGGGGCCTGCACCGTCGCTATGTCTACGGCGCCGACCGCACCGAGGTGCTCGACAGCCTGGGCCGCCGTGAGGTCTATGAATTCAGCGGCGAGGGCCCGAAGCGCCGCTGGACCGCGCACCAGCGCGCCGACGGCAGCCGCATCGTCTATGCCTACGACGCGTTTGGACGTCGCATTTCGATGACTGACCCGCTGGGCCGGGTCACCTGGTATCGGCGCGATGCGCAGGGCCGCGCGGTCGGCGTCAGCCTGCCGGACGGGCGCACGCTCACGCGCGAGCTCGATGTCGCCGGCCAACTGCTGGCCGAGGTCGGCCCCGAGGGGCGTACCGTCTTCAAGCGCGACGAACTGGGGCGACTGGTCGAGCTGCACATGCCGGACGGCCAGGTCGAGCGCTTTGCCTACACCGATGCAGCCCTGCCAGACCGCGTCACCGCGCACACCGACGCCCAGGGCGGGCTCAAGCACACGGCCTGGAACCGCCTGGGCCAATTGATCCGCCATCAGGACTGCAGCGGCCAGGTCAGCCAGTGGCGCTTCGATAGCGAAGGCCAACTGATCGAGGCCACCGACGCGCTGGGCCAGCGCAGCCGCTACCGCTACGACCGCCGCGGCCTGCAGACCGGCATCGAGTTGCCGGATGGCGCGCGCATCGAGCAGACCTACGACGGCCTCGGTCGTTTGCTCGTTGTAAAACAGAACGACATCGAGCTGCGTCGCAATACCTGGAAGGCCGCGAGCCAGCTCAGCGAGAGCGTGGACGCGGCAGGCCGTGTGCTGCGCTTCGAGTACGACGTCGCCGGTCGCCTCACCGAACTGCACAACGAGAACGGTGCCACCACCCGCTTTGCCTACGACGTGGCGGATCGGATGATCGAGCAGATCGGTTTCGACGGCCGCACCCAGCGCTACCGCTACCGCGCTGACGACAGCCTGGAATGGGCGGAAGACTCCAGCCTCACCCACCACTACCGCTACGACGCAGCCGGGCGTCTGATCGAGCAGCGCATCCACGCCGATGCGGCCGGCCCCGCGGTGCTGACCGAGCGTCTGGAATGGACCGCCAGCGGCCAGCTCGCCGCCGCCCACAGCAGCGGCAGCGAGGGCGGCAACAGCGTGCGCTTCGACTACGACCGCGCCGGCCGCCGCGTCGGCGAAACTCAGCTTCAGGCCGACGGCTGGAGCTATCGCGTGCAGCACCAGCACGGCGAGGACCGCCAGCTCGCCAGCACCTACGGCGAACTCCCGGCGCTGGACTGGCGCTACTACGGCCCCGGTCACCTGCAGGGCCTGAGCATTGCCGCGCTGAACATCGAATTCGAGCGCGACCCCCTGCACCGCGAAACCGCGCGTCACGCCTGGCTGCAGGAGGGCGATGCACGCCGCAGCGCCTACACCGCCACCCGCGACTACGACCCCTTGGGCCGTCCGCGTCGACAGCAACTCAGCTCGGAACACGGCGAACGCTGGCAGCGCGAGTACCGGTTCGACCCGCTGGGCCGGCTCGATGGCATCGACGACGCCAGCAGCGGCCCGATCCGCTACACCTATGACCCCAGCGGCCGCCTGATCGGCAGCAGCCATGGCGATGAAAGCCACGTCTACCGCTTCGACCCGGCCGGCAACCGTCTACCCAACACCCAGGCGCTCAGCGACGAAAACGAAGACTGGGCCGCCACCGTGCGCGCCCGCCTCAAGGATCCGCGCTTCAACCTGCTGGGCGAGGTGGAGGGAGATGAACACCGCGACGTACAGCGCTGGCCTGACAACCGCGTGCTCTTCGACGAAAAGCATCAGTACCGTTACGATGCAGCCGGCAACCTGATCGAGCGCCTCAGCGTAGACGGAGAGCACATGCAGCTGAGCTACGACGCCCGCCATCGATTGATCCGCGTCAAGCGCCGCAACGCACAGGGCGCGCAGATCGACGCCCGCTACCACTATGACGCGCTGTCGCGTCGCATCCGCAAGGACGTCACCCGCGACGGCCACACCGAGACCACCCGCTACGGCTGGGACGGCGACCGTCTGGTCGCCGAAGAGACCGACACCCGCCTGCGCACCGTGGTCTACGAGCCCGGCAGCTTTGTGCCGCTGCTGCGGGTGGAGCAGGCGCGTGGCCCGGCCCAAACGACCGACGCACAGCTCGATGTGGACGCAGACAACGCACAGGACACCGCAGCTCTGAACACCTTGCGCGAACTGCTCCGCAGCACCGGCAGCCCACTACCGCCCGAACTCGCCCCCAGCGCCGACGGCCTGCAGATCCAGTTCTTCCACACCGATCACCTGGGCACGCCGTTGCGGATGACAGACACGCAGGGCCGCGAGATCTGGCGGGCGCGGAATGACGACTGGGGCGCGGTCAGGGACGAACGCGGTGAGACCGATCAACCGATTCGGTTTCAGGGGCAGTGGGAGGATGGGGAGACGGGGCTGTACTACAACCGGTTCAGGTACATGAACCCTCAGCTCGGAAAATACACCACCCAAGATCCGCTAGGCCTGAGACCTGGCTTCAATCTTGCGGACTACGTGGCAAATCCCGTTGGAATCATCGATCCTCTAGGCTTGTGCGCATGTCGCCCAACTGGGTCAGAACTCATGGCTGGCTACCCGGCGTATAACACGCACAGCGGCGCGCAAGCGTGGGAAGAAATCGGCGGATCTCTTAACGATGGGTATGGCGTGAGCTCTCCGGGAGGCCCTCAGAATTCATGCGCGGCGCGCATGAGCCATGCACTGAATTCAAGTGGCTTTGAGATCCCTCGCGGAGCACCAGGAGCAAACAGGAACTTCAATGGGAGTCACTCCAGATACATAATCTCCGCCAGGCAGATGAATGCGCATTTGCGTGACGTTTTCGGACCACCAGACATGACTCTTGCTTCGATTACAGATCATCAAGCGCTGAAAGATAGTCTTGCTCCAGGTGAAGCGGCGATAGTTTCCTCACAGGGACATGTTGGCGTTGTAACGCCGACCTACTCCGATCCTCATACACGTAACTATCTTGGTGACGTATGGAAGCTACCATCTACGCCTTGTGTTTGCTAACGAAGTTGTTGACAACTAACGCGTTAAGCAGCAACTCAGAGCAGAGTGTCCCCGATGTCGCGTCAGAGCAGGCTTACATCCTGGCGATTTCTGAGGTTTCCGGGAGAAAAGTACAAGCGCTAGCCACCGGGCTTTTCGACGGCCAGCTCGAAAGCTATGCCGCGTGTAGCAATTCAGACTCTCCTTCATGCTTTGTCGCGATAAAAACAAGAGAGATCTTGGTGTTCGATGTTACTCAAGTTCACTTTGCCAACCTTGGCAAGTTTGGAACCCATCCGCTCGACGGAAAAGACGCAAACACAACACCCATTCGCTGGAGGGCTGTATCAAGCGATCTCTTGGAGGTTACTTTCGAGACTCGCATCTGGTTCAGCGACGTCCGACACACCGTTCAAGAGCCGCTTCTTGTTGATCGAACGCGAGGCCCGCTGTTTCGATAGTTCGCAGAGGCGTGCGCTTGGATGTCGGTCTGAACCTCTCCAGAGTTAAACCTTCATCCTCACTGGGCGTCACGACTGAATATGCGCTCTACATGTTCGATAAGGGTCCTACCGGAGCTCCGATTATTGCTGGAGACACACGGGAGGCCACGTACTACTCCCAGGGAGATAGGATTCACTTGGAAGTCAAGATTTTTGATTCTAGTGGTGAGCTGAAGAGCTCAGAATTCTACGGGGCTTGTGGTGCGAATGACTAACCCGAAGAAGCGTGCAAACGGAAGCAGGAAGGGAAGGGGTATCATTCTCTTCTGCTTTCTCTCGGCCGTACTTCTTTTCAGCTTTGAGATAGCGAATCTCGGCTCAGCAGTCAGGGACCCGTCATTCGCAATGATGAGCGAAGCCAGATCCCCGTCTTCGTCACAAGTGTTGAGGATCCGAACTAAGTTGGCGGGGTTTATGGGCGGTAGGTCTGATGTTAAATACACAGATTATGGTGGAATGACAGCGTTAGAGATTGCCGTAAGTCTTGACAATTCGGAATTCGTTAAATGGTCCCTCCCATATTCATCCAATGAGCATGCGAGGGATATGCTCAAGAAGGCCTGTGTCAATGGTCGCAAGAAGTCAATTGAAGTGCTTCGTTCCAGACTTCCAAATTCAAACTGCTGACACCAAGCTTGCTAATCTCAAAGCAGTCAATTCCCCTCGGCTTGTGCGGGTCGCTCGAAGAGCGTTTCAGAGTGCCCTGCGACACTTGGTCCATCTACCCTACTAAGGTGTCGAGTGTCGAACAATCGGAGCTTCGCATAACGAAAGCGAACTCGCTCTTTTGCGGCTATTTTGCTTCGTCCTATTGGCGCTAGTAGGCTCAAAATCTCCAGCCGGCGAGGGGCTTTGGTCTCGCTTCGAGCTCAAGCTCGATGGAAAACAGGAGGTGCTGGCCAAGGGGTACTGGGTTGAAGCGAGAAACGGCGAGATTGTTCTGCGCTCAGAATCTGAACCATCAGTGTGGTTGACTCGCGGGCAAGGCTCAACCGGACGCGCAACGTAAGCGAAAAGCTGAATGAATTAGGCTGCAACTTTCTTGACATTCTCACTGGATCTGGCGGTCGAAAAACGATGTCTGGGGTGCGATTCTGGACGAGCAGAGTGAAAGCAATTAGCCGATTCGGTTACAGGGGCAGTGGGGGAATTTTTAGACGGGGCTGTACTACAACCGGTTTAGGTACTACACGTCGAGTGTGTCGAGGTATATGAGCCCAGTTCCTATTGGTGTCCTGGGCGGCCCAAACACGCATTCCTATTCGCTGCTACCGACACTCAAGGTTGATGCGCTTGGGCTGGAGAGCGAGCTTGGCGCGGAGGCTATGAGGCGACAGATCGAGGATGCACGACAAGCGGGAACTGGAGTTCGATGGGGCGGTGTGAGAGGAAGTGCAGCATCCTCTCGAGCAGACGTTCTCGGACAGACAGTCGATTCCCGCTCGGTTGGACAGTGGTCTATTGGCGAAAGCTGCAATGACGAAGAAGTCGGGTTGTTCTCGCGGGGTTGGGGAAAGCTCAAGAAGCTCTGGGGGAGCTATGAAGCGGGTGTTGAGGTGCGGGGTCCGCGGGTCTCTGCGGATCCTTTCTGTATCGATCCAAACCAGGTGGTCCGTAGAACGGTCTCCGAAGAGGCATCTCAGGTGATCTACTCCGACACAGCCCAAACACTTCAGAACAGGGGACGAGAGCTCGATGAAATGATTAATGGTCCGACTGGAGGTGGGCAGTGAAGGGGCTGTCGCCAAGTCAGCGGATCACCCTGAGAAGATATTGGGTCGCCTTCGCCGCTGTTCTTCTGATATGGCTAGACCAACAAGGGAGTCCCCCCGGCTCTGCCGGGGTGGCGGTAGAAGTTTGAC
>CAZPHV010000120.1:0-7279 GCA_964586455.1 uncultured Aquimonas sp.
AGCGGCCACGTCGCGCTGAAGGACGTCTCGCTGTCGATCCGCCGCGGCGAGATCTTCGCGCTGCTGGGCCCCAACGGCGCCGGCAAGACCACCCTGATCGGCATCGTCTGCGGCACCGTCCGCGCCAGCTCCGGCCAGGTGATCGCCAACGGTTTCGACATCCAGCAGGATTACCGCGCAGCGCGCGCCTGCATCGGCCTGGTACCGCAGGAACTCGCCACCGAGACCTTCGAGACCGTGTGGGCGGCGCTGCGCTTCTCCCGCGGCCTGTTCGGCAAGCCCCACGATCCCGCCTTCCTGGAACAACTGCTGCGCGACCTGTCGCTGTGGGACAAGCGCGACGCCAAGATCATGAGTCTGTCTGGCGGCATGAAGCGCCGCGTGCTGATCGCCAAGGCGCTGGCGCACGAGCCGCAGATCCTGTTTCTGGATGAGCCGACCGCGGGTGTGGATGTCGAGCTGCGGCGGGACATGTGGCGGCTGGTCGGCGGCCTGCGCGAGCGCGGGGTGACCATCATCCTCACCACTCACTACATCGAGGAGGCCGAGCAGATGGCCGACCGCATCGGGGTGATCAACCGCGGCGAGCTGCTGCTGGTCGAGGACAAGCACACCCTGATGCGCAAGCTCGGCCGCAAGCAGCTGACCCTGAGCTTGAACGAGCGCATCGAGTCGATTCCGGAAGCGCTATCCGATCTGCCGCTGGAGCTCGCCCGCGACGGCGAGGCTCTGGTCTACACCTTCGATTCGCAGGGCGATCGCAGCGGCATCGCCACCCTGCTGCGCCGGCTGCAGGACGCGGGCATCGGCTTTCGCGACCTGCACACCGAGGAGTCCTCGCTGGAGGACATCTTCGTCAACCTGCTCAAGGCCCCGCGATGAACCTCTATGCCATCCGCGCCATCTACCGTTTTGAGATGGCGCGCACCTTCCGCACCCTGGGCGAAAGCCTGGCCGCGCCGGTGCTGACCACCTCGCTGTACTTCATCGTGTTCGGCGCCGCGATCGGCTCGCGCATGGGCGATGTCGACGGGGTCAGCTATGCCGCCTTCATCATCCCCGGGCTGATCATGCTGTCCCTGCTCAACGAGAGCATCTCCAACGCCAGCTTCGGCATCTACATGCCCAAGTGGTCAGGGACGATCTATGAGCTGCTGTCGGCGCCGGTCTCGGTCACCGAGGTCGTGCTCGGCTACGTCGGCGCGGCCACCACCAAGTCGCTGATGATCGGCCTGCTGATCCTGCTCACCGCGCGCTTCTTCGTGCCCTACTCGATCGAGCACCCGCTGTGGATGCTGTTCTTCCTGGTGATGACGGCGGCCAGCTTCTCGCTGTTCGGCTTCCTGATTGGCCTGTGGGCGAACGACTGGCAGAAGCTGCAGGTGATTCCGCTGATGGTGATGACCCCGCTGACCTTCCTCGGCGGCGCCTTCTACTCGATCAGCATGCTGCCGCCGTTCTGGCAGACCGTCTCCCTGTTCAACCCCATCGTCTACCTGATCTCCGGCATGCGCTGGGCCTTCTACGGCCAGTCCGACGTGGCGCCGATGCTCTCGGCCGCGATGATCGGCCTGTTCTTCCTCATCTGCCTCGGCGCGGTGAGCTTCATCTTCCGCAGCGGGTGGCGGCTGCGGAGTTGAGGTCGGGCTGTGTGGGGCGAGGCAGGTGTGCTGGGCTACGGCGCGCGCCGCTCATCTGGCTGACAAGCTACGCCAAGGTGGGAAACTGTCAGAAAACTGCGTACGCTTCTGACAGGAGGATGGCCATGCAGCGTTTGACCGAACAGATTCTTGAGCACGCGAAGCAGCTGCCGGAAGGCACGCCGGTCGCGGCCAAGAGCTTGCTCCATCTTGGTAGTCGTGCCGCCGTGGATCAGGCCTTGTCGCGTCTGGCCGAGCGTGGTCGCCTGCTGAGAGCCGGGCGCGGCGTCTACCTGCTGCCGGTCACGAGCCGGTTTGGGACGCGGGCGCCGTCGGTGGAAAGGGCAGTCGAGGCGCTTGCCGCCCAGCGCGGCGAGGTCATCGTCTCCAGTGGTGCGGCTGCCGCCAACAGCCTCGGCCTTACGACGCAGGTGCCGGTGCGGTCGGTGTATCTGACCTCGGGGCGTACCCGGAAGATGAACCTCGGCAAGCAGATCGTCGAGCTGCGCCACGCCCCGCGCTGGCAGCTCGCCATGGCGCATCGGCCGGCGGGGCAGGCAGTGCGGGCACTTGCCTGGCTCGGACCGGAGCGGGCCGAGTCTGCCCTCCAGACCCTGAAACGCAAGCTTCCGCCCGCCGCGTTCAGCGAGCTGGTGGCGGCGGCGCCTCAGCTCCCGACCTGGCTTGCGCGCAGCGTGGGCAAGGTCGCACATGGCTGACGCCTTCCTCCGCCTTCCGGCCGAGGATCGCCTTGAAGCCTTGAGCGTCGCTGCCGACCGCTCGGGTCGACCGGCCCACCTGCTGGAGAAGGATGCGTGGGTGGTGTGGGCGCTGGCGACGCTCTACGGTTCGTCGCTCGGCGAACATCTGGTGTTCAAGGGCAGCACGTCATTGTCGAAGGCCTATGGCGTCATCCGCCGGTTCTCCGAGGACGTTGATCTGACCTACGACATTCGCGCGCTCGCGCCCGATCTCGTCGGGGACAACGGTGAAGCCATGCCGAAGACGCGGAGTGAGGAAAAGCGCTGGACCCGCACGGTTCGCGAGCGCCTGCCGCAATGGGTAAGGGAGGCCGTGCAGCCGGTCATCGCCGAGGCACTGGCCGGCGAGTTCTTGCCGGCCGTGATCCGCGTCGAGGGTGAGAAGCTTTTCATCGACTATGAGGCGACGACGGCAGGCTCGGGGTATGTCTCGCCCAGCGTCATGCTCGAATTCGGCGCTCGTTCGACGGGCGAACCTGCGAGCCCGCGCGATGTCACCTGCGACGCGGCCGGGCTGGTGGATGGCGTGGTCTTTCCGACCGCTCGACCCAGGGTCATGCATGCCGAACGGACCTTCTGGGAAAAGGCGACCGCGATACATGTCTTCTGCCTGCAGGAAAGACTGCGCGGCGATCGCTTCGCGCGGCACTGGCATGACGTGGTGCGTCTCGATGAAGCCGGCTTCGCGGTGGCGGCGTTCGCTGATCGCGAGCTGGCCAACGCCGTGGCGCGTCACAAGGCGATGTTCTTCGCCGAGAAGGCCGCCGACCGATCTCCGATCGACTACGCCTCAGCCGTGAACGGCGGTTTGCAACTCGTGCCAGCCGGCGACGGCGCGAAAACTCTCGCAGACGATTACGCGCGGATGGTCGACGATGGGCTCCTTCTCGATGAAGCCGAGCCTTTTGAGATGCTCATGGAGCGCTGTGCAGACATCAGCGCGCGGGCCAACAGCGCGGCAGGATAAGAAAAAGCGAGCTGGGAGGCGGCGGTGAACATTTCCGAAATCTATGCGTTGAGAGGCCGCTTTCAACCCAAAGCGGACTTTGAGAACGCTGCGCTGAAGTCGAGCTCGCAAATCAGAAGCGGGCGATAGCAGCCGCGTGGCAACGCGCTTTGTCCAAAGTGGATGCTGCTTTTCGAGCTGCTTGGCTTAGCTTTTCGACGGAGCATTTTGTCCGTGATCAGCGAGCGCAAAGGAATCATTGAGATGAGCAAGACGCTCACGAACGGTCGTGATTCTGGCTTTCAGTGGAGCAGCTTGGGTGGGGTGGAACTGGCCCAGTCGTGAGACGCGCCCGCTCGCGCTGTTCAGCAGGGTTTGAATGTCATCAGGCAACGGCTGCCCGTTATTGACTATCCCCTCAAGCTTGTAGACCGCGGCTCGAACTGCCTTCCGGTCTGCCTTTGGAAGGGCGGGCCGCTTGTTGACCACAAGCTTCGTGACGCGCATGGGGGCGTTAGCACGCACGATCTCGTGCTTCTTCCTCTTGGCCCTGTAGCCCCGCGAGCCAAACATGCCGTAGACGATCGCCATGCATCGCCCAATCTCGGCGGGCGTCAGGGCTTTCGATGAAGACACTGTCACATCATCTACGTATCGGGAGTAAGTCGCGTCGAGTTGAGCGAGCTGGGCGACTACTCGTGGTTCGCAATCCCAGAAGACTAGGTTGGCGAGATAGGAGCTGGTTGGGGCACCCTCGGGTAGAAATCCATCCTTCGTGGTAAGCGCGGAAAGAATTCCTGCGACATCCTCCGAGAAGCCGAAGAGGCCCGCCCAAACCCCGTGAACAAGTTCAACCCGGGTACTTGGAAAGAAGCGGGCGATGTCCTCGCTGATAACTATCGCTGGCGCCTTATGAAGGCTTGCGTTCGCACGGGGGCTTTTCCCGGGGAGGCTTCCGGTCAGGTAGTACGGATACTCGACTATGCGAAGAAGCTTGGTTTGGATCCGCTGCTGGACTCGCTTGAGAGGAGGTAGCGCGTCCCAAGGCTGCCGAATGCTGCCGTCCGCTTTGATGATGGGCTTGGCTGGCCGGTACTGCGAGGAGGCAGTCTTGGCGAGGGCTACAAGCTCGCCTTCGGGCACATGCAGTGCGGCAGAGAGACTTGCCAAGCTCTGGATGCGCTGATGCGGATACCTAGGCTTTCGCTGCGGGTCGCTCATTCAGGATTTCCAGTGCCGTCATGGCCAGCTGGCCAGCCAGCTCACGGTCGATACCTGACAGCTCGCCCTTCTCCGCGCCGAGGAAGAAGAGGATTTCGAGTGGAACCTTAAGGCCGTTCGCAATGCTCTGGACCATCGACAGAGTTGGGTCTCTCTTCGAGTTTTCCAGCATCGAGAGGTACGAGACCGAGCAGCCGGCGAGTCGGGCGAGTTCTGCCTGACTGAGCTGGCGCCTGGTTCTACACATCTGGATGGCGCTGCCAAGGTTCATCTATGTGGCTCCAAACATGAAAGGCTTGTTGTGTCGGTCTTGGTCACGTGCCTGCCGGCTGAGCTGTTCAGTTCATCAGGTTGGTGATGTTGGTGATGAGCTTCAAAACTTCGCCCATCACCCTCAGCACACTCAGCCCCAAGTCACCCCGGGGGTTACCGCCTGAACCGTCTCGGCTCTGTTCCAGCGCTGCAATCACTTCACGGACTTCGCTTACGACACCTGCATCGAGCTGGCCTTGGTATGCATCAAGAAGCTTCGTCAGCACCCTGATGCTGTTCTCACGCGCTTTGGCGTTCATAACTGTCTCTTCAATCCGGGCGAAATTGCCCGCCGTCAGTAGCAAGTAGCCGGAAGGGGCCAACTCGATACAACAAGCCAATCACCATTCGACGCTTTTGCTCGACGCCGTCATCGACGGTCCGAAGTCCAACGACGACGTGGTCCGAAGTCCGACGTCGCCAAGCGGCAAAGCCCCATCAATGGTCCGAGGGGCGGCCCGATACTGCTGGGCCGGGGTAGCTAGCTCTTGCTGCTGAAATTGAAGTGGCAAACGCTGCTGCGAGAACTCAACCGAGCGGTAGCACTCGGCCTTGGGACAGAGCCTAGCCGGCCCTGATTGAAGAGTCAACAGAAATTCACTGTCAGTGAATATGGAGCGCAGGCCGCGGTGCCGTCCCATGGCCTGGGTAGGAGTCCGCACTTCATCCATCTAGTCGACCAGCCCGCCTCACGCCCGCTCCAGCGCCTGCCCCAAATCCCCCAGCAGATCCTCGATGTGCTCGATGCCGATGCACAGGCGCACGGTGTCCGGGGTGACGCCGGTCTTCTCCAGCTCTGCCGGTGACAGCTGGCGGTGGGTGGTCGAGGCGGGGTGGGTGGCCAGCGACTTGGCGTCGCCGATGTTGACTAGGCGGGTGAACAGCTGCAGCGCGTCGAGGAAGCGCGCGCCGGCTTCGACGCCTCCGGGCAGGCCGAAGGTCAGCAGGCCGGAGGCGCCGCGCGGCAGATACTTCTGTGCCAGCGCGTGCTCGGGGTGGTCTGGCAGGCCGGCGTAGTTCACCCAGGCCACCTTCGGGTGCTGCTGCAGTTACTGCGCGACGGCCAGGGTGTTCTGGTTGAGGCGCTCCATTCGCCATGGGATGGGGTCAGCGTCACCCGCCCCCTTGCGACGGCGCGAGGCTTACTTGCCTACTCATGCTCTCGGTCCTGAACCTTGAGCCGCCAGAACTCGGCCCCGAGAGCTTGGCCAGTGCGGAGGCTTCAGGTGCACGATAAAGAAGTCGGGCAGGTTCACGTTGCGAAGCGTCCCAAGTCAGCCCCGTTCGTCTGGCTCGTTCGAGATGCGCTGCTGACGACCGGTGTGGGTGCGCAGCCAGTAGGCGAATGCCGGGTCCTCGATTTCGTAGCGGCCAACCTCGCCGATCGGGCTCAGCAAGCCGAGCTTTTCCAGCCGCTTCTGTGAGGTTTGCACGCGCGCCGGCGAGGGGGCGCTCGCTTCGTTCAATAGACCAGCAAGTCGCTGGCGCTCGACCAGGCTGTACAGGCCGCTACTGCTGTGCCCCAGCGCCAGCAGCTGCAGCAGGGCGCGATCCATGGGCTTGAGCTGCTGCCACACGGCCGGAAACGTGTCGTCGAAGGCGTCGCCGGCGTATTCGGCATGCAGTGCCTGAATGTCGGTGCCGCCCGCGATCATCAGCAGCACCAGCAGCTTGTTGAGATGCGCAGGCGAAAACCCGACCTGCTCGAACACCGCTCGCACGGGCTCCATGTCGAGGTGCCGGCCTGTGCGCTCGCGGAACACCTCGATGCGATCAATCAGGAAGTCCTCACCCAGCGAGGGCATCACCAGATTGATCGCTTGCTCGAACAGCGGCGCGCGGTACTTGCGAAACATCTCGTTCAAGCCAGTGCGACTGGACCCGGTGAAGAACACCCGCAGACGATCCGCATGCGCCTGCAGGCCGGATCGTAGCGCGGCGACGAAGCTCTCGCGTTGGGCACCCGCCAAGGTCTGGAACTCGTCCAGTGCGATCAGCAGCGGGCCGGCACCGACCAGTTCGTCCAGAGCTGCGCGCAGGCGTTGTTCAAGGCTAAGTGCGGCGCCATCGCTCTCACGAACCCATGTGGCGGTGGCCGCGAGCGGCCCGGCTTTGCCGCTGGCAGAGAGTTCCTTCAGCACAAAGCGGGGCGGCTTGGCGAGGGCGCTTTCGAGGCCTGCGAGCAGCGCAAGCTCAGGTTGGTCGCGCTGTGCCCAGAGATCGATGTAGAGCGTGCGCCAGCCCCAGGCATCGCGTGCGGCCGGCAGCAGTTCGAAGCGAACGAACCATGTCTTGCCCTGCCGTCGTGGCGCGAAGAGCGCAACGTTCTGACCCGCTTGGAAGGCCTTGAACACCCGCTCAAGCAAGTCTGGGCGCGGGAAGTAGGGCAGTTCGCCGGG
>CAZPHV010000121.1:0-6790 GCA_964586455.1 uncultured Aquimonas sp.
TGACGGAGGGGGTGAGTCCATACATAGGTTGGGCCAAGCGCAGCGCGGCCCAACGGCGCGGCATCAAAGCTCGACGCGAGCGTAGAGCCTGCGATGTTGGGCCGCGCTGCGCTTGGCCCAACCTGCAAGAGCGGAGTCGAGCTCCACGCGCAAACCATCGACACCGCGGTCCCGCCAGGGTGCAGGCGCCTCAGCCCTGCCGCTTCAGCTCGATCAACGCCGAGGTATCGGCATCGCCCAGCCCGCGCTCGACCAGTACGGCGTAGTCAGCGAGAGCCTGCTCGATCACCGCGGTATTGACGCCGGCGCTCTGCGCCATGCCGAGCACGATGCGCAGGTCCTTCAGCAGGTGGGCGCATTTGAAGCCCGGCACGTAGTCGGAGCGCAGCATGCTGGCGCCGCGCTTGTCGAGGAACCAGTTTCCGGCCGCACCGGCGCCCAGCGTCGGCAGCAGTTTGTCGGGATCGAGGCCGAGCTTCTCGCCGAGCGCCAGGCCTTCGCACACGGCTTCGTTGATGCCGGCCACCAGCACCTGGTTGACGGCCTTGGTGCACTGGCCAGCGCCGGTCGCGCCCATGTGGGTGATGCGCAGCGCGTAGGCCTCGAGCGCAGGGCGCACGGCTTCAAGATCCTCCGCGGGTCCGCCGACCATGATCGAGAGCTTGCCGTTGCGCGCGCCTTCGGCGCCGCCGCTGACCGGCGCATCGACGAAGCCGATGCCGCGCTCCGCGAGCAGGCGGGCGGCCTCACGCGCGGTGTCGGCGCTGACGGTGGAATGGTCGACCACGCGCGCGCCGGGCCTCAGCACTTCGCGCAGGGCGTGAACGTTCTGCAGCACGTCGGCGTCTGCGGAGACGCACAGCAGCACCACCTCGCACTCGGCGAAGTCGGCCGCCGCAGCGGCCGCGCGCACGCCGAGTTCCGCGGCCAGTGCGTCCGCCTTCGCCTGCGTGCGGTTGCCGACCGCAGTCAGCAGCCCGCGCGCATGCAGGTGCCCGGCCATCGGCGCACCCATCGCGCCCAAGCCGATGAATCCACAGCGCAGTGAACCGTGCTCAGCCATTCGCTTCGTCCGCGAGATAGGTGTAGCCGGTGAGGCCGGCTTCGAGCGCGGCCGACAGGCGCAGCGCTTCCTCGGCGGGAAGATCGGCGGCAGCGACCATGGCGCCGTACTGGCGACGCAGGTCGGACAGGCTGTAGCCGACGTAGTCGAGCATCACATCCGCGGTGTCACCGCGACGGCTGCGCTCCAATGCGTAGCCGCTGCCCGCCACGCGCACGTTCACCGCGTCGGTGTCGCCGAACAGGTTGTGGATATCGCCGAGCGTGTCCTGGTAGGCGCCGACCATGAAGATGCCGAGGCGATAGCTTTCGCCCGCGCGCGGCACGTGCAGGGGCAGGCTGCTGTCCAGATCACCGCTGTCGACATAGGTTTCGACCTGGCCGTCGGAATCGCAGGTGAGATCCGCGATGATGCCGCGCCGGGTCGGCGCTTCGTTCAATCGGTGAATCGGTGCGATCGGGAAGATCTGATCAATCGCCCACACGTCGGGGATCGACTCGAACACCGAGAAGTTGACGAAGTACTTGTCGACCAGACGCTCGTTGAGTTCGTCGAGCACCGCACGATGCCCCTTCTCGGCGTAGTCCAGACGCGCGCGCACTGCGTGCGCGATCGCGTAGAACAGGTCGTCGATGGCGGCGCGCTGATCGAGCTGCAGCTGGCCCAGGGCATACAGTGCTTGACCTTCGGCCTGGTAGTGCTGGGCCTCGTGGTAGAGCTCGAGCGCGGGGCGCTCGTCCAGCGCGGCGTGGGTCTCGCGCAGGTGGCGGATCACCGCCGGCTCATCACTGGTCGCGGGCGGCACCGCGCCTTCCGGCGCCGGCTCGACCTCCGAAACGTTCGCGACCAGCAGGGCGTGGTGCGCGGTCAGCGCGCGACCGGATTCGGTCATCACCTTCGGTGGCGTCAGGCCATGCTCCGCACAGGCCTCGGCCAGCGGCTGCACGATGGTGCTGGCGTACTGCTCCAGCCCATAGTTGATCGAGCAGCTGCCGCGCGAGCGGGTGCCCTCATAGTCCACGCCGAGGCCGCCGCCGACGTCCATGTAGCGGATCGGCGCGCCGAGCTTGCTGACCTCGACGAAGTAGCGGGTGGCCTCGCGCATGCCGGCCGCGAAGTCGCGCACGTTCGAGATCTGGCTGCCCATGTGGAAATGCAGCAGCTCAAGGCAGTCGAGCATGCCGGCGCCGCGCAGGCGCTCGACCAGGTCGATCAGCTGGCGCGGCGACAGCCCGAACTTGGCCTTGTCACCGCCGCTGTTCTGCCACTTGCCGGCACCGAGGCTGGCCAGGCGCATGCGCACGCCGAGGCCCGGCCGTACGCCCAGCGCCTTCGACTCCTCGATGATGTGTTCAAGCTCGGAGGCCTTCTCGACCACGATGTAGGTCTTGAGCCCGAGGCGCCGGCCGATCAGGGCCAGACGAATGTACTCGCGGTCCTTGTAGCCATTGCACACGACCACAGCGCCGGGGCGCGACAGGGCGAGTACGGCCATCAGCTCCGGCTTGGAGCCGGCTTCAAGCCCAAAGCCCTCGCCGCCGTGGGCGGCCAGCTCGCCGGCCACGCCGTAGTGCTGGTTGACCTTGATCGGATACACCGCGGTGTACCCACCCGGGTAGTCCAGCTCGCGCATGGCGTGCGCGAACGCGGCCTGCAGGCGCCCCAGTCGATGGCCAAGAATGTCGGAGAAGCGCAGCAGCAGCGGCAGCTTCATGCCGCTCGCGAGCGCCTGGTCCACCACCGCCGGTAGCGAAACCCGCGGGCCCTCGCTGCCGCGCGGCAGCACTTCGATGCCGCCGTCTGCATCGATATCGAAATAGCCCTCGCCCCAGTGGGAGACGGCGTAGGTGTAACGGGCGCGGTCGATCGACCACTCGCTCATGGGCGGCGGGCTCCAGCGGCAGGAAGTGAAGGCCGCACAGTTTAAACCCCGGGGGGCGGCGGGGCGTGTAGGTGCTTGCAGCCCTGCTGATGTCACGGGCAGGCTGCCGGGTCATCTCCGAAAGGGCCAAACACGCGAACAGGCACCGATGGAACTGCCCCGACACTACGCCCTCGTCGAGCAACTGCAGGTGGAATTGGATCGATACCCCCTGCGCTATCGACTCAAACTGGTGCTGCTCAGCCTGGCGGGATTCGCCGCTGTGCTCAGCCCGCTGCTGTTGGCCGTGCTGTGTCTGGGGGCGACTGTCGTGCGCGTCGAGACACAGGGCCTGGCCTCACTCGCGGACGGCTGGGCGCTCATGGTGCTTGCAGTGGGCCTGCTATCTCTGCGGGCGCTGTGGCTGCGGATTCCACCGCCCGTCGGCCATCTCCTGCGGCGCGAGGAGGCGCCCCGGCTGCAGTCGATCGTGGAGGAGTTGCGGGTGGCGGCAGGGGCTCCGCGTCTCGCCGGTATCGTCATCACCGATGAGCTGAATGCGGCGGTCGTCAGCCTGCCTCGGGTGCTGGGCTTGCCCTGGAGCCGACACTACCTGCTGCTGGGCATGCCGCTGATGCAGCAGCTGGAAGCAGACGCGCTGCGGGCGGTGATCGCCCACGAACTTGGTCACTTCCACGGTGGCCGCGGTCGCTTGGCGGGCTGGATCTATCGCCTGCGCCAGACCTGGGGCCATGTGCACTTTGCCCTGAACTCGCAGCGGATGTTCTCTGCCCTGCCCGTCGTGCTTTTCCTGGACTGGTATGAGCCCTACTTCGAGGCCTACAGCTTCGTGCTGGCGCGCGAGGACGAAAAAGTGGCTGATGCCTGCGCGCTGCGCCTGGCCGGCCCGCAGGCGGCAGGCGAAGCGCTGCTGCTGAGCGCGCTGGCTGCGTCGCGCTGGCAGCGCAGGTTCCTGCCCGCTCTGGAACGGCTCAATCGCCAGCGGCCCGAGCCCATCGACGACTACTACGAGGAAATGCAGCGCCAGCTGAGCCCGACGCCGGAGGACGCCCTTGCGCTGCCCCAGCTGCTGCGCGAGGCCGCCAGCCCGCGCGACACTCATCCGTCGCTGATGGAACGGCTGCGCGCTGCAGGCATCGAGCCGCCCACGCAGCTTCCTCCGCGCGTATGTCATCCCTCCAGCGGACTGCTCGACGCGCTCGAAACGCGGCTGATGCGGGAGTGGTCCATCGAACACCAGGCGTGGATGGCCGAGGACTGGGGGGCCGGTTTCGAACAGGCCGAACAAGAACGCCGGCGCCTGAAGGCGCTCGAAGTCAGGATCGCGGGCGGCGAAGTCCTGAGCGACGTCGAGTTTGCCGAGCACGCGCGCCTGCGGTGGATCGAAACTGAAGGCGGCGGCGAACTGGATCCGCTGCTCACCGCGGCGGCGCGCAGCTCTGAGGACGCGCCGCTGCGCCTGACCCTGGGTCGTGCCCTGCACGAAAGCGACGATCCGCGCTGTGTGGAGCATCTGCAGGCGGCCTTGCGACTGGATCCGAACCTCGGCTTCGAGGCCCTGCCCCTGCTGGAGTCCTTCCATTTGCGTCGTGGCGACACGGCCGCGGCGCGGGCCCTGCAGACCGAGTTCGAAGCCTTTGGCACGCAGCTCCGGCGGGACGCGACGGCTCGGACCGGGCTCCAGGCCGGCGACGTGCTGCAGCCGCATGGCCTTGAGGAAGACGCGCTGACCCGCCTGCTCGGGCAACTGCGCGAAGACCGGCGGATCAAGCGGGTCTGGCTGGTGCGCAAGCAGCTGGCGGAGCGGCTGGGGCCGCCACATTTCATTCTGGTCGTCGACTGGCGCTGGTTCCGGCTGCTGCCGGAAAACGCGCTGCAGGCCCTGGCGCAGCGTTTGCAGCTTCCCGGCACGCTGAGCCTGTACGACTACGACCAGATGCCGGCGGGGCTGTCGCGGATCGTGGTGAAGACCGCCGGGCCTCCCGTCTACCGGCGGTCGGATACCGGTGGGTAGCCCGGGCACGTCCCCGACGGACCTCGACACGGCCCTCCGGTACAATCGGCCGCCCCCACGAGACCACGGCCCGGAACCCTTCATGAGCAACGACACCACCTGGCACTACGAGAACTTCGAACCTTTGGGTTCTTCCATCGGGTTCCGGGTGAGCAAGAAGCTCGATGAAGTGCAGTCGCCGTTTCAGAAGATCGAGATCTTCGAGACCACCGACTGGGGCAATCTGATGCTGATCGACGGGGCGGTGATGCTGACCACCCGCGACAATTTTCTGTACCACGAGATGATGTCGCACCCGGTGCTGTTCACTCACAGCAATCCGAAGCGCGTGGTGATCATCGGCGGTGGTGACTGCGGCACCTTGCGTGAAGTGTTGAAGCACAAGGAAGTCGAGTCGGCCGTGCAGTGCGACATCGACGAGCAGGTCACGCGCATGGCGGAGAAGTATTTCCCCGAGCTGTGCGATTCCAATGAAGACCCGCGCGCGCACCTGATGTGGGATGACGGCATCAAGTACATGAAGGAAGCAGCGGCCGAGAGCGTGGACATCGTGATCGTCGATTCCACCGATCCGGTCGGCCCGGCCGAAGGCCTGTTCAACGAAGCCTTCTACGTAGCCTGCCTGAAGGCGCTGCGCCCCGGCGGCATGCTGGTGCAGCAGTCGGAGTCTCCGCTCGGCCATATCGGCCTGATCAAGGCGATGCGCCATCACCTCAAGGCTGCGGGCTTCGCCGACGTCAAGACCCTGCCCTTTCCGCAACCCTGCTACCCGACCGGCTGGTGGAGCTGCACGATGGCCCGCAAGGGTGGCGAGATCGCCGGCTTCCGCGAGCGCGGCGCGCAGAGCAAGACCTTCAAGACCCGCTACTACAACGTCGACATCCATCGCGCTGCCCTGGTGCTGCCGGAGTTCATGCGTGAGGCGCTGGGCGAGTAGGCCGCGCGCTGGCGCGCGGACGGTGCTTCGATGAAGCGCCGTCTCGCCGGCTTCGTGCTGGCGGTGCTGGCGACGGCCGCGCTGTCCAGTGTCATCCAGACCCTGCGCGTGCATGCGGGGCTCACGGCCATGGACGTGGAAATTCCGTTCGGCCTGCGCCTGTCTGCGATCGGCCAGGATCTGCTCGGCTTCGCGCCGACCTATGCAGCGATCGTGGCGGGTGGGTTCCTGATCGCCTTTCTGGTCACCGGTGTGATCCGCCGCTACGCGACGCGCCTTGGCCCCTGGCTGCATGCGCTGGCCGGCGGGGCGGCGATCCTGACCGCGCTGCTGACGATGGAAGCCCTGCTCGGCATGAGCGTCATCGCCGGCGCGCGCGGGGCGCTGGGCATTGGCCTGTTCGCGCTGGCCGGTGTGCTCGGCGGCGCGCTGTTCGCGCGGATCGGCGCGCGACGCTGAGCGCGAAGCGGGGCACGCCAAGCGCATAGGGTGGGCCTTGGCCCACCGCGGCCTCAACCGCACCCGCTCCCTCAACGTGCACGAACGGAAGCGAGTGCCATCGCGGACGCGATGGCAGAAAGTCATCGCGCGCAAAGACAGCGAAGACCGGAGCGAGTGCCGCGCCCATGGTGGGCGGGGGCCCACCCCATGAAGGCCGCGACACAGCACTGAGGACTGTGGCACCACCCCCGACCCATAGGGTGGGCCCTGGCCCACCGCGAGCTCAACCGCGCCCGCTCCATCAACGTGCACGAACGGATGCGAGTGCTATCGCGGACGCGATGGCGGAACGTCATCGCGCGCAAAGACAGCGATGTCCGGTGCGAGTGTCGGGCCCATGGTGGGCCAGGGCCTGAGGTCTCCCCAGAATTTCTCTTTTCGATTCCGTTAGAT
>CAZPHV010000122.1:0-6752 GCA_964586455.1 uncultured Aquimonas sp.
CTTGCCGTGACGCAGAAAAACTGGGGAGACCTCAGGCCAGGGCCCACCCTATGTGCGCTGGAGAGCGAGCGGGTTCGGAGGGCGCGAAGCTTTGCAGACCGACGCGAGCGTCGAGCTTCGGTGGGCCAGGGCCCACCCTATGTGCGATTGGGCGAGAGCGGGTTCGCGCGGCGCGAAGCTTTGCGGACCGACGCGAGCGTCGAGCTTCGGTGGGCCAGGGCCCACCCTAAGTGCGATTGGGCGAGAGCGGGTTCGCGCGGCGCGAAGCTTTGCAGACCGACGCGAGCGTCGAGCTTCGGTGGGCCAGGGCCCACCCTATGTGCGCGCTTTGTCGAATCTCGACTCCCGAATCCCGAATCCCAAATCCCGGCTCTCAATCAAATCGCAGACAGCGCATCCTCCAGCTCAGCGCGCAGGTCGGCGAGGTCTTCCACGCCCACGCTCAGACGCACCAGGTTGTCGTGGATGCCGAGCTTGGCTCTGTTCTCTGCCGGCACCGACGCGTGGGTCATGATTGCCGGGTGGTTGATCAGGCTCTCCACGCCGCCCAGCGATTCGGCCAGTGCGAACAGCGTGCAGCGCTCCATCATCCGGCGGGTGCCGGCCAGATCGGTGTCGAGCACCACACTGACCATGCCGCCGAAGCCGTGCATCTGCTGCTTGGCCAGCGCGTGCTGCGGGTGCGACTCCAGGCCGGGGTAGATCACCTTGCGCACCTTCGAATGAGTTTCCAGCCACTGCGCCAGGGCGAGTGCATTCTCGCAGTGCGCACGCATGCGCAGGTGCAGGGTCTTAAGTCCGCGCAGCGCGAGGAAGCTGTCGAAAGGCCCCTGCACGCCGCCGACCGCGTTCTGCAGGAAGGTCAGCTGCTCCTCCAGCTCGGCGTTGTCGCCGACCACCAGCATGCCGCCGACGATGTCGCTGTGGCCGTTCAGATACTTGGTCGCCGAGTGCATGACCAGGTGCGCGCCGAGCTCCAGCGGGCGCTGCAGGATCGGGCTGCAGAAGGTGTTGTCGACCGCGAGGATCAAGCCCTTGCTGCGCGCGAACTCGGCGAGCTTTGCGATATCGACGAGCTTCAGCATCGGGTTGGTCGGCGTCTCGCACCAGATCATCTTGGTGTTCGGGCGCAGCGCCGCGGCCACGGCGTCGAGGTTGTCGAGGTCGACGAAGCTGAACTCCAGCCCCGCCGAGCGGCGGCGCACGCGCTCGAACAGCCGGTAGGTGCCGCCGTAGACGTCGTCCATGCAGATCACGTGGCTGCCGGAATCCAGCACTTCCAGCGCGGTCGAGGTCGCAGCAAGACCCGAGGCGAACGCATAGCCGCGGCGACCGCCTTCGAGCGCGGCGACGCAGTCTTCGTAGGCGAAGCGCGTCGGATTGTGGCTGCGCGAGTACTCGAAGCCCTGATGGTCCCCGGGGCTGCGCTGCACATAGGTCGAGGTCGCGTAGATCGGCGTCATCACCGCGCCGGTGGTCGGATCAGGCGACTGGCCGGCGTGAATGGCGCGGGTGCCGAGACCGTGGTGGGCGTTGGAGGGCTTGCTCATGGGGCGTTCCGTGTGGGGGCTGCCGAGACGCTCGGCGAGGCGCGAATTCTAGCCCTTGCGCCCGGCACGGCGCGGCGAAAGGCAGCCCAATGCGCAGCGCTTCCGCTGTGCTCGCTACACTGCGCGCCATGCACATCGGCCCCTACCCCATCGAACCTCGCGTGGTGCTGGCGCCCATGGCCGGCGTCACCGACAAGCCCTTCCGGGTGCTGTGCAAGCGCTTGGGCGCGGGGCTGGCGGTGTCCGAGATGACCCATTCCGATCCCAAGCTCTGGAACACCCGCAAGTCACAGCTGCGGATGGACCACGCCGGCGAGCCGGACCCCATCTCGGTGCAGATCGCCGGCACCGAGCCCGAACAGCTGGCAAACGCGGCCCGGCACAACGTCGACCAGGGCGCACAGATCATCGACATCAATATGGGCTGCCCGGCCAAGAAGGTCTGCAACGCCTGGGCGGGCTCGGCCCTGATGCGCGATGAAGCCCTGGTCGGTCGCATTCTCGATGCAGTGGTGCGCGCGGTCGCGGTGCCGGTCACGCTGAAAATTCGCACCGGCTGGGCGCGCGCGCATCGTAATGGGTTGGCGATCGCGCGCATCGCTGAAGCCGCAGGCATCCAGGCGCTGGCCGTGCACGGCCGCACCCGCGAAGACCTCTACCAGGGCGAAGCCGAGTACGGCTTGATCGCCGCAATCAAATCCGAGCTGCGCATTCCGGTGCTGGCCAATGGCGATATCGACTCGCCGGAGAAAGCCGTGGCCGTGCTGCGCGCAACCGGGGCCGATGCCGTGATGATCGGCCGCGCGGCGCAGGGCCGGCCGTGGATCTTCCGCGAGGTCGCGCACTTTCTGGCCACCGGCGAGCACTTGCCCGAACCTGACCTGGCCGAGGTGCGCGACATCCTGCTCGGCCATCTGGAAGCGCTGTATGCCTTCTACGGCGAGGCACAGGGCCTGCGCATCGCGCGCAAGCATCTGGGTTGGTACGCCAAGGATGTCGCCGGCGGCGAGGCCTTTCGCACGGCCGTCAACGCCACCGTGACGGCGCAGGCGCAAACTGCGCTGGCCCGCGACTGGTTCGAGGCCCGCGCTGCCGGCCTTGCCCTCGATCGCGCCGCCTGAACCCAACGCCCGGAAGCGCTGCCGTGAAGTACCTCGGACTGATTTACTCCGGCCTGTTCCGCAAGAAGCTGCGGACCTTTCTGACCCTGGCCTCGCTGATTGCCGCCTTCAGCCTGCTCGGGCTGCTGCAGGCGGTGAACTCGCTGTTCTCAGGCGCGGCCGATTTCCTCGGCGCCAGCCGCCTGATCACCCAGGCCAGCGTCAGCTTCACCACTGCGCTACCGATGCGCTTCCTGCCGCAGATCGAGGCGATTCCCGGCGTGGCGGCGGTCAACCACTCGCAGTTCTTCGGCGGCCAGTACCAGGACGGCCGCGGCTTCTTCCCGCAGTTCGCGGTGAACCCGCAGCGCCTGCGCGACACCTATCCCGAATGGGTGATGGACGAAGACAGCTGGCGCCGCTTCATCAGCACCAATGACGGCACCATCGTCGGCCGCAACCTCGCAGAGCAGTACGGCTGGAAGGTCGGCGACATCGTGCCGCTGAACAGCTTTATCTGGACCCAGACCGGCGGCAGTCGCACCTGGGAGTGGCGCGTGGTCGGCATCTTCGACGGCGTCAACGAGGACTGGTCGGACCGCGCGAACCTGATGTACCTGAACTATGCGCAGTTCGACGAAGCGCGCTCGGGCGGCAAGGGCCTGGCCGGCATCTTTGTGGTGCGGATCACTGATCCCGACGATGCCGAACGCATCGCCGGCGTGATCGACGCCAAGTTCGAGAACTCCTCGGATGAAACCAAGACCCAGAAGGAATCCGAGTTCCAGCTCGCCTTTGTCCGCCAGCTCGGCGACATCGGCCTGATCGTGAATCTGATCACCGGCGCGGTGTTCTTTTCGATCCTGTTCCTGACCGGCGTGGCGATGAGCCAGGCTGTGCGTGAACGCATTCCCGAGCTCGCAGTGCTGAAGTGCCTGGGCTTCACCGACCGGCAGGTGATGGGCCTGGTGCTGGCGGAAGCCTTCCTGCTGTGCCTGCTCGGCGCGCTGCTGGGCATGCTGGTAGCGAGTGCCGCCACCGGCCTGCTGCCGCCCGAGTTCCCGGTGCGCACCGATCTGAGGGTCTGGCTGATCGCGGGCGCCAGCGTGCTGTTGCTGACGCTCGCGGTCGGCCTGCCGCCTGCGCTGACTGCGCGTCGACTGAAGATCGTTGATGCACTGGCAGGACGCAGCGAGCCTTCCTCACTCGAACGCGCGCTGCGGCGTCTGCTTGGTGGGCGCCGCAACGCGGAGGAGCCGGCATGAGCAGCTTCACCCAGATCCGCGAAATCACCCTGATGAACCTGCGCTCGATTCCCGAGCGGCTGGCGCCTTCGCTGGTGATCGTGATCGGCATCGCCGGCGTCGTGGGTGTGCTGGTGGCCCTGCTGTCGATGTCAGCCGGCCTCGGGCAGACCCTAGGCAGCACCGGCGAGCCTGACCAGGTCGTAGTCAGTCGGGGCGGCAGTCAGGGTGAGCTTTCGAGCTTTCTCGCCGTGGCCAGCATGACCCTGGTCAAGCAGGACCCGGCGATCGCGCGGGGCGGCGATGGCCTGCCGCTGGCTTCGGGCGAGCTGATCGTGATTACCGAGGTGCCTCGCCCGGGCCAGGACACCGGGGCCAACGTCAGCCTGCGCGGTATCGAGCCGGTGGGTCTGGCCTTGCGGCCGAAGTTCAGGCTGGCAGCGGGCCGCATGTTCCGACCCGGCGTACAGGAACTCATCGTGGGCCTGGGCGCAGCGCGCCAGTTCGCAGGGCTTGAGGTCGGTCGCGAGCTGCGCTTCCGCGGCAGCCGCTGGACAATCGTCGGGCACTTCGAATCCGGCGGCGCCTACGACAGCGAACTGTGGACCGATCGCGAAACCGCGCAGGGCGCGTTCGGCCGGCCAGGGGTTTCGTCGATACTGGCGCGGCTGCGCGACCCGACCCAGCTGCAGGCGATGGAGGAGCGCCTCACCAGCGACCCCCAGCTCGACGTGGACGTTCGCAGCCAAAACGATTTCTTCGCCGGCCAAAGCGGCAGTCTGACCGCGACCATCGGCGTACTGGCCGGCATCGTCGCCGCGATCATGGGCATCGGCGCCACCTTCGGCGCACTCAACACCATGTACTCGGCGGTGTCCGCACGAACTCAGGAAATCGGCACCTTGCGAGCGCTCGGCTTCGGCGCCGCACCGGTGGTGGCCTCGGTCATGGCCGAAGCCCTGCTGCTGTCCCTGCTCGGCGGCGTACTGGGCGCCGCAGTCGCCTACCTCGCCTTCAACGGCTACGCAGTCAGCACCCTGGGCGCCGGCTTCACCCAGGTCGCCTTCCAGTTCGCGGTAACCCCCGCCCTGCTGCTCACAGGACTGCTGATCGCGCTGGCCATCGGCTTCGTAGGCGGCCTCGCCCCCGCACTGCGTGCTGCGCGCCTGCCGGTGACGGCTGCGCTGCGGGGGTGAACACGGTGCCTTTCAAAGGACGTCCACGCGCGAAGCTAGATCTGACGCGAGCACCCTAGTACAGGCGTCGCCATCTCCGCGGCACGCGCCTCGCTTTGGGGCAACGTGCGATGCGAGTGCGGCACAAAGTGCGGCACAAGCGGCCGAGGCGTGCGATCACGCGGTGGCCAAGAGCCTCGGAAAGTGTCAGATCGGGCGATAAGCACTACGCAAGGTGTGCGGATCGAATTGGGCGTGTCGTAGAGGTCGGACAGAAGGCCAACCTGAACCTTGCGACCGCGGTGATTTTGAACATTACGGCGTGTTGAACTCACTCAATCAATGCACCCTTGAAAGTTGCCCTGAATCTGCCGGGCTGCACTTCGCCAATGGCCCACACCAATACGAAAACTGAGCTGCATTTCGGGCAGCATACTCGCTGCGTACTGCCTCGAAGATTTCCGAAGTACAGCGTCTTTTCGCCAAGAGATTCCTTGAGACTCGCGGATTTAATAAATTCGGCGATGGCAACCCTTACCTCATCGGTTTCGAAAAATGCCGATCGCGACTCTGAAGGACGAACAATCAATTGCCCTTCGCACTTTGGACACTGGAGATCGAGAGCAGCGCAGATGAACTCATCCTCGGTTCCATCAAAATCAATTTTTGCGCGGGAAAAATCTGATTTCTTGACAGTTTTCATGGTCATTATCCAAGTCTATTTTGTAGGGCACGGCTCAATATGCCCCGATGCAAGCAATCGCTCAATTTCATCCGGGAGCTCGTACTGCGTGCCCATCCCGGGCTGCCCGAACCAAGGGATTGCTTGCCCAGATGAAACGTTGATTGGTTTCATCGCAGTGTACTGATTGTACGGCTTGGCCAAGGTTGATGAGGGTAGTGCGCGTTGAGGAAATGGGGCTCCAACAGGGGAAACAAAGGTTCCCTTGTCCCTAAAGCCACCCGCCGCATCAACCCATCCACCGTAACGATCGATCATCGTTCCCGGTGCGAGAATTGTGTCAGCCGCGCCTATTGCACCGCGATTCGGGGGCCATGCCGTGGGGCCGAGCAGCTGCTGGAGTCCGGCCCAGTCCTGCTGCTGCCATAGGCGATAGCCTTGCGCTGCTTGCGCTCTACTGGAGAAAACACCGCTAGAACGTTTTTGAAATGTGTTCCATGAGTTACAGCGAAGTCCAAGCGTGTCTACCCAGTTGACTGGATTCGGCGCGATTCTATAGGGGTTGCTTCCCCCATCGAGACCTATGGGATCCTGACTCGCAAACCTTCCCGCCTCCGGCTCGTAGTGCCGAAACCGGTTGTAATGCAGCCCGCTCTCCGAATCCGCGTACTGCCCCTGGAAGCGCAGGTTGCACTCCAGTGGCCCTGCTTGTTCCTCGATGACCTCCGCGACCGTGTTGCCCTGGCGGGTGAGGATACGCAGGGGTGGGCTCGAGGTGATCGCCTTGCCCCAGGCGGCGTAGTTCGCGGTCCAGACGAGGTGGCCGTCGGTGTCGGTGATCTCGCGCGGGGTGCCGAGGTGGTCGACGTGGACGTGGAAGACGTCGGGCTTGGGCGGCTTCGGTGCTTCGGGTTCGGGTGGCTGGCCGAGCTGGCGGGCGAGTTTGCGGCGCTGGGCTTCGAGCTTGGCCCATTGTTCGGGGTAGCGGTCTTTGAGGCTGA
>CAZPHV010000123.1:0-6471 GCA_964586455.1 uncultured Aquimonas sp.
ACCATCATGGTCAACTGCAACCCGGAGACGGTCTCGACCGATTACGACACCTCGGATCGCCTGTACTTCGAGCCGCTGACGCTCGAAGACGTGTTGGAGATCGTCGACAAAGAGAAGCCCAAGGGCGTCATCGTGCAGTACGGCGGGCAGACCCCGCTGAAGCTCGCGCGTGCCCTGGAAGAAGCCGGCGTGCCGATCATCGGCACCAGCCCGGACTCGATCGACCTTGCTGAAGATCGCGAGCGCTTCCAGCAGATGATCGTCAAGCTCGGCCTGAATCAGCCGCCGAACCGCACCGCGCGCACGCCTGAGCAGGCCCTGCTGATCGCGCAGGAAATCGGCTATCCACTGGTGGTGCGCCCGAGCTACGTGCTGGGCGGCCGCGCGATGGAAGTCGTGTATTCGGACGCCGATCTCTCGCGTTACATCCGCGACGCGGTCAGTGTGTCCAACGAATCGCCGGTACTGCTGGATCGCTTCCTCGACAACGCGGTCGAGATCGACGTCGATGTGGTCGCTGACGCCGAAGGTGGCGTGCTGATCGGCGGCATCATGGAGCACATCGAGGAGGCCGGCGTGCACTCGGGCGATTCCTCCTGCTCGCTGCCGCCGTATTCGCTATCCAAGGATCTGCAGGACCAGCTGCGTGTGCAGGTCGCGGCAATGGCGCGCGAGCTCAAGGTGATCGGCCTGATGAACACCCAGTTCGCCGTGCTGCCGGACGGCGAGGGCGGTGGCACCGTGTTCATCCTTGAAGTCAATCCGCGCGCCTCGCGCACCGTGCCCTTCGTCTCCAAGGCCACCGGTCGCCCGCTCGCCAAGATCGCTGCCCGCTGCATGGTCGGCCAGAGTCTCGCCCAGCAGGGTGCGACGGTTGAAATCGTGCCGGACTACTGGTCGGTGAAGGAGGCGATCTTCCCGTTCGCCAAGTTCCAGAACGTCGACCCGATTCTTGGCCCCGAGATGCGCTCGACCGGCGAGGTGATGGGCGTGGGACGCAGCTTCGGCGCAGCGTTTGCGCGTGCGCAGGAGGCCGCCAGCATTCGCGTGCCGCCGCCGGGCAAGGCCTTCGTTTCCGTGCGCGACCCCGACAAACTGCGCCTGCTGCCGGTGGCCGAGCTGCTGGTCAAGCAGGGTTTCAGCCTGATCGCGACGGCGGGTACGGCGGCCTTTCTGCACGACAAGGGCTTCGAGTGCGCCATCGTCAACAAGGTGGCCGAGGGCCGCCCGCACGTGGTAGACCTCATCAAGAACGGCGAAATCGTGTATATCGTCAACACCACCGAGGGCCGCCAGGCGATCGCGGATTCCTTCTCGATTCGTCGCGAGGCGCTGCAGCATCGGGTGACCTATTCCACCACTGTCTCCGGCGCGCGCGCACTGCTGCATTCGCTGGAGTTCCGCGGCTTGGGCGACGTGCTGTCGCTGCAGGAGCTGCACGAGGAGTTGAATGCATGAGAGCCCCCCTCACGCTGAAAGGTTCGCTGCGTCTGCGCGAGGAACTTGAGCACCTGAAGTCGGTGAAGCGTCCGGAAGTGATTCTTGCGATTGCCGAAGCCCGCGCTCACGGTGACCTCAAGGAAAACGCCGAGTACCACGCCGCCCGCGAACAGCAGGGCTTCATCGAAGGTCGCATCAAAGAGCTCGAGTCGGTGCTCTCGCACGCGCAGATCATCGATGTGTCCAAGCTCGCCGCCGGCAGCAAGGTCGTGTTTGGTGCTGTGGTCGATCTGGCCGACAGCGAAACCGATGAAGAAGTCACCTACCAGATCGTCGGCGAGCTCGAGTCCGACATCAAGCAGGGGCTGATCTCGGTCTCTGCCCCGATCGCGCGCGCCCTGATCGGCAAGAACGAGGGTGACTCGGTCACCATCGCCGCGCCGAGCGGTGAGCGCAGCTACGACATCATCAGCGTGCGCTACGCCGGATGAGCGGCAGCGGCTGCATCCTGCTGTTGCCGTCGCGCGCCAAGCTGCGCGGTGAGTTGGCGCAGGCGCCGACCCTGCAGAAGCTGCTCGGGCGCGGCGACGCGCTTGAGGACGGCGAGGCAGGCGAACTCGGCCAGCTTGGTCGATTGTTCGACATCACTCCGCTGGGGCTGCCAGCCGCGGCGCTGTCCCGGCATTTCGATTGCGCCGACGCCAGCGGCAGCCAGTGGCTGCGTGCGGACCCGGCCTGCCTGCAGCCTGAAATGAATGGCGTTCGCCTGATGGCGGTGGGTGAGCTCGGACTGCGTCCGGAAGAAGCCGTGGCTTTGGCGCAGGCCCTGCAGCCCCTGTTCGGTGATGCCGGCATGCCTTTGACCGCGCCGACCGCGTCGCGCTGGTATCTGCAGGTCGAGCCGGGTGTCAAGCTGCCGGCGTTTTCGGCGCCTGAGGACGCACTCGGCGACGACTACGGCGTGCATCTGCCGTACGGCGATGAGGGGCGTCGCTGGCGTGGTCTGCTCAACGAAGCGCAGGTGATCCTGCACAACCACCCGATCAATCAGGCCCGCGTCAGCGCGGGTCGCACGCCCGCCAACGCGCTGTGGGTGTGGGGCGGCGGCGCACTGCCCGAACAGGTGGTGTCAGGCGTTGGCAGCCTGTATTCGTCCGAACCACTGGCCTGCGCGCTGGCGCAGCTTGCGGGCATCAGCGTCGAGCGCATCGAGAGCGACGAGTTGCCGGCTGAGCTGGAAGACTGTGCGATCGACCTGCGCGTCGCGCGCAGCCTGGAGGCGCTTGAAGCGTCTGTTTTCGCGCCGCTGTTCGAACGCGTCGGCAAGGGCAAACTGTCCAGCCTCACGGTCGATTTCGGCGATGGCCACGGCTGGAACTATCGCCGCAGTCATGGCCTGCGGCTCTGGAAGCGCCCGGCCACGAGCTTCGCGTAGCGCCCATGCGCATTGAACGCCGCAGCGTGCCCGCAGTGCCGCTGCTGGAAGACGCCCAGCTTCACCCGATCCTGCGTCGCATCTACGCGGCGCGCGGGGTGTGCGTGGCTGACGAACTCGACCTGCGGCTTTCCGGACTGCTGGCGCCGGTGCTTGGCGGCATGGATACCGCCCTCGATCTACTGTTGCGCGCGCGCAGCCAGCGGCAATCGATTCTGATCGTCGGCGACTTCGATGCGGACGGCGCGACGGGCACTGCGGTTGCGATGCGCGGGCTGCGCATGCTGGGCTTCGAGCGCGTCGGCTACCGCGTGCCCAATCGCTTCCTGCACGGCTACGGCCTGTCGCCGGCGCTGGTGGCCGAGCTCGATCCCGCACCGGATCTGATCCTTACCGTCGACAACGGCGTTGCCGCGCACGCGGGAATTGAAGCCGCGCACGCGCGCGGCATACGCGTGTTGGTCACCGACCACCATCTTCCCGGCGACAGCCTGCCCGCGGCGGACGCGCTGGTGAACCCGAACGTGCCCGGCTGCACGTTTCCAAGCAAGGCTCTGGCCGGCGTCGGCGTGGTGTTCTATCTGCTGCTCGCTCTGCGTGCGCGTTTGCGCAACGAGGGCGCATTTACCGATGCCGAGCCCGACCTGGGCCAACTGCTCGACCTGGTCGCGCTGGGCACGGTGGCGGACCTGGTGCCGCTGGACCGCAACAACCGGCTGCTGGTGCAGGCCGGTTTGAAGCGCATTCGCTCTGGCCGCGCCTGCGCCGGCGTGCGTGCGCTGTATCGCGTGGCCGGGCGGGACCCGACCCGTGCATCGGCGACCGATTTCGGCTTCGTGCTGGGGCCGCGCATCAATGCCGCTGGTCGCCTGGAAGACATGGCGCTCGGGATCGAATGCCTGCTCGCCGACGATGAGGCCCGCGCACTGCCGCTGGCGCAGCGGCTGCAGTCCTTGAACGCCGAGCGCCGCGAGCTTCAGCAGCAGATGGTCGAACAGGCGGAGGCCGCCGTGCTGCGCGCCGATCTGTCCGCCCAGTCGCATGTGGCTGCGGGTGTGGCGCTGGCCGATGCGGGCTGGCATGCGGGCGTGGTCGGCCTGGTGGCGTCCAAGCTCAAGGAGCGCCTGCACCGGCCAGTGTTCGCGCTGGCGCCGGGTGACGAAGACGGCCGCGAATGGAAGGGCTCGGGGCGCTCGATCCCAGGCTTCCATCTACGCGATTGCCTGGCCGAGATCGACGCGCTTAATCCGGGGCTGATGCTGCGCTTCGGCGGCCACGCGATGGCGGCCGGGCTGTCGCTTGAGGGCGATCAGGTCGAACGCTTCTGCCGAGTCTTCGCCGACGCCGTCGAGCGCCGCATCGATCCCGCCCTGCTCGCGCCGGTGGTGCTCAGCGACGGCGAGCTGGGCGGCGGTGATTTCGAGCTCGGGCTCGCGGAAACCCTGCGCGAGGCCGGGCCCTTTGGCCAGGCCTTTCCCGAACCGCTGTTCGACAACACCTTCGAGGTGCTCGACTGGCGGCTGATGGGCGAGCGTCATCTGCGCTTCTCGCTGCGCCATCCCGACAGCCGCATCCCGCTGTCGGCGGTGTTCTTTGGCGGCTGGACCGGCAGCCCGCCGCCGCGACAGGTGCGCGTGGCCTACCAGCTGGGCAGCGACGACTACCGCGGTACGCCCGAACTGCGGCTGTACCTGAGGCATCTGCAGCCCGCCTGATCACGCCCTGTGCTGCGAGCGGTGATACGTCCGCGTTCGCTTTGTCGTCATCGCCAGCAGGGCCGGATGCACCGGCCAAGGTGATGCGCCATGAACACGGACTCTGCGGCTGTCTGCTCAATTCGATCGAGCGCCCTGTCTTGCTTGTTGCTGCTGGCTTCGGGGCTGCTGGCCCTGTCGGGCAGCGCCACTGCCCAAACCACGCAGTGGCGTTCGGGGTCGATCGTCTACACCCCCTTGATTGATCAGCTGGGTAACTACCAGGCCAATGGCACCGGCTACTTCGTCTCGCAGGCGGTCATCGCCAGCCCGCCGCAGCCGACGGTGGGCCAGCGCTTCTACCTCAGCGTTTATCTATCAGCGATCGCCTCGCCGCCGGTCGGGCGCTTCATGTATCCGCATCTGCAGCTGCCGGTGGGTGTGAGTGTGGTGGCCGATCCCAGCGTGCCGCTGCGCTGTTTCTACCGGCCCATGAGCGGCGGCAACCAGTTTTTCGAGTTCACCAGCCAGGTGCTGACCGACACCAGTTTCGGCGCCAGCCTCCGCATCGCCGGCTGTCCGCAGCCTTCAAGCGCGCCGCTGCCGTTGCGCAACCTGTTCAACGGCGCCAGTGGCACTGGGCTTCTGATCACCCGGCGTGATCCACAGGCCGGCAACGAGGCCTGGCCGATGGGCAGCTACGCGGCCTACGAATTCCTGGTGCCGGTGGTCAGCACCAGTGTGCTGGACGGCTTCAGCCAGTCGGGCCTGTTTCGCGCGCCGACCTATTCGATGCAGGGCGATGGCTTGAGCAGTTGGGCCTATCCGCAGCTCAGCCTTCTGGTGCACCCGGCCGCGGGTGGCAGCGGCTCGGCCGACATGCGCGTGTCTTCGTTGAACACCACCACGCCGACCAACCCCCTCAACCGTCGGGTTGTTGCGCGCTGCCAGAATGACGGCCCGAGTGCGGCGCAAAACGCGAGCTGCAGCTTCACCCGCTTGCCGGCAGCTGCGACCCAGAGCTGCACGCCAGCGGGAGTGCAGAGCAGCCTCGGGGTGGGCGGGTTCATCGACTGCTGGGCCGAGTTTCCGGGTACGGTCAACGGCGATACGGTCGAGGTGACCGCGGCCTCGGCGACGCCGGACCCGAATCCCCAGAACAACGGCATCGGCATCAGCATCCAGCCGATGCCGGGTGGGCTGCTGTTCCGTTCGGGGTTTGAGCTGTAGGCAGCCCCCGCCAGGGTCGCGACCGTTTGGCTCTCGCCCTTTTGATTCGCGCACTCTCATTTCTGGTGCTTCGAGAACACCGGGGTCCTCAGGCCTCCCTGTCCCCGGGATTGGTCATCTTCGAAGCTCGTCAGCCCCGCGAAGGCGGGGGGCCAGAGTGCTTGCGACTGAGGCGGTCGGTTCTGGGTCCCCGCCTTCGCGGGGACCACGGTGAGAGGGCGTCGTGGAAGCGCAGGTCGTGAGCTCTGCGGGGCGTGGGCGGGGATGCTGACGGCTCGAAGTCACAGGGCCAGAGCTCAAGCTTTGGGGTATGGGGCGCTGCGGCGAGGGTGGGGCTTCGGTGGGTCAAGACCCACCCTATGGGGACGCGGGGCGGTGAGACGAGTGAGGAGCTCCAGCGGTGTTGGTGGTTTCGCGGTTTCTTCCGCGCTGTCGCCTTAGGTGCCCCCAGTGCTCGAAGTCAACCCCGTTCGCTACCAGATCGCCGACCTGTCGCAGCGGCTGTCCCTGCTACGGGGGTTTCTTTGACTACGACCGCAAGGTCGAGCGTCTGGAGGAAGCAAGCCGCGGGCTGCACAGCCCAGACATCTGGAGCAGGCCTTGAACTGGCTGAGTAGGCTAGTGTAGCGTTGCATTCTGTTTGGAACTTAAGCGGCAGTTTGCTCGGATCAC
>CAZPHV010000124.1:0-5852 GCA_964586455.1 uncultured Aquimonas sp.
TGGTGGAAAGACTTTCAAAAGCAAACCAATTTAGCGAGGATATACATTATGCGCATTCTCAGGAGGCGGCATGGCTGGACGGCTGCGCCTGCTCTCAAGGCCGATCAGTATCCCAAACCCTGCTAGCTGAGCATCCCGACGAGTTTGACAAGCCCCTGACGAACTCCGCAGTCGCCGCGCGGATTGACAGACCCGACGCGCTAGTCAAACCTCCGGATCTCGGCAACAAAGCGCTTGCTCCAACTTCTTGGAAACCCCCGATTTCGATCGAAGCGATCAAGCGATGTTCAAAGCCCGTGCAGCTGCCAAGCTTCGGCACGCGCGCTCCTGGAGGTTGAATGGAAAAACATCAGCTCAGTGAGCGCGATATCTGCACCAAGTTCATCACGCCAGCTATTCAGCAAGCAGGTTGGGAGCAAAGCCGGTTCCGCGAAGAGGTCAACCTCACTGACGGTCGCGTCGTCGTGCGCGGGCAGATGGCCGCACGTGTGCGTAATCCTGACGCCCGAGGTGGGCCGAAGCGTGCGGACTACGTGCTGTATGGCCGCGGAAACGTGCCAATCGCTGTCGTCGAGGCCAAACAGGCGCGCTACTCCGTGGGCCACGGCATGCAGCAGGCCCTCATCTACGCTGAAATGCTCGATGCCCCGTTTGCGTTCAGCAGTAATGGGCAGGGCTTCTTGCTTCATGACCGAACCGGACTCACTCGACCGATCGAGCGCGAACTGGCGATTCACGATTTTCCCTCTCTCGAGGTGCTCTGGGCACTGTACCGGCAGTGGCGAGGTATCGAAGACGATGCCGCCATTCGACTTGTAGAACAGCCGTACCACACCGACGGCAGCGGACGCGAACCCCGCTACTACCAACGCGTGGCCATCAATCGCGCGATTGAAGCCATCGCTCGCGGACAGCAGCGGGTGCTGCTGGTCATGGCAACCGGCACGGGCAAGACCTACACCGCCTTCCAGATCATCTGGCGCCTTTGGAAAGCCAAGGCCAAGAAGCGGATCTTGTTTCTCGCGGACCGCAACATCCTGATCGACCAGACCATGCAGCAGGACTTCGCGCCCTTCGGCGAAGTCATGCACAAGGTCAGCAACCGCGAGGTGCGCAAAAACTACGAGATCTACCTGGCGCTCTATCAGGCCGTGACCGGCCGCGAAGAGTGGAAACAGATCTACCGGCAGTTTCCGTCCGACTTCTTCGATCTCATCGTGGTCGACGAATGCCACCGCGGCAGCGCCGCCGACGATTCTGCCTGGCGCGAAGTGTTGGGCTACTTTGGCAACGCCACACATGTGGGGCTCACCGCGACGCCCAAGGAAACCAAAGAAGTCAGCAACATCAACTACTTCGGTGAGCCGGTCTACACCTACTCGCTCCGCCAAGGCATCGACGACGGCTTCCTCGCTCCGTACAAGGTCATTCGCATTGCCACCGATGTCGACGCCGTTGGCTACACGCCCGAGAAAGGCAAGGTCGACAAACTGGGTCAGGCGGTGGAGCCGCGGCAGTACAATACCAAGGACTTCGATCGCACCCTGGTGTTGGAAAAGCGCACGCAGTTGGTCGCATCCAAGGTCTGGGAGTACCTCAAGGCCACCGACCCCATGGCGAAGACGATCGTCTTCTGCGACGACCAGGACCACGCCGAGCGCATGCGCCAGGAGCTGGTGAAGCTGATCCCGGCTGCCGCCAGCAATCGTCGCTACGTGATGCGCATCACCGGCGACGACACCGAAGGCAAGGCGCAGCTGTCCTACTTCATCGACAATGACGAGCCCTACCCCGTCATCGCCACCACCTCCAAGCTGCTGACCACCGGCGTCGACGCCAAGACCTGCAAACTCATCGTGCTCGATCAGACGATCAACTCGATGACCGAGTTCAAGCAGATCATCGGCCGCGGCACCCGTCTGCGCGAGGACTACCAGAAGCTCTACTTCACGATCATGGACTTCAAGGGCGCGACGCGTCTGTTCGCTGACCCTGCCTTCGATGGCGACCCTGAGGTCATCTACGAACCCAAAGGCGACGAGCCCGTCGTGCCGCCCGACGAGCCGATACCCGATGACCGCGTCAACGCCCCTACCCCGCCTGTCTACGGCCCGGGTGACGACGAGATGCCCGAAGCGCCACCGGACACCGGCGGCGAGCGCACGCCGCGCACCAAGTTCGTCATCGATGACGTCCACGTTCGCATCGCTGTTGAGCGTTCGCAGTACCTCGACGCCGACGGCAAGCTGATCACCGAAAGCTACCGCGTGCTGCTGAAGGACGACATCCGCAAAGCGCTGCAGGCCCAGTTCGGCAGCCTTGGCGACTTCCTGCGGCGCTGGAACAGCGCCGAGCGCAAGCAGGCGGTGCTGGAGCAACTGGCCGAACACGGCGTTCCGCTGCACGTGCTGCAGCAGGCGGTGCCCGATGGCGAGCAGCTCGATGCTTTCGACTTGGTAGCCCACGTAGCCTTCGACCAGAGGCCGCTCACCCGCCGCGAACGCGCCAACAACGTACGCAAGCGCGACGTGTTCGGTCGCTATGGCGAGCAGGCACGCGCCGTGCTCGACGCCCTGCTTGAGAAGTTCGCCGACCACGGCGTGCAGGACATCGAGGACGCCAAGGTGCTCGAACTGCCGCCCTTCGACACCTTCGGCAGCAAAACCCAGATCCGCCGCGGCATCTTCGGCAGCGCCGAAAACTACACCCAAGCGGTGCAGGCCTTGGAGCAGGCCCTGTACGAAACCCACCCGCAGAAACAAGCCTGACGCCGATCAGGCGAATGGACTCACGAGTACCCCTGATGAATCTCAGCAGCACCATCAAGTCCATCCAGGACATCATGCGCAAGGACGACGGCGTCGACGGTGACGCCCAGCGCTTGGGCCAGCTCACCTGGATGCTGTTTCTCAAGGTGTTCGACCAGCGCGAACAGGAATGGGAAGACGACGCCGAACAGATCGGCCGCACCTATGTATCGCCCTTGCCGGAGCGCCTGCGCTGGCGCAACTGGGCCGCCTATCTGGCCGGCAAAGACGGCAAGAAAGCGCCGCAGAAAAGCGCCAGCGAGATCATCGGCTTCGTCAACAACGAGCTGTTCCCGAAGCTCAAGGATCTGGACGCCAGCATCAGCACGCAGCACAAGGTAGTGCGCAGCGTTTTTGAAGACGCCAACAACTACATGAAGTCGGGCACCCAGCTGCTCGCCGTTATCGAGAAGCTCGAAGAAGCCATCAACTTCCACGACTTCACCAACCGCGCCCAGCTCGGCGATGTCTACGAGCAGCTGCTCAACGACCTGCGCGGCGCCGGCAACGCGGGCGAGTTCTACACACCCCGAGCCATCACCCGGTTCATGGTCGACCGCATCAAGCCCAACCTGGCCGCGCGCGAGGTCGTGCTGGACCCGGCCTGCGGCACCGGCGGCTTTCTCACCGCTGCCATCGCGTACTTCCGAAGGCAGGTCACCGACAAGTCCAGCCCTGCCGACAAGGCGGCCATCGAACCCCTGATCCGCGGCTTCGAAAAGAAGCAGCTGCCGCACCTGCTTTGCGTCACCAACATGCTGCTGCACGGCATCGACGTACCCAGCCGGATCGAGCACCGCAACACGCTCAGCGTCGGCTGGAACGACTGGCCCAAGCACGGCCGGGTCGACTGCGTGATCACCAACCCGCCCTTCGGTGGCTATGAGGACGAGGGCTCAGGCAATGACTACCCGTCTGACCTGCGCACCCGCGAAACCGCCGACATGTTCATGGCGCTCATCGTCAAGAAGCTGCTGAAGGACAAGGGCCGTGCGGCCGTGGTGCTGCCCGATGGCTTTCTGTTCGGCGATGGCATCAAGGGCACGCTGAAGCGCCTGCTGCTACGCGACTGCAAGCTGCACACCATCGTGCGCCTGCCCAAGGGTGTGTTCGCGCCCTACACCAGCATCAAGACCAACCTGTTGTTCTTCACCAAGGGCGAATCGCTGGAAGACGGGCAGGAGCACTTCCACACCCAGACCATCTGGTTCTACGAGCACCCCTACCCGCCCGGCTACAAGAGCTACAGCAAGACCAAGCCTGTCCGGGACGAAGAGTTCGAGCCGCTGAAGAAGTGGTGGGGTGATGAAGCCGACGACTTCGCCACGCGCGAGGAGAACGCGTTTGCCTGGAAGATCGACTTCAAGGCCAAGCGCGAGCAGGCCGAAGCCGCCGCCCAACCGCACTGGACCCGCGCCGAGCAGCTCAACAACGAAGCCAGCGAGCTCGAGGCCGAGATGCGCGGTCTGCGCGAGTCGATCAAGGGGGTCAGCGATTCACAGCAGCGCAAGCCGGTGGAAGACCAGATCGAAACCCTGCGGCCGCAGGCCGAAAGCCTGCGCCTTCAAGCCCGCGACGCCCAAGCCGCTGGCGACCGCATCTACTGGCCGATCTTCAATCTGGACCTGAAGAACCCCAACGCGCCGGAAGAAGAAACCCACGACCCCGATGTGCTGCTGGAGAAGTACAAGCGGCTGCTCGGCCAGATCGAGGAAACCGAGAACCGCCTGAAGAGCGAACTGGCGGCCGCGCTGGCGCACCACTTCGGCACCGAAGACGCAGCCGAGGCCCCAGAGGCATGAGCGGCAGCCCGATCGAACCCGCGCCCCAGCTCTTGGGCGACATCCGCCAGCTCATCGAGCACAGCCGCCAGCAGCTGGCCAGCACGGTCAACAGCGCGCTCACCCTGCTCTACTGGCACATCGGCCAACGCATCCGCAGCGACGTGCTGCAAGGCCAGCGCGCCGGCTACGGCGAGTCCATCGTCGCAGCCCTGGCGATGCAGCTGGAGGCCGACTACGGCCGCGGCTTCTCCGCAAAGAACCTGCGCCACATGCTGCGCTTTGCAGAGGCCTTTGCCGACCCGCAGATTGTCTCGACGCTGTCGAGACAATTGGCCTGGAGCCACTTTCTCGAACTCATCTACCTGCCTGACCCGCTGGCCCGCGACTTCTACGCCCAGATGTGCGCGCAAGAGCGCTGGAGCGTACGTCGCCTGCGCGAGCGCAAGGACACCCAGCTGTTTGAACGCACCGCCCTGTCCAAGCAGCCCGAGGCCCTGCTCGCGCAAGAGCTGGCCACCCTGCGCGAAAGCGGCGAGCTGAAACCCGCCCTGCTGCTGAAAGACCCTTACGTGCTGGACTTTCTGGGCCTGCGCGACCGCTACCTGGAAAAAGACCTCGAAGACGCGATTCTGCGCGAGCTGGAGGGGTTTCTGTTGGAGCTCGGCGCAGGCTTCAGCTTTGTGGCGCGGCAAAAGCGCATCCAGATCGACCAGGACGACTTCTACATCGACCTGCTGTTCTACAACCGCCGCTTGAAACGGCTGGTCGCCATCGATCTGAAGCTCGGCGACTTCAAGGCCGAGTACAAGGGCCAGATGGAGCTATACCTGCGCTGGTTGGCCAAGCACGAGCAGGAGTCCGGCGAAGCCTCGCCGCTGGGCATCATCCTCTGCAGCGGCCAGAAGAAGCACGAGCAGATCGAACTGCTGGAGCTCGACGCCAGCGGCATCCACGTCGCCGAATACCTCACCGCCCTGCCGCCCAAGGCGGTACTGCAGGCCAAGCTGCACGAGGCCATCGCGCTGTCGCGCGCACGCCTGGACAACCGCAGCGGGGAGGAGGCCTGATGGACGCGAAGCAGTTTTTGGCGGAGTTCGGGCATATCGCGAATGCGCCAGGAGGTGTGGCTCGCTTGCGCGAGTTGATCTACCAGCTCGCTGTCACCGGCAGGCTGGTGGCCCAACGCTCGGAGGAAGGTGATGCCTCACTATTGATCCGGCCAGCTGAAGTTTGAACTTTGGTGCGCTCATGCGGCGTACTT
>CAZPHV010000125.1:0-5704 GCA_964586455.1 uncultured Aquimonas sp.
CGTAGTGGTAGTGGCGGGCGATCTTGGGTTCGGGCGTCGGCGCATTCGCGTCGGTGGGACGCACGAACTGGCGGATCAGCTTTCCTGCCGCATCGCGCTCGAAGAAGCTTCTCAACGCACCCTGCATGCGCACGGTCTCGCGGTGCAGGGCGTCGCGCTCGAACTCGGTGATGACCTCGCCGTCGAGCTTGAGCTTGGACACGTGGCCCGAGCCGTACAGCTCGGGCTTGAGCACGCGGCCGTCGGGCAGCACGGTCTCGACGCGGTTGCCGAGACCGTCGTAGCGGTGGCTCAAGCGGAACTCGGGCCGTCGCGGGTGTGGGTGGTCTCGTGCGCGAGGCGGCCGGTGGGCGTGTAGGCCAGCTCGACGCGGGCCTGGGCGTTGCGGGCCTGCACCAGCAGGCCGGTGCGGCTGTAGGCGTTGCGGGCGCGGGTGGTGCGGGCGCCAGCCGCCAACGATGAATTTCCTGCGGCCGAGAAAGCGCCTGAGCCTGCGGGCGAATTCGCATTCGCGCCGGTGGGCTCAGCCGCGCGCACCGCGACCTTCTCCATCAGCCGGCCCATCGCATCGCGCTGGTAGTGGCTGCGCAGCACGCCGGGTGCACGCGGGGCCATCCACTCGGCGCTATAGGGCACGCCGTCGGCGGATTCGATCAGCTCGCCGGCGGCGTTGTAGCGGTAGTCGATGCGTCGTGCATCGAAGCCTTGTTCACTGACCAAACGATCAGCCATGTCCCAGCCGAAGCGATACAGCGCGCCGTTCTCGTTGGTCAGCGTGGCCAGGCGCCCGTGGCGGTCGTACTGGTAGGCCAGGCGATGGCCGAGCGCGTTCTCGCGCGCAATCGGGCGGCCGGCGGGGTCGAGCACATAGCGGGTGGCGTGGCCCTGCGGATCGTGGTGGGCGATCAGGCGGCCCAGCGGGTCATAGGCGAAGCGCTCGACTGCGCCGTCGGGATGTGTCATCGCCACCACGCGGTCGCGGCGGTTGATGCGCTGGTACTGGTAGTGGGTGATGCCGCCGAGCGCATCGTTTACGCGCAGCAGGTTGCCGCGACGGTCGTCGTCGAAGCGGGTGGTAGGGAGGACGCAGTGGCGGCGGGCGATCCATCCCGCGCGCGGACATTAGATTGGAAAAGAGCCGACGGGGGATCAATGTGAACAGAGCATTGCCGATCATGCGCTGCTTGGAGGCCGGCCTTGTCACAATCATCCGACTCCTAAGAGTTGGACGCACATGAGATGAGGGCCAATCCATAGCTTTTCGGTTGGGCCGCTCAGACGAGATCCCCTGGATAATGAGGGTGAGAACGGCACTGAGAGTCATCAAGGCCGAATAGTTTCACTGCCAGAGCTGCTTCGAAACACCAATAGCCCACATACCCTGTGTCATCGCCGTGATGATTTTCGTACCAAGCGGCAACGGTTCTGTTGCCCTTGTACCAGCCATCGACAAACTTTTTCAGCAATTCCGCCTGCTCCGCGGGCGGCGCATCTATTGCTTGGAGCAAGCGGGCGTACTGTTTCGGAAACATGAGCTTATCGGCGGATAGGTTTGTGCCGGCACCAATCGCTTCAACGAATCTATCAAGCAGGGCGTCTTTACCTGAGTTGTTGATCAAACTGATCATATGGGAAAGGTACGCCTTGTCCATCTGAACACAGAGCGCCAAAGACAACCACCACAGGTTGCCGAGGTAGTTGTCAAAGCTAAGTCGTTCAAACATCGCTCGATCTTTCTGCTCCAGCGGAGGCAAGGCGTCACAAGTGGTCTTGAGCTGCTCGCGCGCCTGCAACAATAGTACGAGGTCACCATTGAGGATCGAAATATCGCATCCCATAGAGTACCGCATTACGGCAACCTCCAACGCCTTTCTGAAGATGTCGGAGGATGCCAGAACTCTCCCGTAAGCGGCGGCAATTGTGCCAGAGTCAATCCGTTCCTGCTTGGATTTGATTTCTTGCTGGACATAAGCAATCCATCTTTCGAAGTACTCTTTGGTCTTGATCTTGTCGCGCATCACAAATCCCCTCTTAGACTTCTAGAAGCCCGGCGCCTTACCAGCATTACCAAGAATCACGTATCCAGACCTATCGAGCAGCCTGACAGCAAGAGTCCCTTGGTCGTCCAGCCTAATAAGGAAATTATTTTGCGGTCACACCGCACTCCTCTAGATCTTCGGTCCGATAAGGCATCTGATGTAGCTTGAATCGCCGAAGTCGGGAACAGAAACGGAAACGGAAACGGAAGGCTAAACACAGCTTACCGAACCTCGCCTATCGTGCGTGCACTAGATCCTCAGGGTAGTGGGGGTGCGTTCGGCACTCGGAGTCATCCAGGCCGAAAAGCTTCACCACCAGTGCAGCTTCGAAGCACCAGTAGCCCACATAGCCAGTATCGTCATGCTGATGCCTGTCATACCAGGCGGCAACGTTCCGGTTTCCCTTGTACCAACCATCCAAGAACTGCTTGAGCAACCGCGCTTGTTCCTCAGCGGTCGCATCGATTGCCTGAAACAAGCCCGCGTACTGTTTGGGGAACAACAGTTGCGCTGCCGTCACAGGCCGCTCGTCTCCTAGCTTAAGGGCGATCCGGTCCAACAAAGCATCCTTACCCGAATTGCCGATCAGGACGAGCGTACGGACAATATAGGAGCGCTCCATGCCTAGGCAAAATGCCAAGGAGAGCCACCAGAAATGGTCGATATAGTTATCGAAGCTCAGCCGCTCATACATCGCTCGATTTTTCTGCAGTTCGGGCGGCAGGGCCTCACACATGGCCCTAAGTTGCTCGCGCTTCTGCAAGAATACGAGCATATCTCCCCTTAAGCTACCGAGATCGAACCCTGCTGAGTAGCGCATGATGACAACAGACAGTGACTTTTCACATATGTGTGAAGCCGCCAAGACCCTTCCATAAGGCGCGAGGAGGTTAGGTGAATCAATTTCGCTTTGGATTCTTGCGATTTGTTCCAAATCGTAAGATACCCACTTATCAAAATACTCGCTCGGCTTTACCTTGTCGCGCAACATCGAGAAAATTCCTTCTTGATTTAGATTCCTGAGACCTGTCCCGCTTTGCCCCGGATCAGGTAGCCGGCGCCATCAATATAGGTCGCGGCCAGGCTTCCTGAATGGCTTGTTCTAAGCAGCATCTTTTGAACTCTGCCGGCGCGCATCGCGGCTCGAATTGCGTCGCCTTGCTGCCTTCCGACTATGTTGTCTAGGCGTTCTCCGTCCCAGACATCAACCATCTGGTTCGTCCCATCAGCAAGTTGTCTATTGAGTTGGGAGGAGCCGTACTTGGCCTCGGTAATCACGTAGTCTGGCGGTGGATTCGGGTTCCTGTAAACACCATCGATACCGTTCTGCCCGGGGCGGTAGCGGTAGGGCAGTGCGCTCATCTGACTGCAATAGGCGGAGTGCGAATAGATGGGGTGGGGCGGACGGTTACCCATCGGCTCGCCACCGCGGAGGCAGCTGGATGGCGTGAGCCTAGGGGCGGCGCTCTGAAGGAACGCCGGATCAAAGTCATCGGGATAGGCCGGATAGGCCTCGGCCCGCCATACGCTAGTGAAGTTCTTCGCGTGCGAGGCGCGACAGCGCGCGCAAGCGCTCGACCCAGCAGCCGATCGCACACTACGAGGTGCATGTGGCGAGCGTAAGTTGAGGGCTTCCTAGTTGAGAACGCCGAATGTGCTCAGCCGGCTCAGCGAAGATTCAACTGAGCGGGGCGTTTTGGCGAAGCGCTTGGGCAACTCGAATCGCCTTGTCTTCTGCCTGCGCATCGCCAGGGAGGGGCATTTCTGGCGAAATTGAGATCAGCACGCCTTGGTTACCGAAGGGGCGCTGCATGACATCCTTTGGGAGTGCTGCACCAATCGCTGAGTTGGCGAAGTAGGTCATCCAGCCAATTGAACGGCCATCGTTCTGGCTGTAAGTGAACTCTCTGAATACATCGGAAGACACCAAACCGAAGCTCGGATTCCAGCACTCAACCAACAGCATGAAAATCTTAATTGCGATATCAGGCTGTCCAAACGGTGATCCAGGTAAGTACCTGAGAGTTATTGCACTCCCAAGTCGTTCAGAGCTGGCTCCAGCGCTGATAAGCAATCCAATGTGATCAACATCTTTGGCTTTCTCATCTCTATTTTCAATGTGCAAAATGTACCCAACTCGTGAAACCGAATTCAGCGACGGCTCCATCATTTCGCTTAGGTTGGTGAATCGGTTTTTTGGAGTGCCTTTGTCCCATGCGTGCTTTTGGGCGAGTGAAGCAAGATTCGAGAGATCGGGTTCGATCTTTGCCCTTTGCTCGCGTCGTTCCCCCACGAGTTGCCAGTCTCTGAGCAGCGGATGAACCGTCTGCAGCTGCTTCAAAAATCCGTGCAGCTGCTCAATGAACTCACCCAGAGTCAATGGCCTGTGCTTCCAGTAAACACCAAAGTATCCGTACATTAGCCGCCTCTTGGAGTGAGTATGGTTCTTATTCCGACGAGATCATGATCCTTGAACAGCGCATCTACCGCTGCCTTCGCCTGCGGCGTTGAAAAGTGCCACTCGATCAGCCTGCCGTTTGCCGCGTCGACCTGGTTTATTGCTTCCTTTAGTGTGTTCTTGTGCCAGAAACTCCTGTTTGCAGGCGGATATCTGCGCCAGTCCTTAGCATCCAACAACACGCCGCGTCCGGCATCGTAGCCGTCGAAGAACACGCCATCCACCTTGTACTCCGCTCCGCGCTCTACGCCGGTGATCTGCTCTTGATAGTCCTGGCCCCTGGTTCGTGTAGGTGACCGTTCCCATTGACCCGGCCCATTGTCAGATTTGCCAATGACATCGTCGACACGTCGGAGCAGGCGAGGCAGGGGTGCGACATGTACGCCGTCTCTTGGCGACGCATCGGTCTTCGTCGCGGGTGGATCTGCAAGGGGCTGGGGCTCTGCTTTCGGGGCAGTCGGATCCGCTCTCGAAGCGCCTCCCGCGGTAATCAAATCATCCGCGGCCTTGCCAGTGCCTGTGAGCTTGCGCAGCCAGTTGCCGAACCCACCCAGGGTGGCGATGTTGATGGTGGTGTTGGTGCCTGCCTCGACGTAGTCCCCTCGCTTCCAGGCAATTTGAGCCTCCGGGGGCACGACGATCGAGAGTGCCATGTTGCCGGCCGCCGAGCTAGCCGTCCCAAGCGTGGTGTTGCCGAGGCGGATGTTCTCGGCCGCAATCTGCGCTTGAACCGTCGTCAGCATCATGCCGGTGGGCGTCTGCCGCTGCGATGCACTGACAGCCAGCTTGCCTAGTCCGACCGCGCCTTCGCCCACCGCGACGCCTGCCTTCAACACACCGCGCGTGGCTTGCGCCAGGTAGTCAGTCCAGGTGCCTCGCGTGCCCTGAATGCCGCTGTCCATAATGCGGTACAGGTCGTCGAAGCGGATGTACTCGTCGACACCGTCTACGTTGACCAGTCGCTCCTGCAGCGCTGCCTCCGCCCGCTTGAGTTCCTCCAGCCGAGGACTGGTGCGCTGTCCGGGTGGCGGTTGTTCGTTGGGTTGCGCGGGAGCGGGCGGTGGGCTGGGCGGTTTCTCCTCGGTCAGCAGCGCACCACGCACGCCACCCAGCCCGTCAGGGCCACAGTTGATGAGGGCAGCGCTGGCGTTACGGGCCACGGGCTTGTTGTTGACGTATACCGAACGGGCGCCGGTCAGCACCTTCA
>CAZPHV010000126.1:0-5632 GCA_964586455.1 uncultured Aquimonas sp.
CAGGCGGAATCAAACGGCGGCTGTCGTGCAAGGGGTTTTTCGACAGGCTGCTAGAGCTTGAGAAGCTGTGTACTTTTGTTCGTCAGCAGAAGGTTGATGTCCCCCATCCAACAACTCAACTCAGCCGGCTCCGTCACCCCCCCACACCGCCACATCCGCCCGCATCCCTTCCACCAATCGCCCCCGATCAGCCAGCCCCAGAGCTCTGGCCGCGTTCACCGTCGCACCTCGCAGGGCTTCTTCGGGGGTGAGGCGGAAGAGGGTGCAGGCCAGGTTCATGGCCAGGCGCAGGGACATCAGCGGTGAGGTGTCGGGGTTGAGGTCGGTGCTGACGGCCATGGGCACGCGGTGGCGGCGCAGGGCGTCGATGGGGGGCAGTTGGGTTTCGCGCAGGCAGAGGAAGGCGCCGGGCAGCAGTACGGCGACGGTGCCGCGTTCGGCCATGCGGGCGACGGCGGCTTCGTCGGTGAACTCGATGTGGTCGGCGCTCAAGCCGCCGTAGTCGACGACCAAGGCCGCGCCGCCGAGGTTGCTGAGCGGGTCGGTGTGCAGCTTCACCGGCAGGCGGAGGGCGGTGGCCGCACTAAACACGCGGCGAGTTTGCTCGGTGTCGATGCGGCCGCAGTGGCTCACTCGATCAGTTCCTTGGTGCCGTCCCCCCTCTGCGGAGAGGGCAGTTCTTGAAGCCGGCCGTCCTGCATCTGGAAAGCAGTGGTGAACGGAATGCTTGGGCAGCAGAGGGGGTCGCTCTTTGCGTAGGTCAGCCCCTCAAGCGTGATCAGACCGGGCTCAACACCCAGCGGCGCCTTGGAAAAACTGCGCCAGCCCTTGCCGCCGATCTGCATGACGTCCAGCAGTCGGTAGGGCTCATGAGGGTCGTCGAGCTCGCCGGTTTCGTTCGCGACATGCGCGAACACCGCGAGGTAGTCGTTGTGCGAGTTGCTCTTGCGGAAGCCTTCGAGCGAGAACACTGCTACCGCGGCGTGTCCTTCATCGGGCAGCAAGCTGCCGAAGCCAACGTTGTCCTTCTGCTCGGAGAGCGCTGCGTAACCGTCGGTGAGCAGGGCGGCCAGCTGGTCCACCTTGTGCGCGATGTCGGCGAGGCGCTTCCGGTGCATGCGCTCCAGCATCTCGATGCGTTCGCTTTCGATGCTGCCGTCGTCCGCGAGCTTGAACAGGCGATCGTCGCCGGGTGCGTACCGGGTGGGGCCATAAATCAGTGCAAGGCTTCCGCATTGGCCGGTGACGTCCATCGTGTCCTCGGGTGGATCGCCCTCGAACCGCCTGCGCAGCTCGTTGACCGGCTGGCCGGACTCGCTGGCCAGCAACTGAAGCAGGCTCTCCTGCGCGCGCTGCTCAAGAGCCTCCCGTGGCACTGACTCGCAGGGTGACGGGTCAACGGCTTGGCTTGCGGCGCCGCGCGAAGCGCTTATCGCCAGCACGGCTGCCAACAGGAGCTTCATGGGTAAATGTTCGAACGCGTTCAGGAGAGCACTCTCAATCGTGGCGTTGTGACGCGTAGTGAGTCGCTTGCAGAATCTCCGCCCCCAACCAATAACTCAACTCAGCCGCCTCCGTCACCCCCCACACCGAGATATCCGCCCGCATCCCTTCCACCAATCGCCCCCGATCGGCCAAGCCCAGAGCCTTTGCCGCGTTCACCGTCGCACCGCGCAGGGCTTCTTCGGGGGTGAGGCGGAACAGGGTGCAGGCCAGGTTCATGGCCAGGCGCAGGGACATCAGGGGTGAGGTGCCGGGGTTCAAGTCGGTGCTGACGGCCATGGGCACGCGGTGGCGGCGCAGGGCGTCGATGGGGGGCAGTTGGGTTTCGCGCAGGCAGAGGAAGGCGCCGGGCAGCAGTACGGCGACGGTGCCGCGTTCGGCCATGCGGGCCACGGCGGCTTCGTCGGTGAACTCGATGTGGTCGGCGCTCAGGCCGCCGTAGTCGGCGACGAGTGCCGCGCCGCCGAGGTTGCTGAGCTGGTCGGCGTGCAGCTTTACCGGCAGGCCGAGTGCGGTGGCGGCGTCGAAGACGCGGCGGGTTTGTTCGGGGCTGAAACCGATGCCTTCGCAGAAGGCGTCGACCGCATCGACCAGGCCTTCGCTGTGGGCGGCGGGCAGGATGGCGTTGCAGACGTGGTGGATGTAGTCGTCGGGGTGGCCGGCGTATTCGGGCGGCAGGGCGTGGGCGGCCAGCAGGGTGGTGCGCACGCTGATGCCCAGCACCTCGCCGAGTCGGCGGGCCACGCGCAGCATGCGCAGCTCGGTGTCGAGGTCGAGGCCGTAGCCGGATTTGATTTCGATGGTCGCCACGCCGTCGCGCATCAGCGCCCGGGCGCGGGGCAGGGCGGCTGCAAGCAGTTGCTCTTCGGTGGCTTCGCGGGTGGCGCGCACGGTGCTGAGGATGCCGCCGCCGGCCTGGGCGATTTCCGTGTAGCTGGCACCGTTCAGACGCATTTCGAATTCGCGGGCGCGGTTGCCGCCGAACACCAGATGCGTGTGGCAGTCGATCAAGGCGGGCGTGGCGAGTGCGTTGTCGAACTGCTCGATCTCGCGCGCGCTGTTGCGCTGCTCAGCGGTGAGCGTGGCCTGCGGGCCGATGTAGGCGATGCGGCCGTCGCGGATGCCGATGGCGGCGTCTTCGATCAGGCCGTAGCCGGTTTCGTCGGCCAGGGTGGCGGCGCGCAGGCCAGAGAGCAGGCGGTCGAAGGGCGCGCTCACGCCTGCAGCTCGCGCAGGTAGTAGCGGTCGCAGGCGAAGTGGCCGGTAGCGCCCATTGCCTGTGGGATGCGTGCGAAGCCGCTGCGCTCGTACAGCGCCGCGGCGGCGTCCATGCCGGTGAGGGTTTCGAGATAGCACTGGCGATAGCCGGCTTGGCGCGCGTAGTCCAGGCACACGGCCATCATCGCCGCACCTGCGCCGATGCCGCGGGCTTCGCGTAGGAAGTACATCTTGCGCAGCTCGCAGACCCCGGACACGTCGCCCGCCAGCGGCGCGATGCCGGCACCGCCGATGACGCGGCCGTTGCGTTCAAGAACGAAGTAGGCGTGGCCTTCGGCGGCGTAGTTCGCGCTCATGGCCGCGACCTCGGGGTCGTGGATGGCGAAGCCCGGGCCGTCGGCGCCGAATTCGGGCATGACCGTGCGGATGATATTTGCCACCGCGGCGTCGTCTTGCGCCGTGATGCGGCGAATGCGGGCGTCGGCGGGCAGGGCGTGCGTTGCTTCCGCGGTAGCGGTCGAGCCGGGGTTGATCAGGGCGGGCATGGGCGGTGCGCATGGGGTCGGGTGTGAAGGCCCGATTATGGGCACGTCCGTTGCGGGGTGGGGGGTGGCGTTGGTCGTGGGTTTGGGTGTTCGGCACCGGCGCTAAGGTGGATCGCGGTTTGGGTCGGCGGGGCGAAGGTGGAGCGCGATTTGGCGGGCGGGGCACGGGTCGAGCTTCGGCGGGTCAAGACCCGCCCTACGGGGATTTTCGATGTGTTCCGCGAAGGCGTGGTGGGTGGTGGGGGTTTTGAAGGGGTGGGAGAGGCGGCTGGGGGTGCGGTGTAGATGAGCCGGGGCGGGGCAGGTTCGGCGGGTCAAGACCCGCCCTACGGGGATTTTCGATGTGCTCTGCGAAGGCGCGGTGGGTGGTGGGGGTTTTGAACAGTTGGGGCAGGTGGCTGGAGGCGCGGTGTGCATTGATCGAGGCGGTGTGCAGGTTCAGTGGGTCAACACCTACAGCGCGTAGTGCGGCGCAGACGGGCCGGGGCGAAGCTGCAGATGCGGCGGGTGAGGGCCCACCCTGTCTGCAGGTTGGTGTCGAGTGCAGTGAGCGCCAACGTGGAGTGCGGTTTGCGATGTGGGCGATTTCGAAGTCGTGCATGGCGCCGACCTCGCCGCGTTCTCGCGGGCCCGGTCGCGGTCGTCCCGGGCGGTGGCTCGCGTAGTCAGCAGTGGCGGCGGGGGCGGTGCCAGCTGGCACAGCTTCTGCATGGAGTCGACTGCAGTGAGAGTGTCCATCTCGGCATCGGTGCGCTGGCCGCGCAGGGCAGCATTGGCCTTCAGCAGCCAGGGCGGCCAGCCTGCCGGGGCGGCGGGGCCAGGGCTTCTGCAGTAGCCTTCGGGTCCTGCATGTGGCGAGCTTCGACACACGCGGCTTGGGCGCGTGCGACGAGCCGCCCGGGCTGCGCGGCGTCGGTGCTTGGCTTCATGGCGACAATGTAGGAAAGTCGCGTCGCAGCGCTGCGGCCGGGGTTCCATGCAGGGTATGTCATCGGTTCAACCGGCCGCTTCGCGGCCCGCATCAGACATCAGGGTTCTGGATCACCCATGCAGGAAGCCGAAAAGATCATCGACGCGGTAGGCTGCAGCGAAGAAGAAGTCGCGCGCCTGCGTCTGCTGTTCCGGATGGGCGCCTCGCGCTTCAAGTCGCGCTGGCGTTTCTCCGAGACCGAGCCGCCGGATCTGATCCTGCTCGACCCCGAAACCGAGCTGGGCCGCGCCGGGCGCGAAGCGGCGCAGCAGTCCGACAAGCCCTACATCTGCATCGTTGATCTGGGCACCGAGGACGGCCCCGACTGGGCGTTGCGCCGACCGCTGAAGCTCGATGCGATCGTGCGCGTCGTCAACCTGCTGTGCGCGCCGCCGCCGGAGGCTGCACCGGCCGCCGCGCCTGCATTGAAGGTGGTGAGTCAGGGCGAAAACTTCTTCGATCTGGATCTGGGGGACGGTTCGGCCGCGGCAGTCGATGACGGCCTGCCCAGCGTGCGCATGCCCGATATCGTGCGCGGCTTCGGTGCGCATGACGTCGATGCGCTGTTCAAGCGCGACCCGATGGCGAACAGCACCGACATGCTGATTCCGCATCAGATCGACAAGAACACCGCGATCGAACACACCGAAGGCCCGACCTTGCGCACCGCTGCGCGCATCGATGAAAAGGCCGAGCGACTGGGCAAGCGCGAGCATGAGCAGGCTCCTGACATCGACCCCGGCCTGCGCCGCGTGATCGCCAAGGACACCCGCAGCTTCCCGCTGATCGACTATCTGACCCAGCCGCTGCTGGGCGCCGCCGAGCGCATTGAAATGCCGGGGCTGCCTTGGCTGGTGCTGGACCCCGTCACCCAGAGCTACCATTCCGACGGCGAACTGCCTGCGCTTGAGCTGTACTGCCTGCAGGAGCTGCCGCGCGTGCGCTTCACGCAGCTGACCAGCGCCGAGCTGGCAGCGGTGCGTGCGCGGGTTCCGGCCAAGCCTTGGCTGCGGCTGCGCTGGCAGGTGCGCTACCTGACGTCCAACGGAAAGCTGTCGAGCCAGCTTGATCCGGCCGGCCGCTTTCGTATCGAGCACGCGATCGAACTGGCTCGCGATTACCCGGCGGCTTTCCGCGTATCCACCAGCATGCTGCGCGAGCTGCAACCACTGCACGAGATCGCCAAGCAGGCCAAGGCCAGCATGACCGAGGTCATCAACGTGGTGAACGCGTATGAATCGGTAAACATGCTGGAGTCCCAGCTGCGCGAACGGTTTCGGTAATAGCCGGGATTGGGGTTTGGGGATGGGTCTGGCGGCGCGAAGCTCGATCCCTTTCCCTCGCATAGGGTGGGCCCTGGCCTGAGGTCTCCCCAGTTTTTCTGCGTCACGGCAAG
>CAZPHV010000127.1:0-5465 GCA_964586455.1 uncultured Aquimonas sp.
CGCTGGGGCGTCGCTACGTCCGCTACATCAACGATCGCTACCGCCGCACCGGCACCCTTTGGGAAGGCCGCTTCAAGGCCCGCCCAGTGCAATCCGACGATCACCTGCTGCGTTGCTACCGCTACATTAAACTCAACCCCGTCCGCGCCCGCATGGTCAGCCAACCCAGCGACCACATCGGGTCGAGCTATGCCGCAAACGCGCAGGACGCCACCGACCTGCTCGTCTGCACACCCGCATTCCCTGGCGCTGCATGCCGAAGCCACGGCGCGCCCCCCCTCAACCGCGACTGGGTCCAACCGGCCATCACGCCGGACGAAGTCGACGAGATCAGGCGACGCCTGCAGTGCCAGCACGCCTTTGGAACGGAGCGCTTCCGACAGAGGATCGACGAGCCACTGCAGCGCCGAGCGGGTCCCGCAAAGATCGGCAGGCCTCGGAAGCCAGCGCATCCCGCGCCTGCGGACGCACTCTGATCCGGGGCTCTATTGCGAGAGTCCCATTCCGGGACCATACTTCGGCCCATGCGCGTCATTGCCGTCTCCACACTGCGAACCTTCTGGGAACAGCACCCGGATGCCGAGCAGCCACTGAAGGCCTGGTACGAGGAAGCCACGCACGCATCCTGGACCCAGCCCTCCGACATCAAAGCGCACTACCGCAGCGCCAGCGTGCTGAAGAACCGCCGCGTGGTCTTCAACATCAAGGGCAACGACTATCGATTGGTCGTGGCGATTGCCTACGGGTTGCAGATCGTCTACGTGAAGTTCATCGGCACACACAAGGCCTACGACGCGATCGATGCGTCAACCGTTGAAATGGCCTGAGCGGCCGGAGCACAGCATGGACATCCACCCCATCCGCACTGAAGCAGACTACAAGGCCGCCCTCAGGGACATCTCTGCCTTGATGGAGTCCGACCCCGACCTGGGCACCCCGGAAGGGGATCGCCTCGACATCCTCGCCACGCTGGTGCAGGCCTGGGAAGCCCGACACTGCCCCATCGCCCCACCTGATCCGGTGGAAGCCATCAAGTTCCGCATGGAGCAGAGCGGTCTGTCCGTCAAGGATCTGGAACCGCTTATTGGCAAGAGCAATCGGGTTTACGAAGTGCTGAACCGCAAGCGTCCGCTGACGCTGGCGATGATTCGCAGACTGCACCACGGGCTTGGTATCCCGGCCGAAGTGCTGATCGCGGAATCTGCGCTCGGGTGAGGCGGGGGCAAAGCTGGGGGTCCACTTCTCAGGCGGCGCGCAGTGAATGCCACGCGTCCTTAGTGGCGATTGCTGCGGCGGGAATGGTGTCCAAGGCGCAGATTCTCCTACCCCAGGCCCATCCAGAACCCCTGTTCCCGCAAGCGCGCATCGGCGTCGAGCATGGGCCTTTGGTCAAGACCCCCCGAAGCCATGCCAAGACAGCCACGCATCGACCTGCCCGGCGTACCGCAGCACCTGGTGCAGAGCGGGAACGACCGCCGCCCCTGCTTCTTCGAGCCCATCGACCGCACGCGCGACCTCGACGCACTGCGAGACGCCGCATCGCGAAACCGTTGCGTCTCGGAATTGAATCCGCCCGCCTATGTGTCGATGCCTCACCACGTGCATCCGCGGCTGACACCCGCTGCTACCTGCTGCCTGCGTCAGCGCCACGATGCTTCGCTGGGGCGTCGCTACGTCCGCAACATCCATGATCGGTACCGCCGCACCGGCACCCTTTGAGAAGGCCGCTTCAAGCCCTGCCCGATGTCGTCCGACGAACACCTGCTGCGCTGCTACCGCGACATCGAACTCAACCCCATCCGCGCCCGCAGCGACAGCCAACCCAGCGACTACGTTTGGTCGAGCTACGCAGCAAACGCGCAGGGCGCGACCGACCCGCTGGTGACCCCGCACCCGCAGTACCTTGCGCTGGATACCGAAGACCCGGCGCGCCAACGCCGCTACCGCGAGGGGTCCAATCGGCCATCACGCCGGAGGACGCAGACGAGATCAGGCGAAGTTTGCAGTGCCGGCACGCCTTCGGAACGGAGCGCTTTCGACAGAGGATCGAGGAGCAGTTGCAGCGCCGAGCGGGGCCCGCGAAGATCGGCCGGCCTCGGAAGTCAACGCATCAGGCGTATGCGAACGCACTCTGACCCGTGTTTTTTGGAAGTACCACGTGGCTCTGGAACGCTGGGTGCGTCTGGACGAATGGCGTGAACGGGTTGGCAGGGGCTGGCTGGATAAGTGGGCAAGCGGCGAGAGGCCAGACTCCACGCGCCGCTACGACCCGGCCTGAAGCGCTCGAATTTCTCGAACAAGGCTTGGCGCTCGCCATAGCCGTCACCGCAGAGTTGGTCTGAATGCATCAGCTGGGTGCCAGGCACGTAGCCCAGGGCCAGCATGTCGCGACTGGCCGCCTGCGCACACTGCTGGCGCGCACGGCCCGACGAAGGCAGGCGGCGCCGACGGCGAGGAGTATGGCGGGCTCGATCAGAGCCGCCGCAGTCGCACCCGGTAGCCCTCCACCGGCGGTTGCACCAGGCCCAGCAAGAGCGTCGTCCCTGAATCATCAATGGTCAGGGTCAACGCATCCGGCGCGGTAACGTCGAGCTCGAAAATTCCAACGACCTGCAGGCTGCGCGCCGCGCGTGCGCCAAACTCGCAGGCTGTGTTCGGGAATTGTGCGGTGCAATCCACTGCTTCAGCCTCAGCGCGATAGACCTTGCCCAGCAAGCGGGTCGGCGATGCCCAATAGGTCTCGGAGAGCAGGTGCCACTGCGGTCTGCCGTCAGTCGCAAAATTGGCCCAGCTGCCCCACAGCGTATCGACGGATGCTGCCACGCCCCGGGCGCGCCGCGGCTCGTGGTTGAGGATCAGGCCGGAGCCCGAATGCTCGGGCGAGTACCAACCTCCGCTGATGTCGTACAGCGCCGTGGCGGCATACAGGCCGGGTGGCGGCTCACGCGCGGTTGGCCAAGCCGGCACGAACTTCTCCGGCGGCGGCTGGACGGCGATGTCCAGGGTGGGCAGCCACTGCAGCCCCTGCGACAGGGCACGGGTGTCAATGGCTTCGAAGTCCGTGAGCGCAACGGCAACGGACAGCACTCCGATTTCATCCTCGTCGAAGCGGACGCCAGCAACATCCTGCGTGAACGCAGTCGGGCCCGGCATGCAGATGAATGCACTGGGGTGAACACTGTGGACCAGTTGGAGCAGGCGGCCCGGCCCGTTGCGATTGAACGAGCGCACGCTGGGCGTGCAGCGGTGCGACCAGGTGCCGCTGATTCGCAGGGTGACCGGCTGTTCGGCCGGAATGAGACGGGAGAGCTGACCGTCCGGGAGCAGAAGCTGGATGTCTTCGACGCGATCCAGCGCGGCGACCGGCGCCACCGAATGCAGCAGGCACAACAGTGCAAACCCCAAGATGGCAGTGTTCTTCATGGCGTACTCCAGTGTCGATGATGCCCGGGGTGCTGGAAGCCTAGCCGACCCTTCAGGCTGCGACGACACCGTTTTGGTACCGAAACGGTAACGAAGTTGCCACGGCTCACTACGGATCGGAGTTCTGCGCCGGCTCAGCGAGCGCGCCGAGGCTGGCCATCGGGCGGCAGACGTTCGCTATGCTGCCGTCGGCGCGAACACGCCAGCACTTTCCGAGAGCCGACCATGCCCTCATCATTCCCCGACTCCCATCAGTTGCTGAGCCCCTGCGCAGTGCTCACGCTGGCTTGCATCGGTTTCGCGAGCCCGGCTGCCGACGCCCAGACCCTGCTTATCAACGGCGAGACGAGAAAAGGGGTCAACCTCATTTCCGCCCTCATTTGATAACATGAGCCCGTTCTCGCGCGGCGACGTTACACGCGGACTTCGTAGCCCATCGTTATTTTGTCGTGAGATCCGAATGATGAAGCGAATCAAGCCTTATCTGCTGCATGCGTCGATCCGCAGCGATGCGGATATTGACTACGAGTCCTATCCGTTCAGTATTCCTGCCGTGCGCGAGATCGGCAAAATTGACTTCCACCCGAATGTAACCTTCTTCGTCGGGGAGAACGGCTCGGGCAAGTCAACGGTCATGGAGGGAATTGCCGTCGCACTCGGCTTCGGCGCTGAAGGTGGCACAAGGAACGTGCGCTTCCAGTCGTCGGGCTCCTTGTCGGCGCTTCACGAAAGCCTGCGTCTTGCGCGAGGCGTGCCAAAGCCCCGTGACGAATACTTCCTTCGGGCCGAAAGCTTCTTCAACATCGCGAGCTACATGGACGAAACAGGCTACCTCGAAGGCTACGGCGGCAAGTCGTTGCACACCCAGTCCCATGGCGAGTCGTTTATGGCTGTGCTTCTGAACAAGCTCCGCGGCAACGGCATCTACCTCTTCGACGAACCTGAGGCGGCCCTGTCTCCAAGCCGCCAGCTTGCTGCGCTCAGCGCGATCCATCAGCTCGTAGAGGATCACTCGCAGTTCATCATTGCCACGCACTCGCCCATACTGCTCTCCTATCCCAACGCGAAAATCATCCAGTTCGATGAGTCAGGCGTCAGCGAAGTCGCATTCGAACATACCGAGCACTTCGCGGTTACCCGAGACTTTCTCAACAACTACCCAAGGCGCCTTGAACAACTGCTTCAAGATGACACAGACGCCTGACCATTCTATGTTGGACGTGATCAGCCGGCCCTGTGGCACCTCTTTTCGCCAGAGGACTTTCTCAATGCATTCCCAAAGGTTGTCCATGCCAAAGCTTCTGGCTCTCTTGCTTTCGCTTCTCGCGGCCTTAAGTGCGCATGCCGATACCGCGCCCGATGAATCTTCAGCGCCTGAGGGCCTTGCGTGTAGCTCAGTCAAGTTTGAAGGCGAGGACAAGGCTGCCGCCGAAATCGTTCGGGGTATGTGCTCCTACTACGAGCAAGAGAACGCGCGGGACTGGGCCGCAACGTTTGAGTCACGCGACGCTTCCTTTAGAAGAAGGGTTGATCGAGCTTTCTACATCAGGGAGATGGAAGCGTCGCACGCGTCGTTCGTCGTTTCTGCTATCCGCATACATTCCTTTGTCAAGACGGAGAATGACGATATTCTGATCGTCGTCGATTTCCTGGAGATACCTCAAATCAATACTTCTTCTGCCGGCTCTCGCGAAGAGTCAGTCTCGTTGGGCGAACAGACTCTCTGGCGAATTGAGGGAGGGAGACTCTTTTGCAGATCTTGCGGTTTCCGTGGTCGATACTTCCTGAATCGTCAAATTGTCTACGATTGATCCCAAAGGGTCAGATTAGTTTTTTCGAAACAGCCAAGGGCCCTGTTCCACCCCCCGGCAACCAACCCATCATTCCGCAGCCGGGCGCACCTCCCGGCGACAGAGAAAGTAGGTATTGCTGACATCATCCAAGCAGCACGGGAAAGGCGGGAAAGGGGTCACCATTGCGCCGCCCTTGTCAACAGGGCCGACAAAACTCCTCCCGTGTTCCGGGCTTCACTCTTTTCCTGC
>CAZPHV010000128.1:0-5223 GCA_964586455.1 uncultured Aquimonas sp.
AAAGGGGACGTCAGGTTGAATAGGCGGTTCATTGAACAGCTCAGGAGGGGACGCGCACAGGCCGCGAACTACAGCACCTGAGACAGTGATTCAGACGCAGGCTCATCAAGCGGCGCCATCGCGGCGCTAACGATAGTGACGGGCCTATTTTCCAGCTCCCTTGGCCTCCCGGTAGCGTTCGTAGTCCTCAGCGAGTGTGCCCAAGTCGCGCAGCGTGCCATTCCCAGTGTGATACGCGATGGTTCGTTCGATGTCGTGATCTGGAAGGTTCGTGTGCTTCAGATACTCCAGTGTCGTCATGCGTCTCTCCTGCTCGGGAGTCGTAGGCCGATTGGGATCGTAGACCGGAAAACGAACCCCACGCTGCTCCATCAGCTGCTTGAGGCGAAGCACACGGGAGTCCGGATTCGGGTTCTTGGGTAGGAACCGCTGCACGATGGCAGCTGCCTGGTTCCAGGGAACGCTGTTGTCCTCGGTCAGCTGCTCGGATGGCAGGTTCACTCCGAGCATTCCCCAGCGCACCGTGCGCGTCGGATCCGCTCCCTGCTCGATCAGGTAGATGGCCGAGGCCATGTTCCCGCTGAAGGTGAACCAGTCCACTGCCGAGGCATCCGAACCGTCCGGCTGCGCCGTCAGGTTGGGGTTGGCCCCGTATTTGATCAGCAGATGCAGAGCAGCGCTGACCTGTCCATGCGTGGTCTCGATCGCGTCGAACATCACCGGATCGATCCGGCCCTGGATGTTCGGGTCTGCACCGTTCTGCAGCAGCAGTTCCATCAGGTCGAGGCGACCCTTTCGAAGCGCTAGACCGAGTGCAGGTTCCCCCCCGAAAGCATCCATCCGCTGTCGCGCGCGACCGTACCGCAATCGCCCCTCGCTGTCCGAAGGCTGCGCGCCCAGTTCCCGCCGAATATCCTCTTCTGTCGGACGAGAGACGCGAATGTTCGGATCTGCGCCCAAGGTCAACAGCTTGCGCGTGCCCTCCACGTTGCCGTGCATCACCGTCCACATCAGTGGCGTGAGGCGGTAGAAGTCGCCGGGCCGGTTGACTTCAGCTCCGCTCGCAACAAGACGCTCAACCTCGGCTGTGCGGCCTTGGGCTGCCGCGAGCACGAGGCTCTGCACCTGCGGGGCGCTGGCGAACTCCTCTTCGACTTTGACCGGAATCTGGCCGATCTGAACAGTACTTCCTTCCAGCATCGTGAATCTCCAGATCAGATAGAGCATGCCCAGCAGCGCTGCGGCAATAAGGCAGGCGAGCACAATTCGGCGCTTCGTGGCGGCCGGCTGCACGATGGCGTGAGCGTCGGTCACCAGGACTCCCACACGGGCTGACTGAAGACCCAGTCGAGATTGGCGCCGGGGTTGCTTCGCTTGTGCATCTTGTGAACGGCAGTGCGGCTGCCGTTCTGGAGCGCATTGATGGCGGCCTGCTTCTGCGATTCGATGCTCTGGACAACGTTCAAGCTGCTGTGAGCACCCAACCATCCCGCGTCACGCGTCGGGCGATTGAAGCGGTCATCGGTCTCGGTGCGCCAGGCATGGCTGGGCAGCTCATGAACGCTGCTGCCCAGCGCGGGGCGAAGGCGACCGTGGGTGCGGGCTCCAGAGCGACCTGCCAATCGCCGGAGGCCCGGGATGACCGAAAGGCCGGTGTAGAGCTGTCGCGAACCCCTCTCGGTCTGGATGTGGGTCAACGGGTCTTTGTCGGTGTAGTAGCGCGTCCCCAGCGGATGCGCGTGCGCGTTGGAGAGCTCGCCTTCCGAGAAGCGCGTAAGGGTGTTCTCGTGCACGCCCGCGGCATTGAAGGTGGTGAATCGATGGCCGGCTACCGTCCCGGCGGTGCTTGCCAGTCCGCCGCCGAGTGAATGTCCGGCGAAGTGGATGTTGGGAGTCCTCTGCCCTGACGGCGCTGTGGCCAGGAAGCCCCGACTATTCTGCGAGACCAGTCGTCCCAGTCGCATCGCTTGCGTGTATTGCGGCGCCTCGGCTCCGTGGGCCTGAAGTCCGTTGCTCTCAAGGTCCCCCATGTCGGAAAGGCCTTCGGTGCCTCTGAAGGCAACGATGTATTGGCCAGTCAGCTCGTCGTAGTAGAGGGCGCCCTGCAAACCGGACTCGGGATTGTTCCACAAGCGCTCGTTTCTCAGCGCCTCTGGCAGCTCATCCACGAAGCGGGGATCGTTGAGGCGAATCATTCCTTCGGGCGCATTGACCTCCGCGGAATTACCATGGCCCAAAGTGAAGCGCGGGTCGGTAGCGCCGCCATACACCGACACGGTGGCATCAGCGTAGCGGACGTCTTGGTTAAGGCGCTCCAAGCGGTCGGCGTTCTCGGTGATCAAATCTCGCAGACCAGGTTCGCACCACTCCTGCTCGGCGATGGCCCGCGCGCCTTCAATCAAGGCCTCTCGCTCCGCCAGTCGCTTGGCCTTCGCATCCAGGTGCTTGCAGCACCGATAGACGGTGCTGCCGGTGACGATGCGGCAGCCGCAGCTGGCCTTGGTGACGAAGGCTATGGCGACCGGCTTGCCTTCGACGCGGTTGAACCAGCAGCCGTTCAACAATCGATGTTCGGGTGGACCCGGATGTTTGGCGCAGGCGAACAGGTCGCCCACGCGCGCATCGCGCTGTCGCTCCGAGTGTGCGAGCGCTTGCTCAACGATGACGCTGCCGCCGCGGCGGGCGCGATCGCCATGACGCACAACCTCAGGCATGTGCCACCTCGCACTGGGCGCCTAGCCAAAGCATCGTCGCGCCATGCCTGATGAGGCCCAGCCGGTGCTCGACCTCCAGAAGGACCTCCGAAAGTTCGAAGTCGAAGCCTGGCGCCAGTCCATCGGCTTGGGCGGCAGCACGCACGTCGGCGGCGAGAAGACCCAGTTGGATGAGGTTTTCGCGAGTGGCTTCCAAGGCCGCCGGTCCGGACAGGCGGCTGTAGCCATAGTCCAGACGCGGTTCGGCGCGCTGCAGCCAACTCCGAATCACAGCGAGCGCACAGGGCAGCAGACGCAAGGTCGCAGTGCTGCCTGCATCAAGCGGTCTGCGCTGGATCTCGGCTGCCTGGCGAAGTGCGAGCCACTGAACAAAGGTGTCTTCAAGCAGTGGGCTGGCAGTCAGGTGCTCCGCGGCACACAGCAGTTCCAACAGTTCGAGCTGGGCGAGCCGGTGTGAGGTGTCGGCGTCGAGACCTCCTCTGAGGTTCGGCAGTCGTTGCGCCAGCGCCGCACGGCAGATCCTGAGCAACGCGTGATTCGTGTTCGTCAGCACGTGGCTCGCGTAGGGGCGCAGCCAGGATTCTTCGAGCATGGGCATAGCCTCCAGGAGTTCCTCTTGCCAGCCACCCGGCACGTCGACCTTTGCCTGGATCGAGGCCTCACTTCTCGCGCACTGCTCGACAATCTGCCGCAATGAGCTCGGCTCGCCTCGCATCAGCGCCTCGCGAAGCGCAAGAGCGCCCAACTGGCCTTCGAGATTCATCCCGATGACCCAAGCGAACCCCGGTTCCTGCGCCTCCGCACGAGGGGCTGTCTGCAGCGCCCGCCAATGGACGAGGTCCGCATGCAGTTCAGGCGCGCATCCCGCCTCTTGCCACTTCCTGGTCGGGCAAGCCCTTGAGCGAAGCACCAGGCGAAGGAGGTCAGACGCTGCAAGTCGTGCATCTTCGCCCTTCAGGTGAACCCGATCGCCATCCGTGATCGCGAGAACGAAGGGGCGGACGCGCGGGGTCAGCGGTGCGGTCAGGTGCTCAAACGCGTGCGCAGGCAGCACCTGCACCCGGTTTCTCGCGCTCTGCGTGCCCAGTTCGATGCGGTCGGTAGAACGAGGTGTTTGCAGGGACGACTCCATGTCAGAACGTCTCCACCCAGCGGAACGATGCCATTTCCGCACCGGGCTTCAGGCCTCCGCCAACAAGCTGCACCGCCTGCGCCAGTTCAGGGCTGATCCGGCCCGCCAGCTGCTGCAGACCCGCGCCCAGCAGCTGCTTGACCATGGGATTGTCCATCAGTGAGGGACGCTTCATCGTATCGGCAAGCGGCGGCGTAGCGCCGGACTCGCGAGGCGGTGGACCTGCGTCCGCCTCGCCCTCATCGTGATCGATGCGCTTGCCCTTGAAGCTCAGATTCACACCGGTGAGATCAATGCTGCCGTCGGACTTCATGACCAGCACGGACTTGCCGCAGGCGAAGCGAATCTCTTCGCCCGCCTGAATCTCAATGCGCTTGCCTGCGCTCAGGCTGCGGTTGCCTCCGACCTCCTCACGGGAGTTGCCGGCGACCATCTGGTTCATCATCCCACCCACGTTCAGCGAATGGATGCCGCCGACGTTGCGGATGTCCAGCAGGCCGATCGAGTCCATGGCCATCATGCCGACGCTGCGGGTTGCGCGCATGCCGATCTGGGTGGAGCTTGACTTGCCGACCTTGAGGGCGTGCGAGACCCCGATGTTCGTCAAGTCTGAAACTCCGATCTGCGTGTTGCGCGACACTCCTACAGCCAGCGACTGAGCCAGAGCGATGCTGACGCTCTCGGCGGCGCCTACAGCGCGCTGACGATTGCCCGCGACCGTCACCGACTCGTTGTCGCCCACGGTGCGCGTGCGGTTCTTGCCCACCGCGTGCGTCTGGTTGTCGCCGATGCTGACGTCTTCGTTCTTGCCGACGTCCTCGCTTCGGTTGTCGCCGATGCTGATGGTCTCGTTGTGGTCGACGCGTTCGGTGCGATCGTTGTGGACCGTGATCGTCTCGTTGTTGTCAACGGTTTCCGTGCGGTCGCGCTTGATGTGGTTCGTCTCGTCGCGATCAATGGTCTTAGTGCGATCGTTCCCGACCCAATGGGTTTCGTCGTTCTCGACCTCGATGTCCTGGTTGCGCTCGGCGTGTAGCCAGACCTGTTCCTCGCCGCGTTTGTCTTCGAAGCGGAACGCATTCGCAGTCTCGTAGTTGCCGCCGAGCGTGGATCGCGTGAGGAAGCCGGACTGCGTGGCGGCTGCCGGCAAACCCCAAGGATGCGGCTGCATCGAGTTGTAGACGCGGCCGACGATCAAAGGCTGGTCCGGGTCGCCGTTCAAGTAGTCGACGATCACCTCTTGCCCGATGCGCGGGATGTGCACGCCGCCGAAGCCTGACCCGGCCCAGGGGTGCGACACGCGAATCCAGCAGGAGGAGGTCTCGTCCTTCTTGCCGTAGCGGTCCCAGTGGAACTGCACCTTCACTCGACCGTATT
>CAZPHV010000129.1:0-5196 GCA_964586455.1 uncultured Aquimonas sp.
TTGGATATGCGTCGGGAACATAAGTTCAATCAAGAATGCAACGCTACACTAGGAGGCCGACAGTCGCTCCACTTTCCGAATACCCCCCTATTTCGGGCAGATTTCTGGAAGTCGAGACATGCTCGGATCTGGCTTATCCAGCCCAAACCCTTCTGTCTGGTTAGGGCTTCCGGGGCGCTGACTCCGGCTTAGGCACCGGCTTGGCTCAGTCCTGGCGAGGCCGTTGATACCGCTCCACCCACTCGACGATGGCGCGCTCCTGCACTCGCTTCCGAGCAAGCAGTCATGGGAAGCCCACAGAAAACCGAAACCCGACTAGATGTGACCTGCCCTATCGCAGGCCTTAGCGATGCATCGCGCTCGGGCCAGCCACGCAAGATCGGTGAGGATCTCATCTAGGAAGTGATCCGCAAGACCTTGCACGAGGTTCCGGAGAGCGCGACCCACTGGAGTACGACGCTTATGGCCAAGGCCACGGGGCTGTACCCCGCGGCGATCAGTCGCATCTTGCGCGCTTTTGGACTCAAGCCGCATGTGCAGAAGACGTTCAAGCTGTTCAGCGATCCGCATTTCGTCGCGAAGGTGCGCGACATCGTGGGCCTGTACCTGGCTCCGCCTGCGCGTGCGCTGGTGCCGTGCGTGGACGAAAAGAGCCAGATCCAAGCGCTCAATCGGACCCAACCCGGCTTGCCGCTGACCTTCAGCAGGCCCGCGACGCGCACGCACTCACGCACGATTACAAGCGCCACGGCACGACTTCGCTGTTCGCTGCTTTGGACGCGGCGACCGGCAAGGTGTTCGGACAGCTGCAGCGACGACGTTGCAGCGCGGAGTTCCTGCGCTTCCTCGACACCATCGATGCAAACGTGCCGAAGGAGCAGAAGGTCGACCTCATCACCCCGACCTCGGCGTCGTGGATCAGTCTGGTCGAGCGGTTCTTCGCACTGATCGGCGAGCGACACATCAAACGCGGCGCACACAACAATTTCAAAGACCTCGAGACTTCGATTGGCCGCTATCTCGAGGGCTACAACCAGGACCCAAAGTCGTTCATGTGGACCACGTCCGCAGACGCAATCCTCGGCTCGATCGCGCGGCTTGCAACCAAATTGATTCCTACTGCGAACTAATGGCAAGGGACACCAGCGGTCCGGGAGTGCGGGGGACGCTGCTCGGTCTTCTTTACACCGCCGGCTCAGGACGCCGGAGGGCCATCTGCTGGGGCTCGTTCGCGGCTTGATTCGCCGTTGATCAGTGGCTGTTGGGCTTCACTGGCCGGCAAACGCTTTGCTGAGCGCAGGCGTCGGGCGATAAAGGATTCGCTTGCCCACACGCTCCGGCTTGAGCCAACGGAGCTTCACCAGCTTCTGAAGATCGCTGCGGGCGGTCACGATGGTGACGCGGTGAGAGCTTGCGTGGGACTCGTGTGTGTAGCGCGCGTCGGGATGACGCATGGCATGATCCAGAAGGGCGAGTTGACGATGATTGAGGTCGGCGCGTTGATTCAGGATCGCGCGCACGTTCCTCTGGGCTGCACTCTTTCGCTGTACGTATGCATGCAGCTCCTGCACCGCCTGCTCCAGCACTTCAATCTGCTGGAGCACGAAGTACGTCGCGTCCTGCGAATCGCTCTCGACGTACAGGTAGGCTCTCTCATACGGGCCTCGGCTGCGATAGAGCAGTCGTGAGATCGATATGAACTCCGCCAACCAGTAGCCTCGGCGCAGCATCGACCAATAGAGAAGCGCACGCGCCGTTCGCCCGTTGCCATCGTAGAAAGGGTGGTCGTAGGCGAGCTGGAAGTGCAGCAGGATGGAACGGAGCACGGGATGCACGAAGCGACCGCTGGCTTCGTCGGCTCCGTTGGCGAATTCGATCAGACGTTCCAGCCGCTGGGTGAGTTGCTCTGCGGGGGGAGGCCGATGCACCACGCGTTTGGAGCGTTCGTTGATCACCTCGATCCGTCGATCTTCGGGAGCTTGGATTCGGCCTGCTTGATCCGGTCGGTCCAATGTTCCCTCGGTGAGGATGCGATGCAGCTCAAGCAGAAGCTCCATCGACATCGGCTCCGTGCGGAGCTCGCGGATGCGAAGCATGGCGCGGTAGTTGTTCAGGATCATCTGCTCATCGCGCGTCGCTGGCATCGTCTCGTTGCGCAGCAGATCCTTGGCGGCCTCGCGTGTGCTGACCGCGCCCTCGAATAGGCTTGAGTGGATCGCTTCCTCCATCAGCGAGCTGGCGACGTACTGGTCTCGCGTGGAGGCATTCGCGACCCCCTCGGGCAGGCCAACGTGGCCGCCTAATTGGCGGTCCATCCGCGCGAGGCCTGCGTCTACTCGTGCGTGACGCGAAACTGTCAGCGGATCGCCGTTGCAGGCCACCAGTTCGGGAAACTTGATCTGATTCGCGGTACGCCGGAACTTGAGCGCAAGCCACCACTCTTCGACAGTCAGCCCTGCGGGCGGTGTCCGATGGCGGAGTTGCTCCCAGTGCAGATAAGCGCCGTCGTCCAACCCCTCCAGGGCGCTGAAAACCACCGCCAGCCTCTCCGGCGACAGCGTGTTGAACCCTTTCAGTCTTGGTGCCGGGGGTGGAGCTTTCATTTTGCTTTAAATGTTCTGGAAATTTAAAGCAAACCTAACACAGGCCCCGAGACGCGCAAGCGCCGGCTGGCCGCCGAATTCGCCACGACCCTGCTCACGCGCGGCGCCGTCCATGGCGCCATGACGGTGCTCAGTTGCCGGCGACGCGCTGCGCTTCGAAAGCGCGGAGATAGTCGTTTGCCTTCGCGTGACCCAGCATCTCCGCGCGGCGGTACCACTTCTCGTCCTGGACGGTGTCGCGCTGGACTCCGTCCGTGCCGCGTGCGAACAGGTTGCCGAGGTTCGCTGCGGCCTGGGCATCGCCGGCATTCGCCGACAGCGTGAAGTACCCGATGGCACGCTCCGTAGAGCGGCCTCGACCTGTCGCTCGTTCGCTGTTGCCTCGGACGACGCCCTGGCAGGTTACGTGGAAGTGCGGGCCGCACTCTTCAGGACTGGCGGTTGTACCGCTGTACCCACTCGAAGACGGCACGCTCTTGGACGCGGGTCTCTACGGCACCTGGCCTTACCGAGCGCACGCGTTCGATCAGCCCGTCTGCGGACGTCACGTCCTCCGCCGCGATCGCGAGACGACATGCAATCGATCCAGCACGACCCAAGCCGCCCTTGCAGTGAACAACAACCCCATGGCCCTGATCCAACGCTGACAACAGCACCGGTTCTATGGCAGCCCACCGTGCCTCCCACTGCTCATCAGGAACGGAGCCGTCCTGTATGGGGGCGTGATGCCAGGCCAAGCCCAGTGTCGCGCACGCGCTCGGCAGCTCCTGCACTTCGAGTGCCTCGATCTCCCAGGGCTCGATCAGGGTGACGACATGCTTTGCACCCCAATCCCGGATACGTTCAAGGTCGGCGCGCAGGTCGCGATCCCAAGCACCCGTGATGGCGTTCGACTGCTTCTTGCCGGGACAGAAGGTGATTCCGATGCGGCCGGGCTTTGTTCCAAGCGCCAAAGTCGCGATAGACAGCGGATGGGTTTCGCTGGTGCGAGCTGGTCCCGAGTGCTTGGGCGCTCGCGGTGACGCGTGATCGAGTAGCCGAGGAATCACCTCCTCGAGCAACTCGGTGCCACGCAGGCCCTGCACCCAGCGCTGCGGAATCCCGAACCGACCGAAGCGCAGACCGGCAAGGCCACCGACCACGGCTGCCGTGGTATCCGTGTCATTGCCAAGGCGGATGGCTGCGCGCACCGCGGCTTCGAAATCCTCCGCGGCATCCATGCAGCGCCTGGCCGACCACAGCGTGTCCAGCACGTAGCCGGTGCCGCGTGCCGCTGCTGCATTGGCAGGATCAAGAATGCGCGCAAGCTCATCGCCCCAGTCGGCAGACGCCAGCGCGCGCAGACGCTGGACGCCCCAGTCCCACGCATCCCTGCGACCCTCAAGCTCGGCTCGCCCCCAGAGGCAAAGCAGCGCGCAGCAGAGCTGGGAGCGCAGATGGCCGTGCGTAGGCAGCGACTGTCGCATGGCCAATGCGACCAGTTCCTCGTCGCTGTCCCGATGCCAAAGCGCCAGCAGCAGCACTCGCGTCAGCGCACCATTGCCGTTCTCGCGTTCGCCGCTGGGGCCAGCACGCTCGGCAGGTTCGCCACGGCGAAGAGCACTCAGCGCGTTCGAGGTCTGGATGCCGATATCGAAGACGCGTGCATCGACCGCGCAGTAGCCCTCGTCGGCCCAGCGCAGCAGGCCCTGAGCGAAGTGATCCAGGTCGAGTCCGTCGCGCTCCAGCAGCGAACGCAGGAGTACGAGTGCCTGCGCACCATCGTCCGACCAGGTTCCTGGCGGAGTTCCGATGTGCGCGCGATGGAAATCCGGGGGCGGCATGAACTCGATCTCATGCGTCTCGGGAATCGCCTGTGGAGGATGAAACTCGTAGGGCACGCCCAAGGCATCGCCGATCAGCAGCCCGTACAAGCCCCCAGCGAGGCGATCGCGACGGATGAAGTTCGTAGAGGTCTTCATGGCCGTCCCTTCACAGGCCCCGCGCTGCCCGCGCCCGCACCTCATCCAGCGTCCACTCGCAGGTGAGCGCGCCGTTCTCCCACACCGTCTCCATCGCGTGTGCCCAGCCGGCAGGCAGCGGCATGTCCTCGATGCGATCGATCTCATTCGGCACCGGCACCGTCTTCCAGCTGCCGAACTCGGCATGCCGGATCAGGGTGAGGCGGCCGCGCTTCGACTGCTTGCCGGGGTCGGTGACCGGGTCCTTGTAGACGTCGATCCACTGCCCATCGATACGGGCGGCCGAGCACTTCAGGGCGAACTTCTGGGTGTCGCGGTTGAGCTTCTGCAGCAGCCCGCCGCCCATGCCGAAGGCGACGTTGTCGGCGCTGTAGCCGGCGCCGGTGAAGCGCTGCAGGATCTGCTTCAGGCTGACCGGGTCGATGCCGTCGCCCTGGATCACCCGCACCGTGTTCAGCACTTTGTAGCCCTTGCTGTTGACCGTGTGGCCGAAGGCCTCGTCGAGCGCCTGCAGGCAGCTCAGCACCATCTCGATCGGGTCGCCCGAGTCCGGGCGGATCACCACCGTGGCGCCGCTATCTAGTGTAGCGTTGCATTCTGTTTGGAACTTAAGCGGCAGTTTGCTCGGATCA
>CAZPHV010000130.1:0-5121 GCA_964586455.1 uncultured Aquimonas sp.
CTTGGACTGTCCTGTCAGCAGTCGGGGGCGGCGCGATGAGTATTCAGGTCTTGTTCTGACGCATCCTCACGCTCAGCCCCGCCACGGATCCACCAGCACCACGCCCGTTTCACGAAAATTCGCCACATTTCGCGTCGCCAGCGGCGCCGAGTGGACTCTGGCGATGGCGGCGATCATCCCGTCGGGTGCGCTCATCGGGCGACCCGCGCGTATCGCTTCGCCCATCAGTTCGCCGTAGGTCAGCGCGGCCTCTTCGGTAAACGCGAAGACGCGGCCCGCAAAACGGCTGCGCCAGGCCTCCAGGCCATTGGCCAGCCGCTGGGCGCGTTCGTCGGGGCGGATTTTGTTGATGACGAAGGCGAGTTCGGCGATGACGACCGTGCTCAGCGCCAGTTCGGCGTCGTGCTTCTCCAGCCAGCGCAGCACGCTCGCCTCCGGCGTGCGCTTGAGCGTCTCGGAGACAACGTTGGTGTCGAGGAAGATCACAGCTCGATGCCGGGATGGGCCTGGCGCTGCTCGCGCAGCAGGGCTTCAAGATCGATATCGGTGCTGTAGCTCTGGCTCAGTCGCGCGTAGAAGCTGGCGGCCGGCTCACGCCCTGCCTGCGCGGCCTCATAGGCTTCCAGCGCGCGCTCGACCACTTCGGCCACCGTGCGCTGCTCGCGTCGCGCCAGCCGGTGCGCCAGATCGCGCGCCCGAGCGCTGCGTACGGAGAGTTGGGGCTCGGCCATGGGGCTGTCCTCGTGCCTTGAAGCCTTGGAGGCTACGCCGCACGCCACCTGCCATCAAGATGGCTGAAAAACAAAAACAGGGGTCAGAGCCCACTTTCCAGGCAGCGCGCAGGGAGTGCGGCGCTTGCTTGGGGCGATTGCGGTGGCGTGAGTGATGCCGAAGGCTGAGTGGTTCTCCTGCCCCAAGTGCGTCGAAAGCCTGATTTCGCGCGCGTGCGTCGGCGCCGAGCATGGGCCTTTGCTCAAGACCCTCTCGACGCCATGCCAAGACAGCCACGCTTCGACCTGCCCGGCCTGCCGCAGCACCTCGTGCAGCGCGGCAACGATCGCCGCCCCTGCTTCTTCGCGCCCATCGACCGCACGCGCTGCCTCGACGAACTGCGCGATGCCGCATCCCGACACGGCTGCGCCGTACATGCCTATGTGCTGATGACCCACCACGTGCATCTGCTGCTGACACCCGCGGCGAACGGCTGCGTCAGCGCCATGATGCTTCGCTGGGGCGTCGCTACGTCCGCTACATCAACGATCGCTACCGCCGCACCGGCACGCTTTGGGAAGGCCGCTTCAGGGCCTGCCCGGTGCAGTCCGACGATCACCTGCTGCGCTGCTACAAGCAAAAACAACCGCGACATCGAACTCAATCCGGTCCGCGCCCGCAGGGTCAGCCAACCCAGCGGCTACCCCTGGTCGAGCTACGCCGCAAACGCGCAGGGCGCGATCGACCCGCTCGTCAGCCCGCAGCCGCAGTACCTTGCGCTGGATGCCGAAGACATGGCGCGCCAACGCCTCTACCGCGAGTGGGTCCAATCGGCGATCGCGCCGAACGAAGTCGCGCCGGACGAAGTCGACGAGATCAGGCGACGCCTGCAGTGCCAGCACGCCTTCGGAACGGAGCGCTTCCGACAAATGATCGAGGAGCAGCTGCAGCGCCGAGCGGGGACCGCGAAGATCGGCCGGCCTCGGAAGCCAGCGCATCAGGCGTATGCGGAGGTTGCACTCCGACCCATGCTTTTGCCCAAGGTGTCAATGGCGACGGGCGTTCTGCTCAGCCCGTCCTATCGGCTTTTGGCTCAGTGGGCCGCCGGGTCAAGGCTCAGCAGTTGCAACCCGGGCAGACCATCAAAATCCTGCGTGTTGAACGTTACCAAACGGTATCCGTGCTCGATCGCCTGCGCGGCGATCCACAAGTCGTTGTAACGCGGACGGGGGGATCGTCCCGCCGACTTGACGGCGGCGGCGAGCACACCGAAGGCCGCTGCGGTATGCCGCGATACGTCGAGCGTTGGCCGCGTCTCGAGTTGTCGCAGGAACGCGCCGCGCACCGCGCGCTGATGCGCATCGCTACAGCTCTCAACGCCGAAACGCAGTTCTCCCAGCGATATGGCAGAGATGAACACCGGCTCCTCGCCAGCCAGGGTGATCAATCGCTCCTGGTCCAGTTGCCCTGAGGCCAGCGCCACCCAGATGCAGCTGTCAAAGATCAAGCCCATGGTTCAGGCCCAGGGATCACGCAGCGCCTCGTCGAAACCGCGCCGGCTATCGTCCAGCCAGTCCTGCGCCTGCTCCAAACTCAGCGTCGGCCGCAGCTCCGCAAACAGTTGGCGCACAGTGATCGTGGGTCGCGCTGGGATGATCTCCGCTACAACACGGCGGTTGCGCTCAACGGCAACCGTCGCGCCCTGGCTGATCACCTGATCAAGGATCTCGCGGGTATGGCGCGCCAGTTCGGTCGCGGTAATGGTTGTCACGGCGTCACCTCGGTGAGGCAGGAAACATCGAATACATACATTGCGCTTCTGATGTACGCGATTCAAGCCCGATCCCAAGAAGGCTCAAACAGGGAAGGAGTCTGGATAGAACGTCCTGTTGACGCCCGTAGGCGCCGCGCCAGCTTCTTCGAGCCCATCGACCGCACGCGCTGCCTTGAGTCGCGAGACGCCGCATCGCGAAACCGTTGCGCCTAGCTGTTGAATCTGCTGGCCTGGGAGTTGATCACCCACCCCGTGCATCTGCTGCTGACACCCGCTGCTACCGGCTTCGTCAGCGCCAGGGTGCTTCTCTGGGGCGTCGCTACGTCCGCTACATCAACGATCGCTACCGCCGCACCGGCACGCTTTGGGAAGGCCGCTTCAAGGCCTGCCCGGTGCAATCCGACGATCACCTGCTGCGCTGCTACCGCTACATCGAACTCAATCCGGTCCGTGCGCGCATGGTCAGCCAAGCCAGCGGCTACATCTGGTCGAGCTATGCAGCAAACGCGCAGGGCGCGATCGATCCGCTCGACTGCGCACCCGCAGGGGTCAATCGACCAGACGCAACACGCTGTCTTCATCGACGCGCATTCGCTGCGGCCGTGTTTGCGGCAGCCGCGTGCACGCCTCGGCGTCGCATCGATAGCGGTTCAACACCAAGCCATCCTCTGCCCTTCCAGCAGGCTCGATCAACGGCACCTCGATTTCGCCTGGACGCCCGCCGACCTGCAGTGCCGCACAGCTCGCCCAGTAGCCGGTAAGTCGCGAAGCTGATGCCCGAGGATTTCCGCGCTCGAAGGGCACGATCATCAGCGTGACCCAGCGCTGGAAGCGGCCACTCTGACCCAGCCCCTCATGCAGCATCTCGATGCATTGCCCCCAGACTTCGCCCTGACTGCGCACGATGACGGCCACGTCCTGGAAGGGTGCAAGGCCGAGGGCAGGCCCATTACCCGCGTTCGCGACAGTGATCGCATCGCCCCCGATCACGCGCAGCTCCTGAGCGTCGCCCACCCATTCGAGGGGCCCCATTTGCACGCTGCAGCGCATCGGCGTGCAGCCCTCCGGGACTGGCTCGTCGTAATGCTCGACCTGATCCGGCCCACACAGCGGAGCGCGACAGGCGCTGAAGGCTTCCAGGATCTCCAGGCTGACGGGCTCGCCTGTTCGCCGCAGGTAATTCAGCAGGTCCTGAGTGTTGGCGATACCCGGCTGCGAGGGCTCGACGGAAGCGTCGGGCTGCACGACGCCCAAGGACGCCGCGCCAACAACGCAGCCGGCCAGCAGCCCGGCGATCACGGCGATAGTCAACGGACACGCAGGCTGGCAGCGCGATGACCTCATTGATGCACCCGATTCCCTGTCGCCTGAACGAAGTCCGGGTTCAAGCGCCAGAAGATCGTGCCGCCGTATGCGGCAGTGGACTCGTAGACGTAGTCCCACCGCCCCCGCAGACGGATTTTCTGGCCGGCCGCGTTGGTCAGCCAGTGCTCCTTAGGTACGTCCTTTTCCTGGATGGCGTAGATGTTGTGCGCGGGATCGCTGAAGCGGATTCCCCGCTGAACCTTGCTGTGGCTTTCGTAGTTGCTGCGTATGTCGGCGCCATCCCAGAAGTAGGCGCCGTTGGAGTAGTCAATCCCTGCGGGTGAGAGGGCGTTGCGCGCAGCACGCAGCGCAGCACTCATGCCGGGGTCGGCAGCGATGTCGTCGGCGCTGGCCCTCTGGAAGCGACGAAAACGGCGGTTGCCGTCGTGCGCTGCATAGGCGAAATCGCGGTCAGTGCTCATGAAACTTCGCATGTCAGCGTAGCCGCGGGCAGCACGTTGACGTGCAAGAACGTTCGCGATCGCTGCCATCTCTTCATACACATTGCCTGTCGAGGCCTCGCCGTACGCTACTGCTGCGAGCAAGCGAACCTCAGGCTCTATCGGAGCCGCCCGCGGTCTGAGCACGGTGCCAGTCCCCACCGGCGCGGGCGGCGCACCAAGGCGCAGCACTCCGTTGCCTGCCTCGACGGTCTGTTGCCAGGGCCAAGACTGCGCACCCAAGGGACCTGGGAGTCTTGCCCTGCTCATGAGCGCGTTGCCCCGAGCCGTCCGGATTTTGCCCTATAGGTCGATCGAGTAACGTCAGGATCCGCTCTGTCGATGTCAATACACATATGCACCCCCATGAACTATCCAAATGTTAGGGAGTATTGCAACACGACAAGCGCGCGGCAAGATTGCGCCCCCCTTCTCAGCAGTTCGCGCGTCAGGTAGCGGCCAGTCGGTGGCGAGCCGGCCAGACAAGCACAGGGGTCAGAGTCCACTTTTCAGGCGGCACGCAGGGAGTGCGGCGCTTCCTTGGGGCGATTGCTGCGGCGGTAATGATGTCCAAGGCGCAGATTTTCCTACCCCAGGTCGATCCAAAGCTTGATCCCGCACGTGCGCATCGACGCCGAGCCTGGGCTTGTGGCCAAGACGCCCGACGCCATGCCAAGACAGCCACGCATCGACCTGCCCGGCGTGCCGCAGCACCTCGTGCAGCGCGGCAGCGATCGCCACCCCTGCTTCTTCGCGCCCATCGACCGCACGCGCTACCTCGACGAACTGCGCGATGCCGCATCCCGACACGGCTGCGCCGTACATGCCTAT
>CAZPHV010000131.1:0-5033 GCA_964586455.1 uncultured Aquimonas sp.
TTCATCCTCGCCGCGAAGTTCTCGATCGATGTCACCGCATGGCGCAAGTGATGCGTGAGGCTTCGGTCCAAAGCGTGCGGCAGAGCGACACCGAGGCCAGCGTCGAGCTCACGGTGGGCCAGGGCCCACCCTATGGGCGCTTCGTACCGCTCCCTGGGTCAGTGCTGGCCGCTCGAAACACTCTCGCGCGGCCCGCTCCTGCGAATCCCTGCCCGGCCCTGGCGCTCGGGCGTTCGGCGACCCGCGCGGCAGTGCCGCGCAAGCGGGCCGCCTCACCCCCAATCCCGGCCCCTAAAGCCTGAACCGCGCCACGTTCTCCGCCAGCCGCGCCGCCTGCTCTTCCATTGCCCGCGCGGCCGCTGTGGCCTCTTCGACCAGGGCTGCGTTCTGCTGCGTGGTTTCGTCCATGTGGGTCACGGTGTTGCTGACCTGCTCGATACCGGCGGTCTGCTCGGCCGAGGCCGCGCTGATTTCGCCCATGATGTCGGTCACGCGTTTCACTGCCGACACGATCTCGGCCATGGTGGCGCCGGCCGAATCCACCAGCTGGGTGCCGCTGCCGACCTTGTCCACGGTTTCTGAGATCAGCTGCTTGATCTCTTTGGCAGCCGCTGCGGATCGTTGCGCCAATGAACGGACCTCGGAAGCCACCACCGCGAAGCCGCGACCCTGCTCGCCGGCGCGGGCGGCTTCCACTGCGGCGTTCAGCGCCAGAATATTGGTCTGGAACGCGATGCCATCGATCACGCCGATGATGTCTTCGATCTTGCGCGACTGCGCGTTGATCTGGCCCATCGTGCTGACTACCTGGCTGACCACGCTGCCGCCGCGTTCGGCGACGTCCGCAGCCCCGATCGACAGCTGATTTGCGCTGCGCGCGTTTTCGGCATTCTGGCGCACGGTCGAGGTCAGCTCTTCCATGCTCGCTGCGGTTTCCTCCAGTGCTGCCGCCTGCTGCTCGGTGCGCGAGGACAGGTCCGCATTGCCCGAAGCGATCTCCCCTGCAGCGGAGTTGATCGCGCCGACAGCGCTCTGGATATCGCCGACGATTTCCCGCAGGCGCACGACGGTCGCGTTGGTGGCCTGCTGCAGCTCGGCAAAGCGCCCCTGCGACTGGCCCTGAATCGTGTGCGAGAGATCGCCCCCGGCGACCGCGGCCAATACGCGACAGGTGCGGTCGAGGCCTTCGTCGGCGTTCGCCATCAGCTGGTTCAGCGAGTCCACCATTTCGCGGAAGGCGAACTCATAGCGCTGCGCGTCGCCGCGCAACTGGAAGGTGCCCGCGGCCGCACCCTGCGACAGGCGCAGAATCTCGTCGCGCACGGCCAGCAGCTTTTCGCGCACGCCGTCGACCGCCTCGCTGATGCGTCGCTTCTCGCCCGGTAGTTCGGGCATGCGCTGGCTCATGTCGCCACGCGCGTAGCTTTGCACCACGGCGACGATCTGCTGGCTGGTGGCGATATGGCCCTCGGCGATGCGGTTGACGCCCGCCGCCATCTCGCCAAAAGCGCCGGGATAGCGCTGCGCATCGATGCGGTGACTCAGATCCCCGGCATCGTGGCTTCGGCTCATTTCGGTCTGCTCGGCCATGAAGCCCTGCAGCGCGCCGCGCATGTCCAGCAGTGAGCCATTGAGACGCCCGATCTCATCTTCGCGCGTGCGTTCGATGCGTGCGTCAAAGCGACCGCTCGCCAGTTGCTCGACCGCAGTGACCGCCGCCCGCAGCGGCGCGCCCACCAACCTGCGCAGAAGCAGCAAGGTCGCCGCGATCACCGCCAGCGACATCAGCAGCGCGACCCAGAACACCGTGACGCCCACCGTGCGCGCGCCGGCCAGCAGTTCGTCCAGCGGCAGCTGCGCGCCGAGCGCGAAACGGCCCGGATAGTTGCCGATGCGAACCGGCACGTACACCTGCGCGCTGTCGCCGTCGATGCTCTCGTACACGCGGTCGGCGGCCACCGCCGCAAGCATGTCGCGGACATCGGCCGCCGGGTAGGGCTTGCCGATCAGGCTGGCATCGCGGTGCGCTACCAGCGAACCCTGCGCGGAAATCAGCTGCACGTGGCCCTGCTGCCCGACAGTCACGGCCGCCAGGCGCTGCTGCAATTCAGCCAACCCGGTGTCGATGCAGACTGCGCCGATGAATTCACCGTTGCGCAGAATCGGCGTGGTGAAGGTGGTGATCAGAACGTCCTGACCATCGATGGGATACAGATAGGGCTCAAGCATCACCTCGCCGAGAGTCTGCTTGGCCAGCAGGTAATAGTCACCTACGCCAGGTTCGTCGTAGCCCTCCAGCACCGCCGATTCAACGCCGCGCGGGGTATGGAAGAAATAGGGCACGAAGCGTCCGCTGGCGTCGTGCATCGCATCTGCGTCGACAAACTCGGCGTCGCGGCCGTCGAACGCGTCGGGCTCGAAGCCCACCGCCATGCCTACGAACTGGGTCTGCGGCGCCAACAGGCTCGCGGTGATCTCGGTGATGCGGGTACGGTCCTGCCGCCCCTGCTCAATGTCGTCCAGCACCGTGCGCGCCAGCGAGCGTGTCAGCAGCGGGCCCTGATTCAGCAGATCGGCCACCGCATTGGCTTCGGCCCGCGCCACCGCGCGCAGTTCCTGCAGCGCGCTGTCTCGCGCGATCGCCGCCGCGCGCTGGTAGATCACAACGCCGGCCACGATGAAGCCGGCTACCGTCAGTACACCAATCAGCAGCGCCGCCTTCGCGGCGACGCTCCAACGTCGAAAGCTGGACATTCGCGCAACCCCTGGCTGAACCCCGGAGCGCGCGATGCAACTGTCATGCCCCGCGGAGGAGATGCAAAGACGTGGTCGAGCGACTGGTCAGCCTCGTCGATGAGGCGACGTGCTGCTGCATATGCGCGCCGATGAAGCCCTCTACCGCGGCCGGTTGACCGTGTTGATCACCATGCTCTTACGAGACCGATACGTGTGCGTGCGCCGCGCATGCAGTGTTTCGCGGGGGGCCGCTCGGCAGCGCCGCGGTGGAGACCCTGCGGCCCGCGTAGCGCTGAATCCCATCGCTTCATTGGGTGGGCCCTGGCCCACCGTGAGCTTCGCTCCCGCCGCGAGGTTTTCGATCGACGTTCCCGCACGGCCCAGATCATGCGCAAGGCTTCGGAATGAAGCATGGGCCAGGGCGCCACCGAGGCCTGCGTCGAGCTCACGGTGGGCCAGGGCCCACCCTATGGACGCTTCGCCGCGTGCATGAGGCAATCCGCCTCGTGGGTGGGCCCCGACCTCCGAGCGCTCCGCCTTCGTCAAAGCCCGCCGAGCCACGCGTGGCCCAACCTCAGCCGCCTACTGAATCAAGTCCACCTGCTTCACTGCGGTGTATTCGAGCAGCCCAAAGTGCCCGTAGGTGTAGGTCGTACTGCTGTTTTCGCCCCAGATCGAGCTGGAGTGCACGCCGCCCACGGTGCACACGCCGCTGCCACAAACAATCTGGTCGTAGAACGATTTGATCGAATGCACGCGGTCGCCGAAGCGCGCGCCGTTCAAGCCATTGAGAAACGGGTTGCCGACCGACAGACCCCAATAGCCGCAGGTGCTGGTGGGCACGTTGAAGGGATAGCTGCCGCAGGTCCAAAGGCCGCGAAACGCGCCGGCGATGCCGACGAAGCTCTGCACGTAGGGGCGCAGGCCGTTCTGCTGGATCACCCGGCCCGCCAGCGTACCGCCCATCGAGTGGGTAATAACATCGACCTTGCCGGTGCAGGACGCCGCGATCGCATTGACCATCGCGTTCAGCACCGGTGCTTCTTCGCTGCCGTTGTGGTCATTGCAGGCCGCGCAGGTTTTGCTGCCCCAGTTTGGCCGATGGATCTGCGCATCGGTGTAGCCGCGACGCTTCAGCTCGGTCACGGTTCTCGACCAGTCGTTCGGCGAACCGGTATTGCCATGCACCAGTACCACCGGGTCGCGGCAGCTCTGCGCGGTCGCGGGCAGCGCGCACAGGGCGAAGGCGGCCAGATAGGCCGCGCGAATCAGACTCTTCATGGTGTACCCCTCCCAGGGTCAAGGCGGGCGGCCGTGCGCGGCCGTCTCTCGCCAGGGGCGATGCTGACCCGCCTGGCCGGCTACTGCACTCGTACATAAGGACCATGCGCGCGTGTTGGCGCGTCGGGGAGCAGGCCCATTTGCCTCCAGGGCATGGGCCGGCAGGTCGATCTCGTCGATCCACGTGCACCAAGCCAAAGCGCGTCGCGATCATCCCGGTGACACGGCCAGCGACTTCAAGCAGACGCCGAAGCGCAGCGAGACCGTCTCGGCGAGATGACCAGCGTCTTCAAGCAGAAAGCCGAAGCGCAGCGAGACCGTCTCCGCGAGACGACCAGCGTCTTCAGGCAAGAAGCCGAAGCGCAGACGACCCTCCCGGCGACACGGCGAGCGTCTGGTAGATGCGCTGCGCTTATCTACCCTACAAATGCGGGTCGCGTGCGTAGATCGCGCTGGTCGGGAAGTGTGCGCAGATCGCTGTGGTCGTCGACCGTTTAGATCTCATGAAGCAGGCAAGACGATGGCCCGGCCCTGCACGACCATGCGCCAAGCGCTATCGCCGCCAACGCGAAAGACGCCATGCCGACGCGAAGTGCGTCGCGCGCTGCCCGCGTAGGGTAGATAAGTGCAGCGCATCTACCAGCAAGTCCGAACGACGCGGTGCCCGCATCGAAGCCGCGCCGCGAGATCGCCTGCATGCCCGAACAACGCGATGGCTTGAACAACTCCATATCGCAAGCTCGCCAACAGGAAGGGCTTCCTCACGCACAAGCCTGGGCCGCTGCCCGCGTAGGGTAGATAAGCGCAGCGCATCTACCAGCAAGTCCGAACGACGCGCTGCCCGCATCGAAGCCGCGCCGCGAGATCGCCTGCATGTCCGAACAACGCGATGGCTTGAACAACCCCACATCGCAAGCTCGACAACAGGCAGGGATTCTTCACGCACGTGTTCAGACCGCGGCGTTGGGCCGCGCTGCGCTTGGCCCAACCTATGTATGGACTCACCCCCTCCGTCA
>CAZPHV010000132.1:0-4965 GCA_964586455.1 uncultured Aquimonas sp.
CACCACCTCTGGCGCATCGACGCCTCAGCGAGGGGGTGAGTCCATGTGATTACGGGGTCGCGAGCGCAGCGTGTCTGCGCGCATCGTCGCGCGCACGGTGAGGCCGCGGCGCGCTGCCGCGGGTGAGACCGCCGGATCGGCTCGACTCCGACAGAAGCCCCCCGAGCGGGCTACCATCGCGTCCCCTTCGCAGGAGTCTCCCCATGCAGCAGCCCATGTATGTCGCGTCGATCCCGGTGTTCAAGCAGCTGCTCGGCGGTTTGAGCGGTGTGTTGACCAAGGCTGCGGAACACGCAGCTGCGCGCAAGATCGACCCGCCCGCCCTGCTGCAGGCGCGGCTGTTTCCGGACATGTTTCCGCTGCTGCGCCAGGTGCAGATCGCCACCGACTTCGCCCGCAGCGTGGCCGCGCGTCTGGCCGGGGTCGAGGTGCCGAGTGCGCCCGACACCGAACAGAGTTTCGACGAGCTGCAGCAGCGCATCACGACCACCGTGGCCTTTCTCGACAGCCTCGACCCGGCCGCGTTCGAGGGCAGCGAGGCGCGCGAGATCGTGCTGCGCCCGGGCACGCCGAAGGAACGCACGCTGAGCGGACAGGCCTATCTGCTGTCCTACGGACTGCCGCAGTTCTTCTTCCACGTCGGGACGGCCTACAGCTTGCTGCGCCACAGCGGGGTGGAGATCGGCAAGCGCGACTACATGGGCAGTTACTGAGGGGCCGTCCCAGCAGACGCGCGGCTCTTCTTGGGATTTTCGCGGAACCCTCCGGAACAGCGCTCGTAGAGCGGACTCGGCGGGTGGCGCGGCATGGAGTCCTTCGTCGAAGCCGGTGCGCGACACGCGCACCCTATACGTGCACGCGGCGCCCTACGTGCACGCGGCGCCGTGCTCCGCCCGCGCGCCGCGTGCGTTTCGTTCCTGCACGGCGCGCCAAACACCGAGATGTCGCGTGCGCCTGCTTCGCACCAGGGCCTCCGAAGGCTGCGCCTGTGGCGCACCAGGGCCTTCGTAGGGTGCGCCTGTGGCGCACCAGGGTTCTCGTAGGGTGCGCCTGTGGCGCACCAGGGTCTTCGTAGGGTGCGCCTGTGGCGCACCAGGGCCTTGGTAGGCGCACCAGGGCTCACGTAGCGCATCAGCCTGGCCACCCGGAGCATGCGAGGGGCCGGCACCGATTCGGATGAACCCTGTTCACCCCGTGAGCGCTCAGCGCTACCGCTCGATTTCGATCCTCGCCTGCAGGCCGCCCAGGGGCGAGCGCTGCAGCTGCAGACGGCCGCCGACGGCATCGAGAATGTCCTCGACGATGGCGAGGCCCAGGCCTGAGCCGGGCACCTGCTCGTCGAGCCGAACACCGCGCTGGCGCGCGGCGGCTGCAGCGTCTTCGCTCATGCCCGGGCCGTCATCGTCGAGCTGCAGCCAGAGCGTCGTCGGCGTGCTTCCGCCGCTCAGCTGCACCTGCGTCTGCGCCCACTTGCAGGCGTTGTCGAGCAGATTGCCCAGCAGCTCCTGCAGGTCTTCCTCTGCGTAGGGAAGCTGCAGGTGCGGCTCGATCCGGGCTTCGATCCGCAGACCGCGCTCGGCGTGGATCCGTCGCATCAGCTCCACCAGGATTTCGGCGACGGGCGCCAGCTGGCAGCGCGCGTGGAAGTCGCGGGCCAGGCCGGCCTGCAGCTGACGGCTGACCGCCGCCTGCATGCGCGCGCTCTGCTCCAGCACGGTGCGCGGCAGCTCCGGCCCGGGGCGCTGCGCGGCGGCGTCCAGCGCGGCCAGCGGCGTCTTCAGCGCATGCGCGAGATCGGCGGCCGCATGACGCGCGCGCTGGACGGAGCGTTCGTGATGCTCCAGCAGCTCGTCGAGATGGCCCACCAGCGGCTGCAGCTCCACCGGCAGGCCCTCGCGGCCGATCCGCGCGCGCGCGCCGCGGCGTACCTCTTCCACCTGCGAAGCCAGTTGTTTGAGCGGGCGCAGGCCCAGCCGCACCTGCACCGCCAGCAGCACCGCAAGCAGCAGGAACAGCAGGGCGGTGGCGACCAGGGTCAGGCCGCGGAAGCGCTGCACGTCTTCGCGCAGCGGGCCTTCATCGAGGCCGACCCAGACCTCGACCGGCAGGCGCACACGCGGCACCTGCACGCGCTGGCGCAGGGTGAGCAGCGCCTGGCCGGTGGGCCCGTCGATGCGATCGAGCGCCGCCTGCGGGCCCGCAGGCGTGGAGAAGCCTGCGCGAAAATCCCAGAGCGAGCGCGAGGTGTAGCCGCTGCCGTCCTCGCCGGCCTGCCAGTAGCGGCCGGAGAAGACGCGCTCGTAGTCGGGGTCGCCGGGGCGGTCGCGCATGCCGAGGCTGCGGTCCGGTCGCGCTTCGAGGCGACCGACGATGCCGGCCAGCTCCTGTTCGAGCAGGCGCAGCTGGCCACGTTCGGCGATCACCCGGAAGGCTTCACCGAGCAGCCAGGCGGCCAGCAGGCTCAGGATCACGGCCCCGATCAGGCCCACCCGCAGCAGGCGGGCGCGCAGCGAGCGCCCGACCACATTCATTCGCCGGCGTCCGCTTCCAGGCGGAAGCCCTGGCCACGATGGGTATGCAGCAGGCCCGTGCCGATCTTCCTGCGGATGCGGCCGACCAGCACGTCGAGCACATTCGATTCCGGGTCGTGGCCGCCCTCGTAGACGTGCTCACCCAGCTCGCCGCGGCTGACGATGCGGCCGATGTTGTGCAGCAGATAGCCGAGGATGCGTGACTCCTGCGCGGTCAGGTTCAGGTTGGCACCCTCGAGCGCGAAACGACCGGAATTGATGTCGTGGCTGAGCGGACCGCACTCCAGGATCGGGCTGGCGTGGCCGTTGGCTCGGCGGATCAGCGCACGCACGCGCAGCACGACTTCATCGAGCAGGAAGGGCTTGGTCAGGTAGTCGTCGGCACCGGCGTTGAAGCCCGCCAGCTTGTCGTGCCAGCGACCGCGCGCGGTCAGCACCAGTACCGGCAGCTTGACGCCCTGCTCGCGCCAGCGGTGCAGCACCGAGAGGCCGTCCAGCGAGGGCAGGCCGAGGTCGAGCACGGCGGCGGCATAGGCTTCGGTGGCGCCGCGGAACTCCGCTTCGCGGCCGTCTGCGCAATGCTCGGCGGTGAAGCCGGCCTCGTTCAGTGCAGCGCAGACGCGCTGCGCCAGCTCGGCATCATCCTCGGCCACCAGCACGCGCATCAGTCCTGCTCCATGTCCTTGAATTCGCCGGTGCTGGCGCGGTACTCAAGCTCCCACACGCGACCTTCGGCGTCGAGAATCTCGATCTCGTACTCGTCGTCCTCAAGATCGAACTCCACGTCGACCACGCGGCCGGGCACGCGCCGCAGGGCGTCTTCGATGATCGAATCCAGCGAGGCCAACTCGCCGCGCTGTACCGCCTCGCGCACCTGACGGGTGTCGACCGGGTCGGCCGCGTACGCGGGCAGGCCACCGACGGCGGCACAGGCGAGGAGGCCGGCGAGCCGGCGGCTGAGCGTGTGGACAGGCTTGGGCATGCGCACAGGCTGCCTACGGGCCCTAAACCTTTCGTGAACCCGGGCCTCAGGGTCGCCACAGGCGCCATCCGGACACTGTGCCTCACGCCGCGGCGATGCGCCCGACGGTGTCCAGACCTTCCCAAGGAGAATGCACATGTCCACGACCCACACCCCTGTCCGCCGCTTCATTCTTGCGTTCACTCTCGCCGCCACGGCGCTCGGCCTCGTCTTTGCCGCGCAGGCGGCCACGCCTGGCGCGTCTGCCGATGTCGCCGCCCAGCTTGGCCGCGCCGGCTATGCGGAGATCCGCGAGATCGAACACGACGACGGCCTGTGGGAAGCCGAAGTACGCCGCGCCGATGGCCGCTGGGGCGAAGTGCATGTCGATCCGGTCAGCGGCGAGATCTTCGACCGTGCTTCCAGTCGCCCCCTGCTCGATGCGGCCGCCGTGGTCGCTGCGCTGCAGTCGCAGGGCTACACCGCGGTCGAGGATCTGGACCGTGAAGGCGCCACCTGGGACGCCGAGGCCCACGCGCCGGATGGCCTGAGCTACGAGCTGCGCGTCAGCGGCTTTGACGGCCGCGTGCTGCACCGCGAGATTGAGCGGGATGATTGATGCGGTTGGGACTGGGGCGCGGCTGGCGGTGGGCGGCACGCGCACCCTATGACGTGGCTGTCGATGCGCGGCACGCGCTCCCTATAACGCGGCTGGCGGTGGGCGGCACGTGCGTCCTATGACGCGGCTGCAGGTGCGCGGTACGCGCACCCTACGGCGGGGCTGTCGGTGCGCGGCACGCGCACCCTATGGCGGGGCTGTCGGTGCGCGGCACGCGCACCCTGGGGCCGCCGCTGACCTCATGCGTCCATCAAGCCCGTAAGCCGGACTCGCATAGGGTGCGCCTGTGGCGCACCACGCCAAGGGAGCGCATCCCGCCGAATCCAGCGCACGACAGCCTCGACGCGAAGCGGTTCCGCAAAGGTTGTGCCGATCAAGTCTCCGCGTTCCGCGACGCACGCGCCGATCGCGCCGTCACCTCCATCGCGGATCGCGCCGGGCAAGGCACCTGCCCGCCGACGCGTCGCTGGACTACGCTGTCGCGCCTTGGCAATGGACGGTCCACACGATGCGGTCGAGCGGTGCACTGCAGTTCTTCCGCGAACGCTGGCGCGGTGCGGTGCCGATGCGCCGTCTGTTCGGGCGCGACACCCTGGTCGTCGCCAGCCTGATCAATCTGTTCGCAAGTGGAGTGGGCCTCTATGCGCTGGCCACCGGCGCACCCGGCTGGGTGGCGGTGGCGCTGCATCTGGCACCCGTGCCCTACAACCTGTTCCTGCTGCTGGCAATTGGCCGCTCGCCCGGCCGCAGCACCGGTATCGAGCTGCTCGCCGGGTTGTGGTTCGTGTTGATGCTGCTGATCTAGTGTATCGTTGCAATCTTGAAAGAACTTATGCCCTCGACGCATGTCCAAG
>CAZPHV010000133.1:0-2166 GCA_964586455.1 uncultured Aquimonas sp.
GGGGGAGCAGCCCGGGTATGCCTTGCTCTTGCTCAAGCGCCTCTCCCCTGGGGAGAGGGGGTGGGGGGAGGGCCGGGCGGAGCGCGCGCGGGACTTTCCCGAAAGACGTCGGGCTTGGCTTTGGCGTCTTGAGAGTGCCGGGGCGTTCGTGGTCGTGGGTCGTTTTGGAGTGTTGCGGAACCGTTCGGGACGCGGGGTTACGGCCCCTCTCCCCAACCGCTCTCCCGAGAGGAGAGGGGCTCAAGCGCGGGGTGCGCCTGCTCAAGCGGGGGAGCAGCCCGGGCATGCCGCGCTCTTGCTCAAGCCCCTCTCCCCTCGGGAGAGGGGGTCAGGGGCGCGGCTGCGAACTCTGTGCGGGGGCTGGAGCCCACAATTCATCGATCTGGGCGGCGTGCTCGGCCTATCAGCGAAGGCCCATCGCCGCTCGTGAAGCCGGCACTGACCGCGCCTCCGGCAACAGCGCCTTCAGGCTGGCCTCCGACAATTCGCCGCTGCGTCGGTGCAGCAGGCGGCCTTCGGCGTCGAGGATGAAAGTGGTCGGATAGCCGCGCACCTGCAGGCGCTCGGGCACGGTGCTTTCGGGATCGCGCCAGATCGGTGCCAGCGGCGCGCCCAGTGTTCGGGTGAAGGCGCTGATCTCGGCGGTGCTTTCGCCGATGTTGAGATAGACGAAGTCGACGTCCGGACGCGATGCCTGCACACGGGCGAAGGCCGGCATTTCGCGGCGGCACGGCGCGCACCAGCTGGCCCAGAGGTTGATGACCTGGGGCCTGCCCTGCCCCGCCGGCAGCTGCCGCGGTTCGCCGGCCATGTCCTGCACGTCCAGGGTGGGCAGCGGAGTGGCGCGAGCGCGGGCGTGGAGTTCGAGCAAACCCTGGCCGGTGAGCAGTACCAGAAGTCCAGCTGCAGCCGGAATCAGCAGCTGACGCCGGGTGGGGGCTGCCTGCGCCTCCGCTGCGGGCGGGTGCGGGCTGACTGGCTCAAACGGGCGCGTTGCGGACTGTGCTGAACTTGAGGCGCCGTCTCGGTCGGCCTCGGGTCGTGGTGCAGTTGGCACGCCATCGTGATGGGCTTCGGGCCTTGCCGTTCGCGGAACACTCTCCTGATCCGCGGAAGGAACCGCCGAGCTGATCCCGCGGGTCACAGCGCGAAACGCCGTGGGCGATTCCCGGCGGCGTGAGGCCGGCGCGCGGTAGGCCATGACTCCCACGGCGAGGCCGCCGAGCGCGAGGCCAATCCAAGGCTGATAGCCGCCGTCGCGAAAAGCCAACAGCGCCCACGGGCTTTCCGCATAAGCCTGCCAATGCTGGGCGACCCAGCCCAGACGCGCGCCGAGCACGCCAATCATGAGCGCCATAAAGAGCCGAGTCTCGGCGCGCGAGCGGCCGGCCGTATCGCCGTCGCGCAGCAGGCTGAGCACGCCCAACGCCGCCGCCGTGGAGATGACCAGCAGCAGTGCCTGGGTTGGCAACAGCAGGGGGCCGAGGCTGATGGAATCTTGCACTTTGGGGGGCGCTCCTGGAGCGGACAGCGGGGAGGTTTGGTTGGAAGACTCGATGACGGCGACGCTGCTCTTCGCGGCCACGGGCTACAAGTGCGGGCAACGCCTTGCGTAGAGCCTGATGTGCGGAGGTCGGGCCTGGGCTCCGATCTGGGCTGCGCTTCTTTCGGACTTGCTGGTAGATGCGCTGCGCTTATCTACCCTACAACCGCAGGTGACGCCTTCCATTCAACGGAGCCGAGAGCCCCAATGCGCAGCTCTTGCGCTCCGCATCGGCCCGCTGACACCTCGCCACGACCACAGTCAGGCATACGGAGACGCGTAGGGTAGATAAGCGAAGCGCATCTACCATGCTCTGCGAGTCTCGCGGGAACAGCGCAGTGCATGCTCGCAGGAAGAGCGCGGGAACGTGGCATGCGATCGTCGGGCCTGAGCTCCGATGTGGGCTGCGATTCTTTCGGACTTGCTGGTAGATGCGCTGCGCTTATCTACCCTACAAGTGCAGGTGACGCCTTGCATAAAGCGAAGTCGAGAGCCCCAATGCGCAGCTCTTGCGCTCCGCATCGGCCCGCTGACACCTCGCCACGACCACAGTCAGGCATACGGAGACGCGTAGGGTAGATAAGCGAAGCGCATCTACCATGCTCTGCGAGTCTCGCGGGAAC
>CAZPHV010000133.1:2266-4857 GCA_964586455.1 uncultured Aquimonas sp.
GGGCTGCGCTTCTTTCGGACTTGCTGGTAGATGCGCTGCGCTTATCTACCCTACAACTGCAGGCGACGCCTTGCGTACAACGAAGTCGAGAGCCGCGATGCGGAGCTCTGCCAACTCAAGCACGTAGCGCGTTGATCGCTGCCTGCACCTGCTCTTGCCGCCCGAGCACCTGCCCTGCCCGCTCGAGCGTATCCGCCAATTGTGCGGCGCTGTCGGCGCGCAGGGTGGCGTGGCCGACCTTGCGCCCAGGGCGCGCGCTCTTGCCGTAGTCGTGCCAGTGCAGGCCGGGCACCGTCAGCGCGGCCGCGCAGTCGGGCAGCTCGCCGATCCAGTTCAGCATGGCGCTGTGGCCGCGCGTGGCGGTGTCGCCGAGTGGCAGGCCGAGCACCGCGCGCAGGTGGTTCTCGAACTGACTGCTGACCGCGCCCTCGATGGTCCAGTGGCCGCTGTTGTGGACGCGCGGTGCCATTTCGTTGGCAAGCAGCTCGCCGCTTTTCTCGAACAGCTCCAGCGCGAACACGCCGACATAATCGAGCTGGTCAGCCACCGCGCGAGCATGCGCGACGGCGCGTGCCGCGATGTCTTCGGAAACCTCGGCCGGGGCGAGGCTCAAGGAAAGAATGCCCTCGTGATGCCAGTTGCGGGTCAGCGGGTAGCTGCGGAATTCCCCATCGCGACCGCGCACGGCCACGACCGACAGCTCGCTGTGGAAGGGCACGAAGGCCTCCAAAATCAGGCTTGCGTGGTCATTTCCATGCGCAAGCGCGGCCCAGGCGGCCTCGACATCGGCGGGCTCGCGCAGGCGGTACTGACCCTTGCCGTCGTAGCCGAGGCGACGGGTCTTGAGGATGCTGGGCAGGCCGATCGTCGCCACCGCTGCGCGCAGATCGTCGAGCGTGTTGACCGCAGCAAAGGCGGGCGTGCCTATGCCGAGATCGCGGAACAGCGATTTTTCGGCCATGCGGTCCTGCGCCACGGCGAGTGCACGCGGGTTCGGGAACACCGGCACGCGCTCGGCCAGCCAGTCAGCGCTGTCGGCGGGCACGTTCTCGAAGTCGAAGGTGGCGATGTCGACTTGATCTGCGAAGCGACCGAGCGCTTCCAGATCGCGGTAATCCGCCTGCATCAGCGCGGCGACCTGGCCGCCGCAGGCGTTGGCATCGGTGTCGAGCATCAGGAAACGTGTGCCCAACGGTGCGCCGGCCAGAGCCAGCATGCGCGCGAGCTGGCCGCCGCCGAGCACGCCGACGCGAATCAGGCTGCGCTCGCTCATGCCTGCCTCGGGTCGGGGTGGGCCAACACGTCGTCGGTTTGCTTGGCGCGGAAGGCAGCGAGTGCTTCTCGGATCAACGGGTGATCCGCGGCCAGCAGGCTGGCGGCGAACAGGCCGGCATTGGCGGCACCCGCGACGCCAATGGCGAAGGTGGCGACCGGTATTCCGGCTGGCATCTGCACGATCGAGAGCAGCGAATCCAGCCCGTTGAGCGCCTTGGACTGCACCGGCACGCCGAGCACGGGTACCGCGGTCTTGGCGGCCAGCATGCCGGGCAGGTGCGCGGCCCCGCCGGCGCCGGCGATGATCGCGCGCAGGCCGCGGGCCTCGGCGCTTTCGGCGTACTGGAACAGCAGATCAGGCGTGCGGTGTGCGCTGACCACCTGCACCTCATGCGGAACGCCCAGGGCTTCGAGGCGCTGGACCGCGTGCTGCATGGTGTCCCAGTCGGAACGCGAGCCCATCACCACGCCGACCAGGGGCGCGGCGCTGTGGGCATCGGTCGAGTGCTGCGTCATCGGCTGCGGCCTCCGCATGGCGATAGCAAACCCGGCACAGGCACCCCGCCCGACCGGAAGCCGCACAGTGTAGACGGCCCGTGCGACGCGCGCTTTGCAGTGTTTGGCTACGTGGCCGACAATCGCGGGCTTGTCATCAACTTACGGCGAACCGCAATGGCCCTTGATCCGCGCCTGCTTGAAATCCTGTGCTGCCCGCTCACTCGTCAGCCGCTGCAGATGCTGGATGCGCCGCGGCTGGCAAGCTTGAACACGGCGATTGCCGGGGGCGGGGTGAAGCAGGCGGATGGGCAGGCGCTCAGCCAGGCCTGGAAGGAAGCCCTGATCACCGCCAACGGCAGCCGCGCGTATCGGATTGATGACGGCATTCCGGTGCTGCTGGCGGACGAGGCGGTGGAGTGGGCGCAGTTGGGGTGAGGCGGAAGCCGCGTTGCTTCGACGTCGGCGTTTTCGGGCTGTGCAGGAAGCGGGGCTGAGGCGAGGCTCTGGTAGATGCGCTGCGCTTATCTACCCTACGAATGGGGCAACAGCCGGGGCTGAGGCGAGGTTCTGGTAGATGCGCTGCGCTTATCTACCCTACGAATCGGGCAGCAGCGGGGGCTGAGGCGAGGTTCTTCGCGCGCTCTGCCGCTTCGCCCACGCGATGGAGCACCCGTAGGGCGGATCTTGATCCGCCGTCCGGCTTCGTGCGCAGCGCCGACACGCTTCGCGGACTACGCGGTCGGCGGGTTCCAACAAACCCGGTCGCACGGATGCGGCGGGGCAAGACCCCCCCAACGGGCCGGATTAGGCAGGCGCCA
>CAZPHV010000134.1:0-4773 GCA_964586455.1 uncultured Aquimonas sp.
AATCGGCTGGGGGACCGCCCAGTGCTCAGTTGGTCGCGTTGTTCAGAGCTCCCCTTGATGAGCGCCCTGGCCTGGGCGGTCGGCGTGATTCTCTACCGCAAGCTCGGCGCCTACCTGCCGCCGCTGCAGCTCAACTTCATCAAGAACAGCCTGGTCCTGCTGATGCTGGCGGCGACGCTGCCGCTGGTGCATGGGCTGACACTGCCAAGCATCAGCGCGGGCGAGATCGCGATTGCCGTCGTCAGTGGTGTGATCGGACTGGCCCTGGCCGACACCTTGTATCTGAAGGCACTGAACCAGCTGGGCGCCGGTCGCATGGGGATCATCGGCAACCTCTACAGCCCCTTCGTGATCGCACTGTCCTTCGTGTTTCTGGGGGAGCGACTGGGGCCGCTGCAGATCGTCGGTTTCGTGCTGGTCAGCTCGGGCGTACTGCTGGTCAGCGGTCGGCGCGAGCGAGAACCCGGCCAGGCCAGTGTGATGAAGGGCGTGCTGCTGGGCGTGCTGGCGATTCTGCTGATGGCCATCGCCATCGTCATGGTCAAGCGCGTGCTGGAAGCGCAGCCACTCGTATGGGTGAGCCTGATCCGCATGGGCGGCGCACTGGTCGGCCTGCTGTTGATCGTGGCCGTGCGCGGCGAACTGAAGAAACTCGACCCGCGCCGCATGCGCGTGCACTGGCCCACTCTGTTGCTGGCGGCCTTTGTCGGCCAGTTCCTGTCGACGCTGTTCTGGCTGGGCGGCTACAAGTACACCGACGCGATGATCGCCGCGATCATCAACGAAAGCTCTTCAGCCTTCATCGTGCTGCTGGCCTGGCTGTGGCTGCGCGAACCGATGGACCGCCGGCGCGCGGGCGGCATCGCGCTGGCAGTCGCTGGCGTGGGCTGCATGGTTCTTTGAAGCTGGGGCCGGGGAATGGGGATTCGCTGAGGATGCTCTGATCTATCGGAGCTTCCTGCACGCCATGAATGGCGTGCTCTGAGAGCGCCGCTTCATCCAATCGAAACCTGCGCGTTCATTCTCTTGACCGGCAGCCTGAACCCTGCCGGCTTCAGGCTTCAACGAATCCCGATTCCCGAATCCCGGCTCTTACCGCCTACACCCTTTCGTCGGCACCGCGCGTCGCAGCGGGATATCAGATTCTTCGCCGGTGCTGAATCGGTAGCTCAAGGTGGCGTGGTTGCAGTCCTTGAACACGAAGCTGGCCTGGCCAGCGCCACGGGTATCGAGCGACTGCTCGCCGCTGAAGCTTCCCCCGGTGGTCTGGTAGATCACGCCGTCAGCGGCGTCGCCGTTGATTTCGGTGAGGCCCGAATACCACAGGTGCTCCGAAGCGCGGATGGAACCGGGCGCGTTTTCGGCCCAGGTAAACCAGGCGAAAGCGAGCCGGTTCTGTTCTTCCAGCACATCCAGATACACGCCCTGCCCCGGACGCTCCGGGTTGTACCAGGCGCCGTCCAGGCCTTCACCGATCGCAAATGGCGGCGGGCCGGCCAGCTCCGACTTGACGGTGTAACCCCAGAAACAGATCTGACCACCGGTGTTCTGGATGAAGGCCCTGGGGTTTTCCTCGACGAAACCCGGCCAGCCGTCGCACAGCTCAATGGCCATGCCGCCGAAGCCATCGACCTCATCGATGTGCCAGCGCCACAGGCGCTGGTCGGGGTCGCGGATATCGCGGTTGAAGCCATCGCCGCCCAGTCCGATGCGCGCCAGCAGGATGCCCGGCGTGGTGTCGTCCGGCCGACCGCCGTTCGCGATCAGCGCGCGCGCATCGGCAATGTGTTCGGGGTCGGTCAGCGCGACGAGGAAAGACTGGTTGCGCTCGGTTTCGATTTCAGCGATTTCAAACCAGACCGTTTCAGCTTGAGCGGCCGCAGCAAGGGAAAGGCTGAGCGAAACGCCGGCAAGGCGGGTCAGAGTGCGATTCATGTGGATCTCCCGAAAGGGTGGGGCCGCGTTGGCGATTGCGTTGATGGCGAATCGGATCCGAAGCTGAGCTCGTTGCGCAGGTTTGTCACCCGGCAGAACGGCACCGCGGGAGCATGCCACAGTCCTTCACATTTTTCATGCCGCGTTGCGCGGGTGGATTGAGCGGAAGGTCAGGTTCAGCCTGGGCAACAGCGGCCGCGCGGACTTGGGCAAGGCATGCTGGTACAGAGCCTGGGTCTTGCCGGACATCAGCAGCAGGCTGCCGTGCGGAAGCTCCAGCTTCAGGCGCTGGCGGCGTTGGGCGCGATCCCGAAAGGCGAAGGTGCGCACGCCGCCGAGGCTCAAGGAGGCAATCAGCGGCTGCGGCCCCAACTCCGGCTCATCGTCCGCGTGCCAGCCCATGCCGTCGGCGCCATCGCGGTAGAGATTCGCCAGCACGCTGTTGAACCTGACCGCACAGGCAGCTTCGACACGGGTTCTCAGCGCGGCAAGCGCGGCCGACCACGGCCGCGGCTCGAAGCGGGTGCGCGAATACGTGTAATTCACACCCGGGTCGCCGATCCAGCAGGAAAGCCGCGGCGAAGCATGTTCGCGGCCGTACAGGCGGATGCGGTGTTGTTCCCATGGAATCTCGGTGCTGAGCGCCGCCAGCGCGGCATCCGCCGCATCCGGTGCCAGAAACGCGGGCGCGATGCGCAGCTCGGCACCTGCAAGCTCGATCTCGATCCATTCCATACGCTGAAGTATGCTTGCCTGTCTTCGGGCTGCGCCCTGTCGCGCGCTGAGTGCACGCGACCCAGAGCGTGCAGGCGGCGGCATCAAGAGGCTGTCACGTGCACACCGCGCCCCCGATAATGCCGCCTTTCACGCAACCAGCCAGGAGCCAGCCCATGAGCGAGCGCGATGTCATGGAATACGACGTGGTCACCGTGGGCGCAGGCCCCGCCGGCCTCGCCTTCGCCATCCGACTGAAGCAGCTGAAGCCGGACCTGTCGGTCTGTGTGATCGAGAAAGCTTCGACGATCGGCGCGCACCTGCTGTCGGGCGCGGTGATTGAACCTGCGCCCCTCGACGAACTGCTGCCCGGCTGGCGCGACAACCCGCCGCCGATCTGCATCCCCGCCACTGAGGACGAATTCTGGTTCCTCACCAAGACCGGCGGCTTCAAATCTCCGATCGTGCCGCCGCAGATGAACAACCACGGCAACTTCATCATCAGCCTCGGCGCCACCTGCGCGTGGCTGGCGCCACAAGCCGAAGCTCTCGGTGTGGAGATCTACCCCGGCTTCGCCGCCGCCGAGACGCTGATCGAAGACGGCCGCGTGGTCGGCGTGCGCATCGGCGACATGGGCGTGGCCAAAGACGGCTCGCAGAAGTCCGGCTATACGCAGGGTATCGACATCCGCGCCCGCATCACCGTCCTCGCCGAGGGCGCGCGCGGACACCTGGCCAAGCCGCTGATCAAGCAGTACGGCCTCGATGCAAACAGTGACCCGCAGAACTATTCGATCGGGATCAAGGAGCTGTGGCAGGTGCCGGAGGATCGGGTCAAGCCCGGCAAGATCGTACACACCCTTGGCTGGCCGGCCGACACCCGCACCTATGGCGGCAGCTTCCTGTACCACCTGAGCGGCGGCCGCATCGCGCTGGGCTATGTCTCGGGCCTCGACTACCGCGACCCGAACTACCAGCCCTACGAGGCCTTCCAGCAGTGGAAACACCACCCGACCGTGAAGCCGCTGCTGGAAGGCGGCAGCATCCTGTCGGCGGGTGCACGCGCCATCGTCACCGGCGGCTACCAGAGCATGCCCACTACCGAGATGCCCGGCGCGATCCTGATCGGCTGCGAGGCCGGCCTGGTCAACGTGCCCAAGATCAAAGGCGTCCACCAGGCAATGCGCTCGGGCATGCTGGCCGCCGAGCACATCGCCAGCACCGATGCCGTGGAAGGTTGGGACGCCAAGCTGCGCGGCTCGGTGGTGTACTCGGAGCTCAAGAAGGTCCGCAACTTCAAGCCCGGTTTCAAGAAGGGCCTGCTGTTCGGGCTGATGAATTCAGGCTGGGAAACGCTGACCGGCGGCGCCTCGCCGTGGACGTTGAAGGTCAAAGCGGACTGGTCGTCCCTGCAGAAGCTGGCCGAGGCCGAAAAGCCGAAGCGCGACTACGTAGACCGCACACTGGCCCCGCGCGACCGACTGGCCGGCGTCTACTACGCGGCCACCGAGCACGACGAAGACCAGCCCGTGCACCTGAAGGTGCTGAACACCGATGTCTGCGTGAGCCAGTGCGCCGAGGAGTACGGCAACCCCTGCACCCGCTTCTGCCCGGTCGGCGTCTACGAAATGGTCGAAGACGACGCCGGCAAGCGCCTGCAGATCAACGCCGCCAACTGCGTGCACTGCAAGACCTGCGACATCAAGGACCCGTACCAGATCATCACCTGGGTCACGCCTGAGGGTGGGGCTGGGCCGAACTACCAGAATCTTTGATGTTTAAGCTGAAAAAGTACGGGAGCCGCAGATGCGCGGGCAGCTGCAGAAGAACGATTTCCAACAGTGGATGCCGCTCATCCTTGACTGCCTGCGCGCGGTTGGCGGGCAATCTCGGCCTCGCGAGGTGCTCAACTGGATCAAGGAAAACCGCGCACCCCTGACACCGCACCTTGAAGAGACGCTCTCGTCCGGTCAGACGCGCTTCTACAATCAGGTCCACTGGGCACGCCAGCACCTGGCGTGGGAAGGCCTGCTGGACGACACCCGTCGCGGTGTCTGGGCGCTTACTCCTCTAGCAGCCTGTCGAAAAACCCAATAAGTTCTGCTACACAATTGAGTCAGCCTA
>CAZPHV010000135.1:0-4370 GCA_964586455.1 uncultured Aquimonas sp.
CCAGACGATGGCCGAGTGCGTTGACGCGCACCAGCGGCCGACCCTCGGCGTCCAACTGCCAGGCGGTGGCGCGGCCCAGTGCATCGTGGTGCGCGATCAGGCGGCCCAGCGCATCGTAAGCGAAGCGCTCGCTGCTGCCGTCGGGCAGGGTGATGCCCACCACGCGGTCACGGCGGTTGATGCGCTGGTAGCGGTACTGGGTGATGCCGCCCAAGGCATCGATGACGCGCACCAGGTTGCCGGCGTCGTCGTAGTCGTAGCGGGTGGGCCGGCCGAGGCAGTCGGTGCGCTCGGTGAGTCGACCGGCCGCATCGAAGCGGAAGCGGTAGACGCCGCCGAGCGCATCGATCAATTGCTCGGGCAGGCCGTGCGAATTGAGCACGAAGCGGGTGCTGGCGCCGTCGGGCTGGACGGATTCCACGAGGTTGCCGCGGGCATCGTAGACATGGCGCGTGACTGCGCCGGTGGGGTCGGTGATGGCGACGGGCTGCCGGTCAGAGCTGTAAGCGATCTGCCAGCGCCCGCCGTCGGCCTGCTCGATCTCGACGAGGTTGCTGTCGGTGTCGAAGCGCTGGCGGGTGACGCGACCCAAGGGGTCGATGGTGCGCACGCGGTTGCCGTAGCGGTCCAGTTCGTAGACTGTGTGGCCGCCCTCGGCGTCGGTCTCGGCGACCACACGGTCCTCGGTGTCGAAGTGCCAGGACTGCACTCGGCCGCTGTTGTCGGTGACACGGCTGATGCCCTGCAAGAGGTCGTACTCGAACTCCAGCACCTCGCCGGTGGAGACGCGGTTGCGGAGCACTCGGCCCTCGGGGCTCAGCACGTCCCATTCATAGCTGGAGGTGACGCCGCCTGGCTGGCTGTGCGCCACCATGATGTGGTTCTGCCACTGGAACTGGCGTACGGGCTGACCCTGCTCATCGCGAACCTCAATCAGGTCACCCTCAGGGCTGTAGCGGTACTCGACCAGGCTGCGCGAAGCCGCGAAGCGACCTTCGCTGTCGGGGTGGCCCAGCAGCTCAAGAACCTGGGTCAGACGGACCGCAGGCGGTTCGCCTTTCTGCGCGAGCTCGGCGAACACGAAACCTGTGAACTTGCCGCCGCTGGTCTCCACCACCTGCGGCCGGTCGTCGGGCGTGTAATGGATGTGCAGCCAGTTGTCGTTGCGGTCGATGATTTTGCACAGGACCAACCGTTCGGCCTGTGGTGGCAGCAGGCGGGCGAGCTCGTCGTCCTCGTGCTCGAGTTCTGCGGCTTGCGCCGTTTGCTCGGCGAGGCGCGTTGCGTCGGACGGCGCAGGCGCGAAGCAGAGGCGCACACCCTCGCCGGTGATGATCTCGAAGGTGTTGCGCGCGTTGCGATGCAGTTCGATGCGTTCGTAAGGCGAATGGAAGCGTTCGCCGACTGCGAGGTCGGGAAATTGGATGCGTCGGCCCTGCAGATCCACGAAGTCGGGCCCTGCACTGGTGATGTCGAGCCTGAAGCTCAGTGGCAGTGTCCAACCTTGTCCTAGCCACCCGCTGTCCGGGTTGTCCGAGGCGTAGCTGCGTTGCCAGACCAGTGGTAGCAGGCCGTCGACGACGAAGTCGAGGTCTTCGTCACCTTCGAGGATCTTGCAGCCGTAGATGGGATTGACCGGGCGGCCGGTACGTGGACAGGACTTGCAGTTCTGATTGCTGTCGCCGTCCCGTCTGCGCCGGTCGACACGAGTATCCCGATTGCGCCTGGATCCGCGAATCCAGCGACCCAGCTTACTCAAGCCCTTGCCTGCGAAGGGCACCACACCCAGAAGCGAAATGCCTGCGCCAACCCAGTCGCCGTCCGAGATATCGAGCGCAGCTTCTCCGATTGCGGACGCAACATTGAGCCCTGGCACCCAGCCGGCGTAGCCAAGCACGTCTCGCGTGGAGTCCTTCCATCCACCTTCGCCTTCCCCGCCTTCACCCTCCTCCAGAGCGTAGTCGTCTTCTGACGCTTCGTCGTCCTCCTCGTCCTCGGTGTCGTCCACATCGCTTGTTGACGCACTTGCGTTGACGCCGGGTAGCTCTTGCAGCTCGCCAATGGCGTTGCCACTCGCATTGTTGTTTGGTGGCGGCGTTCCCGCAACAAGCTCACTCAAGCGTCCATTTAGAGTTTCCAGCTCAGCCTGAGAGTCTTGGATCGCCTTCGAAAGACCAGGTGGAATGGACCCCGTAGCGTTAGCCGCGATTTCGTTGAGCTGATCGAGGTGTTCTGAGACATAGCTGATGTTCTGTGAAACGCTAGCGATCTCTGCCGCGGTATCGACTTCACTGATAACCAGTCTTCCATTGTTCATGTTGGATGAACTCTGCACATAGGGTCATGGGGCCCGAACTTCAGTCGGGGAGCACGTGGAGCCAATGATCAGCCGTTCATCCAGAATTTGTCGCCTGCCCGTACCAACCAACGCTTGTCAGCGAATACGGTGGAGCTGTGGTCCTTTGGATAGCAGGTGCTGCCCACTGTATTGCTCTTGATACCCAATGCCTTGCCGGCCTGGTCGCCCATGGTCTTGGGCAGGCTGCTGCGGTCGAAGACGACCAAGGGCTTGCCATTCGCCTTGACGTACTCGACTGGTTTCGCGGCTTGACCCAAGTTGGCCACAACGGGATAAGGCACCGGCACTGGCGTACCCCCGATAGGTGTTTTGCACACATCCGGCAAGGTAAACACCACCAGCCACTGGCTGTCTTTTCGAGCGACGGTCTGGATGCTCAAGCGATTTTCTCCACGGCGTCAGGCTGAGGCGCCATCGGGCGTCGGGGGAAGGGCAGCGGCGCGTTCGGGTCTGCCTCGAAACGCGCCTCAAGGCTGACTATGGGTTGGGATTTCGGAACGCTGAACCGCCACACCACCGAAATGGTCATCGCGCGAGCGTCGACAATGACTGTGTCAATGCGGAACGGCAGTGGCAGTGCAAGCCCCTTCGGTGGCTTGAACATCACGAACACCCGATGTCCCGGCAGGGTGATTCGCGCGACGCCGCTGGGCGCCAGCGCGGGCGACACCAGATTGGTCAACTCGAGGTTCAGATCCGGTGGCGGAAATTCGATCTGCTGATCCGCAGGTGCAGCGTTCCAGTAGTCGAACTCGAAGTCTTTGGGCAGCTGCGGCCAGCGTTCTTCCAGCCACTTCGCGTCATAGCTGCCCGCGTGTTGTATGCGCGGGGTCCAGGCTCGGCCAATGCATCCCAGGCCTGCGACCTTGCCGGGGTATCGCTGCACCAAGCGCGCCATCTGCTCTGGCGAATGCGGGGCGTCAGGTTGTCTCAACACCGCAGGCGACTTCAGCCGCGCGTCGGCGTATTCGACCTGAGGCCCGGGCAGGGATTCGAGCGACTGTTTGGCGCCGCGAAGTGCCGAGGGCAGGCGCTCGTCAATCCAGCCGCAGCCGATGGGGTTGGCGTAGCAGGCTTCATTGAGCAGATACTCGGGCTTGCTGGGGTCACTCGCATGCTCCGGGTTGACGACGCGCGAAGTACCACCGAAGGCGTGTTCGTAGTCGATGGGCACTTCAACGGCGGGTTGGGGCTCTTCAAGGCTCCAGCCCAGCAGCCCCGGGCGGACACGGCGAGGCCCACAGACCTCAAGCGACTTGTCCAGAAGCTGTGCCGGTTTGCCAGGCGAGCGTCCCGCTTTGCGGGCGCGGTAGTCCTCCAGCATCTGCGATGAGGCGCGCACTCGCACGGTCCAGCGGCGGCTGGCTCTGGCCCCGGGTGCGTAGGCATTCGCGTTGACGATCAAGTCGCAGCGCGGCTTGAAGGGAGCTAGATCGCTCTCCTCGAGTACGCTCGATTCGCCTGTTTCGCCCGAGTAGCGGTCCTCCATCACCAAGGGAGGGGGATCCTTGACGATGGCCACTGCATCAAACACATCCTCCTGCGACGTGCAGCGCGCGGAGGATCGCACCAGATCCAAGGTCTGGCGAAGCACGATCACGTGATGTTCCTGCTCGGCTACGTCAACCATGGTGTAGGCCAGCGCAGGGAACGGCGAGCGATTGGCAAAGTTCATGGGGAAGTCCTCAGTTGAGCTCGATGTCCTTGCCCAGGATCTCGATTGGGCCGCTCGCCTCGAACTCGAAACGCTGGCCCGTCATGGTGATCGTTCCATCTTTGTGCAGATTCAGAACGCTCTCACCTACCTTCAGCGTGATGCTTTCGGCATCCATTTTGAGAACGGAATTGCCATCGCCGGCCTCTACCGCGAACTCCTTGCCTGCCGACACGCTGTGCGTCTTCAGGGTCTTTTCAAAGCGGTTCAGGCCGACGATGGTGTTCATCATCATTCCGACATTCAGGCTGTAAGCGCCGCCGACGTTGACCATCTTGCCGAGGCCGACGTTCTGCA
>CAZPHV010000136.1:0-4369 GCA_964586455.1 uncultured Aquimonas sp.
TGATCTTTTCAAAGCCATCCACCTCTTCGGTGCGATCGTTGTGGACCGTGATCGTCTCGTTGTTGTCAACGGTTTCCGTGCGATCCCGCTTGATGTGGTTCGTCTCGTCGCGATCAATCGTCTTGGTGCGATCGTTCCCAACCCAGTGGGTCTCGTCGTTCTCGACCTCGATGTCCTGGTTGCGCTCCGCATGCAGCCAGACCTGCTCTTCGCCGCGTTTGTCTTCGAAGCGCAAGGCATTGGCCGTCTCATAGTTGCCGCCCAGGGTCGAGCGGGTCAGGAAGCCTGACTGGGTCGCGGCTGCAGGCGAAGACTGACGCGGCACATCGCACACGACGCGCCGTCGTGTTCGCTCGCGCCGCCGCCTCCACTTGAATTGTCAAAGAGCGGCCGCCGCTAAGCGGCGGCGAGGATCAGCCCAGCTTGAAGAGCGGCTCGCGTACCTGATGCAGCGCGCCGGCTTCGCCCTGCAGCGTTGCTTTCAACGCCGCATGCAGTCGCATCGGGAGGCTTTCGCCTTGTGGATGTGGTTCGGCTACCGGGCGAACGGGGTTGCGCAGGGCAGCCCGCAGGCGCTCGATGTGAGGTTCGAGCAAGCCCTGGTCTTCCAGATGCACCTTGGATTCGGGCTTCGCGGGTGCTTTGTCCGCGTGCTCCGCTTTTTCTGCGGGTGAACGTTTTGACAGAGGAAGCGCGGGATTCGGATCGGGTCGTTGCCAGAGCTGGTCGCGTTCGAGGTCCAGGCCCGTGAGCTGCTCGATGCCGAAGGCAGCCAGTGTGGCGAGCTTGCCTTCGAGCGCGGCGTCAAGCTGGCTCAGAGCCCAGGCATCGCCACGGTAGATCGCAAGCCAAAGCGCTTCGCGTGGACGAGCGTGTTTGACCAGCAGCTCGAAAGCGGTATGCACACCATCAGCGGGCGCAGTCAGCGCGAACGCACTCAGCCGGCGTCTGCGGCTGGGGCGATCGAGCAGCGTTGGTGAAGGGCAGTGCGGCAGCCGCTCGCCATAGCCCAGCAATCGCAGGGCATAGATCGCTTCCTCGCGCAGCAGTGGGTCTTCGCCGTTGGCGAACTCAGGCAGTCGTTCAGCCCGCTCGCTGATGCGCCACTCGCCGATGGCACGCAGGGCGCGGGCCTGCAGTGCGGTGTCGGGTCGCTGTAGGGCGTCGTCGATCAGGTGTTGTCTGCGCACGCTGGGGTTCGGCAGGCAGGCGGGAAACGCCGCACGCCACAGCACAGGCTGATCGGAAGTCCACCAGCGTTGCAGCAGGGGCAGGGCGCGGGTCTCGCCAATCCAGAACAACGCGGCAGCTGCACCACGAATCGAACGCGGGTTGGCGATCAGTAGGCTGCCGAGTTCAGCGCGAGCTGCTTCATCAGACGCATCGCCCGCACACAGACCAACCACCGCCGTGGCAGCGAACGCCTCTTCGTCGGTACCCCAGCGTTTGAAGCGCTGCATCGTCGGCGCGATTGCCTCGCGGCCGGCGATGTGCAGGCCGTCGAGGTGGGCGTCGATCTGGCCATCGATCTCGTGCAGGTGCGCGGCGCGGTGGTTGGGCGCGCTCCAGGCGCGCTGGCGGCGCTGCCAGGTGAAGGCGAGTTCTTCGGTGTGTTGGTTGACTACAAGCGGAACTCCGACCGCCCGTTTGCTCGATACTGCGACTTCAGTGTCAATCACGCTCTGCGCTCTCAGTTGAGTAGGGCCATACCAGCACATGCCAGTCTTGGCCATCGAACGCATGTATGGTGCCCGGGCCTGCGACCACAAGGACATCATCTAAGGCATCCATGTGGCCTGAGTGGACCACGGGTTGGCCTTTCCACTCTGCACGCCGGCGCTGCTTGCCATCCCAGACATGCAGTTGGTAGTCCGAGCACAGCCAGAGTTGGCCCTTGAACCAGACGCTGTCGTTGTACTCGATGCCATGCTCGGCCTTGTCGACAAGCTTCCAGGTGTCGTGGTTGCCTGCCCAGATCGAGCCATCCAGCGACGTGATGTAGGCCGTGCCGTCGGGCGCGACGGTGACGGTGTGCAGCGGGTTGTTGCTGGGGAAGTCGCAGCGGGTCCAGCGGCTTCCGTCGAAGTGGAAGACTTCACCGCGGCCACCTACGGCGTACAAGTTGTCATGGGACAAGCCGTCGATGTCTTCGAAGCCCAGGTCGATGCCGCGAGTTTCGTGTGGAAGACGTTCGAGGCCGGTGCTCAACTCCTCCCATCGACCAACTTCGACTCGCTTGAAGACCCGGCGGAAGAGTGAAGCAGCATAGGCCCAGCCTTGGATGCGTTTGATTCTTCTAATCGATACGAGATCTCGGGTTTCCGTTGGATAGTGAAGTTGCTCAGAGCCTTCCTGCCCGGACCCTGCGGCATAGATTTGGCCTTCGCTATTCCGGTTCGACATCAGCGACTGCCGTAATGGATGCTCGCACGAGCCTGCTTTTGGGAAGGCAAATCCCGTGAACTCGGTGTCGCCACAGTCCCCGTCAAAGAAAATGAGAACCGCTCGCGTAGGAACATCGTAATCCGTGCCCCGCGACATAACCTCCGGATCAACGTTCCGACGTCCGACGACGAAGCAGTACTCCCTGGAGACGATGGAAATGTCAACAATTAGCCAGCCTTCGAGATAGTCGGTCCAGTTCTGCTCGGACTGCCGTATGAACTTTGCGGGGGGGGTCATCTTTATCCTCTCCGTCCTCTGCGTGGGCGGGTGGTATGCCCGCTCTGATTCACCATTTTAACGCGTGCCTCTTTCGGGCACCCAATATGCTTGTAGTAGGCCTCTATCTGCGCTCTCGTGCATTGTGGATCGCAACCGGACGCAAGAAATGCCAAAGTGTGGGATTCGACTGCTGCATCAATGCCATCATCTAGGCTTAGTGTGCCGTCCGGGGCAACCTTGTCAGTTCCCTTTCGCGCCTCCAGGGCTTTAGCCAAGCCGTCATGCATCCGCCGATGGCTGCCAAAGTTTTGAGTGGTCCCTTCCACGCAGACCGTTGGAGCTCTTCCGTAGCTGTACTCGGTGCATCCCGCGCCGGAAATCATCGCGTGTGACAGTACGTGGTGTCCCGTTTGGCCTGGGCAGCAGCCGCGTCCGTCCGCGGTTTCAACGTTTTGCGGCGTGGTCTTGGGTACGAGGTTGCATTTGCGCGCACGCGTGCAGGCGTTCGCGGTGGCCAAAGCATCCTGCAAGTCAGCAAGGAATCGATTAGCTCCTTTGGTATCGACTTTGCCCTCGCTGTTCATATAGGCTGCGAAAGGGTCGACAGTTCCGAGAGCGTTGCGCATCCGCTCAAGATCGCCTGAAAGCTGGTCGTAAAGTTCTTTTCCTTCCATGGCCAGAAGGGTGGCTTCGTAGGCGTTGTAAGCCGAGTGGGCGATTGCAGCGCCTGCGCCGATCTTTCCGCCAATGACGCCCCCAGGGGCTGCGCCGACGCCTGCAAATAGAAGTCCAATGCCCGCGCCGATTAGTCCGCCCGCCCCTGTGTAAAGCACGCCGCGAATTTTCGACCATACAGCCTGCTCCACCAAGGCAGCGCCCCCTTGGGTGAGGAGTTCTCGCCCGTGGGTCGAAAGCAGTGACTGCAAAGCGCTGGTCGCCTCCTCAATTCGATCTCGGGCTTGCTTGGCCTCATTTAATAGCTCCGTCACAGTGGCCTCATTGAGTCTTCCTGCGCCGATTTGGAGAAAATCGCAATGATCCTGCCGCCAGTCGCGATTGTAGGGAGTGGGGGGCGTTTTCGTGTTTTGAGGCCGGCTGTTCCTTCGGGGCTGAGTTGCCCGTGAGTTGCGGCCGCTGCGTTGAGGTGCAGGTGCAGGTGCAGGGGCGCTGGTCTGATTTGGGTCAGGCTTCGGCTTGCAGGCATCGTTAATGCGCTTTTCGGTTCTTCCGCAAGGTTCGCGGTCCTTCTCCTCTGAAAGGTACGGGAATAACTCCGTATTCATTGGATTCTTGTGGTTGTGGCTCACCATATCCAAATGCCGAGTCACTGCCCGCCCTTCGACCTTGACATTCGGCGACCACGTCTGGAAGTAACAGCGGCCCGTCACCTCAGCCGAGATCAGCCCGCGCGCGAGGAATTTGGGGGCTTCTTCATCGCCCTCGCTGACCGAGAAGTAGCTGTGGTTCTCAAGCGCGATTTCCTTGCCGAGGATGAACACCGTGCGGCTGCCATTGGTGATGTCGCTGGCGTGGCAGCTGTTGGGAAAGGGAATGGGTACCCCGGGCGGAAAGGGCTTGATCGGCGTGGGCGAGGCGGTCGCGGGCTTGATGTGGCAAACATCCGGAAAGGCATGCCTCGAACTTCCGTCCGCAGACTTCGATGCGATTTCGTTGCTGTTGGCGTAGACGTGCGTAGCCATCATGC
>CAZPHV010000137.1:0-4325 GCA_964586455.1 uncultured Aquimonas sp.
TAACGGAATCGAAAAGAGAAATTCTGGGGAGACCTCAGGCCAGGGCCCACCCTATAGCTTGCGGCGCCCGGTGATACGCACCCAGTCCTCGCGGTGGTCGACGCGCAGGTCTTCGAAGTCGGGGGCGTAGCGCAGCAGCAGCTCGTCTTCCTGGCCGTCGAGAATGCCGGACATCGCGATCAGACCGCCGGGTGCGGTGCGTGCAGCCAGCAGCGGCTCCAGCTCGTCCAGCGCGATGGCGAGGATGTTGGCCACCACCACCGGGTACTGCGACGCGGGTTCGTCCTCGGGCGCGTAAACCTTCAGCCGATCGCCGACGCCATTGCGCTCGGCATTGTCTGCGGTAGCGGTGAGCGCCTGCGGATCATTGTCGACGCCAACCGCAGCTTCCGCGCCCAACACCAGTGCCGCCAGCGCAAGCACACCCGAACCGCAGCCGAAGTCGAGTACGGTCTTGCCGCGCAGATCGAGACTGTCGAGCCATTCCAGGCAAAGTGCGGTGGTCGGATGCGTGCCCGAGCCAAAGGCCAGGCCCGGGTCGAGCCGGATCACCGCGAGCTCGGGCTCGGCCGGCGGCTCGATGTTCCAGGGGTAGACCCAGGTGCGGCGACCGAACTGCATCGGTTTGAACTGGTCCATCCACGCGCGCTCCCAGTTCTCGTCCGGGACCTCTTCGGTGCTGGCGCTGGCCGCGACTTCGGCGGGCACGCGCGCGGCCAGTTCGTTCTGCAGCGCATCGGTATCGACATCATGCTCGAACAGGGCTTCGAGCACGATCTCGCCCCACAGCGGCATCTCGCCGACGCCGGGCTCAAAAATCGCCTGCTCGTCTGGAGCGTCGGCGTGCGCATCGTTCAGCGTCACAGCAAGTGCACCGAGCTGCTCCAGCGCGTCTTCGACGGCGGGCTGCTGGGCCAGAGTGCAGGTCAGGCGGAGTTTGAGGTGGGGCATGGGCAATCCGGTGTCATGGGGTGGGTCTTGACCCACCGGAGCTGGATGCTCGTATCGTCACGCGACGGGAGCGCGCGCGGCTGAGGTTCATGGCCTCGGCGAATTCGAGGCTCGGTGGGTCAAGACCCACCCTATGCGAGCCCGCTTGGGCCGTGACGGCGCGCGTCCGGGCTCAGCCCAACCCAATGCCCTTCTCGCGCGCTTCCGCCAGCTTCTTTTCAAGGTAGTGGATGTTGGCGCCACCGGCCTGGAAGCCGGCGTCGGCCATGATCCGCTGCTGCAGGGGCACATTGGTCTTGATCCCGTCGACGACCATTTCGCTCAAGGCCACGCGCATGCGGGCGATGGCCTGGGCGCGGTCGGCGCCGTGCACGATCAGCTTGCCGATCATCGAGTCGTAGTTCGGCGGCACGCGATAGCCCTCGTAGATGTGGGTATCGACGCGCACGCCCGGGCCACCCGGCGCATGGAAGTGCTTGATCAAGCCCGGTGAGGGCATGAAGGTTTCCGGGTCTTCGGCATTGATGCGGCATTCGATCGAATGGCCGCGCAGGACGATGTCCTCCTGCCGGATCGACAGCTTGTGACCGGCCGCGATCAGCAGCTGTTCGCGCACCAGGTCAATGCCCGTCACCAGCTCGGTAACCGGGTGTTCGACCTGGATGCGGGTATTCATCTCGATGAAGTAGAAGCGCCCGTTCTCGTAGAGAAATTCGAAGGTGCCGGCGCCGCGGTAGCCGATGCGGATGCAGGCCTCGACGCACACAGCACCGATCTCGGCGCGCTGCTCCGGCGTGAGGCCGGGCGCGGGTGCCTCTTCGACCACCTTCTGGTGGCGACGCTGCATCGAGCAGTCGCGCTCGCCCAGATGGATCGCATTGCCCTGGCCGTCGGCCAGCACCTGGATCTCCACATGGCGCGGGTTCTCCAGGAATTTCTCCATGTAGACCATGTCGTTGCCGAAGGCCGCCTTGGCCTCGGCACGGGTGGTCGAGATGGCGTTGTTGAGCGCGGCCTCGGAGTGCACCACGCGCATGCCGCGGCCACCGCCGCCGCCGGCGGCCTTGATGATCACCGGGAAGCCGATCTCGCGCGCGATGCGGATGTTCTCCACACCTTCGTCGCCGAGCGGACCGCCCGAGCCCGGCACGCAGGGCACACCCGCGGCCTTCATCGCTTTGATCGCTTCGACCTTGTCGCCCATCAGGCGAATGGTCTCGGCTTTCGGCCCGATGAAGATGAAACCCGACTGCTCGACTCTTTCGGCAAAGTCCGCGTTCTCGGACAGAAAGCCGTAGCCGGGGTGGATGGCCTGGGCGTCGGTGACTTCAGCCGCGGCGATGAGAGCAGGCACGTTGAGATAGCTGTCGGTGGCCGGCGCCGGCCCGATACAGACAGACTCGTCGGCCATGGCGACGTGCTTGAGGTTGCGGTCGACGGTGGAATGCACGGCGACGGTCTTGATGCCGAGGGCGTGGCAGGCGCGCAGGATGCGCAGCGCGATTTCACCTCGGTTGGCGATGACGACTTTATCAAGCATGGGATTCGGGATTCGGGATTGGGGATTCGTAAGAGCCGGCTTCCTCACCTACTGAGGGCTTGTCCAGCGATCGGATGAAGGCATTGAGCTTGGCGAAGGTTCGGTCGATCAGTTCATCGAGTGCACGATCGCGCGGGGCCATGCCAAGGCGCATGGCGATTTGGACTTGGGTGTCGAGCTCCGCCAGCGAGCCGCGGGCCATCGAAAGGAATCGCAGGAACTCGCTGGTGGAACGACGAGCAGCACCCTCGGCAATGTTGGACGGCACGCTGATGGCGCTGCGTCGCAACTGCGAGGTCAGCCCGAAGCGTTCCTCTACCGGAAATCCGGCGGAGTAGGCATACACCGTCTCCACCAGCTGCATCGCGTCTCGCCAGACTTCAAGCCTGGCGTGCGGCCGCTCTTGCGAATCCCGAATCACGAATCCCGACTCCCGTCGGCGATCAGCCGATCACAAACATCGGCTCATCGAACTCCAGCGGCTTTCCGTTCGACACCAGAACGGCCATCACGGTGCCGGCGACGTCGGCTTCGATCGGGTTGAACATTTTCATGGCTTCGATGATGCCGAGCGTGTCGCCGACCTTGACGCTCTGGCCAAGCTTCACGAAGGCGGGCTCATCGGGGTTGGGCGAGGCGTAGAAGGTGCCGACCATTGGCGAGCGCACGACGTGGCCGTCGGGCAGGGCCGCACTGGCCGTGCCCTTGACGCTGCCGGTGGCGGCTTCGGTGGGGGACGCCATGGGCACCGCGACCGGAGCGGCGATCTGTACGGGGGCGGGCGCCGCATACACCGGGGCGGGCGCGGGCGCGGCCGTCGAGGCGCGCGACAGGCGCACCGACTCTTCACCCTCGCGGATTTCGATCTCGGTCAGGTTCGACTCTTCCAGCAGATCGATCAGCTTCTTGATCTTGCGCAGATCCATGCAGTCCTCGTTTGCTTGATGCCCGCGATGGCGGGCGAAAAATTCAGCCGGCGCCCAGCCGCGACAGGGCGGCGGTGAGCGCAAGGCGGTAGCTGTCAGCGCCGAAACCGCAGATCACGCCCACGGCGATATCGGACAGATAGGAGTGCTGGCGAAACGGCTCGCGGGCATGCACGTTGGAGAGGTGCAGCTCGATGAAGGGAACCGCCACCCCGGCCAGCGCGTCGCGCAGCGCGATGCTGGTATGGGTGAAAGCGCCGGGGTTTATCAGGATGAAGGCGGTGCCGTCGCTGCGCGCGGCGTGGATGCGCTCGATCAGCACATGCTCGGCATTCGACTGCAGGCAACGCAGGGCGTAGCCTGCAGCTTCGGCCTGCGCGCTGAGATCGGCCTCGATGTCGGCCAGCGTGGTACGGCCATAGATCTCCGGCTCGCGGCTGCCGAGCAGGTTGAGGTTCGGTCCATTAAGCAGCAGCAGTGCCGACACAGGCGCCCCGAGGTCCATCCGCGCATCCGGCGCGGGCCGCGTAGTGTGCGCGTGAAGCCCGAACCTGTCCAGCAGATACCCGGTAGTTTGCGGGAGATCGCGGGCGTTTGAATTCCTCGCAGGTGTGGCTACGGCCTCCTGGCCCACCGCAGGAGTCCCGCGTACCCCCGAAGGTTGGCGCCGAGCGCAGCGAGGCCCAAGGACGCAGGGTTGAGGCTTGCCGCACGGCCCAGAGTTGACGCTTGCCGAAGGAGCGAAGCGCGCCGACGCACGGTCCGCGCTTGTAGCTTGAGGCGCTTAGCGAGCGTACGAGCGCACGGTCATGCACACAGCGAGGGTCGGGGGTGCGACGTTGGGGTGCGCCTGCGGCTTACCCCAACCTATGTATGGACTCACCCCCTCCGTCAACCACTGCTTTTCC
>CAZPHV010000138.1:0-4249 GCA_964586455.1 uncultured Aquimonas sp.
CGACCTCGATGTCCTGATTGCGCTCGGCGTGCAGCCAGACCTGCTCTTCGCCGCGCTTGTCCTCGAAGCGGAAGGCGTTGGCGGTCTCGTAGTTGCCGCCGAGCGTGGAACAGGGCAGGACGCCTGACGCGGCACATCGCACACGACGCGCCGTCATGTTGGCTCGCGCCGCCGCCTCCACTTGAATTGTCAAAGAGCGGCCGCCGTAAGGCAGCGGCGCGAATCAGCCCAGCTTGAAGAGCGGCTCGCGCACTTGGTGCAGCGCGCCAGCTTCGCCCTGCAGCGTTGCTTTCAACGCCGCATGCAGCCGCATCGGCAGGCTCTCGCCTTGCAGATGTGGTTCGGCTACCGGGCGAACGGGGTTGCGCAGGGCGGCCCGCAGACGTTCGACGTGGGGTTCGAGCAAACCTTGGTCTTCGAGATGGACCTTGGATTCGGGCTTCGCGGGTGCTTTGTCCGCGTGCTCCGCTTCTTCTGCGGGTGAACGTTTTGACAGAGCAAGCGCGGGGTTCGGGTCGGGCCGCTGCCAGAGCTTGTCGCGCTCCATGTCCAGGCCCGTGAGCTGCTCGATGCCGAAGGCAGCCAGTGTGGCGAGCTTGCCGTTGAGCGCGGCGTCAAGCTGGCTCAGAGCCCAGGCATCGCCACGATAGATTGCAAGCCAAAGCGCTTCGCGCGGGCGAGCGTGTTTGCTCAGCAGCTCGAAGGCCGCGTGCACGTCGTCGGCGGGTGCGGTCAGCGCGAACGCACTCAACCAGCGTCTGCGGCTGGGCCGAACGAGCAGCGTGGGAGAAGGGCAGTGCGGCAGCCGCTCGCCATAGCCCAGCAATCGCAGGGCGTAGATGGCTTCCTCGCGCAGCAGCGGCTCGTCGCCGTTGGCGAAGTCCGGCAATCGCTCGACGCGCTCGCTGATGCGCCACTCGCCGATGGCGCGCAGGGCGCGGGCCTGCAGCACCGAGTCGGGGCGCTGCAGGGCGTCGTCGATCAGGTGCTGTCGGCGCACTTGAGGGTTCGGCAGGCAGGCGGGAAACGCCGCACGCCACAGCACAGGCTGATCGGATGTCCACCAGCGTTGCAGTAGGGGCAGGGCGCGGGTCTCGCCGATCCAGAACAACGCGGCAGCCGCACCACGAATCGAACGCGGGTTGGCGATCAGTAGGCTGCCGAGTTCAGCGCGAGCTGCTTCATCAGACGCATCGCCCGCACACAGACCAACCACCGCCGTGGCAGCGAACGCCTCTTCGTCGGTACCCCAGCGTTTGAAGCGCTGCATCGCCGACGCGAGTGCCTCGCGGCCGGCGATGTGCAGGCCGTCGAGGTGGGCATCGAGCTGGCTGTCGATCTCGTGCAGGTGCGCGGCGCGGTGGTTGGGCGCACTCCACGCGCGCTGACGACGCTGCCAGGTGAAGGCGAGCTCTTCGGTGTGTTGGCTGAGAACGCAGGGGATCGCGGGCTTGGTTGCGGTAGCGATGGTGGGCATGCTCACGTTACTTGTAAGGGGCAACGAGACAGCGCCATTCCGTGCCGTCGAAACAATGCGCATACGACCCGGCGGCAATGAGCAGCAGCCCATCTCGAGCGTCCATGTGGCCGGTGTAAGCCACCTCCTCTCCCCGATGTCGCGGCCGCACGAGAGACTCCCCGTCCCAAACCCGCAACTGGTAGTCCGAACACAGCCAGAGCTGGTCTTGAAACCAGACGCTGTCGTTGAACAGAACTGAGGATTCACCGCGGGCAGCCAACCTCCAGCTGTCTTCGGCGCCAATCCATAGGTTTCCGCCTTCGCCCGAAATGTAGACAGTGCCGTCTGGCGCCACAGTCACGGTGTTCAGTTGTTCGTTGCTGGGGAAATCGCACTGCGTCCAGCGATGCCCGTTGTAGCGCCAGACGTCGCCTTTGCCGCCTACGGCATACAGTAGCTGCTCGCTGAGGCCATCAAGATCATTGAATCCCAGTGATGAGGTGTACTCGCTGCTGCCCAAGGCGCCGTCGGGAAAGTAAGTTTGGGGTTCGGGAAAACCCGCAGGGTCAAACTGAATCCACTCGTTGACTCCAGTTCTCTTGTACACGCCTCGGGTCAGTCCGGTCGCAAAGGCGTACCCCCTGATCGTTACAATTCGAGTTGGAGTGATTCCGTTTCCGTTGCTTCGGGTGGGGAACTCCATTCCGTCCTGGCCACTGCCGTCCGAGTACACATGGCCATTCAGCCCAGCCACTAGATCTTGCGCGATTGGCTTCTGTGCCGATCCCGCGATTGGGTAGGGGAATCCGAGAAGGCCATTGTGAGATGCGCGATGAGATGGTTCGCTTTCGTCAAGACACACTTGAATTGATCTTAACGGTACTTCTGATGGGTCTATATCGCCTATGCGGCGCAGACTCTCAGTCTTGCAGGCTACCATATGCAAGAGATCCTTGTCCCTAATTGCGCAGTCCACAATGGTGTAGGACTTAAAGGAGGCAGACCATTCTCTCCGTTGGATGAATGCGGGAAGTTCTTCCGGTGCTTGCATGTAACGCTATCTCCTTCTCCGGGGTGTGTTGTCATCGGTCCGCACTGGATGTGCCGAATTTCCAATCATTCTTCCTGTTGACTTCTTGCACTCTCCGGTCCCATAGAACGCCTCAAGCTGAGCCTTTATGCATTCGGGACTGCATCTGGAGAGTGGAAAGGTATCGACGAGCGATTTGGTTCCGAAGTCAATCAAATCCTCCATCTCAATGGCGTTGTCCGGTCCCACGATCGGCCGCCGATCCCAGAGCATCCCCTTCATTGAGTTCTGGTCTTTAGTGGCGCGCATCAATCGTCCAAGGTTTCTGTGGATGCGGCCGTGACTTCCCGCGCTCTGGTTCTTACCCTCTACGCATACGGTTGGCGCGGCAGAGTGCATGTTTTCAGCCCCCGAGCCTGTGGACTTGTACGCCTCGCAACCCAGGTTGTCGCCGTCACGTTTTTGTATGGCGGATTTCGGTATTAGGTGATGCCCTGTCTGTCCTGGACAGCAGCCTTTAGTTTTTGATGTCTTGGTTTTGGAGCGTTTCCCAGCGTCTACGCCACTTCGGTTGCCGAACGGCACCAAGCTGCAGCGGCGCGCGCGCAGGCACGCGTTCGTGTTCGCGAGGGCGTCCTGAAGGTCTGCGAATACGCGACTTGGTGAATCCTGCTCCTCGTTGATGGTAAGTGGATTCTTCGCCTTAAGCGCCTTGATTCGGTCTTCCATTTGTGTGGACTTGTCGATGGTTTCTTGAATGCTGTTGATGTCATCCAGAAGATCGGTTACTTCATCCTTAAGCTCCGCAAGTTCGTTTGCGAACTTGAGTGCTTCCGCCGCGCTCAATGCTCCCATCACTATGTTTCCGACGCCAGGAATGAAGCTTCCCACTGCTTGCTTCGCGGCTGCCTTGGCGGCAATTTTCGCGCCCTTGGCAAGCGCCCACTCGGTGATCTTCTGCTCCAGCACTGCCTTGGCCGCGTCCATGTCGGTCAAGTACTTCTTGAGATCGTTGATTTCCTTATCAAACTCCTCAAGTTTGTTCATGTAGAAATCATCACCAGTGAGTGCATCTTCGCCCTCTGGTGCCTCTGGTGCTTTCACTGAAAGTAGTCCGTTGCAGTGATTCTGAATCCAGGGTGGATTGGGAGATTCCCTTCCCGTCCGGGAGGTCGTCGATTGAGTTCCCTTTATTCCCCTTTTGGGCTTGCTGACCCTGGGCTTGTCCTTTTCTTCGCTGGTTTCTTCGTCGCAGGCTTTTTTGATTCGCTTTTCTTCCTCTTTGCAAGAGGCTTCAGTCTTTTCCCTGGATAGGTATGGAAATAGTGCTGTGTTGCTCGGGTTCTTATGGTTGTGACTCACCCAGTCCATATGGCGAGCCACACTGCGCCCTTCCACTTTGACATTGGGCGACCAGGTCTGGAAATAGCAGCGGCCCTTCACGGCGCCGGAGATGATGCCCTTGGCGAGTTTCTTGGTGGCTGCGTCATCACCTTCGCTGACTGAAAAGTAGCTGTGGTTCTCGAGCGCGATTTCCTTGCCCAAGATGAACACCGTACGGCTGCCATTGGTGATATCGGGGGCGTGGCAGGTGTTGGAGTAGGGCAGTGGAACGCCTGGCGGAAACGGTTTGATCGGTGTGGGTGAGGCGGTGGCTGGCGGAGTGTGGCAAACATCCGGCAGGGCGTGCTTTGAGCTGCCGCTGGCAGACTTCGATGCGATTTCGTTGCTGTTGGCGTAGACGTGCGTAGCCATCATGC
>CAZPHV010000139.1:0-4188 GCA_964586455.1 uncultured Aquimonas sp.
ACCTTGGACATGCGTCGAGGGCATAAGTTCTTTCAAGATTGCAACGATACACTAGGTCGTCCAATTTGACGATGCCCGCGACCAGCCCGTACACACCCACCGTCATAACGATCGAAATCCCGACCAGGGTGCCGAGCTGGCGGCTGAAAGCGGCGGTGGCGACCGTGCCGAGTGCGATCACGATGATCTCGGCCGAAAGCACGAAGTCGGTGCGGATGGCGCCTTTGATCTTGTCGCGTTCGAGCGCCACCAGATCAACCTGCGGATCGGACACTGCCGCCAGCCGCGCCAGCGGGTCGGCCTCGACTGCGGGCTTGTGCAGCCACGCGTGAAAAAGCTTCTCAACACCCTCGAAACACAGAAATGCTCCGCCCAGCATCAGCAGCGGCACGATCGCCCAGGGCAGAAACGCGCTGATGGCCAGCGCCGTCGGCACCAGGATCGCTTTGTTCACAGCTGAACCTTTCGCCACGGCCCACACCACCGGCAGCTCACGCTCGGCGCGTACCCCGGAGACTTGCTGCGCATTCAGCGCGAGATCGTCGCCAAGCACGCCGGCGGTCTTCTTGGTGGCGAGCTTGGTCAGCACGGCGATGTCGTCCAGCAGGCTGGCGATGTCGTCGATCAGGGCGAGCAGGCTGGATCCGGCCATGGGGGCGGTGTGCGGGAGGGGAAGGCGCGCAGTGTAGGGCTCAAAGGCGCTTTGCGATTTCCTGGTGCCGCGGTTCGCGCGTTCGCGGGTAGGCGGCGCGATGCGACCATTCGGCCAAGTCCGACCACGGCGCGCAGTCACGCATGGGGCCATGCGCTGTGCCTGAGCACAAAGGGGTACGGGACAGGCAGCGCGCTGCAGGGCTGAAACCGATCGGGTGTGCGCCACCACCGGCTCATTGGGCAGCAACTCTGCCCTCGGAGGCTCCCGTCTCTTCCTGCGGCGCATTCTTCCGCAGCTCCAGCTCGAAGCGGGCACCCTGCTCGGCGGCGACGCAGCGGATGTCGCCGCCCCACACATCGCGCGCGCGATTCAGCACAAGGTGCAGGCCCAGCCCGCTGCTCCACTGCCAAGCCGCGCAGTGAGAAAGGCTCGAACACCCGAGCGCTTATGGCCTCGTCGGTGCCGTGGCCGTCGTCGCTGTAGACGATTCCACGGCAGTCGCCTTCAACCGCGATCGAACTGATGAGGATAGGGCTGGGACGGTCAGCGCTGAATCCGTGTTTGAGCGATTTCATCACCAAGCTGCTGATGATCTGCCGCAGCGGGCCTGTGTATCTGTGCGGCTGCATGCCCGCGGGCACACCCAGCGCCCGCCGATGCGGCCTGCCGCGCAGCTGTGGGCTGGGGGTGGTGGCGATCTCTTTGAGGTTGAACGCGCCGCAGCGCTCGCCGGCAAGGCTCGCTGAGCATCCACCCGTGGGCACTGCCCGATGGCAACCGGGGTCGATCTGACATTCCTCTGTCCGAGTACACACACGGGGCCCAGAGGCCCCGTGTGTGCGATGCAATGACGGTCGTCGTCGCGCGATCAGTCGGCCGCGCTCAACCAACGGCCCAGCCAGTCATGGACCTCCTGGTAGAAGTAGCGGCTGTTCTCGCCCTTCAGGATCCAGTGGTTCTCGTCGGGGAAGATCACCAGTCGGCTTTCGACCTGTTGGCGCTGCAACACTGCCCAGTACTCCAGGCCGTTGTTGAGCGGCACCCGGAAGTCATTTTCGCCGAAGGTCACCAGTACCGGCGTCTTGAAGTTCGCCGCGTAGCGGATCGGGCTCTGTTCGTTCCACAGTGGAATGTCTTCCCAGTGCGGGCCGCCCTGGGCGACTTCGCGGCCGTAGGCGATGTCCGAGGTGCCCCACTGCGAAGCCAGGTTGATCAGGCCGGCATGGCTGACCAGACAGCGGTAGCGAGTGGTGCTGGCCTGCAGCCAGTTGGCCAGATGGCCGCCGTAGCTGGCGCCGCCCGCGCACTGGCGCGAGCCGTCGATGAAGGCGAAGCGTTCGATGGCCTCGTCGGCCGCGTCATTGATTTCATCGGACGGGCCCTTGAGCGGATCGCCCTGGATGCCCTGTGCAAAGGCTTCGCCGAAGCCGGTCGAGCCGGTGTAGTTGGTCAGTAGAACGACATAGCCGGGCGCCGCCAGCAGATGGTAGTGCCAGCGCAATACCCACATATCGCGCCACATCGTGTGCGGGCCGCCATGGATCACCACGAACAAGGGGTACTTCTTCGAGGGGTCGAAGCCGGGCGGACGGATCAGCATGTTGTGGATCCGCTTGCCGTTCGGAGCTGTCGTCCAGAAGTGCTCGGCGGGGGGCAGATCGAGCGAGGCGACGCGCGCCTCGGTGAAGCGGGTCAGGGGCAGGGCGCGGTCGCTGCGATCGATGCGCACCACTTCGGGCGGCTGTCCCGCATGCTCGTGCAGGGCGATCACGCGCGCATCGCTGCCGCGACCGCCGGCATTGACGGCAGTGAAGACGCCGCGCTCGGGCGCGAATGCCAGCTCGATCCGACCGCTGCGCACATCCGCCCGCCAGATCTTCTCGTGGCCCTCGTGCTCGGCCGAAACGTACAGGCTGCGGCCGTCGGCGCTCGCGGCATAGCTGCTGACCGCGAGATCTCCGGGGATGCGCAGGCGCGATTCGGTGAGTGAGGGCCAGTCGATGCGGGCGAGATCCGTGGTGCTGTAGATGCGGCCGCTGCGCGCGTTCACCAGCGCCAGCAGCTGGCGGCCATCAGGGCTGAAGCGGGGCGTCGCATAGCTGTCACCGACGCCATCGACGCCGACATTGGTCAGGCGTTTCGGCTCGCCACCCGTGGCCGGCACCTGCCACAGGTCGGCATGGGTGAAATCGAAGGCGGCGCGATTGCGGTTGGTGGTGGCCACGAACACGACCGACTCGCCGTCCGGCGCCCAGACGGGCTCCAGTTCCGAACTGCCGGGCGTGGTGCGGCCGTCATAGCCAGGCGACTTCAGCAGGGTCGTGCCGGCAAGCAGGTCGCGCGCCTCGGACTCGCCCAGCGTCTGCACGAATACGCGGGGGCGGGTCTCGTCGAGCCAGCGATCCCAGTTGCGGATCGGAAAGCCGGTGTAGGCACGCGCGTTGTACTTGCGGTTCTTCTGCTCGTCAGCGATGCGTTTGCTGTCGGCGTCGGTCAGCGCGTCCGGATGCAGGTTGCTGACGAACAACAGGCGCTGGCCGTCCGGCGAGAACTGCGGCGTGCGGGCTCCAGTACTGAGGCTGGTGACGCGCTGCGCTTCGCCGGCGCGGTCGACGTCGAGCACGTAGATCTGATTCTGCGCATCTGACTCGCGCTTGGTTGAGAACGCGATGCGGCGACTGTCGCGGCTCCAGCTGACGCCGGACTCGGGCGCACGGGTGGCGGTCAGGCGACGCGGTTCGGCGCTGCCGTCCGCCGGCACGATCCACAGGTCGCTGGTCTGCTCGTCGGCCTTGTAGGCCGGCTCGGTCAGAGTGAACACGACCTGCCGCCCGTCGGGGCTCAGCACCGGCGCGGAGACCCGCGGCATCAGCCACAGGTCCTCGTGGTTCAGCACGCGCTTGTCAGCGGCCTGCGCGCTGCTGAGCACGAGGCTGCCTGCGATCAGCAGGCCAAAGGTTCGGAACATGCGGGGCTCCTTGCGGGCTTGATGCGGGAGTCCGCGACCCTGCCGTGGGTGGGGGGCTTTGTCCAGAGGCGGAGGGCAGGGGGTCTGCACGGTTCCGTTGATAGCTTGGGTCTCGACCCACCATGGCCCCGACTCTCGCGACGGTCCCTCCACTCGAGATCCACGTAGGGCGGGTCTTGACCCGCCGCAGCTCGATCCTCGCCACGGTCGACCCTGTGTGCGTCGTATAGGGTGGGTCAAGACCCACAATGAGCTCGACGCTCGTCTCGGTCGATCCACCCGCGACCCCCGTAGGGCGGGTCTTGACCCGCCGAAGCTCCTGCTCTCTGCAGTGTCGCGGTGCAAAGCGAAGATCAAGAGCTTTCGGTCAGCCCTTCGGGCTGCCCGAGTTACTTTTCTTTGAGTGGCCAAAGAAAAGTAACCAAAAGAAAGGCCACCCCTCGTCCGCGCCCTCTGCGCATCCCTGCGCAGAGGGTTCGCGTGAGTCGGTCGGGGTTTTCGGACAGGCCGTCCCTGGCCTGTCGAAAACCTTGGCCGCATCCCTGCGGCCAACCCTGCGGGCTGA
>CAZPHV010000140.1:0-4187 GCA_964586455.1 uncultured Aquimonas sp.
CTGGTGCCTTGCCGTGACGCAGAAAAACTGGGGAGACCTCAGGCCAGGGCCCACCATGAACTCGACGCTCGCCTCGGTCCCCGCCGCCCGCGCATCCCTCAGCGTGACGCTCGCGCCCGTGCGCCCGATCGAACCGTCGCGCGATCCGACGAAGTAGATTCGGACGTCGCAATGCGGAGCGTCGATTACCGCAAGGTGTTGCGAGTGTTCGGCGTCGGTGGGCCAGGGGCCACCCTACGTCGATGGGGCGCCCTGCTGCGAGCTGAGCGGCAACACCGTCTCGCCTGCGCACAGCCACAGCCGGTCGCATGGTTCTGCCCGTAGCGCGAAGCCTCCGGTGAATGCACTGAAGGCCGGCAGCACAAGCCGCTGTCCGCGCAGCCAGAAGGCGGGCAGGCGGGGTGGCAGACCGGGCTGGCGCAGCCGCAGCACGGGGTGCAGGTGTCCACACAGCACGGGGATCTCACCGGAGGACTCCGACTCCGGCGGCTCATGGTGCAGCTGCAGGCCGCCCAGTAGCGTACCTTCGGCAAGCAGCTCGATGCCGTCGAAATTCTTCAAGCTCCGCAGCGCGCGATCGTGGTTGCCAAGCACCGCGGCGAAGCGCGTGTCCGCGTGTTGCTCAAGAAACCCGCGCCACTGCGCGCGCCAGTGCGCATCGGCAGGCAGGGGGCCGTGGATGAGATCGCCGAGCACGATCACCTGCGTGGCTCCGACCCGCGCGATCAGGTCGCTGATGCGCTGCAGGTCCAGCGCCGTGCCGCCGCGGGGCAGGGCGATTCCCGCGCGGCGGAACGCATCGCCTTTGCCAAGGTGAAGGTCGGCCAGCAGCAGGCAGCGTTCGCGCTCCAGATACACCGCGCGATCGGCCAACAGGCGCAATGTGGCGCCACCGAGATCGAGCCTGCAGCTGTTGTCGGCACCGGTGATTGCAGACCTCTGCTCAGGCGACATCGGTGGATTCCGGCGAGGCTGTAGGTGGCTGGCTACGGCGCGGTCGGCGCGCACGGGTGGCTCTGTTCGCACGCGCTTCCAGCGCATCGGCGGCACGCTGGATGCGGGTCCGCCAGTCTTCGCTGCTGAGTGCGCCCTTCTGCGTTTCCGCCCACAGCGGAAACGACAGCGGCGTCAGCGAGTCTGGCTGTCGGAGCAGCAGCGACTCGTGACGGATGCGTTCGAGCAGGCTGCTCAGCTGTGGCAGCGCAAGCTCGCGGTCCAGCACTTCGCGCTCGGCCAACTGAAGCAGAACGTGCTCCGGATCGAACTGACGCAGCACTTCAAAGATCAGGCTGCTGGAGGCCTGCAGCTGGCGCATCGAGCGCGCGGTGCGGCCCGGCTGGTTCGGCGGCAGCAGGCCGGCGATGCGGGCGATGTCGCGGAACTGGCGTTTGGACAGCTCGGTGAGGTTGAGCGAGGCGCGCACGTCGTGCTCGAGGTTCTCAGGCGACAACAGCGTACGCAGCAGCGCTTCGTCGATCTCGGCGCGAGGCGCGATGCCCAGCAGCAGGCCGTAATCATTGGCGGCGAAGCGCACGCTGGCGGCGTGCAGATTCGCGTAGCGCGCGGCCAGCAGCGCCGCCAGACCTTCGTGCACGAGTCGACCGGCAAACGGATACAGCGCCAGCAGCATTCCGCCGCGCTCGGGAATCACTTCGACCAGCAACTGGTTTTGAGCAGGCAATGCCGCCAGTCTCGACTGCAGGGCCAGCATCGGCCGTGCGGCCTGCATCTCCGCGCTGGCGTAGGAGCTGTCGGCCAGCAGCGCACGGACCTCGCCGCCCAGCAGGGTCGACAGCGGCATGCGCCCACCCATCCAGCGCGGCACGCTGCCGCGCGCGCCGCTGGCCGCGCGCACGTAGGCAGTCATGTCCTTCAGGCGCACCAGCTCCAGCAGCCGACCCGCGAACAGGAATACCTCGCCGGGGTTCAGGCGGCCGATGAAGCTCTCCTCCACGGCGCCGAGATCGCCGCCGCTGACGAACTTCACCCGCAGCGCGCCGTCGCTGGTGATGGTGCCGATCGACAAGCGATGGCGCAGGGTCTGGCGCGGCTCGCGCAGTACGCGCAGGTCATCTTCCGTGCGCTGGACGCGGCGGAACTCCGGGTACTGCTGCAGCGCACTGCCGCCGCGCTCGATGAAGTCGAGCACGGCGTCGAACTCGACGCGTTCGAGATCCGCAAACGCGGCGGTCGCGCGCACCTCGTCGAAGGCCGTGTCAGGGTGGAAGCCGCCGCCTGCGGCCAAGGTGACCAGATGTTGGGCCAAGACATCGAGGCTGCCGATCAAGGGCGTGCGTGCCTCCAGCGTGCCGCGTTCCAGCGCACGACGCGCAGCGGCGAACTCGACCAGCTCCATGCTGTGGGTGGGCACGCACAGCAGCTGCGACTGCAGACCCGGCGCATGCCCGGCGCGGCCCGCGCGCTGCAGCAGGCGGGCGAGGCCCTTCGGGCTGCCGACCTGGATGACCTGATCGACGGCGGGAAAGTCGACGCCGAGATCAAGGCTTGAGGTCGCGACCACGCAGCGCAGCCGCTGCGCACGCAGGCCGTCTTCGACCTGTTCACGGATGGAACGGTCGAGCGAGCCGTGGTGCAGGGCCAGGGTGGCCTCGTCCTCCGGCCAGACTGCCGATAGCGCGCGGTGCCATAGCTCGGCCTGGGCGCGGGTGTTGGTGAACAGCAGGCTGGAGCGCGCGTCGAAAATGCGCGGTAGCACCTGATCGAGCTGGGACAAACCCAGATGTCCGGCGAACGGAAACCGCCTGCCCTCAGGCGGCAGAACGGTTTCGATCAGCGGCGGTGCCTGGCCAACTGCCTCTGCCGACACCTGCAGCAGCCGCGCGCGCGGAGTCTGCGGACATAGGGCGCGCAGCGCCTGTTCGGCATTGCCCAGCGTGGCCGACAGACCCCAGCGGCGCAGCTTCGGGTTCAGTCCCTGCAGGCGCGCGAGGCAGAGCTCCAGCAGCACGCCACGCTTGCTGCCGAGCAGCTCATGCCACTCGTCGACGACCACCGCCGACAGCCCGGCCAATACCTCGGCGGTATCGGCGTAGCTCAGCAGCAGGGCCAGGCTTTCCGGCGTGGTGATCAGCACATCGCAGTCACCGCGCCGCGCGCGAGCGCGCGCACCGCTGCCGGAATCGCCGGTGCGCAGTTCGATGCGCAGGTCGAGGCCAACGCCGTTCGACGCATTGAAAAGTGCCTCGCGCGTGTCAGCCGCCAGCGCACGTAGCGGCGTGATCCACAGCCAGCGCAGCCGCGGTTTCCGCAGCGGGTTCTGCAAGGCTTCGATCAAGGCCCCGCCGAATACCGCCAGCGTCTTGCCGGTGCCGGTGGGGGCGAGCAGCAGGCCGGATTCGCCGGCTTGCCAGGCGCGCCAGAGCTCGCGTTGGAAGCCCTGCACCTGCCAGCCGCGCTGGGCGAAGTGGGCTTCCATGCGCGCTACGGCAGCGCGCGGTGACAGCGCTTCGCGTGCCAAGTCCGCGCGCGTTTGAACCCTTGCGCGCGCCATCAGCCGTACGCCTGTCGGATGGGTGTGCGTCTATCGCGACTTGAATCTCGCCGTTCCTCGCAAGCCCATAGGGTGGGTCTTGACCCACCGAAGCTTGAGCTTGGCCGCGGTTCGGATCGTGGCGCATTTGACGTCCGGGTACACCGGCGTCGCCAGCTCAAGGTCAAAGGCCGAGAACGGCTGTTCGGCTGGGTTCGGAGCGTCAGCTCCGCCCGGCCCTCACCCCAACCCCACCGTCGCTTCGCTCGGGCTCGCGCGGCCGTCGGCTGCCACCGGTAGCCGACAAACGGCCGCGACTCGCTCCAATGGGAGAGGGGCTCAGAGCGGCACTCACCCCAACCCCACCTTCGCTTCGCTCGGGCTCGCGCGGCCGTCGGCTGCCACCGGCAGCCGACGAGAGGCGCCGAACCGTTCCGATGGGAAAGGGGCGCGAGCGCGACTTCGTCGCAAGTGGCTTGCAGGCGCCGATCACCTCGCTGTTGCTGTTGCTGTTGCTCCGGCTCTTGCGGGCAGGAGCCCGCGCTCTTAACGGGGCCCCTGGGGAGCGGCGAGGCTCGGACGATCAGCCCGCAGGGGCGCCGGCAGGGATGCCGGCGATGTTCGTGACAGTGCAGGGATGCACTGTCCACGAACACCGGCCGAGACTCGCGAACCCTGAGCGCAGGGATGCGCGAAG
>CAZPHV010000141.1:0-4048 GCA_964586455.1 uncultured Aquimonas sp.
CCTTCGAGCGTCTGCACCCGGAGCTCGCCGCCGGGCCAGGGTACAGCGCGTCGCCGGACACACAGGAAACGCGCGAGCGTGCCCGCCGTGCTGCCGATATCCAGCGCGGCTGGGACGCCATGGATGCTCGCCGGAGCGGTGTCGGCGGCGCAATCGCGTCCATGGCGGGCCTGCCGCCGGAACTGGCCCAGGCCGTCAATGGCATCACCACGCTGGGACGCGGGCCGAGGGTGCAGCACAGCGCCGCGCCCGTCCGCCCCCAACGACGCCGGCACCAGGCGCAGAACACGCAGCCTCAACAGCCTGCACCCGCTCGCACACCGCCCCCCGCGCGGCCACCAGCGACACCGCCGCGACCCGGCGTGTACGTGCGGCCGCCGCCGCCGAAACTGGTTCCCGGTACCGCGGAGCACAAGGCCGATCGATGGAGAAAGTACCAGGAACGCGGAGGCTCAAAATCATACGAGGATTGGAGCAAGCAGTACGACACGAACATGCGGAACTATCGGGTCGGACGGGAGCGGGAGGCTGATGACAGGCGAGCAATGGATGCCGCTGACGGGACTCTCAAAGCACCCTTATCCAATCGCCAACTGGACATCCTCAAAGAACGCGAAGGGCATGCAGGCCAACTTAAATCGGGGCCGGTTAGCCTAACAAAGAATAACGTACTGGCTATTCAAAAGGATGCCGAACTTGTGAAGAGAGGATGGAATGTGGAGCACATTTTGGAGAAAAGCGCCTCGAAACCATACCTCAAAGCACTTGACCCGGCCGGCGTTAAGTACCACATTGCACCCAAAATACAGGGGAGAGCAGCATGGCGTCGCGAGAAGATTTTGAAAGGCAATTCGAAGATTTCCTCTTGATCATGGACGATCAGATTGATTGGCTCCTGAGTGAGGCAACTCAGCGCGGATTCGATTTGTCCACTGAAATGGAGGACTGCGACAAGCTGGAGGTGCTTTTCGACCGAATGAGCGAAGGCATGCAGAAAGATGGTGTGCAGGATTTGTCTTTTCTGTTCGCTCGCCAGCTTGGCGAAGTGGTGCGCCGCAGCTACGGTGGAAAATGGGCTCTTTCCTGGAATGACGACAACTCGATAAATCGAGGACTGCCTGTAGTTGTTGGGCACTGCCCGGTGGAAGGAGTTGAATTTGCTCCTACTCGCGTCATGTACTTTTATGCGTTGCGCAGAGATCGCGGTCTTCTGAGGCGTTCCATCGAAGCTGATGCGCACCCGTCTACGGTTGAAATACGAGCGGTTGAAGATTGAGCACTTTAGGATTATCAGTCAGAGTTCAACTCGATGATAGCTATCAGTAGTAGGGGGGATGCTGCGTAATTTAGCTAGTTTGATTCTAGCATTCTTGGAGGACGACCGCTGGCACAACCTGGCACCATTTATAAATTCCCCGCAGTATGGGACTTGCCCCCTTCGGATCACGCAACATTATTAACCACAATGGCGGGCCACTTGGGCACGGGGGCCATGGCGACAAATAACGACCTGATTAGTGTCGAACCTCAGTAGCAGCTTTCGAGCCCCGTCTGCGGCGTAGTTCAGGCATCGCGACGAGATGGGCCACACTCCGTGAGTTGACGACCCCGGCGAGCGCTACAGTCTGTACGGCGAGGCCCAAGCAACCCTGCACAAGGTTTACGGATGTCGGTCACTGAGGTTCGACGCTAATCAGGAATAACGATGAAAACCTTGAAGAAACGCACATTAAAGCACTCCCTCCCATCCCCCTCAGAAGATGAGGTGCTCTCAATGGAGGGCTACTTTGGGTTTGGATTCCCAGATTCATACCTGGAGTTCCTCAGCAGCAACAACGGTGGAATTCCTCAGAATTGGATTTTCCATTCAAGCGGTACCGAGAGATTAATCGAGAGATTTCTTTGTATCGCTCATTCTACCGCACCATCTTCGTCCAGACTCTACGACATCGCGGTAGTGCACAGCCAGATCAGTGAGCGGCTCAACGATCAACCGGATGAGCCCGGCTGCGCCTTGATCCCCATAGCAGCGGTCTTCGGAGGTGATTTTCTCTGCCTGGACTACCGTTGCGGCTCTGACCCTGAAGTGGTGCTGTGGAAGCATGAGGAATCTGAGGAGTTCGCACCGGCCACTGAGGCGGTTGCCAACTCGTTTTCCGACTTTATCGCCTTGGGATGAGTTGGGCGTCACGACGATTTGCGGTTCGTAGTGAGTTCGCTGTGTTCCTGGAATTTGGCGCAGCCAGTCGAGAAGTTCCGCGGCGAGCTGCCCGACAAGCTGCTGGAGCACTGGCAGGTCTATGGCTGGTGCAACTGCCCAAGGCCTGTGCTGGACGGTAGATGTCGGGCCCCGGACGATCACGCACCTGCTGACCCTGCGCCAGCTCGCACAGCTGACGCTGCCCTTCAGTGGCGGGCAGGTCGATCAGTTGCTCAGGGAACGGGGCTTCTGACCTAAAGTCGCGCTGGGCGGTGGAGATAGCTTCGACAGCCACGCCGACCTCCGTGCGGCCGGATGCGTTCGTTGCGCGCTACCAACTACCGGATGGGCGCTGGCGTGAATCCACGGTTTTGAATCGAGCAGGAGGCTGAAACGATGTTCTCACTGGAAGCGGCTCAGCTGCTCTCGCAGTTCGTGGGCCATCAGATGGAGATGTTCCCGCAAGGCTGGGGGCGTGCGGCAATCTACGTTGAGGTCCGACGCGAGAGCGACGGTTACTTGGCCAATAGTCTTTCGAAAGTGGCGTGGGTAGTCGGCGAGAAGGTCTTCGATATTGAGCCGAGTCACCCGTCCACCGAGGCGCTTCAAGATCTGATCGAGCGCTGCGAGCAGGAAGGATCACTGTGGTCCGCGCTGCGCATCGCGGTCGAGCCGGATGGCCGCTTCAAGACCAAGCTGTACTACGACTCCTGGCCCGACATTGACGGCGACTGGCGTGCAGCCAGCGCGCGACTCGACAGCCCCGACGCCCCTTAGCCGCTCGACTGGGCAGCCCGGTTGCTTTGCCGCTGAGCTGCACCACCCAGGGGCGGGGCGAAACACAGCGGAGTCATCCGTTTGTTGCGGTGAACCGCTCGATCCGTCGTGTTCATGCCGACCCTGAAGCGCTGGCACTTCATGTGGCCGAATTTCACCGTGAAGCAGGTGAGGAATCAGCATGCGCCCAGCACGACGCGCTGGGCCGCCTGATCACCGGGCAGTCAGCGGAGGCAGGTGAAGCGGCCAGGCTGCGCATCCAGCTCTCGCGTCTCTCGCTTCAGTGCATCCCGGCCGTAAATGCCGATCGAAACGGGAAGCTCCGGTCACGGCGGGGCGGTGATCCTGATGATCATCGGCGCGGTGAGGCTGAAACGGCTACCTCACCCCACAATTCAAAGCCCGTCGCACGCAGGAACCCGATCGTGCGGTTGGAGTGGGAAACTGACAGGCGGCGAGAGCAAGGTCTGCGTAAGAGCTGACGCTGAGGTTCGAGAACGAGTTGCTCAAGCAAGGCGTTGTCGGTGTGCAAGCCCAAACTCGGGCCGCCGCCATGACAGCAGAGCGCATGAAGACCTTGGGCGCCTTGCACAACCCCGACATGATCGCGGGCGGCAAGGATGTCGTAACCTCCATGGGCGACCGCGGCGTGAACTCGTCCATCGGTGCGCAATGGCAGGGCCCCGCGGGGACCGACAAGGATCGAGTGGCTGTGCTCGACAGAGAAGCCCTGAAAGTCCCTGAGCACGAGAGGGCAAACACCAAGATGAATGCCAAGCTTGTACGTTGCCGGTGATTGTAGAGAAGGAGATCGCAATGGACCGATTCATAGAGAATTTTCTGGACTTCAAGGGCTTTGGTCCGCCCATCGCCCGCCGCGATGTGCCGTCCGAGAAGATCGAGAAGTTTCGCGGCAAGCTGCCCGACAAGCTGCTGGAGTACTGGCAGGTCTACGGCTGGTGTGGCTATGCCAAAGGCCTTTTCTGGACCGTAGACCCCGACGACTGGGCGGACACCATCGAAGACTGGCTGGGCGGCACGCCCTACCTGCAGCATGACGACTACTACGTG
>CAZPHV010000142.1:0-3859 GCA_964586455.1 uncultured Aquimonas sp.
CTTGGACTGTCCTGTCAGCAGTCGGGGGCGGCGCGATGAGTATTCAGGTCTTGTTTTGCCACATGGGCCGGCGCAATGTCGATGCAGCAAGGGGGTCAGGTTCACTTTCTCCGTAATGGAAAGTGTACGTCACCCCGCTCTGCACCCAGTCCCGAGCAAAAAGAACAGGCCGCTTCATCACCATGAAGCGGCCTGTGCCTGTTGAACCGGAGGCGACTGCTTCGCCCCGCGGCTCAAGTGAAAAGCGGATTACGGAGCCGTGTAGGTACCAGTGAGTATCGAGCCATCGGTGTCGTGGTTTTCAGACACTTGGAACAGCAGCAGTTCGACGGCGTTGTTCGCCGTGCTGAGGGTGAAGGGCACCTGGCCCGAACCGACCTTGTGCTTTTGCAGTGCCGCGACGATCAGCTTTGCGCTGTCTTCAACGGCGCCGATCGGGTCTTCGGTCACGATGTCGACCACATAGCCCAGCGTCGCTTCCACGATGGCGGTCGCGTAGTCGAGGGTGACATTGCTGTGCGTGATGGCGGACATCTGTGCCGAACCCAGCCACCAGTTGTTGCCGCCGGTCGGGGTGCTGCCTTGCGCCAGCACGAAGTTTTCGGCGGTGTAGGTCACGTTGTTGATGACCAGGGTCAGCGTGCCGCGCACAGCGAAGTTCAGCTCCTCAGGCGAGGTGTCGGAGTAGGTCAGCGCGATGCCGCCACCGCCTTGCACCGCTTGCTTGAACCAGTGCGCCACCTCCGACGTCTTGTGCCGCCCGGCTTTGACTGTCACGGTCGTGCTGTTCTTGATGCTGACGCCGCCATACGGCTGGCCGCTGCTGATGGCGTGGTCGCGCTCCACAAAGCCCACCTGCGTAAGGCCGGGAAAATTGAAGGTGAAGTCGTTGTCGTGCATCGTCGTCATGTCAGCTGCATCCTCGGTGGTGGCACTGCGAAAACTCCCGAAGCGTCTTTGACGAGCTCGGGCTCTATGCGAAGTTGGCGCCGATGACCGTCTGGACATTGCGGTTGTCCAGGTGGCCGGTTTCGTTGTTGTAGAAGTCGAGCATGACGAAGCCCAGACGCGCCGGGCCCGGCGTCTGCGCAAACCTGTTCGAGAAGTACGCCAACAGGGCGGGGTTCATCGCACCCTTGACGGACCACGCGTACTGGTAGGGCGTGTGCGTCAAATAGAAAGCGATGCTGTTGAAGGTGAGGTACAGCTTTCCATCCGTCGGGCTAGCCGCCGCCTTGTCCAATGCTGCAGAAACCGCCTGCATTTTCTCGCCGGTATCGTGCGTACCGAACTGGTCTTCGATATGCAGCGTGGTCTGGCCGTCGGGCGTGGTGGTGTTGAAAGTTTCGCTGTAGTTGTTGGGCCAACCGACCCCTGCGAACTTTTTCCCTTGCTGCTGCAGGTTCAGGCCCGGCGTTACGGGGTCAGGTTCACTTTCTCCGTATTGGAAAGTGTATCTGACCCCGTCCCGCGCCGTTCCGCGCGATAATCACCGAAATTCGACGTCAGGATGGCGCTAACCGAGTAGCGCTTCAACTAGGGGGGCGGGGGGACTAATGGATAATGAAAAGCTCTCGAAGTTTCGGCGCGCAGTACTTCGGATAAAGTTCGCACACACGAAAGCAATTAAAGCTCCAGAGCCCAGTGAGGATCGACGCAGATCAAGCACTGAGCGCGCCAAGCTAGCCTGGATTCTATCCAGCCTTCTTGAGGCCCTTGAAGCTATTGAAACTGCGGAAATTTCGACGCAGAGGCAGAATGCACTCAGTGCACTACTAGAGGATATTGCTCGACTTGCTTTGGATGAGGAAAACGGCCTCGGCGGAGAAGAAGAATCACTGCAATTTCTCCACGAAGAGGCCCTATCTTTGATCTCACCCATAGCCACCCCTCTTCGAAACCGTGAGATTGGGGCTCTTTCGGCAGACTTAATTGGTTTAACTCGCACTTTGAGGGAGATGCAGTCATCAGTGGCCGAAAAGCTTCTCACATTTGAGACCACAGAGAAGAAAAGGCGCGAAGCGCTCGCCCAGCTAAGCAAGGAAGTAGAGGCGGGCCTAGGTCAAATTAAGGCATCTATCGGCGCTTCCAGGAAGACTGTAGACCAGGCCAAATAAGGGGGTCAGGTTCACTTTCTCCACAATAGCCAGTGAGCCTGCCTCCAAAACATGGGTCCAGGAAAGGGGTCAGGTTCATTTGTCTCGGTGAGAAAATCAATCTAGCCCCTTTTCGCCAGCGGGCGTGGAAAAGCGAGGCCAGCTTCCAATTCGTTGAAACCTCGCTTCTTGTTACTTATTTTTGCGGAGACATTCAAGTGGCGAATCGCGCGTATCTTTACGGCCTGAGCAACAGACCAGGCTCATACTCAGACCGGCCGGAATCGATTGTCGGTCTCTCCGAATGGCCGTATGCCGTTCCATTTGCATACCGCGTGCTGATGTCAGGCGATCCTCAGCTCTGTGCGTCCTTGCTTTTCGACGGCTTTGCGGATGAACCCGCGGAGTCAAAGACCAAGCTTTACGCGATCGCCAGCGACTTTTCTGTGGGTTTCGGTCGCTTGATCAGAGTCGCGTCGATACTGCGACCGCTCGTGGGGGCCTCGCATGCCTTGGTCGACGCAATTAACGAGTCATTGGCGTTCTTGGGCGCCCGTCAACATAGCCATCTACTGCTTGAGACGGTTGAACTGGACATCATGAGCTGCGGGACTGCGGCAGATCTCAGGTCTTGTGTCGAGCAGGAGATCATCGAATGCAGACGGGTTGGAGCAGCCATCGACTCTCTTTCGGGCGACGCTGCTGGAGCTGGAGCTCGGTTGATAAGCGCTTCCCTTCAGAGCAGCATGCCCCCGTTCGACGTGTTTCATGGTCTCCGCTTTGATGATGATTTTGACAATGTCCAGGGCGGCAACAAGAATCCCCTAGGGCTTGAGTGGAGCGAGGTGCTTTACTACGCCCCCAGGAATTGGGCTGACTTTTGGTCTAACGCTTAGATATTCTGCCGCCAGGATCGTAGGCTTGCTTGTCTAATTGGAGGGCTTTCGTGGGAATTCTGGACTTCTGGAAGCGCAAGAAAGAGGAAAAGCCTGCGCCACCCGCAGTTTCAAGCGAGGCTTCTGTAACTCAGGATCAGCCGTGGAGTGATTCCGCGCGCGACGATCTTGAACATGCGCTGCGGGACGTAATACTGGGCGAAGTCCGGCTGAACCGGTCTGAACCTGATGCAATTCTGGAGATTTGTCGGGAAGTTCATATCGAGGATCAGGCGCCCGAGAGCGAATGGAAGGCGCTTCTGGAGTTCGCCGAGTCTCAGATAGAGGCCGCGACCGCGGCGCACGCAAAAGAACAAGTGCAATGGCCGACGGAAACGGATTGCGATCGCATGGATCAGGCGCAACAGGCATTAAGGGAGCGCGGGATTCTGTTTTGGCAGGCTTCGCCATGTTGTGATACCTGCAGTGGCTCCGAGCTTCCCGAGCGTGTCGCCTTTGTTGAGCAACACCATCCAGGATTCAGTAAATCGCTGCGAGGGTATACCTTCTTTATTGACCAAAATTTGCCCGAAATGCTGTCTGAGAGCTCACAGATCTCGGTCTATCTGGCATACGGATGGTTCTTGCCGAAGGGGGCGACTGTCAGTGACTATGTCTACGAGGCGCGAGCCTTGGAGATAGCCGCTGAAGTATGCGACTCCATGAAGCAGCAGGGTCTGGAGGTCCACTGGAACGGAGAGTTCTCTCAGAAGATTCGAGTCTCTCTCAACTGGCAGCGGAGAACTCTCCTTCAGTAGCAGACCGCTGAGAATACCGTAAGCGTCCGCCCACCTCACCTTCCTTCCTGAGCTGATCTTCCCGACCGTC
>CAZPHV010000143.1:0-3786 GCA_964586455.1 uncultured Aquimonas sp.
TGCGATAGGCTGACTCAATTGTGTAGCAGAACTTATTGGGTTTTTCGACAGGCTGATAGGGCGGTCGGATTCAGAACAGTCTCAACGATCGCCTGCTCGTTGCATTGCTCGAACGCCACGCGCGCCGATGCGAGTCCGCAACGCTTGCAGGCCCCGACGGTGCCGTCGGTGTTGGCATGACTGGCTGCGATCAGGCCATGCACATGGGTGCCATGGCCTGCGGTGGAAGCCAGAATGAAACCGGTGTTGAACGGGTCGCAGCTGGAGTCCTGTGGACGCAGCGTTGGCAACGGCTCGCGCTCGTCAGGGTTGAAGTCGAGCGCCTGCTGAGCGGTATAGCCCGGCAGTCCGGTTCTGCCAACGTCCACGGCATACACGAACAGGTAGTTGCCGCCCGTCAGCGCATTTGTGGGGGACAGCGCGCGCAGGTCCGGGTGCTCTACCGCCAGACCGCTGTCAATCACGCCGACCAGCCCCCACCCGCCGGCGCGCGTCCAGGCATCCTGCAACTGCAGGGTGTCGATCCAATCCTGACCACTACTCACCGCGCCCGCGGGTGGCAACGGTCGGGTGCCGGTCGGATGCCGGGCCGGGCCTGCGCTGAACTCGACTTCTTCCACCGCTTGCACATGCCGGACCAGCGGGTCGGCACGCAACTCAGCGAGCGCGACGTCCAGGTTTGCGCCATCGGGATAACGCACCACCACGGTCTGCTCCAGGCGCGTTCGAGCCAGCTCGGGATGCGCCTCGAGATAGGCCAGGAAGTCCCCTTCGGCACGAAACGGCAGGGGCACGAAATAGCTGATCGCCTCGGGCGGCACCGCCCGAAAACCGACCAAGGCAGCGTGTCCCTGTCCGTCCACCAGTGCCTGAGGGCTGGGCGCAGCTTCCTCGCGGGCCAGTTCGAGGTACAGCCATTGCGGCTGCTGTTGCGCCAAGGTTTCAGCCGCCGGCCACAGCGCGAATACGGCAACCAGGCCCAGCCACGAGTTGCCACGTCGCTTCATCACCACGATGCCAAGCACGGCTGTCAGCAGGCCAAGCAACAGCAGCCCGGGCAATGAGGTCGTCGGTACTACACTTGGTGTCGGCGCACCTGCACGCACGGTAAGCGAGGACTCCGCAATGGCGGGGAGTACGGTGAATGGCGGAAAGACTTCTCGAATCCGAACACGGACGGTGTAATGACCGGCTGGCAATGGGGCGAGGTCCCATTGGCCAGTACCAATCGAGAAGTTGCAAAGAATCGGATTCTCCTCAGATACCCCGCTCAGTACGACTTCCACGACGTCGCCAACCACCGTGATGCGGTGGGGAGTGCGCGGCGGAAACGTCGCACTAAACGTGTGACACACGCCGCGCCGGACCGACATCTGAATCGGCTGCCCCTCCACGGGCTCTGCCGGCACAAAGGTCGGCGGATCCACAAACGCCTGCGCCGGTGCCACCCATGCGAAGCTGCCTAGCCATATCGCTACCCACGCCAAAAAGATTTTCATGCTCACCCCAAAGCTAAGGAGACGTTCGAACTCGACACGCGAGCCGCAGGGCTGCCTGCGTTACTCAGCGCGAATGTTTCATAAGCGCACAAGCTTAGCCCAGGCTGGAGCCCTTCGGGCGAGCCTCCGTGCGGGCGGCCGCGCTTCGAACCAGTCGGGCTTGATGTTCCTTTTTGGAACACTGTCATGGCGCTACGGCGGCACAGAGCCTGAGTCGTCGTTTCGACTCGTGGGCGTCGATCCGATCCGGTCATGAGATCTCGCGATGCTTCAGCATAAGAGGGCCGGGTGCGGAAACCAACAGGCCCAGCAACAAGAGTCCTGGAAGTGCGATGGCGGGCACCACGTTTGGGGGTGCGGCGCTCGCGCCACGGTCAGCGCGGCGTAGAGCAACGCGGTCAACGCCACATGCGCGGCCATCGGCAGAATCAGTTCATCGTTCATCACTACGCTCCGAGAGAAGGCTGGAACCGGGCCGCGCGAAGGCGAAGGCTTCGACTGCGCGAGGTGCCGCGAAGACCGATGGGCCCGGCCAATCCTCGAAGCTGTAGACCTCGAGGAATGCAAGCGCGCCATCGATGACATAGAGGACGCAGCCCGCATGCAAACGGCAGCCCTCGACAGGGATTTCCGCGATGCCCCCGCGCCCGGACACTCGCCCCACCCGCGCAGCTGAAGGCGGGATCCTGAAGTGGGCGTAAAGCCCGCAGGGCGATCCATCTCTGACTTCAACCGAGGCCATCGCCCATTGCTGCCGCAGCGTGGCGAGGCGCACATCGTCACCGCTCAGCACGTGCGGCATCAGCACGGCGACGAGCCTTGCCATCTCATCGGCTTGAACAGCATCGTCAAACGCCATGGAGAATGCACCTCGAGGAGCTGATACGCATATCGCTGTATTTGTGAACGATCAGGGCAATGCCTCGAAGCCGTCGGCGAACAGCCGTGATTCACGCCCGATCGCCCAGCTCAAGCCGCCCAGCACGTGCTGTCGAAAGCGCGCATCGGCGAAAGTCTCACTGCGGTGTCCAAGGCCCGTGTACCAGGCGCGGCCGGAACCCACGGGGCGCTTCCACGAGATCGGGTGGTCCGCGCCCATCGCGCCGCCACCGGGCGCATAGCTCGACTCATCCAGCCGCAGCAGCACCAGCGCACCGGGACGCGGATTGGCCTGGAAGTTGTACCACTCGTCGGTGAAGGAGAAGCTCGCGGGAAGGTGTGCGGTGGAGGCATCGTCGGCCGACTCGCGAATCAAGGTCGCCGTCTGGATCACCGGATGGCTCAGGAACCATGCACCATTGCCCAGCACTTGGGCGCCGTACCACGGCCAGTCGTACTCGCAGTCCGCGGCCGCGTGGATGCCGACCCAACCGCGCCCGCCCTCCAGCCAGGTCTGAAACGCAGCCTGCTGAGCCTGATCAAGCACATCGCCCGTGGTGCTCAGGAACACGACGGCGTCGAAGGCTTGGAGGCTTGCGGCGGTGAAGCGCGACGGGTCCTCGGTGGCCTCGACGCTGAACCCATGCTCGACACCCAGTTGCTGCAGCATCGCAATACCGTTCGGAATCGAGTCGTGCCGGAACCCGGCGGTGCGGCTGAACACCAGCACGGCATCCTGTGCCGGACAGAGCGTGCCTGTGGCCAGCAGGATCAGGGCGATGATTGCTCGCATGGTGCGCTCCGCGCTCGACACCGAAGGCGAACCTACCGCATCGGCAGCAGCGGCGGTGCAATCCTTCCGCGCGATGCCACCGATCGGGACGCCCCTGGAGCCGACCAAGGCAGCGCGGTGCCACCTCTCCACCAGGGCCTGCGAGCTGCCCCCGCCTGGCGGGCCACTTCGAAGTTCAGCCACTGCAGTTGCTGTTGCGCCCCGCTCTCTGCCACAGGCCACAGCGCGACCACGGCGACCAACCCCGCCACGGGGTTGCTGCTCCGCTTCAGCAGCCTCGTGTAGGGCGGGTCTTGACCCGCCGCGCTTCATTGGCAGGGATGGAGGGGCGGTTGTGCGCGGCGCCGGTGTCGGCCTGATGCACCTCGCCGGTGTTCACCCGATGCGCGGCTCCGATATTCGCTTGCTGTGCGGTGCCGATGTTCGCTCGGGCGACGGCGGATCAAGATCCGCCCTACGGATCGCTGATGCTGCTCGTGTAGGGCGGGTCTTGACCCGCCGCGCTTCATGGGCCGGGATGGAGGGGCGGTTGTGCGCGCCGCCGGTGTTGGCCTGATACGCCTCGCCGGTGTTCACCCGATGCGCGGCTCCGATATTCGCTTGCTGTGCGGTGCC
>CAZPHV010000144.1:0-3604 GCA_964586455.1 uncultured Aquimonas sp.
CAGGCGGAATCAAACGGCGGCTGTCGTGCAAGGGGTTTTTCGACAGGCTGTTAGGCACATGAACTGCATGCGAGAGCTGGACAACCCCGCCCGAGCCCCGATGCCCTCCCTCCTGCCGACTCCGAGTCGCTACCTGCTGCTTCTGCTTGGCCTTCTCTTGCTTGGCCCGGTGACGCAGCCTGCGCAAGCGCTGGACCCGAACAAGGACTTCCACAACTTCGTCAGCAACAGCTGGAGCATTGAGGAAGGCCTACCGCAGATCAGCGCGCTGGCGATCACGCAGGATGCCGACGGCTATCTCTGGGTCGGCACCCAGGCCGGCCTCGCCCGCTTCGACGGCCATCGCTTCACTGCGTTTACGCCGGAGGACTCACCGGGCCTGCCGGGCATTTACGTGAACGCACTGCTGGCTGACGCCGACCAGGTCTGGATCGGCACCTACAAGGGGCTGGCGCGCTGGCGCGGCAACCGCTTCGAAGCAGTACCGGCCGACAGCGGGCCCATCAACGTATTGGCGCTGGCGCAGACCTCGGACGGCGAGGTCCTGGCCGCCGCCGGCAGCACGGTCTACGTAGCCGAGGAGGGCCGGCTACGTCCACATCGGGTACTGCATCGCCCGGCCCGCGCCCTGCTCAGCGAGGACACACAGCTGTGGATCGGCAGCGTGGGGGGCGTTTACCGCTGGCAACACGCGGGCGAACCAGAGTTCCTGCCGTTCCCGGCCAACGCACGCAATGCCGGCACGCGCACGCTGGTGCGCGTGCGTGGACAGCTCTGGGTCGGTACCAGCGAAGGGCTGCTGGCCCTGCAGAACGATCAGTGGCAGGCGCCGATAGAGCTGCCGCACCTCGCGCACACGCCGATCGAAGTCATGCGGGTGGATAGCGAAGGCAATCTGTGGATCGGAGAACTCGCGCACTTGAGCCGACTGCGCGCCGACGGCAGCCATGAACGCGTCGTGCGCGAGGGCGCTGGACTGTCGGTTCGCGCGCTGTTCGAGGACCGCGAGGCCAATTTGTGGCTGGGCAGTCTGTGGAGCGGCGTGACCCGTCTGCGCAACGGCTGGACGCGCCGCTACAGCCAGCGTCAGGGCCTGCGCACGCCCCTGCTGTGGTCGGTGGCAGAAGGCCCCGAGGGCAGTCTTTGGGTCGGCACCGATGATGGCCTTGCACGGCTCTCCGACGGCCGCTTCACCCAGATCGTCGAGGGCAGTGCCCTGCCCCATCCGAGTGCCTACAGCCTGCGCGCCGAAGGCAATCGGGTCTGGATCGGCACCCGCCACGGGTTGGCGTTGTGGGAGGGTAATCACCTGAGCGTACCCGCCCGGTTCGAGCCGCTCGCCTCACTGCAGATCAATGGCATCGCGCGGGACGCCCAGGGCCGACTGTGGTACGCCACCAGCGATGGCCTGTTTCTGGATCACTCGGAAACCCGCTCTGGTGGCTCACCCCCCGAGCAGCCGCTGCAGCGTTTTGGCCAAGCGGAGGGCCTACGCGATGCACGCGTGCGCTTCCTCCTGCCGACCCGCGACGGCCGCTTGCTGGTCAGCACCCAGTCCGGGCTGTTCGCGTTCAAACAGGGGGGCGAGGAAAGCTTCGAGCCCGATCGCGGCCTGCCGCCCGAGATCGACATCACGGTGCTGCATGAGCTGCCGAACGGAGAGTTGGTCGCAGGCAGTCTGTCGGAGACGCTCTATCTGTACAGCGGTGGGCGCTGGCATGTCATCGGCACCGCGCAGGGCATGCCGCGCAATGCGCCCTTCTTCCTCGCCCACGATGAGACCTATCTGTGGATCGGCGGAATCCGCGGCATCGGCCGGGTACCGCTGGCCGACATGCATGCATTGGCCGAAGGCAGAAGCACCCGCGTGCAGGGCGAAATGCTGCTGAACGAACGCGGCGACCGACGCGGCGGCCAGAAAGGCTTCTGCTGCAACGGCGCCGGCAACTCCAAGGGCCTGCAACGGGGAACGCAATTGTGGGCGCCCAGCCGCGATGGTCTGGTGGTGCTGGACACACACGACGTAAGCCCTCCCGGTCAGGCGCCCAGCGCACTGGTCGAGCGCTTGCGCGTCGGCGGAGAGTGGCGCGCACTGTCGACAGCTTCTGGATCCGACGGCGTGGATCTGAATCTGCCGGTGGATGCGCGCGACCTCGGTTTCGAGTTCACCGCGATCAGCTTCTACGAGCCGCAAAGCCTTGGCTTTCGCTATCGCCTGCTTGGTTATCACGAAGACTGGCGGGAAACCGATGAAGCCAGCCAGCGAGTTGTCAGCTACACCAATCTGCCAGCCGGCAGGTATCGCTTCGAAGTCCAGGGCTCGACCGTCGAACACGCCTGGGGCCCGGCAGCCTTCACCGAGTTCAGCATCGCACCGAGCTTCCGCGAAACGCCCTGGTTCCTGGTGAGCGTGGTCGCCGCGATCGCGCTGCTGGGCGTGCTCATCGCCGCCTTCGTCTATCGCCTGCAGCGACAGCACTACCGCCAGCGTTCCGCCGAACTGGAGGCCTTGGTGCAGCAACGAACCGCCGACCTCGCCGAGGCCAATGAGCGCCTGCACGAAGCCAGCCAGACGGACCCGCTGACGGGGCTACGTAATCGCCGCTACCTGAGCACGCAGATTCCGAAGGATCTGGCGTTCTACATGCGCGAGATCGGAGTCGATGCGACGCAGCCGCGCGTGATCCTGTTCGCCCTGGTCGACATCGATCACTTCAAGCGCATCAACGACACCCTGGGCCATGCTGTCGGCGACCGGGTGCTGCAGCAGTTCAGCGAGGTCCTGCAGGCGCAGGTGCGCACCGGCGACTACGTGGCGCGCTGGGGCGGCGAAGAGTTCGTGCTGGTGTTCCGGCCGATGCCGCTGAGCTTCCTGCCCGTGTTGGGCGAGCGCCTGCGCTCGGCGGTGGCCTCGTTCGACTTCGATGTCGGCGGCAGTACACCGCTGCAGGTAACGTGTTCGATCGGTCTCTGCCAGTATCCCTTGATCGAGGGCGACACCAACAGCCTGGAATGGGAGCACCTGCTGGAGCTGGCGGACCGCGCCCTGTACCGCATCAAGCGCGAGGGACGCAACGGTTGGGGCGCCTACCAGGCACTGCCCGGCACCCGCGTGGAGCAGATCACCGCCCTGCTGCGCGAGGGCGAACAATCGCTGGAACACTGCCGCGAGCTGCGCTTCATGCGCGGCGGACCGAACGGGCCCGCCTGAAGTACTTCAGGCGCAGAACATCGTGAGGATTGAGCGAAGGTTGCGCGAGCTGGTGCGTAGTGCGTAGCGCTCGGCTTTGGGTGGGTGATGAGCGGGCACCGTGGGCGTGGTGCTTGGTGCGCCACAGGCGCACCCTATGCGAATAGGGCCGGTAAGCGAGAAACGCCGGTCACCTGTTCGAACGGCGCAGGATCTGTCCTTATGGCGCGGCGACGTTGAATGTCGCAAAGCGGCGTGAGCCGCAGCCTCGGCATTGCTCATCGAGGCGCGCAAAGAGCAACGAGAGCTTCAATTGCCATAGGGTGCGCGTGCCCCGCACCCTCCAGCAGCGAAAGGCACCTAGTGTAGCGTTGCATTCTGTTTGGAACTTAAGCGGCAGTTTGCTCGGATCAC
>CAZPHV010000145.1:0-3600 GCA_964586455.1 uncultured Aquimonas sp.
CTGGTGCCTTGCCGTGACGCAGAAAAACTGGGGAGACCTCAGGCCCTGGCCCACCCTATGCGATGCAGTGGCCGCGATTTTCGACGTCGCATAGGGTGGGCCCTGGCCCACCGCAAGCCCCACGCTTGCCGACAAATCAATCGCCCGTTCTCAAGACGCGGCCGGGCGCGGCCCGTTCAACCCGTCAGATCGCGCAGCCGCAGCGTGGCCTCATCGCCGATGCGTCCGACCTGGGCCAGCAGCAATTCGGCGCAGGCCAGGGCGTCGATCGCCGCGTTGTGGGCTCGGTACGTGGGCAATCCGTAACGTTCGCGACAGGCGTGCAGACGCAGGTAGCCCTTGGGGTCGACTTGGTTGCGGCGAATCCGGCGCTCCAACGCCAGCGTGTCGATGTAGCGCAGGGTCGGCGGTACGCCGAAACAGCGGCGGCTGGTCGCGGCCAGGAAGTTGAGTTCGATCGGCGCGCCGTGCGACACCAGCACCCGCCCTTCGAGCTCGACCAGCAGTTGGCGCACGGCTTCGCAGGGCTCGATGCCCTCGGCGACATCGGTGTCGGTGAGCCCGTGAACGATCGCGCTCTGGCCCACCCCGCGGGTGTCCAAGGCCTCGGCGTGGATCAGCACATGGCGTGCACTCGGCATCTGGATGCGGGCTTGCGAGATGCGCACCCAGCCCATGCTCAGCAGGCGATCGCGTTCGGTATCGAGGCCACTGGTCTCGAAGTCGAGCGCGAGCAGTTCGGCGTCGCGCCAGCGCGTCGACGGGGCAGGCAAGGGCAGGGCGTAGTGGCGTTCCAGCGGCGTGCCGCGGGCCCGGCGCGCGAACAGCAGCCGGCGCAGCCAGCTCACTGCACGCCGAAAGCGTTGGACAACCCAGCCTGGGCCTGGCGGATCACCAGAAACGCATCGCGCAGGGCGTCGCGGTCGATGCGGTTCAGCTGGCTGGGGTTGATGCGGTTGTCGGGCTTTTCGCCGGCGGCCAGCTGCGCGGCCTGGTGCTCCAGCTTGAGTCTCGACAGCAGCCGAAAGGCTGCGGACAGTTCGGCGGCATCCAGATCGGCCATGCGGCCCATCCTTCGCAGCCCCTCGATGCGCGCAAGGCTGCCGGGTTCACGAATACCGGCGGCCAACGCGCGCACCCGCAGCAGATCGTTCAAAGGCAGGCTGCCGGCCTTTTTCATGTCGAGGGTGTCGCGGTGCTCGCCGCGGTGCTCGACCACGAAACGCCGGAACAGACCGAGCGGCACCTCGTGGGTGAGCGCGTGCTTCGCCAGCACGGCGAGGAAGATCCCGTGCCGCGGAGAGGCGTCGAACAGCGACTCCTGCAGCGCGTCCAGCAGCGTGCGGTCGCCGTGCACGCAGCGCTGGTCGAAGAAGATCGACGCGTGCAGCAGCGCTTTCGGGTCGGGCTCATGCATCCAGCTTCGGAAATAGCCCTGCCAGACGTCCAGGGGCTGCCGCCAGCGTGGGTTCTGCGCCATCACGTCGCCATTGCAGTAGACATAGCCGCAGGCATCCAGCCCGGCGCAGACGAACTTGGCCAGGTTCTCGAAATAGTCGGCGCCGGCCTCATCGGGCGAATGTGCGAGCAGCAGGCCGTTGTCCTGATCGGTGTGCGGGCCTTGCTCGTTGCGCGCCTGTGAACCGAATGCAAGCCAGGCGTAGGGCAGGGGCGGGGGGCCGAACTGTTGTTCAGCCATACGCAAGAGCTGGCGCGTCACCGCATCGGTCAGCGCCGTCAGCATCCGCATGATGTCTTCCGGGCGCGCACCGTTGGCCAGCATCAGCGCGAACATCTTCGGCATGCGACCGGTGACTTCGACCAGGCCGGCGATGCTGTCTTGCTTGGATACCTGACGCACGAGATACAGCGGGTGCTGGGTTTGCAGGCTGACCAGGTCGCGGGTGGTGAGCATGCCCGCGGGTTTGCCATCGCGGGTCAGCGGCAGATGGTGGATGCCGCGGTTGGCCATCACCAGAAAGGCTTCGAACACCGGCCGGTCAACATCCAGATGGGTCGGGTCGGGGGTCATGATCCGGCTCACCGGCTCATTCGGATCGAGCCCGGCGGCGAGCACCCGGTTGCGCAGGTCGCGGTCAGTGACGATGCCCTGCATGTGCTCGCTGTCGCCGATCAGAATCGAGGACACGCCTTTCGCCGACATCTGCTGCGCGGCCTCACGAATGCTGGCGCTGGCCTCGATCATGACCGGCGTTCGGCTGCCGAGGCGACTGACCGGCGTGGCCATCAGCTCGTTGCCGCCGCCGGCTTCGGCCGCCGCACGCATGCGTTCTTCCAACGTCGATACGAAGTGCTGCTCGAAGGCCGGGTTTGCCGCTCGCAGGCTGTTGAAGTCGGCGACCGGCAGCAGATACAGCAGCCCGTCTTCGATCAGGGTCACCCGGTTGCGCACTGGCTTGCCGGTCAGCAGCGAGGGCAGGCCGTAGCTCTCGCCCTCGGCCAGACGGTTGATCAAGCGTCCGCTGGCGTCGTGCACTTCCACCGCACCGCGTCGGATCACGGCCAACGCGGTGTTGGCCTCGCCGATGCTCAGCAGCACCTCGCCCTTTCGGCGGTAGATGATTTCGAGTCGCCGCGCCGTGGTTTCCAGCTGCTCGGCGGTGAGTCGATCGAAAGGCGCGTGTCCTCGCAGGAAGCCGATGACTTCAGCAAGTTCGGGGCTGGTGCTCATGGCGGCGCATTCGCGGGCGGGGTTTCCACCATAGCGCCCGCGGCGGCCTGCGGCGATGCGGCTTTGGTGTAGGCCCGCACTATGTTCTGCCCGAAGCACGTCCCTGTGGGCTGCGGCCCGAGCGCCGGATCTGCGCTTCCGGCTCGCTCTTCCGGCTCGCGCGTGCGGCGCAGCCTGGACTCTCCTGAGCGGACACAGGAACAGGACCCGCGCGCGCAGCGCTGCTTGCACGCGCGGCAGACTGGCTGCAGGCCGGCTACTCGACCAGCGGCGCCAAGCGGTCGAGATCGCGCAGCAGTTCGCTGCGCGCCACCGCGCTCAGCGTCGAGAAGCGGCGCAGGCCGTCCTCGTTCCAGCTGTTGGCGGTGCGCAGGCTGAGCTCGCCCAGGGTTTGCTTGGGCTCGAACTGGATCGCGCCGACCACGGTGCCCGGGTCGAGCGCGATCTGCGCCTCCAGGCCACCGGGCAGGGGTTTGACGAACCAGCCGATCCAGCCGCCGTCCTGCGCGTCGCCCGGGCGCCAGCCGCGGTGCTGCAGGCCCCAGGCGCTGCCCACGGCGATCGCCTTGCCCTTGAAACGGCCGCTTCGGTTCTGCGCCAGCTCGTCCTCGCTCATCGACAGCACCTCGCGGCCAAGCTGAGGGAAGGGCTGCAGGATCTCGTAGTCGGCGAAGATCTGGCCGAAGCCGGCGCGCTGGGCCTCGTCCAGCTCCAGCGGGTGCGGCAGGCAGATCGTGGCCTCGGCGGGCAGCTCGAAGGCATCGTCCTGATGGTCGGCAAAGCTTGAGTCTTCGGCCACGCGGAAGCCGGTCACATGGCCGTCGTCCGCGCGCAGGCCCCACAGCAGGCGGCGCGCTAGTGTAGTGCTTCGTTTTTCTTAGAACTTAAGCGCCTGTTGGCGCGGATGA
>CAZPHV010000146.1:0-3418 GCA_964586455.1 uncultured Aquimonas sp.
GCAGACTTCGATGCGATTTCGTTGCTGTTGGCGTAGACGTGCGTAGCCATCATGCGGCTCCGGCATGGGCGGCGATGGCGCCGCGCAGGGTGTTGGAGGAGGAGAGCTGGATCAGAACCTTGGGCCCGGGCATTCGCTTGCGTTTTGCCAGTTGCCAGGCCAGCGCCAGCATCAGCGGCCCGAAGGCGCAGCCAACATGGCCGGTGCAGGCCGCCGGGAAGATCCGCCCATGACCTTTCGGCTGCGACTCGCGCAACACGCGCGCCCACGCAGTGGACAGTTCTTCGGCAAAGAAGCTCTCGCCGGCCATGTCGCTCATTCGCAGGTGGATGTCGTGGGGTTGCCAGCCGCTTTCGTTCAAGGCCTGACGGGTTGCCTGCGCCAAGCCCTTGCCGTGGCAGGGCTCGTCAGTGAGCAGGGTGGCGGCTTCTTCGCCGAGGCCGAGCCCGTGGACGTGCAGCGCTGCGTGCTCGACGTCGCGGGTGACAAACAGCGCGGCGGCTGCCTCGCCCGGCACGAAGCCGCTGCTGACTTCGGTGTCGAGCAGACGCTGGTGCGCGAGCGCATGCGCGATGTCGCTGGTGCGCAGCCAGGAGTCCGCGGCTGCGATCAACACATAGGGCGCACCTTGGACCAGAAACTCGCGCGCAGCCCGCAAGGCATCGACGCAGGCTGCCTCACCGCCGGTAAAGGCCTGCAGATGCAGTCGATCCGGCGATTCGAACAGCGGGGTGATCGATTTCTGGCAGAGGTGCGCGGCATCGACCAGCGGAGCGGGGCGGGTGTCATCACCGAGAAACAGCAGCGGCACGCTGGCGGGCAGCGGTGCGCGTACGCCTGCGGATTCGATCGCCTCGCTTACCGCCCAGGCGAGTGCGGTACCGAGCTTGGTGGCACCGCCCACGCGGGCGCCGTTCTCACTCAGGCCCAGTGTCATCGCAGCGCCGGGCAGCGGCTCGCCACGCTGGCCACGGAAGTAGGTGTCCTGAAAGTTATCCAGCCCCGCCCGAATCGCCGCAGCCGTCGCCGGCAGCGAATTGCCGACCGAGGTGACCGCACCGGCGCCGAGCACCGCAAGCTTCATCGGCGTACTCATGCGACCACGATCTCCGCGACCGGGGCCTGGTCTTCGTCCTTGGTTTCCTTGCCGCCGCAGCCGCAGTCGTTGGTGCCGAGCACGCGGGCCTGCCACCAGCGTTTGCACAGGCTGCCGGCGGCCAGTGCATCGACTTCAGCCAGGCTGCGCTTGAGCGGGTGGCGGGCACGCCAGACCACGGTGAAGACCTCGGCGTCCAGATCGAAGCTCAGCGTGTCGACGACCGGTTCGAGCTTGTGCACCTTGCGGTGCTGATCCAGTACCACCATCGACAGGCTCAGGCGCGGCAACACGAAGCGCAGCTCGGGGCGGCTGGGGTGCAGGTTCACGAAGGCGACCTCTTCGCCGCCGGTGGGATAGTCGATCTGCTGCTCGACCGGTGCCGCTTGGAAGAAACGCGGGTCGAAGTCTTCGGGCAGCAGTGGAAACACCTCGTCGATCCAGCGCTGATCGTAGGTGCCGCCGAACTCGACCCGGCCGGCCCAGCTGCGGCCCAGCGGCCCGAAGCTGATCGGCCGATAGCGCTCGCGCGGGTTGTCGATCGGCGTGCCGGGTTCCTCGATATTGGGCACGGGTGTGTCGGCCAATGAGGTGTCACCGGGAGCACCGCCGAAGCCGCAGCCGATCGGGTTGGCGGCGAAGGGCTGTGGCAGGCCGTCGTGCACGCGGGTGCCGCCAAAGGCACGGCTGTAGCTGATTGGCATGGACGTGAACGGCTCAGGCTCGGAGGGCTGCAGACCCAGCAGACCGCGACGCCAGTGGCGGTTGCCATTCACACGCGCTGTGCGCAGGCAGCTGCCGACGCGAAAACCGACGTCAAGTTGCTTCACTGCTTGCCCGCCTGGCGCATGTGCGAATGCATGCACCAGCACATCGCAGCGCGGCTTGTGCCAGGCGTGATCGGCCTCGAAGATCAGCCCGCTCTCGCCGGGCTCGCCCTCGAACACATCGGCATTGAGCAGGGGCAGCTGCGGATCCGCCAATCGCGGGTACTGCTGGCCCTCGGGTGGAATGCGGTAGGTGGCCTTGGCCTGGGCGACCAGAAAGCGCTTGCCCTGGGCGTCGGTGCCCATGTGGGCGTCGAGCACGAAGCGGCTGCCGTTGATGATTTCCATGGCCGTCCCTTAGTTGAGTTTGACCGAGGCGCCGCGAATGCGGTTCAAGCCGGAGGCGTGGCTGACCAGGGTGCTGCCACGCAGTTCGATGCGGCCGTCTGCACTCATGCGGAAGCTGGCCTCGCCGCAGTGCAGCTCGATCGCGTGTCGCGCGTGCAGATGCAGCTCGCCGTCCTCGGCGTGGCGTGCCTGGTGGATATCGCCCTGCAGGCTCAGCACCGGGTGCTGCAGCAGGCCCAGGATCAAGGGCGCACGCGGGTCGCCGTTCTCGAACAGCAGGGCGCACTGCTGGCCCCGGTGCTCGTCGCTGATCGCGCACAGGCTGCGCGCGGGCAGAGCCTCGTCGGCATTGCCGGGAATCGCCACGCAGGGCAGGCCCTGATCATTGATGTGCGAGATGAAGCCGATGACCACGCCCGCCGCAGATCGCTGTGGGGCTGGGCTGGCAGGGGACGTCGAAGCGGCGGAAGCCGCAGAAGCCGTCGAGGCCGTCGAGGCCGTCGAGCTTGCCGGATCAAGTGACCCCTCGTCGAACGCATGTGCGTCGCCGCTGTCGTGCTTGTACGTACTCATGGGTTCTGCTCGATGGTCTTGGCCTCGATCAGGATCTCGCCATCGGCCCGAGCCTCGATGCTCTCGCCGCTGATGGTGATGGTTCCATCCTTGAGCAGTTGAATGCGGCTGTCGCCCACCTGCAGCACGATCTTCTCTTCGTCCATCAGCAGGCTGGATGCGCCGCCAGCGCTGACCGCGAACTCCTTGCCTGCCGAGACGCTGTGCGTCTTCATTGTTTTCTCAAAGCGGTTCACGCCGACGATGGTGTTCATCATCATGCCGACGTTCAGGCTGTAAGCGCCGCCGACGTTGACCATCTTGCCGAGGCCGACGTTCTGCATCGAGGCCATGCCGATGGTTTCGGTCTTGAACTTGCCGACCTTGATCGACCAGCTCTTGCCGATCTTGTCGGACTCATTCTTGCCGATCTTCTTGTTTCGGTTCTTGTGGATGGTGACGGACTCGTTGCCATCCACGGTCTCGGTGCGGTTCTTGTGGATGCTGATGGTCTCGTGGCCGTCGACTTCTTCGGTGCGGTCCTTGTGGATGGTGATCTTTTCAAAGCCATCCACCTCTTCGGTGCGATCGTTGTGGACCGTGATCGTTTCGTTGTTGTCGACGGTTTCCGTGCGATCGCGCTTGATGTGGTTGG
>CAZPHV010000147.1:0-3332 GCA_964586455.1 uncultured Aquimonas sp.
TGAAGGTGCTGACCGGCGCCCGTTCGGTATACGTCAACAACAAGCCCGTGGCCCGCAACTCCAGCGCTGCCCTCATCAACTGTGGTCCTGACGGGCTGGGTGGCGTGCGTGGTGCGTTGCTGACGGAAGAGAAGCCGCCGAAAGCACCCTCCGCACCGCCGCAGGCCGCGGAGGCTCTGCCACCGCCGGGGCAGCGGACCAGCCCTGAACTCGAAGAACTTCGCCGGCAGGAAGCCCTATTGAAAGAGCAGCTCTTCGACCTCGAAGAGTACGTTCGCTTTCGGGACGTCTATCCGATGGTCGATGGGATTCAAGGCACGCCGGGCACGTGGACGGACTATCTCGCTCAAGTCGGTCGCGGTGTGCTCAAGGCAGGGCTCGCAGTCGGAGATGGGGTGACCACCTTGACCAATCTGGCGCTGAACGTTTCACAGCGCCGGAGCCCAGCCGGCATGATGTTGACGGTGGTCCAAGCGCAGATCGCGGCTGAAAACATCCGCCTTGGCAATACCACGCTTGGGACGGCGGGCTCTGCTGCCGGCAACATGGCGCTGTCCATCGTAGTACCACCAGAAGCCCAGACCGCATGGAAGCGCGGTGACTACGTCGAGGCAAGCACCAACACCGGCATCAACATCGCAACCTTGGGTGGGCTACGTAACCTGTTCAAGCGTCCTTCGACGGCTACGCAAGCGGCAGACGACCTGACCACCGCGGGGGCCGCTGGGCGTGGCGCGGATGATGCAGCAGCCGCGGGTGCTGCGAGCCGTAGCGCAGACGATGTCGCGCAGGAAGCTGCGCCCAGCCGCCCACAATCAAGTCCAACACAGGCCGAACCACCTGGGGTACACGTCTCGCCCACGCCGCCTCGACCGCGGCAAAGGCTGGAGCCCGGGACGGCGGAGCACAAAGCTGATCGATGGCGCAGATACCAAGAGCGAGGGGGAAAAAAATCGTACGAAGCTTGGAGCAAACAGTACGATACAAATATGCGTAACTATCGCGTTGGCCTGGCGAGGGAAGCGGACTATCGGCGCGCGATGGATGCCACCGAAGATACGCTGAAGACGCCGCTAACGAATCGGCAGGTGGACATCCTTAAAGAAAGTGAAGGGTACGCCGGTCAGCTAAAATCTGGTCCGGTTAGCTTAACCAAAGATAACGTGCTGGCTATTCAGAAGGATGCGGAGCTTGTAAAAAGAGGATGGGTGGTCGAACACATTCTGGAAAAAGGCGCCTCAAAACCCTACTTGAATGCACTTGACGCAGCTGGCATCAAATACCACATCGGACCGAAGATATAGCGGGGTGCAGCGTGACTTCACGAGAAGAATCTGAAAATCGCTTCGACGATTTTCTGATGACTATGGACGACCAGATTGACTGGCTCTTCGCCGAGGCGGGTAAGTTTGGGGTTGAACTATCAACAGATATTGGAGACTGCGAGAAGCTCGAAGCTCTTTTTGACACTATGTCAGAGGGTCTAGACAAAGACCAGACGCAAAAGCTTTCTGTTGTCTTCGCTCGTCAGCTCGGCGAGTTAGTGCGCCAGAACTATGGGGGAAGATGGGTTTTGTCGTGGAATGACGACAACTCTATGAACCGGGGGCTCCCTGTATTAATTGGGCACTGTCCAGTGGGGGGCGTTGAATTCGCACCGTTGCGAGTCATGCACTTCTACGCTTTGCGCAGGAATCGCGGACTTCTTAGGCGGTCTATTGAGGCAGATGTGCGGCCCTCCCCACTTATGCTAAGTGCCACTGAAGAATGAACGGTTCGGAGTGGCGAGGTCTAATTCAGCGCCGATCTCAACTCTGAAACTCAGGGCCTCCGCGCCCGCGGCCCGTGCCCGATGCTCTGACCTCAGCGCTCACCCGGCGAGCGCACCTCGCTGGGCGAGGTGCAACGTTTCGCTTGGGATGCGCTCAGTAGCGATATGCGCGCCATTGACGCCGACGGCCGCGACAATCTGATCCGCGTCGAACAGCCCGATGGCGCCGACTGGAACCTGCGCTACCACCCGCAGCACCGCAATTCGGTGCAGATCACCGACCCGCTGGGCCAGCGCAGCGAGTTCGAGTTTGATGCACGCGGCAACCTGATCCAGGCCCGCAGCGCCGATGGCGCGATCACGCGCTACACCCTGGATGGGCATGGCAACCCCGTGCACGTGCTGGATGCGCGCGGCGGTGAGTCGATCCTGCAGTACGACGCCGCGGGCCGGCTGATCGTGCGCCGCGACTGCGTCGGTTCCACCACCCGCTTCGACTACGACCGCCGCGGCAACCTGCTGCGCGTGATCGATGCGCTCGGCGGCATCACCCACTACCAGTACCAGCGCATCAACCGCCGCGACCGCGTGGTGGCGATGACACATCCCGACGGCGCAGTCGAGCGCTTCGCCTATGACCCGCTGGGCCGCCTGATCGCCCACCACGATCCGCAGGGCCACGCCACCCGCTATGTGCTCGACCCCGCCGGCCGCCCGATTGCGCGCGAGAACGCGCTCGGCCATCGCCTGGCCTACCAGTACGACCGCCACGGGCGCCTGGCCACGCTGACCAACGAGAACGGCGCGCTGTATCGCTTCGGCTGGGACATGGCTGATCGTTTGGTCAGTGAACAAGGCTTCGATGCACGACGCATCGACTACCGCTACAACGCCGCCGGCGAGCTGATCGAATCCGCCGACGGCGTGCCCTATAGCGCCGAGTGGATGGCCCCGCGTGCACCCGGCGTGCTGCGCAGCCACTACCAGCGCGATGCGATGGGCCGGCTGATGGAGAAGGTCGCGGTGCGCGCGGCTGAGCCCACCGGCGCGAATGCGAATTCGCCCGCAGGCTCAGGCGCTTTCTCGGCCGCAGGAAATTCATCGTTGGCGGCTGGCGCCCGCACCACCCGCGCCCGCAACGCCTACAGCCGCACCGGCCTGCTGGTGCAGGCCCGCAACGCCCAGGCCCGCGTCGAGCTGGCCTACACGCCCACCGGCCGACTCGCCCACGAGACCACGCACACCCGCGACGGCCGCGAGTTCCGCATCAGCCACCGCTACGACGGCCTCGGCAACCGCGTCGAGACCGTGCTGCCCGATGGCCGCGCGCTCAAGCCCGAGCTGTACGGCTCGGGCCACGTCAGCAAACTCAAGCTCGACGGCGAAGTCATCACCGAGTTCGAGCGCGACGCCCTGCACCGCGAGACCGTGCGCACGCAGGGTGCGTTGAGAAGCTTCTTCGAGCGCGATGCGGCAGGAAGGCTGATCCGCCAGTTCGTGCGCCCGACCGACGCGAATGCGCCGACGCCCGAACCCAAGATCGCCCGCCACTACCACTACG
>CAZPHV010000148.1:0-3159 GCA_964586455.1 uncultured Aquimonas sp.
CGCGCTTGAGCTACAACCGAGGCAAGCCTCGCGCTTGAGCTACAACCGAGGCAAGACTCGCGCTTGAGCTTCAACCTAGCCAAGCCTCGCCCTTGAGCCCCTCTCCCCTTGTGGGAGAGGGGTTGGGGAGAGGGGGCGGACTCGTCGCAAGTGTTCTAGTCCTCTCGACACCGATCTTGCTTCCCTCGCACTGGCGGTCAGAAGGCTGCGATCGGAAGAGAGAGGCGCCACAGATTCCCGGATGAACAAACGAGGGCGGAGCCACATTCCCCTCAGGGCATGGGTTCGTCTTCGCGATGCTGCCCGGGCGCAGCCAGCCAAAACCGCAGTGGCGCATACGACCTCCAGACGATGACGCCTGACGCTCCGTTCGAGCCGCCTCCGAACCACGACTTGCGCCAAGCGCCGTCCGACCAACACACTGCCGCGAACTTTCACGTGGGGTGCACATGTCGCAGCAGCGGGTGTCACGAGGTGTGCTCGATGCGATGGCGCAGGCGCGAGGGCTGGACGCCGAGCGCAGCGCGAGGTTGCTGGCCGATGCTGGCGCTGTGCCCTCTGCAATGGAGTGGCGCGATGCGCTGCAACGCTTCTCCGGGATCGCTGGCGTGCTTGCCTTGGGCCTCGGTGCGGTGTTCTTCATCGCCGCCAATTGGTCGGTGCTGTCGCCAGGGGGGCGGCTGTGGCTGCTGCAGGCACTGTTTCTGCTGGCGATCGCGGCCGCGCTATGGCGGCCGCCGCCGCAGCCGGTCGGACGTGGCGGCCTGCTGCTCGCATTCATCGGCGCCGGCACGCTGTTCGCGCTGTTCGGGCAGACCTTCCAGACCGGTGCCGATATCTACGAACTGTTCGTCCTATGGACAGTGCTCGGTGTTCCTCTGGTGCTGGCAGCGCGCTGGTCGCCGGTGACCGCCGCCTGGCTGCTGGTCGGCAACGTGGCGCTGGCGCTGTTCTGCGGCGTGGTTCCCGCGCAGCATCCGCTATGGATGCTGTTCGGCTTCGACGAGCACAGCTGGGCTCTACGCATGCTGATCGCGATGTTGCCCAACCTGATGCTGTGGGCGCTGGCCGAGTGGCGCGCGCTGTCGGATCCTCGGGTCGACACGATGCTGCCGCGCTGGCTGCGACGCCTGCTGCTGCTGACCGGACTGGGCTACGGCACCCTGGCAGCCTTCGTGGCGATTCTCGACAGCCGTCAGCCGGTGGGCGCCGTGGTGCTGCTGTATCTACTGGCTGCGGGTCTGGTCGGCGCGTTCTGCTTCCGTTTCCGGCGCGAGGCGCTGGGGCCGGTCGCGCTGGCCGCAAGCGCCGTCATGCTGGGCCTGGCAGTGCTGATCGAAGTGATCCCCAGCCGCAGCGCCGGTCTGCTGACCTTGCTGCTGCCACTGTGGGTGGTCGCTTCCTCCACGGTCGCGGGCGTGTTTCTGGTGCCCTTGGTGCGTCGCTGGGAGGGCGATCTCGATGAAGCCTGAACTCGCCGCGGAATGCGATCGCCTGTGGTCGGGTCTCGCCGCGGACGGGCCGCTGCCCGTCTTCGAGCCGAGCCAGCCCTGGTATCTGAGCCTGATGCTCGGTGCCGCTGCCTGGTTCGCCGGCCTGCTGCTGATGTTGACCACAGCCTTGACCTGGAACCTGAGCGGCAGCGAAGCCTTCCTGCCGCTGGCGCTGCTGTGGGGCGTGCCGGGCCTGCTGCTGCTGCGTGTGCAGGGCATGGGCGTGTTTCCCTGGCAGCTGGGTCTGTCCCTGCTGATCGCAGGCGAGTGTGCTGCGGTGGTGGCGATAGGTAGCGCGCTCGACGAAGCCGTGCCCACCCTGTTTGTGAGCAGCCTGCTGTTTGCGTCGATGGCGGTGATTGCGCCGCGCCCGGCGGCGCGCGTGCTGAATGTGCTGGCGGCCTGTGCTGCCTGGGCGATGTGCCTGCGCTGGAGCCTGCTGGGCGAGCCTTGGCAGCGCTGGAACGAGGACGCCCGTCCCGCGCTGTCCCTGGCCTTGATCACCTGGCTCGCCTGCTGGGGCCCGCCGATCTCAGCGCTGGTGTGGATCGCGCGCAGCGAGGCGCGCTGGATGGCGACGCGCTGGGCGGGCCTGCTGCGCGCGACGCTGATCGGTTTGATCCTCGCGCTGGCCTTCGCCACACCGTTGGCTGATCCCCTGGGTGGATTGTTCGTGCGCGACAGCGACGGCAGCCGCGACTGGATGGCGCTGTGGCCACTGCTGTCGCTGGGTGCGGCGCTGGTGGCCACGGCGGTGGCCTTTCATCAGCGGCTGCGCGTGCTGCTCGGGGTCTGCCTGCTGGGGCTGCTGCTGCACGTGGCGCATTTCTACTACGCCCTGGGCGTCAGTCTGCTGGCGAAATCGCTGGTGATGCTGCTGATGGGCGCGGGCCTGCTCGGCCTGGCCTGGGCGCTGCGTGAGGGCAGGGCATGAACACGCATCCCCATTCGCCGATGCTCGATGCACGCGATGCGCGCTCGATGTGGACCCGAAGCTGGACTCTGCTCGCGGCGGTACTCGTGCTCGGCGCACTGAACTGGGCCTGGGCCGGCAAAGCCTGGATCATCGCTGAAGGCCGTGAGGTGCTGGTGCCGCTCGCGCCGATTGACCCGCGCTCGCTGATGCAGGGCGACTACATGGCCCTGCGTTTCGGGCTTGCTGACGAGATTGCGCTCGCACGTGAGTCCGGCGCGGCGCCGTTTGATCCGGACGGTCCAGGCTACGAAGGTGCTTTCGGTCGTGCGCCCGTCGCGCTGGATGCGCGGGGCGTGGTCGTGCTGGACTGGAACAATCCAACGCCAGAGCTGGTGCTGCGCTACCGGATTCGCCACGGTCGGGTCTGGCTCGGCACCAACGCGTTCTTCTTCGAAGAGGGCCAGGCCGAGCGCTACAACCCGGCGCGCTTCGGCGTCTTCCGAGTAAACCCGAACACCGGAGAAGCGGTTCTGGTGGCAATGGCGGACGAGGCAGGGCAGCGGCTGTAGGCGCGGTCGGCCCACGTCGCTCGCGCGGTTCCGGTAGGGTGGGTCTTGACCCGCCGAACCTTGACTCTCGCCCCAGCCTTGGGTCCCCGGACCACATGCGACTACCTAAAGGTCCGCGCGCGCTTTCCATAGGGTGGGCCCTGGCCTGAGGTCTCCCCAGAATTTCTCTTTTCGATTCCGT
>CAZPHV010000149.1:0-3152 GCA_964586455.1 uncultured Aquimonas sp.
TGCACATCCCGCGCATCGGCCAGGAAGTCATCGTCGATTACTTGAACGGCGACCCCGATCAACCGCTGATCGTCGGCCGCGTCTACAACTCGATGCAGCCGCATCCCTGGGGTTTGCCGGCCGCGGCCACGCAATCCGGCTTCCTCACGCGATCCACGCTCGGCGGCAACTACGAGACCGCCAACGCCTTCCGGTTTGAGGACAAGCGCGGCGAGGAACAGGTCTGGCTGCACGCCGAGCGCAATCAGGACATCGAGGTCGAGAACGACGAGACCCACTGGGTTGGGAACGATCGCACCAAGACGATTGATCGCGACGAGACCAACCACATCAAGCGCGATCGCACGGAAACCGTCGACAACAACGAAACGATCACCGTCCACAACGATCGCACCGAAGAGGTGGATGGCTTTGAAAAGATCACCATCCACAAGGACCGCACCGAAGAAGTCGACGGCCACGAGACCATCAGCATCCACAAGAACCGCACCGAGACCGTGGATGGCAACGAGTCCGTCACCATCCACAAGAACCGAAACAAGAAGATCGGCAAGAACGAATCCGACAAGATCGGCAAGAGCTGGTCGATCAAGGTTGGAAAGTTCAAGACCGAAACCGTCAAACTCGCGTCCATGCAGAACGTGACCCTGGCCAAGATGGTCAACGTGGGTGGCGCCTACAGCCTGAATGTGGGCGCGGTGATGATGACGGTCACCGGCATGAGCCGCAGCGACAGCACGAGCAAGAAGCACGGCATCAATGCCGGCAAGAGCTTCACGCTGGATGCCGGCGAAGCCAGCAACATCGTGCTCGACGAAGACGGCCTGCGGCTGGTGATCGGCAAGTCCAGCTTGAAGATCGAGAAATCCGGCCGCATTCGCCTAGACGGCGAGAAGATCGTATTCAACGCCAAGGGCCCTGCCCGCTTCCGCGGCAACACGATCAAGTTCGACCGCGGTCGCGCCGCGCTGGAGAAAGCCGAACGCTGGGCGGCGCGTCAGCAGCAGATCGCAGACGCCAAGGCCAAGCTGGCAGACATGCCTCCGGGGCCGGAGCGTGATCGACTCGCTGCCGCCACCGAGCGCTTCGAGCGCAACAACGTCGGCGTTGAGCACGCGCGTCTGGCTGACGCCGTGTACGACCGCGACGGAAAAGGAACTGTTCCGGACGGTTGGGAGAACATCAGCGGCGATCCCAAGCGCATGGCGGAGCTTGGTCTCACCGAAGACCAGATGACGATTCCCGGCTCCGACTTCCGGGCACAGGTCTATGCGCCAGCAGAGCTGCCCGGCGGAGGCGACGCGTTCGGCGGGCAAATGCAGCCGGTGGTGGTGTTCCGCGGTACCCAAAGCGGTGCCGACTGGGGCCAGAACCTCGCCCAGGGCGTGAACATGGAATCCTCCTACTACCGCCGCGCCACCGAGATCGGCAGCTCTCTGCGCGAGTCCGGCGCCCAGGTCCAGATCGCCGGCCATTCACTCGGCGGCGGGCTGGGTTCAGCGGCTTCCCAGGCCAGCGGACTGCCGGCAACCACCTTCAACTCCGCAGGCCTGCACTCAAGCACTGTCGCGCGCTATGGCGGCACAACCGCTGCCGGCTCACCGGACACCCGCATCAACGCCTACCGGGTAGACGGCGAGATCCTCACCGCCGTCCAGGAGCAAGGCCTTGGGGGAACGCTTGTCGCAGCGAGCGCCGGCTTCGCAGTCGGTGGCCCGAAAGGTGCGGTGCTGGGGGCGCTGGCCAAGCTCGGACTGTCGGCGGCAATGCCAAACGCCCTTGGCACGCCACTTCCGCTGTCGGGGTCCGGCCTCAATCCGGTCGACCGCCACGGCATGAATCAGGTCATCGACGGCATAGAGCAGCAGAAGACCGAAGACCAGGCTGTGCTGACAGCCGCGCTGTAGCCACAGCCCTGCACCCTGACCCTGCCCTCTAGCCTCTGGAAAACCCTCATGAAGACTACGCCACGCGCAGAAAACGTCTTCGACGGCCGCCATCTCGCCGCCGCGAAAGCGATCGAAGACAACGCGATTCAGGATCTCCCTCGCCTGTTGGAAGGCCTGGAGGTCGACGCCCCTGGCAAAGACGGCATCAGCCTGATGTGGTTCGCGATTCTTCGTGAGCGACACCAGGCCCTCGAAACTCTCGTCCGTGCGGGCTCCAAGCCCCAGACGCAGGTTGTGCAAGGCCTGGGCACCCCATTGGCTTATGCTCTGCTGCATACCGACTCGCGATTCCTGGCCGCGATGGTCGACGGCGGCTACGACCCCAACTACGTGAACGAGGCAGGCAGCCCGTTGCTGGTGTCCGCGGCGGGTGCTGACGGCAATCTGGCAAGCGTCAAGCTGCTGCTGGAGCGTGGTGCCCATATCGACGCCACAGACGCTCTCGGTCGCACCGCACTGCATCGATCCATCAGCACCTTCGAGGCCGAAACGGCAATCTTTCTGATCGATGGCGGCGCACGGCTCGACTCCGTCACGCTCAACGGCGTCACGCCTGCCTGGGCTGTGCACAGCGCCATGACGAGCCAGCAATCCGGCTCGGACCTGCACACGCGGCTGTCCGCGATCGCCGATCGGATGCGCTCCAAGCACATCGAATTTCCGCCACCCGACCCGATCCAGATGCGTGACTGGATGCGCGCCCAAGGTCTACGAGTGGTGGTCCCCGTCGGCCATTCGCGCTGAATGCTCATGACGACACTCTCTGCCCGCACCGACGCGCTTTCGCATGGCCCGATGCCACCTGCACTCGCACCCATGGCTGCAGCGCTGTGTGCGAGCGGTGTGTCGCGGTCGAATGAGTTCGACCACCACGTTTTCACGACCGCCACAACTGCACCCGTCAGCGCAGAGCGCTGCACTTCTTCCCGTTTCAAACCCGGCCATTCCAGCCGGTCCTGCTCGGAGGCAAGCGTGCAATGAACCGCCTATTCAATCTCACCTCCCCGTTCGGCGATGTCCTGCGCTTCGAGCGCCTCACCGGCCGCGAAGCGATTTCAGAACTGTTCGAGTTCGAACTGACTGCATCTTCTGAAGAGCGCGGCCTGGCACCGACTTCGGCACTCGGCCAGCCCTTCACCGTCGAGTTCGAAGTCGACGGCGGCGGCAAGCGCTTCTTGAACGGGCAGTGCGTGGGTTTCCGCT
>CAZPHV010000150.1:0-3121 GCA_964586455.1 uncultured Aquimonas sp.
TCATCCGCGCCAACAGGCGCTTAAGTTCTAAGAAAAACGAAGCACTACACTAGCAACAGCAACGCTCCGGCGAAGACGGACGCGAACCCGACGCGCAAGGCGGCGAGCGCTGCGCCGACTCCGCCGACTCCGCCAGCGGCATCCGCGCGTACTGCAGCCGCCCAGGCGACAGAGGCCGCGCCGACAGACTCCGACCTGCCGGCCGCGGACCCCGCAACGATCGCTGCGCAAGCCACGCCAAGGGCCGACGCCCCGGCAACGCTGCCGTCGGGCCCCAGCGGCGAATTCCGCTGGACCGCCACGATGCGCAAGACGGTGCCGGCCCAGCGCGGCTTTCCCTGTGAGCATCCAAGCATGTCGCGCGAGGAGGGTCTGCGCTGGCTTCAGGGATTGGACGCGTCACCGCCATCGCACTGGGCCTGGCAGCTGGGCCATGACGGAGTGAAGGCGCTGCTGACCGAGTGCCCGCGCGGCGAGCGCTTCAGCCCTGTGCGCGTGCAGACCGCCGACGCCGAGCGCTGGGCGGAACTGCTGTATCTGGGCCAGATGGTCTCTGACGGCGATCATGAGTTTCTGGTCAACGGGCTGCTACAGCTGTGCATTGCCCTACATGGGCTCGACTTCTCGCTGCAGGGCTACCTGGCATCGATCGAACACATCGCCGTCAATCAACGCTACTACTACGGCCAGGCCGGTGCGGCCGGCGCGGGTGCTCTTGCGCAGGCACTGGCGGAGTGCAGCGAGGCCGACTACCGGCGGCTGCGCGACAGCGTGCGCGATTCATCGCGGTTCAGCCCTCGGCAGCGCTTCGCACTGGGCGCCATCTTCAACACCGAAGCCGATCTGATCGCCGATGCGATGACGGTGATGGACACTCAGGACTTCGCCAGCTTTGAGGCCGCGGCGGGGCTCGCTGGTGCCGCGCTGTCGCTGCCTCAGGCCGAGCAACTGGCTCGCTGCGCCAACATGCGCGGCCATGTGCATGCGGTGCCAACGCTTGCGCTGAACATGGCGCGCATGTTCGGAGCCGCCGCCCTGCCCTTTGTTGCGCGCCTGTACGACCTGCAGACCGACAGCGCGCAGCGCGAACGCTTGGCCAGCATCCTGCGCGCCTTCGACAGCGGCGAAGCCTTCGCCGAGCTGCTGGAGCGCATCGATCACAGGGAGATCCGCCCGCACATCAGCGAGTTCGCCCGCGCCTGGCCCTTCACTGCGATGCAAGCGGCGGCCCATTGCATCGGGCGCAGCCGCGACAAATCCGCCGAGGCTTGGATGGGCCGGATGCTGGCGAATCACCCGGACCTGCTGCCCGCACTCAGCGCCTCGCTTGAAGGCGCGGCGCTTGGAGTGCTGCAGCGGCTTCAGACGCGCCTGGTGGATGTCGAAGAAGCACCGCTCGACGCCCTGCCCGGGCTGCTGCGCGATCCACCCTGGCTGAAGCCCCAGCCCAAGCTGGAACGCCCGACCCTGCCCGAGCGCCCGCTGCCAGCGCCCACCATGCGCTGGCTGGAGGGGCAGCAGGCCAGCTGGCGAAGCAGCATGTCGGCGAACGAGACCATTGATCTGGACTCGAACAAGCACAAGGCCCGGCTGGGCGAAGCGCTGGAGCGCATGCGCATTCCGCGCAGCCTCTGGCCCGGCCTGATGGATGGCTCGATCGACGATCTGGCCCCTTACCTGGGCGAGATCGAAGCCCTCGACGCGAAGCTGTCCGCTTACTCGCGCGGGCGTTCCATCTGGCAACTCGATTGGCTAGCGCCCAAGCACCGCCTGATGCTTTGGAACGCCCTGCCCGGCTTCGATGGCTTCCGCTGGGACAACAGCCCCTGGGCCGGATCGCTGATCGCGCATCACGAGCTTGACGCCCTGCCCGGCTTGTTGCGCTACATCACATCCAAGCCCGAACTCGGCCTGCAGGCTGCGCTGCCCGTAGCGGCCGCCGAGATCGCCCCACACGCCGCCCAGGCGCTGTCTGGCAAGCGCCTGCGCGTGCATGCCGGGGCCTGGCTGCGCCTGCACGCTGAGCTGGCCACCGCCGCCCTGCTGGTGCAGGCCGCGAGTGCCGCGAAGAAGCCGGTCGAGCAGGCCGAGCGCGCCCTGCGCTGGATGGCGCAGCACATCGAGCGCGCGCGTCTGCAGGCCGGCGCCCGCCATTTCGATGCCGCCGGCGAGGCCCTGCTGGACGCCATCCTGGCGGTGGACCCGCTGTCGATCCTGCCGCAGAAGCCGGGCAAGCTGCCGGCCTTCTTCCTGCCCGGCGGCTACTCCCGCCCGCGCCTGAAAGACGGCCGCGCCCTGCCGCTGCAGGCGCTGCCGCTGATCGCCACCCAGTTGCAGGTGTCCCTGCTGGACGAGCCCTATGCGGGCCTCGAACTGCTGCGCGAGGCCTGCAGTGCCGACTCGCTGGACGCGTTTGCCTGGGACCTGTTCGAGTCCTGGTACCAGAGCGGCGCGCCCAGCAAGGAGTCCTGGGCCTACACCGCGCTCGGCCTGCTCGGCGGCGACTCCACCGTGCGTGCGCTGACGCCCTTGATCCGCCAGTGGCCGGGCGAGTCGCAGCACGCGCGCGCAGTCACCGGCCTCGACATCCTCGCCGCCATCGGCAGCGACTTCGCGTTGATGAACCTGCACGCGATCGCCCAGAAGGCCAAGTTCAAGGGCCTGCAGCAGCGCGCCATCGAGAAGATCGATGCGGTCGCCGAAGCGCGCGGACTGAGCACCGAGGAGCTGGCCGACCGCCTAGTGCCGGATCTCGATCTGGACGTCGACGGCACCCTGCGGCTGGACTTCGGGCCACGCCAGTTCACCGTCGGCTTCGACGAGCAGCTTCGGCCCTTCGCGCTGGATGCCAGCGGCGCACGACTCAAGGACCTGCCCAAGCCGATCAAGAGCGACGACGCCGAACTGGCCAAGGCCGCCAGCGAGCGCTGGAAGCAGCTGAAGAAAGACGCCAAGGCCATCGCCAGCACCCAGCTGCAGCGTCTGGAGCTGGCCATGTGCAGCAGCCGCGGCTTTCCGCTGGAGGTGTTCCAGCGCTTCCTGGTCGAGCACCCGCTGATGCGCCATCTAGTGTAGTGCTTCGTAATTGACGGAACTAATGCCGCTCTCCGTCGTCCAATTG
>CAZPHV010000151.1:0-3062 GCA_964586455.1 uncultured Aquimonas sp.
AGTACGCCGCATGAGCGCACCAAAGTTCAAACTTCAGCTGGCCGGATCAATAAGGAATGTACATGAGCGCCAAGCAAATGATCGACACCCTTCCGCAGTTCGAAGTCCGCACGCTGGATGCAGCCGAAATCGCCCAGGTCTCCGGCGGTATGTACTCGGAGAACAGCGTAATCGGCGACGGCTGCACCTGCGGCACCGTCTCGGTCTGCCACATGGACGGCACCACTGACAGCGATTGATCCCGCTGCCGACGGCTCAGACCGGCTACTGCCTGCGGAGCGCATGTCGCTCCGCAGGTTCCATGTCGCATCTACTGCCGCTACCGCAATCGCTCGACGCGCGGCAGCGGTCAATTTCATCCGCGTTGCTTCGGGTACAGCCAGCGTGATCCTGATTTTTTCCATCGCGGGCGACCAGAGCACCACTGACGTAATGCGTTGGCTGCAGCATCTCGGTCGCGAGGACGTGATCCGTCTGAACGAGGAGGACCTGCGTGCGGGCGCGCTGGCGCTGGACGTGCGCAACGGCAGGGCCGACTTCATTCTGGGCAAGCATCGCTTCCACAGCGACGAAGTTACCTCGGTCTGGTACCGCAAGGGCGATTTCCAGTTGCTGCCGCCGCCTGCACCGCTGGCCATGGACGCTCATCCCGGGTTGGCGGAACGGCTGGTCAGAAAAGTCCGGGCAGAAGGTGAGCGGCTCAGCGAGTACGTGCACTCACTGCTGGAACGCGCCCCCCGGGTGCTCGGCCACCCGCGGGTCGGGCGTTTGAACAAGCTGGTGGTGCTGGAGCAGGCGCGCGCCGTGGGCTTGGAGGTTCCGACTTTTCTCGGCGGCAACCGGCGCGACGCATTCCTATCATTTGCCACTGAGGGCGGTGCGGTGGTCAAGGCGGCGTCGGACGGCATGTATCTGTGGGATTTCGATGCTGCCCGCCGCGGCTACTTCTCCTACACAGAGCGTCTTTCCGCGGAACTTCTGGTCGACCTACCCGAGCAAATGCCGCCCTCCTTTGCCCAGTCTGAGGTGGCCAAACTCTACGAAGTGCGCGTGTTCTATCTGGATGGCGTGATGCATTCCATGGCAATCCTCTCGCAAAACGACGCACAGACCAGTCTTGACTACCGCAAGTACAATTATGCAAAGCCCAACCGCAATCTTCCCTACGCCCTACCGGACGAAGTCGGTGCGTGCATTGACGCCCTGTTCCGCGCACTGGGGCTCAATACCGGATCCGTAGATCTGATCGTGGACGCGGCCGGGCGCCACGTGTTTCTGGAAATCAACCCGTCGGGCCAGTATGCGGTCATGGCCCACGCCTGCAACTTTGCACTCGACCTGGACATCGCACGCTGGCTGGCGGCGGGCTCGGAGGCCGCATGAAGATCGAACTGGACCGGCTGGAGCTGGAGCACGAGCAGCGGGTGCTGTTGCCGCTGTGTTTTCACGCCATCCATACCAAGCTGGTGTACGGGCGCGAGGAGAAGGATGGCATGTCGCTGGCGAATGCCCGCTTCGGCTCGGTGGAGATGCTCGCCCGCCCAAGCCCCAAGCCGCTGTCGAAGATGCCGTTGTTCTGGAGCGCGCATGCCTCCGATTGAACGCGCCGGCACGCTGCACTTGCACGCGGATTGCCGGCCGGTGCGTGGCGCGCGCAACGGCGCGATCTACGATCTCACGCGGCGGCGCATCGTGTCGGTGCCGGTTGCATATCTGGATGTGCTGGCCGCCGTGGAAGGCCGCTATACACGCGAGGACCTGGCGCGCGATGCCGTCGGCAGCGACCGCTCGCGCGGTATCGCAGCATTCGTTAGTCATTTGCTGCAGGAAGAACTAGCGGACTTCGTGGATGCACCGGAGCGCTTCCCACCAGTCGCCGAAGGCTGGCGCGCGCCCTGTGAGGTTCAGAATGCAATCGTGGACGTCGCCGAACTGCGCCACGATTTCACGCGAATCATCGCCCAGCTCGATCAGCTGGGCTGCATGTACCTGCAGATTCGCTGCTACACGGATCTGCTGAGTCTGGAGGATCTGGAGGCGATCGGCCGGGCCGCAGCCAACACTTCCTTGCGTAGCCTTGAATTGCTGCTGCCCTACGGCGAGCGCTATCCGCAGACAGCACTTGAGGCACTGCTCCGCACCCACCTACTGTATGCGAGCGTCGCCCTTCACTCGGCGCCCGAGGATGGCGCTTGGGAAGTGGCGTTCGGCGACCGCGCCGGGGAGGGCATCTCCGAAACGCGCAGGATCCATCTGTTCCGGACGCGGCTGACTTCGAGCGACGATTGCGGCGTGATCGTCGAGGGGACGGTGCTTCCTCCCAGCCTGCCGCAGTTCATGGAGTTGCGCAGCTTCAATGGCTGCCTCAACGGCAAGATCGCCGTGGACGTCAAAGGGCGGATCCGCAACTGCCCTTCGTTCGGCGGCGACTTCGGGTCGGTGGAGGCGGTGCCACTGGCGGATGTGGTGAGAGACCCGCGCTTCCGGGCTGTGTGGTCGATCGCGAAGGACAGCATCGAGGAGTGCCGCGACTGCGAACTGCGCTTCGCCTGCACCGACTGCCGCGCCTTTGTCGCGCAGCCCGGCGACCTTTACAGCAAACCGGCGAAATGCGGCTATGACCCGTACAGCGGTAAATGGGACCTGCGCGTCAGCGCCGCGGAGGCTGAGGCACGTACCCCGGGGTACGTGCGCGAGCGTATGCAGACAGGCTGAGACGATGCTGCCGGTTCCGCGGTGGAGGAAAGCGGGTCTGCGCACCGTCTCGAATCCGGCCGTCCGGGACGAAGCGCGAGCGGACGGGAGTGCGGGTTTCAGAGAAGAGAATCTGGCTTACCTGCGTCAGCAGGGGTTCGATCTGCGCCAAGCTCTTAGTGTGTAGGGCTCTTACGTGCAGGACTTTGCGAAGCCCGTTTTACGCAACCTGGCGGGTGGGCTGCAGTCGCCAACCACCTGTCCTGCCGCCGAACGGGACTTCCGCACGTTGGATTTCGGCGTCTCAGGCCCCGCTAGTACTACTGTGTTAGTAAATAATGCACTATGGCAAGCACTTCGAGTGAAGT
>CAZPHV010000152.1:0-3057 GCA_964586455.1 uncultured Aquimonas sp.
CCGCCCCATCGGGTCATAGCGGTAGCGGCCCAGGGCCTGGCCGTTCTCGTCAATCGCCACCAGCCGCTCGGCGGCGTTGTAGCGGTACTCGCGCACTTTGAGCGGGGCAGCAGGGTCGCCGGTGGTTTCGCGTTCGGTGTGGCCGTTGGCGTTGTAGGCAAAGCTGACCTGCTCGCTGCCCAGGCCATAGCCCAGCAGCTGGTTGTCCGCGTTGTAGCGCCACTCGCCAGGCTGGTGCTGACTGCTCAGGCGGTTGTGCACGGGGTCGTAGCTGTAGGCCTCGACCGGCAGCTTGGTGGTTTCCGGTGCCGCGGGGTCGAGCTGCAGGGCCGGCGGCGGGGTGGCCGCGGTCAGGCGGTCCAGCGGGTCGTAGCCGTAGTTGAATTGGCCGTCTTCGGTCTCGCGCTGGGTGATGTTGCCGGTGGCGTCAAAGCGGTAGCGGTAGTCCATGATCAGCGCGCCCGTCGGGCTGGCCGCGCTGCCGCTGCCGATGGCCTGACTGCGGATGCGCACGGGGCGCTGGAAGCCGTCGAACTCTACTGTGCGCACGGCGCCCGGCATCTGCACGCGGGTCGGCTGCTGCCACTGCCACTGGCTCCACTGAATCTGCCCGCCGCCGGGCAGGCCGGCGGAGGTCAGGCGGTTCTGCGGGTCGTAGCCGTAGGCCAGTTCGGTGCCGTCGGGATAGGTCATGGCCTCCAGCTGACCGTTGGCGCGGTAGCGACGCTCCAGGCTGTGGCTGAATTCGATGGCGGCCGCGCCGCTGCCGCGGCGGTAGGTGATCGTCTCGCCGGTCTTCTCGCCCTTGTCGCTGTAGGTGTAGGTGGCGGCGGTGCCGGCCTGCTGCGGGGTGCCGGGGTCGGTGACCTGGGTGTAGGCCTCGAGCAGACCACGCGGGTCATGGTCGAATTCGATGACTTCGCTGGGCTCATCGGACCCTTCTGCGTAGTGGCGCTCCTCACGCTTGCGGCCCGCATCGTCGTACTCGAACACGCGACGCTCACCGCCCGGGCTGAGCCGTCGGGTCAGCTGGCCGGCTGTGTCGTAGGTATAGGTGATGGTGGCGCCGCTGGGCCGGGCTTCGGTGCGCACCTGGTTGTTGCGGTCGTAACTGAAGCGGTGGGTGTTGCGGTTGGCGTCGCTCAGGCTCAGCAGGTTGTCGCGGCTGTCGTAGGTGTAGCTGGTCACTCCGCCCGCAGGATCGGTGCTGCTGATCAGGCGGCCCAGGGGGTCGTAGGCATACAGGGTGCTGCGGCCGGCAGGGTCAGTTTCGGCAATGCGGTTGCCAGCGGCATCAAAGCCGGTGGCCTGCACTTCGCGGCGCTCGGGCTGGCCGTTGGCTGCCGGCAGGATGCGAATCGTCTGGGTTCGACGGCCACGGGTGTCGTAGCGGTATTCCTCGCGGTAGGTCGGATACTCCATCGCCACCAACAGCCCAGCCAGACCACTGGCGGTGTCGCCGTAGACCATGCGGGTGACGTTGCCAGCCGGGTCGGTGATGGTTTCGAGGCGGCCGTCGGCGTCGTAGGCATAGGTGGTGACGGCGCCAGTCTCGTCCTGCTGCGTTTCGATCTGGCCGTCGTCGGTGTACGTGGAGATCTGTTCGCCGCCCAGCGGGTCGATGGTCTTTTCCAACCGATCCAGGGCGTCGTACTCGAATTCGCTGCGCTTGGCCGCTGCATCCACCGAGGCGGTGCGGTTGCCGACCCGGTCGTACTCGTGCTCGATGCGGTGGTCCATCGGGTCGAGCTGGGCGGTGACCCAGCCCGCCGCGTTCACTTCCTGCGTCCAGGTGCGGTTGAGCGGGTCGCGGCGAGTCAACCAGACGCCGCTGACGTGGTGGGTGAAGTGGGTGGTGTGGCGCTCGCCGTCGGTGACGGTTTCGACGTTGCCGTAGGCGTCATAGGTCCAGTCGGTGACGACGTCCTCAGCTACGGTTGTTCCCTTGACCCTGCGCTGGGTGCGTTCGCCGTGGCTGTTGTAGGCGAACTCGGTGACCCGCTGTTCGGGCGTGTCGACGGCCTCGGTCTGGCGGGTCAGGCGGCCGGAGGCGTCGTACTCGTAGGTGCTGCGCACGCCGCGCTCGTCGGTATGCTCCAACAGGTTGCCGTAGGTGCCGTCATAGCGGCTCCGGGTCTGGCTGCCGTCAGGGTAGAGCACGCGCACGGGGTTGCGGTTGGCATCCAATTCGGTGCGCGTGCGCAGGCCGCGCTCGTCGATGCTGATCTCGACGAACTCGCCGTCGCGCAGCAGCTGGCTCTGCACCCGGCTGCCAACCTCCTCATTGATCAAGCGGCCGTCGAAGTCGTAGCGACGCTCGCTGCGCACACCGTTCGGGCTGCGCATCACCACGGTGTACTCGCGGCGCGCGCGGTCATAGGTGTAGCTGTAGGTGGTTTCCTTCAGCGCGGCGTCGACCATGCGCACCACGCGGTTGCCGCTGTAGTGCACCGTGGTGACGCGGCCTTCCGGGTCCGTCAGGGTGTGCAGCAGGCGGCCCTGATAGCCGTACAACCATTCATTGCCCAGCACGTCGACCACGCGGGTGAGCAGGTTGCCACTGTAGTGGTATTCGATGTGGCGATCGGCGCGGTCAGTGATGCGGCTGAGCTGCGTGCCCTGCCAGGTGTAGCGGGCGATCAAGGCATCGGCACGGTCGCGCAGCTCCTCGATACGGCCCTCGCTGTCGCGAACAAAGCGCGCGGTCGGGCCGTTGCGGTCGCCATAGCTGGCGATGCGGCCGTCGGCGTCGTAGCTGATCCACTGGCCGCGGCGGTCGTACCAACGCCAGCCGGTGATTTCATCGTTGGTATCGCGCTCGGCGCGAATGAAGAACTCGCGCTGGAACACATAGACGTCATTGCCGCTGCGCTCGAAGCGCGAGCCCGAGCGCAGGATGCTGCGCGGCACGCCGTCGATCACATCGAGCTCGAAGCGCAGATCGTCCCAGGCCGGGTTCGGATGCCAGCGGAACTCGCCGCGGTTCAGATCATCGGCACGCCAGCCGCGCTGGAACACCACGTAGCCGCCGCGCACCTTGACGCGCATGTCTTCAAC
>CAZPHV010000153.1:0-2842 GCA_964586455.1 uncultured Aquimonas sp.
CCATGGATGGCCATGCTTTGGGAGCGCGGAAGGGCTGACCGAAAGCTCTTGCTCTTCGCTTCGTGCATGCGCGGAGCGCCGCGGGACAGAGGCGAGAGTCGAGCTCATGGTGGGCCAGGGCCCACCCTATGCGAACACCAAGTGCGCGGCAGTCGGTGGAACCGCGCCAGCACTCGAGCACTCAAGCGTCTCGACGCCGAGATCCTGCGATCCAGAATCCAGCATGCACCGCGGGCCTGCCGCGACGACCACCTCCCTTGACCTGCATCAGTGCCCACCAACGCCCGACAAGCGGAGCATCCCCTCCACACCAAAAGGTCGATGAGGAGTGTGCGTCGTGAGCATCGAAAGAAAACTGTGGCTGGGGCTGATCGCCCTGCTGGCAGTCTCGTTCTCGGTCCTGCTGTGGGTAGGCGGGGAGATCCATCGGCAGATGCCGCCGGTGCCCGAACAGGTCGTGACCACTGAGGGCGGGGTCGTCTACACGCGCGACGACATCGAGACCGGTCGTCAGGTCTGGCAGTCGATCGGCGGACACCAGCTCGGTTCCATCTGGGGTCACGGCAGCTATGTGGCGCCGGACTGGACCGCCGACTGGCTACACCGCGAAGCGGTCGCGTGGCTGGATATCGAAGCGCAGAAGACCCATGCCCACGACTTCGCCGACTTGCTGCCCGAGCAGCAGGCTGCGCTGCAAGTCCGCCTTGAGACCGAGATCCGCAAGAACAGCTACGACGCCGACACCGCAAGCGTCACCGTCAGCGCCCAGCGCGCGCGGGCGATGGCGGTGGTGGCCGAGCACTACATCACCCTGTTCGGCGACGATCCGGAGATGGTCGACCTGCGCCGCGCGTATGCGATGAAGAACGGCACGGTGAAAGATGCCGAACACCGCCGGGTGCTGAATGCCTTCATCTGGTGGACGGCGTGGTCGGCCGTGACCGAGCGCCCGGGCCAGGCCATCAGCTTCACTGCGAACTGGCCCTACGAGCCGCTGGTCGGCAATGAGCCCGCGCCGAACCTGATGCTGTGGACGGTGTTCAGCGTGCTGTTCCTGATCGCCGGCATCGGCCTGCTGGGCTGGTACTACGCCCGCCAGAACGAGGGACCGCTGCCGGAACCTCCGAACATCGACCCGCTCTCGCTGATCACGGTGACGCCCTCGATGAAGGCGACCGCGAAGTACTTCTGGGTGGTAATCGCGTTGTTCCTGGCGCAGATCCTGCTGGGCGCGCTGACCGCGCACTATCAGGTCGAGGGCCACGACTTCTACGGCATCGCGCTGTCGGAATTCCTGCCCTACTCGCTGACCCGCACCTGGCATACCCAGCTTGCGGTGCTGTGGATCGCGACGGCCTGGCTGGGCATGGGGCTGTACATCGGGCCGGCGATCTCGGGGCATGAGCCGAAGTTCCAGCGTCTCGGCGTCAATCTGCTCTGGGTGTGCCTGATCATCATCGTGGTCGGCAGCTTTGTCGGGCAGTGGTTCGCGGTGATGCAGAAGATGGGTCTGGAGCACAACTTCTGGTTCGGCCATCAGGGCTGGGAATACGTTGACCTGGGTCGCTTCTGGCAGTGGTTCCTGTTCATCGGCCTGGGCCTGTGGCTGTTCCTGGTCGGGCGCACCCTGGTGCCGGCGATCCGCCGCGGCGGCGAGCACAAGTCGATCACCTTGCTGCTGTTCCTCTCAACTGTGGCGATCGGCCTGTTCTATGGCGCTGGCCTGATGTACGGCGAGAAGACCCATCTGTCGATGGTCGAGTACTGGCGCTGGTGGGTGGTGCATCTGTGGGTGGAAGGCTTCTTCGAGGTCTTCGCTACCGCGGTGATCGCCTTCCTGTTCACCAAGCTCGGCCTGGTTCGGGCCAAGCTGGCCACCACCGCCGTGCTGTTCGCCACCATCGTGTTCATGGCCGGCGGCGTGCTCGGCACCTTGCACCACCTGTACTTCACCGGCACGCCGACCGCGGTGATCGCCATCGGCGCCAGCTTCTCGGCGCTGGAAGTCGTGCCGCTGGCCTTCCTCGGCTTCGAAGCCCACCACACCTACAAGTTGAGCTCGGCTACCCCGTGGATGCGCCGCTACCACTGGCCGATCCTGTTCTTCGTGGCGGTGGCCTTCTGGAACGTGGTCGGTGCCGGACTGTTCGGATTCCTCATCAACCCGCCGCTGCCGCTGTACTACATGCAGGGCCTGAACCTGACGCCACTGCACGGTCACACGGCACTGTTCGGCGTCTACGGAATGCTCGGCATCGGCCTGATGCTGTTCTGCCTGCGCGGCATCAAGCCGCTGGTGGCCTGGAACGAGGCCGCGCTGAAGACGTCGTTCTGGGCGCTCAACGTCGGCCTGATCGGCATGGCCGTGTTCACCCTGCTGCCTATGGGCATCATCCAGCTCAACGCTGCGATCGAGCACGGCTACTGGTATGCACGCTCGGCCGATCTGATGCAGCAGCCGATCATCCAGATGCTGGTGTGGATGCGCGTGCCCGGCGACACCGTGTTCAGCGTCGGCGCGCTGGCACTCGCCTGGTTCGTGCTGCGGCTGTGGATCAGGCCGAAGCCGGCCTTCGAAGTACCGAAAGGGGTTGAGGCTGAGGCACGGGTGTGAGCGACGCGACCGCTTGATGAACCCTGTCCCGCGCGGCGTTTGAGCGCAGGACGCGTGAAGCGGGCCCGGGTATTTCCGGGCCCGCTTTGCGTTTGGGCTGCGATGTTGACGGGCATGCGCGAGTGTCGAGCCCATGGTGGGCCAGGGCCCACCCTATGAGCATCCGCGCTTCTCGCTTCTCGCTTCTCGCTTCTCGCTTCTCGCTTCTCGCTTCTCGCTTCTCGCTTC
>CAZPHV010000153.1:2942-3010 GCA_964586455.1 uncultured Aquimonas sp.
TCGCTTTTGCTCTGGCTCTTGCGGGCAGGAGCCCGCGCTCTTAACGGGGCCCCTGGGGAGCGGCGAGG
>CAZPHV010000154.1:0-2898 GCA_964586455.1 uncultured Aquimonas sp.
TCATCCGCGCCAACAGGCGCTTAAGTTCTAAGAAAAACGAAGCACTACACTAGCGGGCACTGTTCAGGCAGCTGCAGGCGTCGCCGTCGGCAGGCAGGGGAATGGACTGAGGACAGCACGCGCTTATCTACCCTTTTCGGAACATGCGAGCGACCGCACGATTCGGCAGGATGAATGGGAGGTCGGAGCTCACCCTCGCGCATCGGGCTGGCTTACGCTGCGCAGCGGCTGCGCTTGCGTTGACACCACCAATGCCCGCATTTCGATGTGCAGGCACCGATCGGCGGCAGGCCGCGGCCGCCCCTTCAAACCACTTCAATCCGCTCGGGAGATTTGACCCATGGACCAGTACACAGCCCACAACCTGACCCACGACACCGCCTGCGAAGCGCAGCTGGAAGCGTCTCCGACGCGCTCGCTGAGCCAGGCCCAGGGTCAGGCCCTGCTTGCGCGTCTGGCACAGGACGATGCGTTCCGCGCGATCTATGCCGCCGACCCGGCGACGGCCCTGCTGGCGATCGGCGTGCCGGCCGAGGTCATCGGCATGCTTGACCGCAAGTGCCTGCGCGAGCGGCAGCTGGCGGACAAGGCGGTGTTCGCTGCGCTGGTGCAGGACACGCACGCCGCGGCTACAAGCGTGGCCATGACCATGACCATTCCAGCGATCTTCTACCGTTAAAACTCAGGAAATTGCTTCGGGTCGCGAGGGCTGCGCGACAGTGAGGGATGTGGCTCCACTCCCCCTGCGGAGGGTCTGAAGTGAAGGCGGGGCAGCTCGCGCTGCCCCGCCTCGCTCTTGCTCGTGTCCCGGAACTCAGCGAATCCTAACCGTGGGCACGGTCATGTCCATGCGATACGCCGTAGCGCCAGCCTGCATCGCGTCCAGCAGCTCGGCAAACACGGCCTTGTCGGCCAGGCGGCAGGTGGTGGCGGCGCTGGGTTCCAACAGGCGCAGGGCCGCTTCCGGCGCAAGGCCCAGCTGTTCCAGCGCCTGCTGCGGGTGGTTCAGCGTCAGTGCGCGAAAGCTGTCGCTGCTGGCCAGCAGACGCACCAGCTCCAGCGCCTGCTGCTGGCTCAAGCGTGGCCGCGGCGCCTGCTGCGGCGGCGTGTCGGCATCGGCGGCTGTTGAGCGGTCGAAGGCGTGCGCGGAGTGATCAAGCGTGGAGCGGTTCAGGGCATCGAACTGCGACATGGAAACCTCCTGGATTTCTGAGATGAAAACCCTGGCCGCAGGCGCGTCAGGGGCAGAACCGAACCCGGCGCAGATCGCGCCCGGCTCGAAACGGGAAGGCAGGGCGGCGACGGCGCTCAGAGCGTGTGAAAAACCCCAGACGCCGTAGCGAGGGCGTCTGTGGGCGTTCGTGGCAAAGCGCGCGACGTGAGTTCAAGGGAGTTTGGCGAGCCAAATGACCGCGGAATTCGCGGAGCGCGCTGCCGCCACGGACGTCCAGAGGCGGCCGCAGTAGGCGGATGGTTTTTTCACATGCTCTCAGCCCTGCGGCTCGGCCGTCCACGCCGGCCACACCTGCTTCAAGGGGTCGAACTCCAGCACCTCCATGCGCTCGCCGCGCCAGCCGAAGCCGGTGACGGCGATCACGCCCTCCTGCATGGGGTCGAGCCCGAAGGCGTCTTCAATGTCGCCCTCGTTGACGGCGGCGGTGATGAAGGCGCCCAAGCCCAACTCGGTGGCCACCAGGTACTGCATCTGCGAGAGGTGGCCGGAGTCGAGAATGACCGCGCGGTAGGCCTTGGCGTGGTTGCGGTACTTCCAGTAGTTGCGACGGAATCGCGCCGCCAGGATCACCTGCACGTGCGCATCGACAAACCAGGGCTGGTGCGCCACGAACAGGCTGGCGCAGCGTGCGGCCTCTTCGTCACTCAAGGGCTGCAGCGGCTCCAGGGCGTGGGTGTCAGGGCGATAGTGGTAGAGGCCGGTCGCCAGCCCCTCGACATGGCGCACCAGCAGATAGGCCTCCACCGGGTGCAGGCCGCCGGCCGAGGGGCTGTTCTTCTTCAGCACCGGCACGCCCGACACCACGCTGCGGCCCTGCGCGCCGTACACGCGGTGCAGCACCGTGGCGAGCGCCTCCAGCGGCAGCCGGCGCGAGGCATCGAAGTTGCGGCAGGTGGCACGCAGCGGGCTGTTGGGCAGCACATTGGCTGCCGGGGCAGGCAGGGCCTGTGCGGCCTCCGCGCTGGCGCGCGCGCGTGAGACCTCGGGCGGCGTGCCCAGGCGCTCCAGGATCTCCTGGTCGCTATTGCCCAGCGCGCCCGAGGTGCGTGCTTCTTCGCTGTTGACGCCGCGCCAGCGCAGGTGTCGATGCATCACCGCCGCCAGGCCGCGCCAGTGGCCGCTTCGCGCTGCCGCGTCGCTGCGCAGCGGGGCATCGGCCTCGGTGGAATCGTCCGCGGCCAGCAGCAGTCGCTGCGCGACCAGGCTGTCGATCAGTGCGGCGCCAAAACGTTCGGCAAGTGCCGCGTGCTCCACCGCGTCTTCGCTGGAGATGTCGCCCAGCGCCGCGAGCTGCTCGGCGCTCAGCTCGATCTCGTCGTCGATATGGGCGGCCAGCGCGATCCATCGCCGCGTGCTGCGCAGGCGAGGCTGGCCCATCAGCAGCGCCTCAAGGTCGAGCTCGCGAACCTCGCGGGGTTCAATCAGCAGGGCATGACAACGGCGTAGGCGCATGGGGTTCATTCGCAGAACGTGGGAGGGGAATGGTAGCGGTGCGCCGCTTCGTTCGGGTGGGCTGCTGAAGTGCAAGCGCGCGGAACGCGCCGGGGCTGCGCAGGCGCGGCTGCGCACTGCGGCGCGCCGGCGCGCATCTGGCGAGTCTGAAGCGCTCTCTAGTGTAGCGTTGCATTCTTGATTGAACTTATGTTCCCGACGCATATCCAAGG
>CAZPHV010000155.1:0-2736 GCA_964586455.1 uncultured Aquimonas sp.
AGATCTCGCCGCGGCGGATCGACAGCGAGACGTCCTTCAGCGCGACGTGGCCGCTGTCATAGGTCTTGCCCAGCGCGCGGATCTCGATTGCAGCATCCATGGCCATGCCTGCCTGCGTCCTTGCGTTCTTCGAGGCGGCAGAGCGTAGCCCAGTCGTGTGAGTGCTGCCTGTGCGTGCGGTATTCGAGCAGGTCGGGTTTGCGCTCGCGCATCTCAACAAGCTGTTGGTGCAGCTGATGATCGCAGGCTGCACCGACATTCAGGCACTGCATGCCGAGTACGCGTGCGACGCGCTCGACGACGCGTTTCCGGCCGTGTGGCAGCGGCTCAAACCCATGGACCGCGCCCTACTGCAGCTGCTGTCGCTTGGCCACAGGTAGCAGCGGTCGGTGCAGCCTGATCGAACGTCAGCGGCTTGTTGGCCTTCGCCACCGAGCTGAAAGTGATTGCCGATCTGCTGGTAGCTGCACGCGTCGGTCGCGTAGGCGGTGACGATGGCGCCGTTGCGATCCGGGAAAGTCCGCTGGATCGCATCGAGACTGGGCGCTGGCGGCCGGCGCTGCGCGCGCGGCACGGAAACTGCGCATTCCACGCAAACCGGTCACTGATTCCACGTCAAGCCGGTCGCTGATTCCAGCGCATGCCGGTCATGGATTCCACGGCATGCCGGTCGGGGGTGGCGGGCAGGTGGACTGTGCTTGGATGGGGTGACTCAGGTCAATCGGTTCTGTCGGCGGATGTCCCCTTCTTGGTTGGATTGGGTGCGGGATTGGCCGCCCTCCGGGCGCGCATCGAGTCGCCGCTCAGAGGGATCCGATGGGCGTTGTGGATGAGCCGGTCGAGGATGGCGTCGGCAAGGGTGGGGTCACCGAGGTAGGCGTGCCAGCGGTCGATGGGCAGCTGGCTGGTGACGAGTGTGGAGGCCTTGTCGTAGCGATCGTCGAGCAGCTCCAGCAGGTCGCGCTGTTGGCTGTCGGTCAGCGGCGTCAGCCCGAAGTCGTCAAGCATCAGCAGCTGCACCTTGGCGAGTTGGCGGAACAGCGCGCTCTTCTTGCGCTGGGCTTCGGCGCGGGCGAGTTCTTCGATCAGTCGCGGCAGACGCAGGCAGCGCACGCTGAACTCCTGGCGGCAGGCTTGGTGGGCGAATGCGCTGGCCAGGTAGCTCTTGCCGACACCCGTGGGGCCAGTGATCAGAAGGTTCAGCTTCTGATCGATCCACTCCAGCCGAGCGAGCCGCTGCAGCAGCAGGCTGCGATCCAGCCCGCGCGGACAGACACTGTCGATGTCTTCGATGCTGGCATCGGGCTGCGGCAGTTTGGCCCAGCGCAGTCGCTGTGCGTAGCGGTAGCTGATCCGTTCGTTCTTCTCTGCATCAATCAGCAATGCAAGCCGCTCCTCGAACTGCAGCTCGTGCTGCAAGGGCTGATCAAGCTGACGACGCAGGGCGCGCGCCATGCCGCGCAGGCCGAGATCCTGCAGGCTGTCGTACATCGGCATGCTCAGCATGTGCCGGCCCCTCCGTAGTACTTCGGCCCGCGCAGGTTCTCGTGTGGCGTGGTGTTGGGCGCCGGCGCGGGCGCTGCCTCGACATGCTCGATCAGCCACCGTACGGCGCGATAGCTGACCGTCTTCAAACCGAGTGCGCGACGGCAGGCTTCCTCCAGTTGCGCCGCTGTGAAGTCGCGTGAGAGGCGCAGGATGCCTTGGGCGCTGCGCAGGGTCTCGTGGTAGTGCTTCTTGTGCTGACCTTGCTCACGAATCAGCGCGAGCGTGTGCGGGCCGATTGCCTCGGCCTGGCGCTGCAGGCTGTCGAGGTTGGCATCGGTCACGCTGCGGTGGTTGGCAGACCGGTGCTCGGGTGTGGTGCTGAAGCCGCCGGGCCGGCGGCTGCGGATGTGCGTCGCCAGCGCTCGATTGTTCAGAAAGATCTGGATCATGCGCGGGCCGACGCACACGTCCACAGTGGCGCCGATGTGCCGATGCGGCACCGAGTAGCGGTGCTTGTCGATCTCGATGTGGTAGTCCAGATGGACCTTGCAGCGCTTCCATGCGGCGTATACGTAGGGCTGCACAGGCAATGGCTTGAGCGTTGCGCGCTCGTCAGCAAACGCACTGTCTCGGCTTCCAGGTAGCTTCTGGAAGGGGCGCGCGTTGAGCACGGCAATCCGTTCACCAATCGCACGATTGAGCTCGTCCAGACTGAAGAACGTCTGCGCGAGAAGATCCGGCATCAGCGCCCGCTCGACAATCTGCACCGCCGTCTCAGCCTTGGCCTTGTCGCGCGGTTTGCGCACCCGCGTGGGCAGCACCGCCACGTCGTAGTGACGCGCGAAGTCCTGATACGACGGATTCAGTTCCGGTTCGTACAGACAGGGCGAGCTCACCAGTGCGCGGGCGTTGTCCGGAATGATCGAGGCCGGCACACCGCCCAAGGCGCTCAGCGCTGCGGCCTGGGCGCTCAGCCAATCCTCCGTGGTCTCGCCTGGCGTGGCACAGGCAAAGGTGTAGTTCGAGTAGCCCAGCACCGCGACGAACAGCCGCACCGCACGGCGCTCACCGGTGAGCCGATCGGTGACGTACAGCGGCGGCCCGGCGTAGTCGATCAGCAGTGCCTCGCCCGGCACATGCTCACGCCGCAACACCGACTTCTGCTGGCCCACGAAGCGGGCGTAGTGCGCGCATGTAACCACCAGATCTGAATGACACAGGCGTCGTCGGACCCGATTCAAAGGCAGG
>CAZPHV010000156.1:0-2633 GCA_964586455.1 uncultured Aquimonas sp.
CTTGACCCGCCGCGCTTCATTGGCAGGGATGGAGGGGCGGTTGTGCGCGGCGCCGATGTTGGCCTGATGCGCCTCGCCGGCGTTGGCCTGACGCGCGGCGCCGATGTTCGCTTGCTGTGCGGTGCCGATATTCGCTTGCTGTGCGGCGCCGATGCTCGCTTGATGTGCGGTGCCGATGTTCGCTCGGGCGACGGCGGATCAAGATCCGCCCTACGGGTCGCTGATGCTGCTCGTGTAGGGCGGGTCTTGACCCGCCGCGCTTCATTGGCAGGGATGGAGGGGCGGTTGGCCGCCTCGCCGGCGTTGGCCTGATGCGCCGCGCCGGTGTTGATCTGATGTGTCCACCACCCCTTCGAACCAGGACGCCGTCTCCGACATCAGTCCGATGGCATGCATCAGGGGTGCGTTGATGGGCTTGTCCGGGTCGGTCGGAAAGATCGCGACTGCGATTTCGACTGCGCCCCAGCCGAGGCCATCCCATCGACGCTCGATGAAACCCGGCAGCGGAGTGCCTTCCAGGCAAGGCGGCTCGGCGGGCCATTCCCTGGCACTCGGGGGCTGGGCTGTCCAGACACACTTCGGGTCCCGCCTTCGAACGCATTCAAGAAGTTGCTGCGTGCCGACGTGCTGGGCAACCGCGGCCGCGCTCTGCACATCGGTATGACTGGACACGATCTGGATCCACTCGGTGATCCCGTCATGGTCGAGCTCGTGTCTGCGCACCACCACGAGCAAGCGACCGCCCCGCAGTCGCTCCTGCTCGATCGCTACGCCGCGCGCGATCTTCGCAACCGCCTCGGGAACCATGCGCCCCTGCCAGCCGGGTACCGCCAACGACAGGGGAGCGAGCATGTCAGTCATCGGCAAGGCTCGGTTCATGGGTCTCCACGTCACTGCTGTCGCTGAAGTCGCGCGCCCGCAGGGCCAGCCCGTCATTTCGACTCCGTGCCTTCAAATCAGCCTCTCTCCACCTGCAGGATTCTCAGGACGCACTTCGAACCGGACCGTCACCAAAAAAGCCCAGGGCTCGCAGGCCGGCTAAGGCGCTACCAGATCAGCGGCTGCTGAGCCTCGTTCTTCCAGAAGATCCAGCGACGAATCTCCTTGTGCGCACTGGTGCCAATGCGCTCGGGCGCGGGTTCGGAGCTGTCGAGCGCAAGCTGCACGATGCACCCGGCGAAGGTAGCGACCATCAGCAGGGTCTCGTCCCGCGACAATGCCAGAGCGGAAATCGTGCTGCCAACGAAATGTTTCCAGCGAAGCTGACCCGCGGCACTCACTGCGTAGAGGTAACCGTACGCATCGCCAAGAATAATCTCATCGCCTCGAGCCACGCTGGCATACCCGCGCGCGCCCTCGTGCAGCATCGTGATGCTCGGGTGCTCCTCGTAGTAGTCGCTGTCAAAGCCTTCCAGCTGCTCCGCGGGCACGCCGATCGTTGCTCCGTTGTAGAAATGGCAGGCATTGAAGTAGGCGAGTCGGCCATCGCGCGAAAAGCCCGCATGATGCGGGTACTCGCCATGCGGCCCGACCACGCCGATGCGTTCGCAGGTGTCGGCCTTGAATACGCGATGCCGCCCGTCCTGGATGCCCGCGAGAATCAGGTCCTCGTTGGGCGACACGCAGGCGTGCACCATGTCGGCGAACGGCACCATGCCTCGGCTGTGCTCGCGCTCATCGGCCTCCGACCAGGAAGAGATCAGCTCCTCGGGCTCCGGCACCAGTCGCGTGACCGCACCAGCGGAGAGAACCAGCACACCGGTGTGCAGCACCAGCAGCAGGCGTCGACCCTGATCGTAGGGGACCAACTGGTACACGGTGTCCGGCACCCCCTCGTACGCCGTGGCCAACTGCACCCCGTCCGGCGCACCTTCGGTGCCGAGCGGGCGCTCGAAGCTCGATACCAGCGGCCCCTGCCAGCCGTCGTAGATGTTGATCCGTCCACCTTCGAGCAGGGCCAGATAGCGGCCTTGTGGACCCCCCCCGAAGTGCTCGATGTCGACGCGCTCGTGGGCGGAATCCGGGCCGATGAGGTAGCAGCGGCCTTCTGCCCAGGGGTCGCCTACCCGAATCAGCCATTCGGAAGCGCTCACCTGCAGCAGTGGAGCAATCGCCTGCGAGTTGCCTTCCAGCAAGGGGATCAAAGGTTCATGGCAGGCGGGCCAGGCCGCGCGGAAGTCTGCAATCGCATTCGGCTCGCTACTGGCGTTGGCGCGCCGCAGTTCCTGCAACCACACCTGCAACAGAGGACCTAGCGCGGGGGGTGTGGGCTCCGTCGAGGGCGCGCTCCAGCCGCTGCGATCCCCTTCCTCCACGTAGCGGTTGATGCGCTTGGCATAGTCGAACACCGCTGCTCGCCATTTCGCGCTTGAGTCTTTCATGAGGCTTCCTTGCTGATCGTCGTGTCGATGCCGGTCGTCGAGCCCGCGCAGCGCAAGCGCGCCACGGGGCCTGCACACCCGCGCTGGAGGATAGGGGCTCCACGACGACGTGTCAGCGCGATTCAATCTGACGCGAAGCACAACGCCGAAGCCGACTGGGCCCGCTGCAGGTCGCTTGTCGCCGCCTACGCGCCGCGTTAGCAGCCTGTCGAAAAACCCAATAAGTTCTGCTACACAATTGAGTCAGCCTAT
>CAZPHV010000157.1:0-2625 GCA_964586455.1 uncultured Aquimonas sp.
TCACCACCTCTGGCGCATCGACGCCTCAGCGAGGGGGTGAGTCCATGTGATTACCTTCGATGCTTTCGCTTGCTGGCGAGAGACCGTGCACGCAGGCGCGAATCGTTGCACGCTGTCGCCAACCCCTGAAGCCCCGGTGCCCCCATGACCCCACGCTCCGACGCCCCCCGCTATGCCGTGCTGATCGACGCCGACAACGCCCAGGCTTCGCTGGTGGCCGGCATGCTGGCCGAGGTCGCCAAGTACGGAATCGCCGGCATCAAGCGTGCCTACGGCGACTGGACCACACCCAACCTCGGGCGCTGGAAGGAGACGCTGCTGGAACATTCCATACAGCCGATCCAGCAGTTCCGCTACACCAGCGGCAAGAACGCCACCGACAGCGCGATGATCATCGACGCGATGGACCTGCTGCACGGCCAGCAGCTGCAGGGTGCGGCGATCGTCAGCAGCGACAGCGACTTCACCCGTCTGGCGCAGCGCCTGCGCGAAGGCGGGTTGAACGTGATCGGAATCGGCGAGCGCAAGACTCCGCGGCCGTTCGTGGCGGCCTGCGATCGATTTGTCTATACGGATCTGTTGGGCGGCGACGAGGCGACCCATGCCGCACCGCCGCCGCCACCTGACGGCAATGCGGCCCTGCTGGCCCTGCTGGGCTCGGCGGTGGATGCCGCCGCCGAGGACGACGGTTGGGCGCAGCTTGGCGAGGTCGGCAACCAGATCGGCCGCCTGCAGCCCGAGTTCGACCCGCGCAGCCATGGCCACCAGAAGCTCGGCCAGCTGTTCGAATCGCTGAATGCGTTCGAGATCAAGCGCACGCCAGTGGAGCCCGCCGGGCATGTGCGCGTGGAGGTGCGTCGCGCTGCAGCGAAGGCGAAGCGGGCGCGCGGACGACGCGGCGGGGCATAGTGCCGACGGACGCGCGTGAACCCAACCGACGCGGTGGTGCGCGACACACGCAGCCTGCGAAGCAGCATAGGGTGGGCCCTGGCCCACCATGAGCTCGACGCTGGCCTCTGGCGGGAGCGACGCCGCAGGTACCAGCGCCCTCGCGGGGGTGCGCGACACACGCAGCCTAAGAAGCAGCATAGGGTGGGCCCTGGCCCACCATGAGCTCGACGCTGGCCTCTGTCGGGAGCGACGCCGAAGGTACCAGCGCCCTCGCGATGGTGCGCGACACGCGCACCCTACGAAGCAGCATAGGGTGGGCCCTGGCCCACCATGAGCCAGACACTCGCCGCGGTCGCTCCACGCATTGTCAGCTCCGCATTGGCGCCTGGTGCACGCCCTGGTCGATCCGGATGCGCACCGCGCTGATGGATCACCGGGGAAGACTCAAGGCCATGGTGGGCCCGGGTCCAACCTGTCCATTGGCAGGATCGGGGCAGGCTTCAGGCCATGGTGGGCCGGGGCCCACCCTATGCGATGACAGGCATGCAGCCGGACCTCATGGTAAGGAGGCCACGCGATCGTGCCCCGGCCTCAGCGCCGCTTCGGTCCGCGCGAGCCGTCGCGCTCGCGTTGTTTGATCACTGCGCGGGCCTGTGCCAGCTCGCCCTGCAGCTTGCGGTAGTTGGACAGCGCGCCTGCATCGAGTTCGTCGGCATCGAGCGCGGCCTGCACCGCGCAGCCGGGCTCGCGCTCGTGCTGGCAGTCGCGGAAGCGGCAGGCGGCGGCCAACGCTTCGATGTGGTCGAAGCCGGTGCGGTCGAGGGTTTCCTCGCCGGTGAGCTTGAGCTCGCGCATGCCGGGGGTGTCGATCAGGCAGCCGCCCGAGGGCAGGCGCAGCAGGGCGCGGTGGGTGGTGGTGTGGCGGCCGCGGCTGTCGTTGGCGCGCACGGTATTGGTCTTCTGCCGCTCAATTCCGAGCAGGGCATTGGTGAGCGTGGACTTGCCCGCACCGCTGGAACCCACCAGCACCGCAGTGATGCCCGGCCCCAGCAGCGGGTGCAGCACGCTGACCGATTCCAGCGAACGCGCATTCAGCGCGACGATGCGTGCGCCGGCCTCTTCCAGTGTCTGCAGCACGTCGACCGCCATCTTGATGTCGGAGCGGCCCAACTGGTCGGCCTTGGTCAACACGAACACGGCCTCGGCGCCGGAGCCGCGCACCAGCACCAGGTAGCGCTCCAGACGGCGCGGATTGAAGTCGCCGTCGAGCCCGCAGACCACCAGCACGCGGTCGATGTTGGCGGCGATCAGCTGCTGCTTGTAGTGCTCGCCCGCGGCCGCGCGTTTCAGCAGGCCGAAGCGCGGCAGCCAGTCGAGGATCAGGTCCTCGTCGTCCTTCAGCCGCACCCAGTCGCCGACCGCGGCGCGCTGCTCGGGCGGGAAGCTCTTGCGTGTCCACGGGGCGGGCGCCTGTACCGGAAACTCGCGCTCGCCGTCGTCGACGATGTAGCCCGAGCGGTGCTGCTCGGTGATACGCGCCAGCCGACCGTCGACGGCATCGGCATAGGCCGCGGCTGCCGGCGCGTCGTCGCGCCAGCCCATGCTGCGCAGACGCGCCAGATGATCGGGGGGGATTTGCATGGAGCGGATTGTACGCGGGCCCTGCGGGCCGGGATTCGGGGTGAGGCGGCACGTTTGCGCGGCACTGCCGCGCGAGCCGACGAACGCCCGAGC
>CAZPHV010000158.1:0-2551 GCA_964586455.1 uncultured Aquimonas sp.
CTGACCGATCCGGTGACGAAACGGACTCAGTCAGTGCCCAATCCCTGGGCGAACGTGATGGACCCCGGCGAGAAAGCAGCCATTGAACGCTGTTGGGATGAATATGGGATGGCCAACACTGTTGAGGTAGGGGAGCGAATAGGCAACCTTGATCCCATCGCCCTTCAGGCGCTGGCGGTACACCGCAGCCGGCGGTTGAGCATGGTGACCCTGGTGCAGAAGCTACACCAGTACAAAGAAGGTCTTCCGAAGAACGATCAGTCCAGCCATACCAGCCTGGAAGGCGTATTGCTGCGACTGGAACAATTCGCGGAAGGCCAGATGGCGCGCCAGTATGGCGCGGGCAATGACACCCTGGCGGTAGAAGACCTTGGATTGCTCGGTTCGCCGGAGGATCCGTGGGGCATCACGGTTATTGAAGGCGGTTCGGAAATGGATGAGTATCCCAAAGCCGCGCTGCTCTCCCTTCTCTCCAGCATTCTGTATTTCGACGCGGTGGCCAGGCGGCGCGAAGCTCTGGATGGTTACCGCCGGTTCCCAACCATGCAAATCTTCTTCGAAGAAGCCAATAAGGTTTTAACTGGCGTTTCCGGCGGCGCGGCTTCGGATCAAGGCTCTGGCGATAACAGCAATGCGGTCAGTCACATTTTCCAAACCATGTGGCGGGATGGGCGCAAGTACGGCGTCTTTCTGCATCTGCTGGCGCAAACGGTCAGCGAACTGCCATCCGGAATCTTGTCTTCATGCGCCAATTTGTTTGTCTTTCAGACCAAAGACCCCAAGGACCGCGACCTGATCCTACCCCATCTCGGGCGGTCTGAAAAAGGTCTGGTCAACACCGAATACAAGCGTTACCTGGCGCGGATTCCGAAAACCCTGGCGATTGCCAAGTTTGGTTATTCGGATGACGTTCACCTGCTGGAGCCGATCCTGATGCGCCCGTTGATGGTGGTGTGCGATGAACCATCCGACCGGGAAATCTTCCGCCAGCTCGGCGCCCACCCTGGAATTTGAGTTGTAGCCGGCGGCGTATTTCGCCGGATTCTATTTTGAGACAGGAGACTTTTATGGAACCCAAAAAACGTTCACCCCTGATTGCCATCGTTCTGGCGGTTGTGATTGGCCTGATGGTGATTGCGCTACTCAATGGCGTGATCCGGCCAACCCAAATCGTTGTGGCCAAATCCGCCATAGCTCCCGGCACTATTCTCAGCGATGCTTTACTGGAACTGCGCACCATTCCGATGGGCGCTCGTCCGGCGGATGCATTGACCCAGACAGAAGACGCTGTGGGAAAGATGCTGGCGGTGGGCCGCGCCCCCGGCGATTTTATTGTCCAGTCGGTGTTGGGTGAGATCGCCGGCGCGGGGATCCCGGCTGAATTACCCGAAGGGCACGTGGCGCTGGCGATCCACGTCAACCAGGCCAGCGGCATCGCCGGGCTGCTGCGGCCCGGGCAGACCGTCACGATTATTGGCATGCTGTCCCCCGATCTGCTCTCCGATAATCCGGTGAGCGTAATGACCGGCCCGTTGACGGATTTTGGCTTGCCCACCGAAGTTCCGACCAGCACAGTCCCCGGCGCGCCTACTCCGACTCCCACCAGCACGCCGACACCACAACCGCCACAGTCCCCCCTGGCGCGATTGGCTGTGACCGGTGTGCGCGTCCTGATGGTGCCGCAGTCCTTCCGCTACGAAGAAGTGCCGGCCGGCGCATCCGAAGATCAGTTGTATTCCTCCGCGCGAACCACGATGGCCGCGCAGGAAGGCTCGGTGATCGTCCTGGATGTACCGACGACCAAGATCGAGGTGGCACCTGGTTTATGGGCCGATCCGGTTTCGCTGCTGGCTGCGCTGGATCAGTACGGCACGATCCACCTGGCGCTGGAACCCGCGGCAGGCCTGAATATCCAATCCAACGATGTGGTCACGCTCAATCTGGGCGATCTGTACGAAACACTCAACGAAAACCGCGGCAAGAAGTAGGAGCCGGGAATGACGGACGCCTATTCCAATCAAAAGGTGGCGGTCATGTTGGCCGGCCCCGGGCACGAGGTGGTGTATTACCAGATGCAACCGCCCATGCTGGCTGATGCCCGCTTCATTATCGCCGGACACGCCACCCAGTGGTCCATGTTTGAAACCAACTTGAACAATCTCAAGCCCGCGCTGGTGGTGGTTCAGGCGGATATCGCGCCTGATCCGGACGCGTTGATCCACATCCTTTCCCGGATATCTGCCTGGAAAGGGGTGGCGGTAGTGATCTTGCCTGCCACGCACCGCGATTTCAAAGGCGCGTTCGAACGGGTAGATACGGTGCGCGGCGTTTACATTGCGCCGGTGAACTGGATCGAGATTTTCCAGGCGGCGTATGGTTCGGCGATCACCGAACGCGCCCGGCTTTCGCAAACCGCGCCGATGCAGCAAACGATGACCAGCTTTGCCAGCGCAAGTAATTCGGCTTTCATCACAGGCACAAAACGCATCGCGGTTCTATCGCATGCCGGCGGGGTGGGCTGCTCGACGATTGCCGAGAACCTGGCCTACGA
>CAZPHV010000159.1:0-2371 GCA_964586455.1 uncultured Aquimonas sp.
TCTGGGGCTACGACTACGATCCCTTTGGGCGTCGCGTCGCCAAGTACCGCCTGCCTGCGAACTACGCCACCCCAACACAGGCCGCCAACGACGACACCGCGCCCCTGCCCGGCGAGAAGCGCAAACGCCCCATCCCGCTGGCCCGCGCCGCCTACCTCGCCCGACACGCGCCGGAGACGGTGCACTTCGGGTGGGAGGGCAACCGCCTGCTCAGCGAGCGCAGCGGCCCGCGCCAACAGCTCTACCTCTACGAGGACGACAGCTTTGTGCCGTTGATGCTGGTGCGGAGTGGGGTGGGCAGTGTCGGCGACACCGCCGTGCGCGCGGCCACTCATAGCACGACCGACGCTGACGCTGCGCTGGACGCCGCGCTCGAAGCCGACCTCGACGCCGACAGCCTCGCGATCAAGCACCAGCACCCCGAGCATTGGGAGCTCATCCAGGCCCGCCGCCGCAAGCTCGCCCGCCAGCTAGGGCAAACTGCTGCAGCACCGGCGAAGCCCAAAGCCGAAATCATCCACCTCCACACCGACCACCTAGGCACACCCAAGGAAGCCACCGACGCCGACGGCCATCTCGTCTGGACCGCCGACTTTGCGGCCTGGGGCAAGGCTCGAACCGCCACCCCGCCGCGGCGTATCCTCAGCCGTCAGGGCAACACGGTCATGGAGGTGCTGGAAGACCAGGCCGACCCGGTCCAGTGCAATCTGCGCTTCCAGGGGCAGTACTTTGATGCTGAGAGCGGGCTGCACTACAACCGGTTCCGGTACTACGATCCGGATGTGGGGCGCTTTGTCAGCCAGGATCCGATTGGGTTGGCGGGTGGAGAGAACCTCTACCAGTACGCGCCGAATCCGGTGGAGTGGATTGATCCGCTGGGGCTGACCGGCGTTTATATGTTCGAAACCAAGAGCGAAACAAAGTACGTCGGAAAAGGTCCGCACAATAGGTATATGCGCTCGACCCGAAGAATTTCGCGCGGAACTGGAGACGCAATTGGAATAAGCCGAGCCGACTACGATGCCGCGATTAGTCGCGGCATCCATCGAGACCTTAGAGGAAAAGCCCCTTGCGGAGTCAATGATGACGATTTCGCGGAAATGGTAGAGGCTTCAATTATGGACACCACCAACGCTGTAGCAAGCGGCACTTACGCAAACCAAAAGGCATCAGCCGGTCGGGCGAAACTAGCAAATTATGCTCGCCAAGGCTGCACCTCCATAGTCATTGCAGTGGCGAGAGAAGCCGCCCTCACCATAGCCGAGTTTGAGACAAAGTTGCCAGGCTCCGGGCGATAAATACTCAACACTCGATTCTCTCGGCACCAAAAGAAACCAAAATATAACGCAAGGTAGCCAATATGCCGTGGCCAATTGAAAAGAACGAAATTGGGCAAATCGAACTCGGCGAGCTCGACTTGGTTCGCCTCATCAGCGACGATCAAAAGCCAGTGGTCCAGGTGGTTTTGTACGAGTACGACTGGCGTAAAGTATATCCTGCGATCGACATGATGGCCCCGACTTCCCCGTACACACTATCCTTTTCCGGACCTCTTGGGGAGCCATGGATTTTTCAACCCAGCAAACTTCACCATCCGGAGTGGATTCGAGCACTCTGGATCGGATTCAATCTTGGCAATATGCCTGAAATCCCCGTTGAAGAATGGCTTTCACTGAAGGGCATGGAAGAAGTTCAACTCCCCCCAGATGTACCTTTAGCATACATACCATGGGACAGGGTAACGAATCGGATTACATATATATGCGGAAAGGATGAGCCAAAGCGACTTTGGGCAACGAACAGGGAGCTTCGCGACCTAAAGCTTCACTCGTTCCGATCTAATGACATGCATCCTTTGGCCGCACTGACTGGGCTACGAAGGCTTCTTGTGGTGTCTCGCTCACTCAAGAGCACACGAGGAATTGAGAGCCTCCAGAATCTAGAACACGCTTGGTTCGCAGCCGGAGCACTCGAAGACATCTCTGCGCTTGCATCACTGGAACAGCTTAGCTTTCTTTCCCTAGACGGCAAACTGAGCAATCTTGACATCTCAGGTATTACGACTTCCCAGAGCCTTCGACATTTGCACGTCGAGCAGCTGGAGTCACTCGAAATCCTTGACAGAATGCCAAATCTCGAGTCCATCTCATGGCAGAGCCTTCGAAGTAAAGACACTTCGCCACTACTACGTCACACCAAAATCCAGGAAACCAGAACGCTCGGAATAAATCTTCGACCAAAATTCTGACGCTGACTTTTTGGGCGGGGAGGCGAATTCAATTCCGAATCGCAACACGCTTCTTGAGAGCTTCGTCGAAGACCTGAATACTCATCGCGCCGCCCCCGACTGCTGACAGGACAGTCCAAGGTG
>CAZPHV010000160.1:0-2358 GCA_964586455.1 uncultured Aquimonas sp.
CACTTCACTCGAAGTGCTTGCCATAGTGCATTATTTACTAACACAGTAGTACTAGGTGCCCGCGCCGACGTGCAGGTCATGGCCATGTCGTGCGGCGGGTACGAGACGCCACGGTGCAACCTGGTGAGCACTCGCAAGCCGTGGAGTTCCGCTTGCGGTTGACGGCAGAGCAAGTAGTGCCCGTGCGTCCGAATTTCCAGCTGGAATGTGCACTCAACATGGCCGATGCAGCGAAATCCGGCTCGGCAACTATCGACACTCCGGCGAGCGACGGGAGTGCAGGTTCCCAACCGATGCGCGACAGCTCGCCTGGCTCAAACTTAATGCGGCCCCGGCGCGCATAGATCGCGAAAACCTGGGCGATCCCGCCGATCTCATCGGGTTTCTCCGGTCGCGGTAGGGACGCCGGTTGCCCGGCGCCCCCGCTCAGATCCGTACGAGCGGCATTACCGCATACGGCTCCTGCCTAAGGTCGTGACGCGATGAAGCGTTGCTCGGGATAGGGGTGTATCTGGCGACAGGACGGAATATGGCGACGAGCAAGACGGTTGAACCGGTCCCATGACAGCCGATGGCGTTGACTCCGCCGCAGCAGCGCGTGCCGCCATGCGCGGCACACCTCGCTGCGGAAGCCTTCAAGGCGTTTCAGGTTGCCGGGGACTGCGTGGTAGTTGAAGTAGCCCTGCACCACACGGTGGAGCCACTGTCCCACGACGTGTGGCGGCTCGTGCCGACGGCGCATCAGCGTTTCGCGGAGGGTGCACAGCGTCGCACGCATTCGCTTCTTCACCGTGAGGCGAAGCAGCCGGAATCGGCCATGACGGTCGGTAGCACAGCAGTGCGTGAACCCCAGAAAGTCGAAGGTGTCCGGTCGACCCGGCTGCCCCCGTTCACGGCGACAAGCCGCCGCGAAACGACCGAACTCGATCAGGCGAGTCTTGTCGGGATGCAAGCTCAGACCGAACCTCGCCAGACGCTCCCGCAGTGCAGCCAGGAAACGTTGCGCTGTCCTCTCCTTCTGGAAGCCAAACACGCTGTCGTCCGCATAGCGAACAACGATCACCTCTCCCGCGGCGTGCTTCTTGCGCCACTCATGAGCCCACAGATCGAGCACGTAGTGCAGGTAGATGTTCGCCAGCAGCGGCGAGATCACCGCGCCTTGCGGGGTTCCCCGCTCAGCGGCCACCCGGGTCCCGTTCTCGATCACGCCACAGGTCAACCACAGACGGATCAGCCGCAGTAGCCGCCGATCCGCCACCCTGTGTTCCAGAAAGCGCAGCATCCACGCATGGTCGATTTCATCGAAGAACGCGCGGATGTCGGCATCCAGAATCCAGTTCACTTTCCGTCGATTGATTCCGTACGCGAGCGCGTCGAGTGCATCATGTTGCCCGCGCCCTGGACGGAAGCCATACGAGAACCCGAGGAAGTCCTGTTCGTAGATCGTGCTCAGAACGGTGACGACCGCCTGTTGCACGATCTTGTCCTCCAGCGCAGCGATGCCCAAGGGGCGCAGCTGGCCATTGCCTTTGGGAATGTATACCCGGCGCGATGGCCGTGCACGATATGACCCAACGTGAATCTGTCGGTGCAATTCGCGTACACGCTGAGGCAGGAACGCCTCGTACTCTCTCCACGTGACGCCATCCACCCCAGCAGCCGCGTTGCGCTTGAGGGCGTAAAAGCTCTCGGTGAGCAACGTCGGCGTAATGTGGTGAAGCAGCGCCGTGAACCGCTGTCGCCGATCCCGGCAAGCAGCGTTGCGTACGCCTTTCAGTCCCATCGACGCGCAACTGGTCCGGCTCGGCGTCCGGGGCGCGGGAGACTGATCGGCGTTCCCCTTGGCTACGTTCCTTCCCTCCATCGCCTCCGCGGGAACACTCCCCTTGTTCGGCGACTTCCTCGGTACTACGAACGTATCCGACTTCTCATCCGCGTCGATGACGAGATTGCGGCCATAGGCCTTCCTCGCCCCGCCCGACAGTCCCTCCTCGGGCACGGATGAGACCTCCCAGCTTCTGTGCAGGAGACTTCCCGGCATGCTCAGGGTCTTCGACCGCGCGGGACCGGAACGTGACTGGCGGATAGCGCCACGCTCCATGTTGCCTTCCGCTTCGCTTAACAGCGTCGGCGTCCCGGATTCCTGATTTCGCGGCTCAATGGCTGGCCTGCCGGTCTCCCCTGTCAACGCTTCGGAACACACCTCGCGATGTGTGCCGCATGACTCGGGGCCGGGATGATTCGCCAGATCTTTCCCGTATCGAACTTTCATCGACTATCTCCTGCCAGCTTGCGCTGGCGCACTAACAGCCTGTCGAAAAACCCAATAAGTTCTGCTACACAATTGAGTCAGCCTAT
>CAZPHV010000161.1:0-2245 GCA_964586455.1 uncultured Aquimonas sp.
ATCGTAAGCGTACGGCCACCTCATCTTCCGCCCTGATTTGATTGACCCGATCCTCCTCGCCACGTTCTCTGGCGGAGGTGAATCGAGATGTCGTGTTTGGAATCGTGGCGTTGGCAGTCGCATGTGCGTTCGCAGGCGCGCAGTGGTTTGAGCCAGGCGGTGTACTGCCGAATTTATGGCATCCCGCGCCGGGTGTTCGCGCAGTGGCGGCTGCGCTGGTGGCAGCAGCAGGTGCGGCCGCTGCGGCTGGTTCCGGTGGCATGGAGGGTCGGCTGATGCGTGTGCCGTCGCAGTGCTTCCTGGCGGTCGAGCCGATCGATCTGCGTTGCGGTATGGATCGACTTCTGGTGTGGGTTCAGAGCAGCGGTGGCGCGGTGACGGAGTCGGTCGGCTACGTGTTCCGCAATCGCGCCGGTTCCCGGATCAAGCTGCTGCTGATGGACGCCACCGGCGTGTGGCTGTGTGTGCGTCGACTGCACGCGGGGCGCTTCCATTGGCCACGCTCAGGCGATGCCACTTGCACGCTGTCGCGCGAGCAGTTCGAGTGGCTGTGCGCGGGCGTGGATTGGATGCGATTGTCTACTTCTGTGATGCCGGAACACACGTTCTGATGGCTTACGATAACCCCATGACGCCCGAGCAGATCGCCGCGATCTCCGACCCCCATGCCTTGCGCGCAGCCGCATTGCAGATGGCGTCAGAGAAGCTCGCCTCGATCGCCGTCCACACCACTGAGCTCGCTGCCCGTGACCGCGAGATCGACTTCAAGCAGCGCCGCATCGACGCACTGACCGCCGAGATCGCGCGTCTGAAGCGGGTGCAGTTCGGCGCCAAGACCGAAGCCCTGAGCGCGCTGCAGAAGAGCCTGTTCGGCGAAGCGGTGGACGAAGACGCTGCCATCGCAGCACAGCAGCTGCAGGACACGCAGACGCCGAGTGAGCGTCTGCGTGCACGTCCCAAGCGCGAGGCCTTGCCCGAGCATCTGCCGCGCGTGACCACGGTGCACGAACCCGAACGCTGCACGTGTGAGACCTGCGCGGCTGCCCTGGTCAAGCTGGGCGAGCACATCAGCGAAAAGCTGGCCTACATGCCGGCCCGCTTCCACGTCGAGCGCCACGTGTATCCGCAGTACGCCTGCCGTGTCTGCGAGACCGTGGTCGCGGTGCCGGTGCTGCCGGCAATCATTGACCGCGGCGTACCCGCCGCCTCGCTGCTGGCCCAGGTCGTCATCGCCAAGTACTGCGATCACCTGCCGCTGTACCGCCAGCAGGCGATCTATGCACGTGCCGGCGTCGAGCTGGCGCGCAGCACCCTGGCCGAATGGTCGGGCGCCGTCGGTGTGGCCTTGCAGCCGCTGGTTGATCGTCTGCGCGAGCGCCTGCATCAGCAGGCCTGCCTGCATGCGGACGAAACCACGGTGGCGACGCTCGATCCGGGCAGCGGGAAAACGCATCAAAGCTATTTGTTCGCCTACCGAAGTACTGCCGGGCCACCGATCGTGGTGTTTGACTACGCCACCAGCCGCAGCGGCAAACACGCACGCCAGTTCCTGGAGGGCTGGCGCGGCGCCCTCATGGTCGACGACTACGTCGGCTACAAGGCGCTGTTCGGCGCGGGCGTCACCGAGCTGGCGTGCTGGGTACATGTGCGACGCAAGTTCGTCGAAGTGGCCCAGGCCAGCGGGAGCCCACTGGCCCATGAAGCCGTGGCGCGCATCAGCGCGCTGTACCGCATCGAAGCCGCGGCCCGTGAGCAGGGGCTGGCTGGCGAGGCTCTGCGCGCGCATCGCGTCGAGCACGCCACGCCGGTGCTGATGGAGCTGCACGAATGGCTGCAGGCACTGAGCCTCTCAAGCCTGAAGAACAGCAGTCTCAACAAGGCCGTGCAGCACGCCCTGGGCCGCTGGCCCGCGCTGCTGCGCTACCTCGACGACGGTGGGCGGCCGATCGACAACAACCCGATTGAAAACGCTATTCGCCCTGTCGCCGTAGGCCGCAAGAACTGGCTGTTCATCGGCGCCACCCGCGCCGGCGAGCGCGCCGCAGCACTCATCAGCCTGATCGCCACTGCCAAGGCCAACGGCCTGTGTCCCCACGCGTGGCTGAGCGACGTGCTCGACCGCCTGCCCACCGCGCGCAATAGCGACATCGACCTGTTGCTGCCGCTGCAGGGGTGGACGCCTGCAGCGGCCGTTGGTGCAGCAGAAATTGCACCGTTAGGGTAGGTGTCTTCGCCGCACGCTTAC
>CAZPHV010000162.1:0-2144 GCA_964586455.1 uncultured Aquimonas sp.
ACAGGCGGAATCAAACGGCGGCTGTCGTGCAAGGGGTTTTTCGACAGGCTGTTAGTGAATTGTCAGGTGAGATTATGCGACTCCGCCAAGTAGCTGTGACGAGTGAATTGGGCAAGCTCCACGTGGCAAGAAAATCCAGTCACCACGATTTGCTCGCCGGAGTGCAGCGACAACTCCACTTGGCAGCCACCACGAACGGAGAAGGGAAGAGGAACAAACACGCCCCAGCTGCCTACGCCCAAGACGGAAATTGAGCCATCGACTATAGCCGACGGCAAATGCGCATGGCCCGTGAAGCTGGCGCTGGAAACGACAAGTACTGCCTCATGGGAATCAAAGTGACTTTCGTAATGAATGTCAGCTCCAGAAAGACAAAGACGAACATCACGGCCGGAGATCACGAGAGCCGTGACCAACGCCCCCTCCAACTGCAAATTCTTCTCTGCTGAGGCTGTGGAGGATCGCATGATTACTAGCGCCTTGGTTAAGTCGCGCCGCGAAGCGGTGCCGACAATAGGGGTTGCTTGCTGCGGCACGTGCCCTGAGGCTGCGTGTCGTGCCGCCGCCGGCCGCGTCGAGAAGCCGAAGGCAGCTACATTACAAACACTGCGGACCGCCGATACGGATTCGGCCTGCGGCACCGCCACGGCCATGCATCGAAAGCGTCCAGCCCATGCAGAGTCTCACGGCACGGTGTAGACCACCGGCTGACGCAGGCAGCGAAAGCCGCGCAGTGACGCGCGTCGTGACAGCTCGCGTCGAATGCGCGGGGGACACGAGAAAGTTGGCGAGCTGCCAGTAAGAAACACCGCGACACTCGCAGCAATCAGGCTTGAGGACGGTGAAGTCACCCAGTCCGAATCGAAATCGGCATCGCACCAGCCAGAGCCTGAAAATCTCTTTCCATAAGAAAGGTCGAAGACCGCCACCGGGCTTGTTCAACCGCCGGATCAGATCGCGGCTGCGCGCGATCTATCCTTTTTCGTTAGACCTCTTCTGCCAAAATGCCAAAGTACCTGCATATCCCATCGGATATTTCGCGATTCTCATCATTAGAGTATCGAAGCCACTCGAGAACGTGGTTGAGCCCTTCGAACCCAGCAGTAAGAAAACGCGCCTTGTCCTGTGTAGGATAGTTTACAAGCCTTCTTCCTCTTGGCCCGACCGGTGGACCACCCCAGGAGACATCAGACAGGCAGAAGGCAAACGTCTTTAGCACCGCCGCGCTCGGATCGATCGAGGCGAAGAAGAAGAGTTCGGGAAGAATCGCGTGCGCGCGCGCGATGTACGCCCGGACCTCAGGCACTTCGAAAAGCTCCCTCGGATCATCGTCGTAGCCATGAAACCAAATATCAACCTTGCCTTGGCAATGAGCGGCCAATTCCTTCGATACGAGTAAGCGATCGAAGAATTCACGCAGAGGCCGAACATTGAGAGCCTCGACGTCGTCCTTTCCTACGATAAAGACGACTGGGTCGAAGACGTGCAGCAATTCGCTCGCGGCCCAGTAGGATTCGAGCTCCGACTTGGCATCCACGACCATTGGAAGATGCGCAAGAAGCTGGTCCTTTGTTTCGGAGAGAACGTTGTCAAAGGGGACGGCAATCTTCCATGAGCTCTCGGAGCCAGTTGTTTGCTCAATATCAAAGAGAGCCCAGTAACATCTTCCGGTTCGGTCGTCGCAGAGTACGATGAATACTGGAATCGGGTAGTTCGCAAGGTAGTTTAGGTGCTTCATTGCACCACGATAGATGTATCCCCAACGGTTCTTCTCTTGGAAGAACGACCTCCCGCACTTGATCTGAAGGGCGGCAAGTTGTCCTGTGACGAAGCCTTCGGCCGTCACAACCTCGGTCTGAGCATCGATTCCGAAGTCATGCTCTTGATGATTACGACGGAATATCCATCCGAACGAGCCAGCGAGCACTTCGTTCACGATACGAACGCCAAGGTCGCCTCGAGACGCCGCTGTCGAGTAGGTGGGGAAGCCGTGTGTCATAGGCATGAGGTATAACGCCGTGCTAAGCCGCCGCCGGCCGACAGCGGTGGGTTGAAACGCAAGGGCTCTCCGGCGGTCGGCTTGAGCACATAGTTGAACGAAGCCGCTACGCGGCAGATTGATCCACCCTCGACTCGCGCACCCG
>CAZPHV010000163.1:0-2123 GCA_964586455.1 uncultured Aquimonas sp.
AATGAGATCGAAGTCGAAACCGCCGACGGCGCCAAGGTCGTGCGCTTCGAGCGCGCGGTGATCGCCGCCGGCTCGCAGCCGGTCAAGCTGCCGGGCATTCCCTGGGACGACGCGCGGGTGATGGATTCCACCGACGCGTTGGAGCTGAAGGAGATTCCGAAGTCGCTGCTGGTGATCGGCGGCGGCATCATCGGTCTGGAGATGGGCAGCGTGTACGCCGCACTCGGCGCGGAAGTCACCGTGGTCGAACTCGCCGACCAGCTGATGCCCGGCGCTGATCCTGACCTGGTGCGCCCGCTCCAGCAGCGCCTGGCCAAGCGCTTCAAGGGCATCCATCTGAAAACCAAGGTAAGCGGCGTCTCTGCCGAGAAGCAGGGCCTGAAGGTGACGTTCGAGGGCGACAAGGCGCCCGAGGCAAGTCTGTTCGACCGCGTACTGGTCTCGGTAGGCCGCACGCCCAACGGCGGCAAGATCAATGCCGAAGCGGCCGGCGTTGCGGTGTCCGAGCGCGGCTTCATCGCCGTCGACAGGCAGATGCGCAGCAACGTGCCGCACATCTTCGCCATCGGTGACCTGGTCGGCCAGCCGATGCTGGCGCACAAGGCCACGCACGAAGGCAAGGTCGCAGCCGAAGTCGCCGCCGGCCACAAGACCGAATTCGTTGCCCGCGTGATTCCCAGCGTGGCCTACACCGACCCGGAAATCGCCTGGGTCGGCGTCAGCGAAACCGAAGCCAAGGCCAAGGGCCTCAAGGTCGGCGTCGGCAAGTTCCCCTACGCGGCCTCAGGCCGCGCCATCGGCCAAGGTCGCACCGAAGGCTTTACCAAGCTGCTGTTCGACGAGGCCACCCACAAGGTGATCGGCGCCGGCATCGTCGGCCCCAACGCTGGCGACCTGATCGCCGAAGTCGGCCTCGCGATTGAAATGGGCGCCGAAGCCAGCGACATCGGCCTCACCATCCACCCGCATCCGACCTTGAGCGAATCGGTGGGCATGGCGGCTGAGGTGTATGAGGGGACGATCACCGATCTGTATCTGCCGAAGAAATGAGCGCCTCCCCTGGCCGATCCGCCTATGGCGTCGCCCTGGAGGCGATAGCCGGGATCATGCTGATTGGCCTCGGCGCGGGGCTAACTATGATGTGGAGCATCGAGACCACGACCCTGCAGTGGCTTGTGCTTTGCCTTGCCCTGCTCTCGATCTTTGCCGGCGTTTACCTTGCGGTGTCCGCTGGTCGCGGGTCGCGCACTCTGCCCCCCGCAGGGCCACCCACGCTGACGCAAGAAGTGATCAGCGCTCTCAACCCTGCGTGGTTGGCAGCGCTGATCCTTCTCAGCAAGAAGTCGGATGACTCGATTTGGCTCTTTTCGCTGGGCGTGGGTTTCGCACTTCTGAGTCTTGGGTTGCTCGCGGCGACTCTCGTCAAGCGCGTTCGCGCGAAAGCCCAGCCAACCTGACCTCGCAGGTCGGGCCGAGCACAGTGCGGCCCATCGTCGCGAGACCGAATCCTCTTCGATCTCTACCGTCGCGCCGTTTCCGGGGGGCGCCACCGCGCGATGAACCCGCCCACGGCGACGATGGGATGCGCCTTCGGCCTATCCCGACCTACGCTGGCTGACCACATGCCGCGCAGCGGTGGGTCAGGACCCACCCTATGGGGTGTCGGACGCGTGCGGCACGTGTTCCGAGCGCCGCGCGATGTCTTCGCACGTCGTCCCGGTGTAGTGCACCAGCCCGCCGAACTCGGTGTCGACCAGGATGCCCTCGCCGAGATGCTGCCAGTCGTCGAAGCCCGGCAGGCACGTACCGGAGTCCATGCACGCGAGCACGCGCCCACGGTAACGACCGTCGATGAGCACTTCGTCGCCTGGCTGGATGTCGGTTCCGTCTGCGTACTTCATTGCGGTTCTCGTGCGGTCGTGCGCGTGTAGTATCACGTAGGTTGGGCCAAGCGAAGCGCGGCCCAACGTCGCAAGCGCGAAACTCGCTCCAAGCTCCGAATAGGCCCCGGTTCGGACGATCGCAGGCACGCGTTGAACGGGACCGCCGCGACGTTGGGATGCGCCTTCGGCTTACCCCAACCTATGTATGGACTCACCCCCTCCGTCAACCACTGCTTTTCC
>CAZPHV010000164.1:0-2061 GCA_964586455.1 uncultured Aquimonas sp.
GACTGTCTTGTCAGTAGTCGGGGGCGGCGCGATGAGTATTCAGGTCTTGTTTTGCCACATCGTCGGTCAACGCCGCGCGCTACCCCGCAGCGCTGGAGCCTGACGATCACGCCCCCAACAATCGCTCCGCCAGCACCGACTGCAGATCGCGGCGCCCGTCTACGACCAGCACCACATACACCGCTCCGCCTTCGACGCGATAGATCAACCGCAACGGCTTGAACAGCACCTGCCGGTAGGCCTTGATGCCTAGCGCGATCAGCTCTTTGGGGTGGCTGCCGAGTTCGGGCGACTGCTCTAGGTTTTGCACCACGGTCATCAGTCGATCGAGCAGGCGGTCCGCGCTGGCAGGGTCGCCGAACTCGGCGAGGTGGCGGTGCAGTGCCTCCAGATCATTCTCGGCGCCGCGGGTCAGCAGCACCGCGTGGCGCTTGGGTGTGCGCGGCATCAGTCGTCGCTGCCGCTGCGCGTGCGGCGCAGCCTGGCGATGACCTCGGCAGCGGGCCGCACACGACCGGCTTCGATGTCCTGCTGGCCCAGCGCGAGCAGTTTCAGCAGGGCCAAGGTCTCCTGGGTCTGCTCGTAGCTGACGACGTCCTGCAGCACGGCCTTGGCTTCGCCGTTCTGGGTGATCACCAGCGGCTCGCGGTCTTCGGCGATCTTGCTGAGCACCTCCGCCGCATTGGCCTTAAGGTAGCTGATCGGCTTCACTTGGCTTGAGTAGCGCATGGCGCGGGACTCTGAACTCTGGAGGTCCGAATTTAGACCGAATTTGGTCTGAACGCCATCGCGGGATCCCTCTGCGGGGGGAGTGAATGCAAGCCGCCTCACCGGATGTCTCACTCGATGCGAAGCCGAGCACGGACGGGAGACGGTATCTCTTCGCAAGAATCCTCCCCCTCTCCCCCACTTCGCTCGGGCTCTGAAGAGCGTCGGCTGCCACCGGCAGCCGACAAGCGACCTTCTCTGCTTGCCTTCAGGGGAGAGGGGAGAGAAGGCGCGGTCGGCGCGACCTGCACGCTTCTGTGAGTCCCGCGTCCGCGCCGCGTTACCGATTCGTTACCCGTCAGAGCTGGACGGCCTTGAAGGGACGCGGTATCGATAGCAGCCGCGCCCCTAGGGGCGCTTCGCTCATCCCTCCTACGAGTTTCTCGCCATGTCCATTCGATCGTTTTCGCGTTTACGTCGTTTCATGCCCGCGCTGCTGCTGATGCTGTTCACTGCGGCTCCGTGTCACGCCGATCTGCCCGACAGTTTTCAGCTGCGTGCCATGTCATCCGCGCCGGACACTCCAAACGTGCTGCGTGCGGGCGAGACGGTGGTGCTGGAGTACAGCGGTGTCTGGCACAACGCCTGCGTGCCCGAGTTGCTGGCGCTTGAGGGTGCGGGCCGGCAGCGTGTGTTGAAGCTGGCACCGGCGCTGCCAGGCAACGGCTGTGCCGCTGTGACCACCCCGTTCACCCGTCAGCTGGAAGCGCTGCGCTTCGACCAAGACGACGTCGGCGTGATCAAGGTCGTGGTGGTGCAGGACGATGTCGGCTGGGTCAGCGAGCACGAACTGGTGGTACTGAGCGCCGCCCCCGGCCCGCAAACACCCAGCTTCGGCGCTTTCGACGTAGGCGGCTCGTGGTACGACCCGGCGCGATCCGGCTCGGGGCTGCTGATGCAGCACCGGCGCGAGGGCACGCAGGACGCAGTGGTCGGCGGCTGGTTCCACTTCGCACCCAATGGCGAGACGCGCTGGCATCTGCTGGTGGCCGACCGCTGGGACACGCCAACGAGGCTCGTAGGCAGGGTGTATCGAGCCAGCGGCCAGCCCTTTGGCTGCACGGCGCAGTCGCCGAACCCGGACTGCGACTTCTCGCCTGCCGAAGGGGCCGATGTCGACCCTGTCGGCATTTTCGCGCTCAGCTTCGAAAGCACTGACAGCGCTCAGCTCACCTTCTCGCTGCCGGGCAACCCCACCTTCATCTGGGTGCCGGGTCGGCCGATTCCGCTCAGAAAGCTGTTCTAGTGTAGCGTTGCATTCTTGATTGAACTTATGTTCCCGACGCATATCCA
>CAZPHV010000165.1:0-2057 GCA_964586455.1 uncultured Aquimonas sp.
GATGCAGGAGGCGGCGCCGCTGCGGCTGCTGCCGATCGTGCGGAGGCGCGGCTGATGCGCCTGCCTTCGCAGTGGTTCCTGGCGGTGGAGCCGATCGATCTGCGCTGCGGCATGGATCGGCTGCTGGTGTGGGTGCAGCGCAGCGGCGGTGCGGCTTCGGGTTCGGTTGGCTATGTGTTCCGCAACCGTGCGGGCTCGCGCATCAAGCTGCTGCTGATCGACGGCACCGGCGTGTGGCTGTGCGTGCGTAGGCTGCACGCCGGGCGCTTCCACTGGCCGCGTGCGGACGCTGAGAACTGCGAGCTCTCGTCAGAGCAATTCGCCTGGCTGTGCGCGGGCGTGGACTGGATGCGATTGTCTACGAGTGTGGTGCCCGAACACACGTTCTGATCCCTTACGATGGCGGCATGACACCCGAGCAGCTTGCCGCCATCACCGACATCGAAGCGCTGCGTGCGGCAGCGCTGGCGGTGGTGGATTCTCAGCGTCAGGGGATCGCAGAGCGCGACCAGCGGATCGCTTCCCAGCTGCGCGAGATCCAGCAGCGCGATTTCAGGATTCAGCACCTCAGCCACGAAATCGCGCGTCTGAAGCGCATCCAGTTCGGCGCCAAGACCGAAGCGCTCAGCGCCCTGCAGCGCGAGCTGTTCGCCGACACGATGGCGGAGGAGCTTGCGGGCGCCGAGCAGGCGCTGGAGCAGGCGAACAGCGCGGAAGCGGCATCGCCCGCCGAAGCCCCGGTCGCTCGCGCCGCCAAGGCCACACCCAAGCGCCAGGCGCTGCCGCCCGAGCTGCCACGCGTCACCACCGTGCACGAGCCCGCGACGGGCTGCACCTGCGCCACCTGCGCCGCTGCTCTGGTCAAGATCGGCGAGCACGTCAGCGAGAAGCTGGCGTACACGCCGGGCAGATTCCACGTCGAGCGCCACGTGCATCCGCAGTACGCCTGCCGCGCCTGCGAGACGGTCGTCGCCGAGCCGGTGGCGCCGGCCATCATCGACCGCGGCCTGCCCGCACCCTCGCTGCTGGCGCAGGTGCTGCTGGCCAAGTACACCGACCACCTGCCGCTGTACCGGCAGCAGGCGATCTACGCCCGCGCCGGCGTCGAGCTGCCGCGCAGCACGCTGGCCGACTGGGTTGGTGCCTGCGGCGTCGCCCTGCAGCCGCTCGCCGATCGCTTGCGCGAGAAGCTGCGCGAACAGGTCTGCCTGCACGCCGATGAGACCCCGGTCGACACGCTGGATCCGGGCAACGGCAAGACTCAGCAGAGTTATCTGTTCGCCTACCGAAGCACCGCCGGGCCCCCGATCGTGGTGTTCGACTACGCCGATAGCCGCAGCGGCAAGCACGCACGCGAGTTTCTCGGGGACTGGCGCGGCGCGCTCATGGTCGACGACTACGCCGGCTACAAGGCGCTGTTCCGCGAGGGCATCACCGAGCTCGCCTGCTGGGTGCACGTGCGGCGCAAGTTTGTCGAGGTCGTCCAGGCCAGCGGCAGCCCGCTGGCAGAGGAGGCCGTCGAGCGCATCGGCGCGCTGTACCGCATCGAAGCCGAGGCCAAGGAGCAAGGCCTGCAAGGCGAGGCGCTGCGCGCCTACCGCCAGCAGCACGCCACGCCGCGGCTGACCGAACTGCACGACTGGCTGCAGGCGCTGAGCCTCAAGGCACTGAAGAACAGCAGCCTCGCCAAGGCGGTGAACCACGCGCTCAGCCGCTGGCCCGCGCTGCTGCGCTACCTGGACGATGGCGGTCGACCGATCGACAACAACCCGATCGAGAACGCCATCCGCCCGATCACGCTCGGCCGCAAGAACTGGCTGTTCATCGGCGGCACCCGCGCAGGCCCACGCGCCGCCGCGATCATGAGCCTCGTCGCCACCGCCAAGGCCAACCACGTCTGCCCGCAGGCCTGGCTCACCGACGTGCTCGCCCGACTGCCGACCACGCGCAATCGGGACATCGACAGCCTGCTGCCGATTGGGGGCTGGGCGGCGGTCAGCGGCTGAGGCTCAACACAGGGCGAGGTCGAGCGGTAGGTGTCGTCGCCGGACGCTTAC
>CAZPHV010000166.1:0-1977 GCA_964586455.1 uncultured Aquimonas sp.
TCAAGAGGCCTAATACATAGATGCAGCCGAGGTCCGTGGGAAAAGCAGTGGTTGATGGAGGGGGTGAGTCCATACATAGGTTGGGCCAAGCCGAAGGCGCGGCCCAACGTCGCGGCGTTGAAGCTTGCGTCGAGGCTTGGCGTTGCGACGTTGGGCCGCGCTGCACTTGGATCAACCTGCGAAAGCTGCGCCCCGTATAGGGTGGGCCCTGGCCCACCGTGGCGTGAATGGTCGCCACTGTTCCGGGGTGACTTTCGAACGATGGTGTTCCGCGCAGTCGCGATACCCAGGCCAGTGTTGAGCTCATGGTGGGCCAGGGCCCACCCTACGGGAGCCCGGCGCGCGGCGCGCTGGCCGTCGCGGCTGTCATCGCTGCGTCAATGAACAGTCATGCCCGGGCTGCAGGATGCGCGCTCCCTTCGCTGCGGAGCGTCCATCATGCGCTTGCCCCTGCTGCTCATCCTGCTGCTGCCGGTCGCCTGCGCGGCCCAGCCCCCTGCGAACGCTCCCGACCCTGCCGCAGAGTCAAAGCTGTTCGGCTCGATGCTGGTGCAGCTTGGCCCGCGCCCGTTCTTTCTGGTCGACGACATGCAGGAGGGATCGCTGAAGCGCGAGCTGCAGCGCTGCGCGGCGACGCGGCCGCTGTACCGGCCCAGCCAGTTCTCGATCGGCCACCGCGGCGCGCCGATGCAATTCCCGGAACACACCCGCGAGTCCTACGTCGCCGCCGCGCGCATGGGCGCAGGCGTGCTGGAGTGCGACGTGGCGTTTACCCGCGACAAGGAGCTGGTCTGCCGGCACGCCCAGGACGACCTGCACACCACCACCAACATCCTGGCGACGCCGCTGGCGGCGAAGTGCACGCGCCCCTTCGCGCCGGCCGAGTTCGACGCCGCCGGCACGCTGCTGCGCGCCGCCAGCGCCGAGTGCCGCACCAGCGACGTCACCTTGGCCGAGTTCAAAACCCTGCGCGGCAAGATGGACGCCTTCAATCCGCGCGCCCGCTCGGTGGCCGAGTACCTGGCCGGCACCGCCAACTGGCGCACCGATCTGTACTCCGGCCCCAGCAGCGGCACGCTGATGACGCACGCCGAGAGCATCGAGCTGTTCAAGCAGCTGGGTGTCGACATGACGCCGGAGCTGAAAACGCCGGTCGTGCCGATGCCCTTCGAGGGCTTCAGCCAGCAGGACTATGCACAGAAGCTGCTCGACGAATACCGCGCGGCGCGCGTGCCTGCGCGTCGCGTCTGGCCGCAGAGCTTCAACCAGGCCGACGTGCTGTACTGGGTGCAGCGCGGTGGCGACTATGGCCGCCAGGCGGTCTTCCTTGATGACGCCAATACCGTGGCGGATCTGCCGAGCGCTGCCGAGCTGCGCGACTACCGCAGCCAGGGCATCCGTATCGTTGCGCCGCCGACCTTTGCGCTGCTGTCGGTCGATGGCCAGAACCGGATCATGCCCTCGCAGTATGCCCGCGACGCACGCGCCGCCGGCCTGCAGATCATCACCTGGACGCTGGAGCGCAGCGGCCTGCTGGCCGATGGCAACAACGGGTTCTATTTCCAGACCTTCGACAGCGCGATCCGCCGCGAGGGCGATGTGTTCGAGGTGATCGACGTGCTGGCGCAGGACGTTGGCGTGCTTGGCATCTTCACCGACTGGCCGGCGACGGTGAGCTTCTACGCCAACTGCAAGGGCCTGCGCTGACCGTGATCGCCGCGGCGGCGGTCGCAATTGCGGCACGGCTTCGTCGCAAGCGAGATCGTTGCGCCCCCCTGCGCTTGGCCTAGCCAACAACAGCTGTGCACCGCATAGGGTTGGGCCCGGTCCCGCCCAGCCAGCATGGCCTGCTTGATCGCCTCTGTTTCGCGGTGTCTTCCGAACGATGCTGTCCCCGGTAGCGGTGGCACCGGGGAAGCGTTCAGCTCACGGTGGGCCAGGGCCTGAGGTCTCCCCAGAATTTCTCTTTTCGATTCC
>CAZPHV010000167.1:0-1918 GCA_964586455.1 uncultured Aquimonas sp.
GACGGAGGGGGTGAGTCCATACATAGGTTGGGCGGAGCCGAAGGCGATGCCCAACGTCGCACACTCGAACCTCGTGGCAATCACGAACGAAGCTGCTCAAACGCGCGCCGGGTTCTCAATCCCCCAACTGCGCCCCCGCCTGCGGGTTCGCCAGCCACTGCGCGATGTCCTTGCCCAGCGCCTTGACCGTGCGGCCCAGCACCGAGCACGAACCCTTGTAGCCGGCGAACGCGCCGCCCATGGAGTTGCGGCGGCCGCGGAAGTCGGCGATTTGCTCTCCGTTCTCGAACAGCACGCCGCGCACGCGGCTGTACTTCTGGTGGCCGATGAAGGCGTTGCCCATGCTCACCGCATCGACGATCTCCATCTGCAGCACACGGCCTTCGGCCGAGGTATCCAGGCTGTCAACGAGCTGGATCTGTACGCCGCTTTCGCGACCGAATTCCTGAGTGAACTGAGCGAGCTGGGTGTTCAGGTCCCGACACTCGTCGCGCACCTTGTTGGAGATGTCGGCGTCGGCCGCATAGGGAATTGAGCTCTGCACCTGCACGTTCTGGGCGAAGGCAGGGGCGGCAGCGAAGGCAAGCAGCAGGACGGCGGAACGGCGCAACATGGACATCGTGAACTTCCCCGTTGATGCGTGCTGGGCACGCGAAGGCCGTGAAGGTAGCGCGAACGCATCCGCTTGGGGAGGGCTGCTTTAACGGATCGATAGGCTGGGCGCTGGTCCCCGCAGCCGAACGCTCGGCTCACGATTGGACGGAAGTGAAAGTGGAGCCCACGGTGGGCCAGGTCCCACCCTATGCGATGCATGCCGCCGCATCCGGGCTCGCACGAGTCGGCGCCGGGACTCAACCCATGCCGCCGTTCACTCCGATCACCTGGCCGTTGACGTAGGAAGCGCCGTCCGAGGCGAGAAAGGCGACGACTGCAGCGACTTCATCGGGGCGACCCGCGCGACCCGCCGGCACGGTGGCTTTGATCATCTCGGGCGGGAAGGCATCCGCCGCCATGCGGCCAGCGATCACTCCTGGCGCGACTACGTTCGCTGTGATACCGCGGCTGGCCATCTCGCGCGCCAGCGACAGGGTGGCGCCGTGCAGGCCTGCTTTGGCGGCGGCGTAGTTGGTCTGGCCGCGGTTGCCGAGCACCGCCGCCACCGACGAGATGCTGATGACGCGGCCCCAACGCGTGCGCGCCATCGGCAGCAGCAGCGGCTGAGTGACGTGGAAGAAGCCGTGCAGGCTGACATCGATTACGCGCTTCCACTGCGCCTCGGTCATGCCGGCCATCGGCGCGTCGTCGTGGATGCCGGCGTTGTTGACGACGATCTGGATCGGACCGGCTTCGAGCATCTGCGCGGTGGCTTGCGCGCTGGCTTCAGCATCGGCGACGTCGAAGGCGATGGCCTCGGCCGAGAGCCTGGCCCCGCGCAACTCATCGACCAGTGCCTGCGCGCGCTCAAGGCCGCTGTTGGCGTGCACGTAGACGTGGTGACCGGCCTGGGCCAACGAGCGACAGATCGCGCTGCCGAGATCGCCGCTGCCGCCGGTGACCAGGGCGCGCTTTTGTGTGTTTGTCATGGGGGTTCGCGTTCGGAATGTAGATTGGGGATACGGGATTCAGAGCCGCTTCGATACGGATGCTGGAGGCAGGGCGAAACCCTAACGCATTCAGGGCGAGCTGGAGCCTCCGCGAGCGCGGACTCACAGTAGCCGCGTGCTTCGACGCTCGCTTCGACGCTCGCTTCGACGCTCGCCTCGACTTCGGCTTCGGCTTTCGCTACTGCTCTTGCTCGGCTCTTGCTCGGCTCTTGCTTCGCTCTTGCTCGGGCTCTTGCGGGCAGGAGCCCGCGCTGTTCATGGGGCCCCTGGGGAGCGGCGAGGCTCGGACGATCAGCCCGCAGGGGCGCCGGCAG
>CAZPHV010000168.1:0-1883 GCA_964586455.1 uncultured Aquimonas sp.
GAGTAGATTGACCGGGGCGAGGGTCCAGCAGCGGCGGGTCAAGACCCGCCCTACGTGGATCGCGCGCGGAGATACCGGGGCGAGTGTCGAGCTCATGGTGGGCCAGGGCCCACCCTATGCACAACGCGAGTAGATCGACCGACGCGAGGGTCCAGCTTCGGCGGGTCAAGACCCGCCCTACGTGGATCGCGCGCGGAGGGACCGGGGCGAGTGTCGAGCTCATGGTGGGCCAGGGCCCACCCTATGCACTCGCGGGACCGAGGCGAGAGTGGAGCTCAGGGTGGGCCAGGGCTCGCCCTATGCGCGTTCGCGAGCGATCGCGCGGTAGCCGATGTCGCGGCGATAGAAGCCGCCCTCGAAACGGATGCCGCGGGTCACTGCATAGGCGCGCTCGGCAGCGGCAGCGACGCTGTCGCCCAAGGCGCACACGGTCAGCACGCGGCCACCCGAGGTCAGCACCCGGCCTTCGGATTCGACCGTTCCAGAGTGGAACACCTGCGCATCCACCGGCAGGGTGTTGTCGAGCCCGCTGATCTCGTCGCCACCGCGCGGACGCGAGGGATATCCCGCCGCCGCCATCACCACGCACAGCGAGGGCCGCGGGTCCCAGTCGACCCGAGTGCCAGCCAGGCGGCCGTCGAGCGCGGCCTCCACCAGCTCGACCAGATCTGAGCGCAGGCGCAGCATGATCGGCTGGGTTTCCGGGTCGCCGAAGCGGACGTTGAATTCCAGCACCTTGGGCGCGCCGGTCGTGTCGATCATCACGCCGGCATAGAGGAAACCCGTAAACGGCGCGCCCTCGGCGGCCATCGCCGCGAGCGTCGGCTCGATTACCTCATGGCGGATTCGCGCATCGATCTCTGGCGTAACCACCGGCGCCGGCGAGTACGCTCCCATGCCGCCCGTATTGGGGCCGAGATCACCCTCGTCGCGGCGCTTGTGGTCTTGCGAGGTCGCCATCGGCTGGTAGTGCTGGCCATCGCAGATCGCGATGTAGCTGGCTTCTTCGCCCTCAAGGAACTCCTCGATCACTACCCGTGCCGAGGCCTCGCCCAGCGAGTGCGCGCCGAGCATGTCGTGTAGAGCCTGTTCGGCATCCGCAATCGTCAGCGCCACCACAACACCCTTGCCGGCGGCCAAGCCATCGGCCTTGACCACGATGGGCGCGCCCACTTTCTTGAGGTAAGCCAGCGCCGGCGCCAACTCGGTGAACACCCCGTAGTGCGCGGTCGGAATGTTGTGGCGAGCCAGAAAGTCCTTGGCAAAGGCCTTGCTGCCTTCGAGCTGGGCGGCGATGCGCTTCGGCCCAAAGCAGCGCAGGCCGGCAGCGCTGAAACGATCGACCACGCCGGCCACCAGCGGTGCTTCCGGGCCGACTACGGTCAGGCCCACGCCTTCATCCTTGGCCAATTTCAGCAGGCCCTCGATATCGCTCGCCGACACCGCCACGTTGCGGCAGCGCGCCTCACGTGCGGTGCCTGCGTTGCCGGGCGCGATCAGCACTTCGCTGACCTTGTCCGACTGCGCCAGCTTCCAGGCCAGCGCGTGTTCGCGGCCACCACCACCGATCACCAGAACCTTCATGCCGCTCTCCTCCAATACATTTCAGTGTGGGCGCGAGACCCGTGCTCGACGCCATTCTCCCCTCTCCCTTGAGGGAAGCGAAGGCAGGCCGGGGGAGAGGGGTGGAACGCTTGTGGCAAGACCGCCCCCCTCTCCCCAACCCCTCTCCCACTAGGGGAGAGGGGCTTGAAGCCGCGAGACTCAGGCCTGTGGAACCGTTTCGCGCCGGCCCGCATTGCTCCCCCCTCTCCCCTTGTGGTAAGCGACGGAGAGCGCTTGCGGGCTGCCGGGGGAAGCCGGCGCTCTCCGAAGCCCGAGCG
>CAZPHV010000169.1:0-1826 GCA_964586455.1 uncultured Aquimonas sp.
CGCGTGCTTGGCCGGACATCGACCGATTCGGGTGGGCGAAGTGCGGAACTTGGGGGGCTCGTTCTGAAAAAGCGGGCGCGGATTACATTGTTGACTTGCGAAAGAACCATCCTCGGGTGCGCCGGAAACTCCTCCTGGCAAAAGCTCGGCAAGAACACACTCGCTGCTATCTGATCTCCCACACTCGGTGATGCAGGCCAGATTCTGAGTTCCGGCTCCTCTCCAAGGGCGATCAATGGAGCCAGGATCGAGGTTAGAAAAACTATCCAATATGCTTGAAGTCTGTTTCTGCTCATGGGCCTCTCCCGACCAAAAAAAGTGGCAAGTGCGAACCGTATCGCGCTTCATCAGGTTCACACGCCAAACTATCAGAACCATTCCCGCGCGCTGTGGCCGAAGGGTTGTTTGATCGTCCATGAATTGTGAAGCCCAGGGTCAAGCCTTGTTTTGCCACATCTGCCCCGCCGAACGTCTCGGCCGGTCGGGCGCAGCCCCTCCAGTCCGCGGAGCCCTTCATCCCCCTGCCGCGCAGGCCTGGTCGGGCTGAAGCGAGCCGTTTGCGCTGTTCTCGCCGCTGTCTGGCGGGCTCTCGCTCATCAATGCCGTGCGCCCTCAGCCGCTTGAGCAGGCCTGCCGTACCCGGTGGTGCCGCCTGCGATCCTGCAGACACGGCCTGAACTCGCTCGGGGCGAGCATGCGGGGGCTGAGAGGGTTCAGACTCGGCTGGCCCGGATGTGTAGGGTGGGCGCCATGATCTCCGCTGCCTCGCTGTGACCTGCCCCCACCCCGCCATGCTGCCCATGCGCTCGCACCTGGCCGCGGACGCCACGGCGCGCCGCTTGCGCATCGACATGGACGCGTGCCTCGATCGTGTAGATGCGACGACGCGTCGCGTGCCGGGTGCGTGGTGAACGCGGGTCCCGCCGCGCCGCGTTCTGCACCTCCATCGCGGCGCCGGCGCACGCTGCTGTTGATGCTGCTGATGTTTACCTGCCTGTGGTGGGCGCAGCAGCGCAACGTGGCGTGGCCAACGCTGCCGTATCGCTTCAATCCGTGGGCGCCGCTGCAGTTCGATGCACCGCCCGACGCCTTCCTGCGCCTTCGACTCGCCGCACTCGCACGCGATCCGGCGTCCTGTCTCGACGTGCTTGCGCAGACCCCGCTGCGGGTGCGCGCGCTTGAGGATCGCGTCACCGGGCCGGGCTGCGGCTTCAGCAACGCGGTAGAGATCCACCGCACGGCGGTCGAGACCTCGCCGCCGTTCTCGCTCAGCTGCCGAGCTGCGGTGTCTCTGGCTCTGTGGGAACGCCACGTGCTGCTGCCGGCGGCGCGCACCCAGCTCGGCAGCGAGGTGGCGCGCATCGAGCATTTCGGCAGCTACGCCTGTCGGAACGTCTACGGCAGGGAGAACGCGCGTCGCAGCCAGCATGCGACCGCGGATGCGCTCGACATCGCCGGCATCGTGCTGCGCGACGGGCGACGCATCCGCGTGCTTGCCGACTGGCACGGCAATGCCCCGGGTGCCGCCTTCCTGCGCACGCTGCGCGACGGCGCCTGCACCTACTTCGATGCGGTCCTGGGGCCGGACTACAACGCCGCGCACCGCGACCACTTCCACTTCGACCGCGGCGCCGCGCGCATCTGTCGTTGACCAGCACAGGGAAGGGGTCAGGGTCGCATTTTCGTGGATCTTGCGGCGGCCGCGGGGCGGACGGTAGTGCTGGCGCGGTGCAGCGAACGAGGCAAGCATCAAGCCCGCGACGTTGGGCCGCGCTGCGCTCCGCCCAACCTATGTATGGACTCACCCCCTCCGTCAACCACTGCTT
>CAZPHV010000170.1:0-1810 GCA_964586455.1 uncultured Aquimonas sp.
ATTGGACGACGGAGAGCGGCATTAGTTCCGTCAATTACGAAGCACTACACTAGCGCGTTGTAGGTGCTCGCCAGGGCAAGGCCTGCAATTGGGCCTGAACTTCGTCAGCCCAGCGCGAGTGGCCGAGTTCGGAAGGATGAAAACCGTCGCGGGCGAACAGTTCCGGTGCGGGCACGATCTGGATGGGGGAATGCAGGGCCCCATGCCGCTGCGCGATCGCGATGCCGAGGGCTTCCAACCGCCCGCTGCGCCCGCCCAGCCAAGCCCGCAGCGGCTGCTTCAGCAGCGGAAACGCCTGCATCGGCGGAACGCCGAGCAGCACCAGCTGCGCCTGCGGCGAATGTACGAGTAGCGCTGACAACAGCGCGTCGAGTGCTTCGGTGAAGTCGCGGCCGCGCGTAAGCCCGGTGACGTCATTGACGCCAACCGAAACCAGGATCAGGTCGAAGGGCTGGGCCTCGATCTTTGGCAGCAGTCGATCACACAGACTGCGTGCTGTCGCGCCGTTCTTCGCGACGATGCGCCAGTCAACACGGAGGCTTTCGGCTTCGCACAATAGCTTCGCGAGCCGCACCGGCAACGTGTCTTCGATGCGCGCAATGCCGACGCCCTCGAGCGGCGAGTCGCCCAGTGCGAGCAGGCGTAACGGCGGCCCTGCGCTGTCACCGACACTCCCTTCGCGCGCGCCCTCCGCGGCCGGCGCGCGCGGCGCCGAGCGCTTCAGCCACAGCGCCTGCGGCAGCATCAGCGGCAGCGCGAGCCAGAACAGCGTGCTGCGAATGAACAGTCGATGCACGTACGCGCTCAGTCGAGGTCGATCATCACCGGCGCGTGGTCGGAAGGTCGCTCCCAGGCGCGCGGCTCGCGGTCGATGACCGAGGCCTTGCAGCGGCCCTTGAGCGCATCGGACACCAGCAGCAGGTCGATGCGCAGCCCCAGATTGCGGCGGAAACCTGCAGCGCGGTAGTCCCACCAGCTGTACTGTCCGCCTTCCTCCGAGTGCAGGCGGAAGCTGTCGTGCAGTCCGAGCCCGCACAGCCGCTGCAGGGCCTCGCGCTCGGGCGTGGAGCACAGGATCTGCTCGTGCCAGGCGGCGGGGTCGTGCACGTCACGGTCGTCGGGAGCGATGTTGAAATCACCCAGCACGACCAAGTTCGGATACCGCGCGATCTCTTGCGCCACCCAGTCGTGCACGGCGGCCAGCCAGCGCAGCTTGTACTCGTACTTCTCGTCACCCACGGCCTTGCCGTTGACCACATAGAGATCAATCACGCGCAGGTCGCCGAAGCTGGCCGCGATCACGCGCTTTTGCTCGTCCTCGAAGCCGGGAATGCCGATCTGCACGTCCGCCGCCGGCAGCTTCGAAACCAGGGCGACGCCGTTGTAGGTCTTCTGCCCCGCGAACACGCTGCGATAGCCCAGTGCGGCGAGCTCGGAGTCGGGGAACTTCGCGTCCTCCAGCTTGGTTTCCTGCAGGCCGACGATGTCGGGCTGGGCCGACTTCAGCCAGTCCGACAGATGCGGAAGACGCACATTGAGTGAGTTGACGTTCCAGCTGGCGATGCGCATTTGAGGGCCGGGAATGGGGAGTCGGGAATGGGGAATCGTGGGCTGCGCTCCGCGTTCGGGCCAGCCTCGGGGCGAAACGACTATAGCCGCTGTTCGCCCGACAACGGCATCCAGGTAGGTTGGGCCAAGCGCAGCGCGGCCCAACCTTGCGGCATTGATGCCCGAGGCAAGCGTTGAGCGTGCTGTGTTGGGCCGCGCTGCGCTTGGCCCAACCTATGTATGGACTCACCCCCTCCGTCAA
>CAZPHV010000171.1:0-1798 GCA_964586455.1 uncultured Aquimonas sp.
CCAAGGACGTGCACGTGCTGGCTGAGGCCACGGCCAATATCGATGCGCCGGATGACGTTCATTTGAACAGTGGTCGTGCGGCGGCGGCACCGACGCCCGGCGACGCGAACTGATCGGTCCACACTCATGGTGGACAACCGGAGCCCCTACACGCACGCGTGGTTCCGCAAGCGCGGGCCGGCGGCGCTCGACTTCGACGTTCTGGTCGCGCGTGCCTGCTACAGGATCGACGCAGCCAAGCAGGCGCTGACGTTCGAGCCCGGCTGCGAACTGCAGCCAGGCGACGTGCTTGATGGCGATCCGCTCGGCGATCCTTATGGCGCAGTGTTGGCGCGCGAGGGCGACTTGCTGGTCTTCAAGCCGAGCACCGACATCCACGTCATCGGCACAGCGCAGGCCCCCGAAGCGAAGCCGGCCCCCTCGTGGCTCGCAGGCATTCGTGTGGGCGACTGCGAGAAGCTGGTGAAGTTTTGGGGCCCGCGCCGCTTCCGCATGCGTCTGCTGGGTTGGTCCCTAAGCGACCCAGAGCCCATCGACGCCCTACCGTTGAGTTACCGACTGAGTTTTGGCGGTCATTTCGCGTCCACCTCCGACCCGACGGTGTGCTTGAGCAAGCCGGACAATCTGGCAGGCTGCGGCTGGCTGCCCCGTGCCGAGCGCTTGCGCGCTCTGCCGCGCGCCGCACGAGAGGAACTGCAGGCACGCGTGCTGCAGATCTCCGAGCTTGCAGCGCCCCAGATCGATGACCCGAACCTGCCGGTGCGAAGCCCGGAGTACGAGCAACCCACGGTGGGTCTCGGGCCGATCGCACGCCATTGGTCGCCGCGCGTCGAGCACCTTGGAACCCGCGACGCTGCGTGGCGGGCCGAGGCCTATCCGGCCTATCCCGATGATTTTGATCCGGCGTTCTTTCAGAGCGCGGCCCCTGGGCTCACGACCCAGAGCTACCTGCGCGGTGGCGAGCCGATGGTGCTGGCGGGCCTGTTTCCCGAGGGGCGCATCCAGTTGACCCTGCCGCAGGATCAGCCGGTTGCGGTCGTGGTGCGCGAAGACACCAGCCAGCAGACCGCGCCGCTGGTGCTGGACACGGTGCAGATCGACCTCGATACCCGGCGGCTGCACCTCAGCTGGCGCACGTCGTTCGCCAGCAGCAACCGGGTTCGACACCTCACCTTGGTCAAGGACGGCCGCGCATGAGCACGCCCACCAGCAACCGCGTGGAGTTCACGTCCCCCGACTTCAGCTTTGCCCACCAGACCACGCAATCCTTCCGAGCCGGCACCGACCCCGCCGTCATCGCCCAGGCGCAAATCGAACAGCTGCGGCAAACCGAGGCCTTTCTCGCCGACATCGAGAACTCGCTGGACGCACTGTCGAAGACGCGGCCCCTGAGCGAAGGCGAGCAGGGCGGGCTGCGGCAGGCACGCGCGTGGCGACAGCAGGCGGCCACGGAACGCGCCGAGATCGAATACCGCGAACAGCTCATCGCCTGCGACCGCCCCAGCCAGCACATCGCCAACGCCATCCGCTGGAACGCCATCTGCACCGATCCCGACTGGTGCGAGGTCGGCGGCACGCCTGTCGCTTTCGACAGCGTCGCGATCATCGAGAACCCGGTGCTCGCCTCGCCCAATGTCAAGGCGTAGGACGTGCCGGTCTACCGCGTGGACGACATGCACTTTGGCGTACAAGCGGTGGCAGGCCGATCGCTCGGCACGGGCAGTGCGGCTGGCAGCGGCTTCGTGAAGGTGCTGACCGGCGCCCGTTCGGTATACGTCAACAACAAGCCCGTGGCCCG
>CAZPHV010000172.1:0-1777 GCA_964586455.1 uncultured Aquimonas sp.
CCTTCGAGCGTCTGCACCCGGAGCTCGCCGCCGGGCCAGGGTACAGCGCGTCGCCCGACACACAGGAAACGCGCGAGCGTGCCCGCCGCGCCGCCGATATCCAGCGCGGCTGGGACACCATCGACGCCCGCCGGAGCGGCGTCGGCGGCGCGATCGCGTCGATGGCGGGCCTGCCGCCGGAACTTGCGCAGGCCGTCAATGGCATCACCACGCTGGGACGCGGGCCGAAGGTGCAGCACAGCGCCGTGCCCGTCCGCCCCCAACGACGCCGGCACCAGGGGCAGAACGCGCAGCCACAGCAGCCTGCACCGGCCCGCACACCGCCACCCGCGCGCCCGCCAGCGACACCGCCGCGACCCGGCGTGTACGTGCGGCCCCCGCCGCGCCTCCCTCGCAAGGAAGTTCCGTGCTTCGATGTACTCGACCGAGCACGCGTACGCAACATGACGCCGGAGCAGCGTCGCAGCTACCTGAAGGACTACAACCGACAGCTGCATCGACAGGAGAACGGCATCAACAGCATGACCGCCAATGACTTCATGGCGGCGCGCACTGCCTGGCGCACGCTAGGCGGTCGGAACCCGTTTGCGGCCGGGGCGCAGCAAGCATTGCGTGATCAGTACAGCGATGAAATCAGCACCAATATTCGCCAATCCTTGATCAGTCGCGGAGTTGGCGCCGCCGCAGCGGAGCAGCAGGCGGCAGCCCGCACGGCCGAAATCATGTCTCACCTCGCTGCCCTGCACGATCCCGACATGGTGGCAGGTGGTGCCAACACGCCTGGCGTGACCGTCATGGGCGATCGCCGCATCAACAGCTCGATCGGGGCCAGCTGGCTGTACCAGGACCGCCTCGGCACAATGGACCGCGCAGCGCAGGAAGCGATCGACGCCGGGCGCGGCGGCGATCTCATGAACGTGGGCTTGAGCCCCTGCAGGAGTGCAACCCGATGACCTATGTGCGCGACGAAGACTTCGAGTACTTCATCAGCAAGTTTGGCGAGGCCTTTCATAGACAGAACGTGCCGGCCGAGGTGATCGCGCGCTTCCGCGGGCGGCTACCGGATCGGCTGTTGAGCTATTGGCAGCACGAGGGCTGGTGCGGCTATGCGGACGGACGTTTCTGGACGGTCAATCCCGAGGACTACGCGGATCTGCTGGCGTTCTGGCTGGATGGCTCCGGGCTGGAGCGCACCGACAGTTTCCATGTGGTAGCGAGGACTGCTTTCGGAAACCTCAAAGTGTTTGGTGAGGACACGGGAACAGCCATGACGGTTAGTCCAGCCCTCAACAGGGTTTTCGCCCTCTCAAGTAACCTCCGAGCCAAGAGCGAGAGACAACTGTTCATTGCAGCTGGCGACCTATATGCCGGCGCCTCGTTGAAGATGGGTGATTTCGCCAGCGACGCGGAAGGCTACCTCTTCGAACCCGCCCTACGCACCTTAGGCCCCCTCGAACCCGACGAAATGTACGGCTTCGAGCCAGCACTCGTCGCAGGTGGCACCGCCGTGCTGGCCAACCTGCGTCGCGTCAAGCTGCACCCGCACTTGCTGATTCTGCGGCAGCTCGCACAGCCGACGCTGCCCTTCAGTGGCGGACAGGTCGATCAGTTGCTCAGGGAACGGGGCTTCTGACCTAAAGTCGCGCCGGGCTGTCGAGATACCTTCGACAGCCACGCCGATTTCAGCGCCCCCCAGCGCGCCTCACCCAAGGCCAAAGCCCACGGCACGCCCGTCTACGCCATCACGCAGCTGGGCCGCGGCGTGCAGGGCAGCGTG
>CAZPHV010000173.1:0-1728 GCA_964586455.1 uncultured Aquimonas sp.
CAGCCCGATCCGCTGTGATAATTCGCCAGCGTGAAGCGCCAAAAATCCTCATAACTCATCAAAGATACGGGGGGCTTTCCGGTAGCAATGCGAATCACCCGGGCGGACTGGCTGCAGCTGGCCGCAAGCGTCTCAGCCAGCAGTTCCACCGCCCGCGCTCCTTTGCTCGCATCGATGCCCCCGACGCAAGACGGGCAGGTCACGTCCAGGGAACCCAACACCCAGCCACGCAGCATGGCGCGGGTATCATCAGCTAGCGTCGCGTACGCCTTCCCGCAGGCTTCTTCGCCGAACACCTGCGTGCAAACCTGCCGGTAGGTGTTCGGACGATAGGATAAGAGCAGATCCGCGCCAGAAGCGGTCATCTGTCCGAGACCAATCTCCCCTTTCATCCAATCCCCTGCCGGCCAGAACTGCGATTCGGCCGCGATCATCCCTTTCAACAGATAAGGAGGCACATTGCTGGCAGCAGCAGATGCGAGTATGGTCTGGTCGTATTGGTTCTGCCAGCGCAACATCTCAGGATATGCTGTTTCAACGCCGCAACCATTGGGCGAACCATCTGGGTAAATGCCACCCGCGAGACAGGCAGATCCATCCACGAAACCACTTTGCAGTAGGTGACCTGCCAGAAGATCGTAGCGGTTCTGCGTCGCAAGATCACTTAATTCGATGTCAACATGCAGCCAATCAGGAGTTTGTTCAGGCGCGGCGCCGTATGATTCCGCGCAAGGCAAAACGGTAATTTCAGGTAACGGACTTGCTGCGCAGAGAAATAGAATGGAAAGAAACGGTAAAAGGAATGATCGCATCATGGCCTACCGTGAACGGGATACCAGGCGACATCCCAACTAACGCTGGTAGTCCGGTACATGGCACCGGCCGCGTCCGTGATCACTCCCCATGCCGTCCAGGTTCCCTCTTCGGCAGTGCCGAAATTCGGGTCATTGGCAGACAGCGGCGTAATTGTCCACGCACTGCCGCTCTGTGGGTACAGGGTTTCCAATCCGGAGGGAGCGCGGACGTGGATAATGGTAGTATATGCCGGCGTCCCACCGGAGACTGTTCCATTCAATGACTGAGCTGGTTGGCCGAGATTTGAGGCCAAGAGAAGCAGCCTGGCATGAGCAGCCGATATTGTTCCGCTGAGAGGAGTCAGTACATACACCCGGATTGAATCACTGGCTGTTGCTCCAAGCGCATTCGTACACACCATGATGTACTCATAGGCAGTCCCGGAAGGCACATTCACTTCGACGCGAGAACCAGAAAGCCCGGAGGAACCGGCCAGTCTGGAAGAGCCATTACACTGAACGGCATTTGCACTGGTCCAGGTCACTGTATACGATGCCGGCCCCGGGATGGTTACATCGGGCCCATCCGTGCCATCCAATTTCACGTCAACCACCGGAGCAGCATACACAACCGTCCGTTTCGTGTCAGATGCGGTTGCTCCGGCGGCATTGATACAGGTGACGGTATAGTCGTACACGCCGGCAGGGAGAGAAACTTCAGCTCTTGAACCGCTCAAGCCCGACAAACCGCTAAAACGATTAGAGCCGGTGCAGGAAACCGCGTTGCTGCTCGTCCAGGTAGCCGTATAGCTGGCAAGTGCGGTCAGACTTGCCGGAGCGGAGACAGTCACAGTTGGCGCGGAGAGCACATTGACCGTTACACTGTCAACCGCGCTGCCCGCTGGATTCGTGCAGGTGATTGTGTATGTATAGG
>CAZPHV010000174.1:0-1719 GCA_964586455.1 uncultured Aquimonas sp.
CCAAGGACGTGCACGTGCTGGCTGAGGCCACGGCCAATATCGATGCGCCGGATGATGTCCATTTGAACAGTGGCACAGCAAAGCCCGCCCCCGCGCCCGGAGGAGACTCCGACAGCGGAGGCGGGGAATGATCCGCAACGACACGGGCTTCGAGCACGCGTTCTTCAGGAAGCTGGGCCCGGGCGGACACACCTTTGAAGTGTTTGCCTTGAAGGCAACTTTCGAGCTCGACCCGCGCTCGCATCGCCTGAAACTGGCCGAAATCCAGGCCCCTGTGCGCCTGAGCGACAGGTACGAGGGGCCGGGTGCGAAGGATCCGCTGGGCATGGTGGTGGCCGAGTCTGGGGATGCCGTGCTGTTCAAGCCTGGCTCCGATGTCTGGGTTACGGGCACCGCACGCTCGCAAGGCGAACGCCTGCTCCGGCGATGGTCTGCGGGCATCGCGGTAGGTATGCGCCGTCACATAGTCGAACTGCACGGCCCACGCGAGTGGCGCCAGGGCTTGTTGAGGTGGCGGCTGAGTGCCGCCGAGCCGTGCACGAGTGTGCCCCTGGACTATCGACTGTCGTTCGGGGGCCACTGGACACTCGCAGCGGAGGCCGAGCGCAAGCCGGTTTCGGTGCAGAAGCTGGACAACCCCGCCGGCTGCGGATGGTTGCCCGATGGCTCAGCCCTGTCAGCGCTGCCGGCGCCCATGCGCTCGCGGATGCGCGAGCGGTGGGCGGGCCTGTCCCGCATGCAAGCGCCCCAGATCCTGCTGCCCAGCCAGGACTTGCATCATCCAAGCCAATCGATGCCAACGGCAGGGTTCGGCCCGCTGGCTCGTTGGTGGCACCCACGCACCACCCATCTCGGAACACGCGATGCCCAATGGCGCGCCGAGCAGTACCCCAACTACCCGGCAGATTTCGACCTCCGGTTCTTTCAGGCGGCGCCCGCCGCGCTGCAGGGGCCGGAGCCGCTCAGGGGCGATGAGCGCGTCGCCCTGATCGGGCTCTTGCCCGAAGGCGAAGTCTGTTGGGAGCTGCCCGCGGTGCAGCCGACGCTGGAGGTGAGGTTCGACAACGCAAGCGCAGCGAGCGTCGGAATGCGCCTGGACACCTTGGCGCTCGATCTTGATCAGCGGCGCCTGTGTCTGACCTGGCGGGCCCTGTTTGCCTCGGGCGCGCCACCCCGCGACATCGCGGTGCACATACCCGCAGCGGATCTTGAGCGCATCGGGGGCTCACGATGAGCAACGACCCGGTACTGCCAACCGTCCATTCGCCCAGCGGGCGCCTGCACGTGTCGCCGGACGATACGGTGTGGAGCATCTTTCGGCATCCCGGGTCGGACCAGCTGCTCATCCGGCGCTACGACTCGAAGGATCGCGCCCTGCCCGACTGGCATCTGAGCCAGTCCAGCTACGACGACTACCGCGCACGCAACCCGCAGCTGGGTTTGCCCGAACTGGACGACCCTGCCGATGCGACCCCCGCAACCTCTGGCGGGTCAGGCGGGTCAGGCCCTGCAGCAGGCGAATGCCGCCACATCGCACATGCCGGCAGCTGGAGCGCCACCAGCATCGAGCCCGACTGGTGCGAGGTCGGCGGTGATGCGGTTCCCTTCGACAGCCACGCCGACCTCAGCGCCCCGCAGCGCGCCTCACCCAACGTCAAGGCCCGCGGCACGCCCGTCTACGCCATCACGCAGCTGGGCCGCGGCGTGCAGGGCAGCGTG
>CAZPHV010000175.1:0-1714 GCA_964586455.1 uncultured Aquimonas sp.
GAAACCGGACGGAGCAATCTCTTTCTCATCCCCGGCAACCAGGCCACCGGCCAGGCACAGTCGAGTATCCAGGACAAGCCCATCTCTTATCTCAAGGAAGTCGTCCGCACCTTCGCCCGTGACGGCATGGATTACATCATCTTCGATACCTCCCCATCCGTTGGTGGCCTTCAGGAGCGAGCGATCTGGGCGGCGGATCTGGTGATCATCCCCTGCGCGACAGAGTTCGCCTCACTGGAAGCGGTAGGGAACACCATCGTGACCCTGCACGCGCTGCAGAAAGAACGCGCCTGGTCGGGAGGACTGCTCGGTATCTTACCCACTTTCTACGATGACAAAACGCGCGAATCGCGCAATTCCCTTGCTGATCTCAAACGTGATTTTGGCGAAAAGGTGCTGCCGGCCATCCACGCTGCCACCGTGCTGCGCGAATGCTGGTCGGTTGGCAAGACGATCTTCGAGTACGCACCCGATTCACGAGCGGCTCAGGAATACGAAACCTTCGCCAGCGTGGTTCGCAAGTATTAGGTAGGCCTATGCCAAGACGAGACGCTTTTTCCATGCTGCGCAATAATCAGACAGAGCCGGATGCTGGACCGGATGCTTCCAACCCAAACATTTTGCCGGAGGTGAAAGAAAATCTCCCTGGCATTCGCCCGCTCGATTTTATCCCCGCCGCCGAACCACGCAAACGGCGCGAGCGAGGATGGGAACAGGAGCATCAGGCAGAAGTTGCCACCTATCGGGGAATACCGCCAGAAACGCATCAGGCGCTCATACGAATCGCCAGCGCTTTAGGCGTCCCGGTGGATGAGGTTGCTCGGGCTTTCCTCGAATACAGTCTTGGACAGCATCAGGCCGGTCAACTTCCCATATCTCCTTTTCCCAAAGCCCAGCGTATGACCCTTTTCCCAGAAGGCAGCCAGGCACAGGTGACTGCGACAAGCAAATGGCTACAACAGGTTTTTCCGGCGAAACCATCTCACCCAAAAGGGAAGAAAACGAAGTCGCCGAAAAAGTGGGAAGCCAGGGTGACCTATCGCATCCCTGCTGCATTGAAGACGGAGATTAAGCAGATCGCCGGCGAGCACTCCGCCGGCGTGGGCGAGCTGGTGCTGTTCTTTTTCCTCCACGCGCTAAAAGCGTTTGAAGAGCAACGCCTGCAGCTTAGACCACAGCCCAGGCTTACTGGAAAGACCCTTTTTCAGGATCGCGAATGAAAGAAATCACGGCGAGCGAGAAAACCTGCAATGATTTCAGCGGTGGGGAAAAATACGTCAACCATGCCGCTGACGTGACGCTGACGTATGGTTGACGTACTGGTTGACGTTGCCGCTGACGTAGTTGCTGACGTTGATTGCACAGGAAGGGCGCTGAGGCGCTTGATTGGAAAAACAGGTGTTATGGATCCTATCAATACAATCGCCTTCCTGAAGCCTTCTCAACGCATTTCCGCAGATCCGAATTTTTGAACGAAAAGGATTTCAACATGACGTTCGTCTCAGACCATTTTGACACTCCACAGAAAATCTGGGACTGGATTCTCACGAATCTGCAGCAGGAGATGTCACGTGCCTGGTTCGAGACCTGGGTGAAACCGGTGGTTCCGCTTGCGTTAGCCGATGGTGTTTTCACGCTTGGTTGCCACAACCAATATGCCATTGACTGGCTGAACAGTCGTTTGAAGGCGACGATTGAACGGCAACTGTCGGGG
>CAZPHV010000176.1:0-1669 GCA_964586455.1 uncultured Aquimonas sp.
TGGTCGCCGTCGCCGACGCAGGCGCAGTGCGCGACCCAGTCCTTCGGCGTCTCTTGCGGTGCGCTCAGGCCCAGCGTGCGCAGGCGCTGCAGCAGCTTGGCGCGGAACACGCGGGCGAGGTTCTGGCTGTTGAACAGGTAGCGGCGTTTCGCCTTCCACTGGCCGCTGTCGAGGTTCAAGCCGCCGCCGGGAACCACCAGATGCACATGCGGGTGGTAGTCGCGGGTTCGGCTGTGGGTGTGCAGCACGGCGGTGGCGCCGAATTCGACGCCACGGCCCTTCTTGGCGAACTGCGCGAGCGTCTGCCAGGCGCATTGCATCAGGGCGGCGTAGACCTCGCGCGAATGTCTTCGCGCAAGTCCGCGCAGCTGCGCTGGCAGGGTAAAGGTGAGCAGGAAGTAGTCGACCGGCAGGCGCAGGCGGCGCTGCTGGTCGAGCCAATCCGTGCCGACATCGTGCTGGCAGTGCGGACAGGCGCGATGGCCGCAGGCCTGCGGCAGCTGGGTTCGCGCCGAACACGCCTCGCAGCGACAGTCGAGCTGCGGCAGGTGTTCGCTGCGGCAGTGCCGCCAGCAGCGCAGGGCGCGGCGCATGTCGCTGTTGAGGCGGCTCTCGTACTGCTCAAGCAAGGCGGGCTCGAAGCGATCAACGATCTCGGCGAGGCGCATCAGCCGGCCCTCCACAGCGCCTGCAGCGACTGCATCAGGGCCTCGATGCGCTCACGCGTGTTGGCGGCGGTGCGCTCGGTCAGGTGTGCATAGCGCGCCGTGGTCAGCGGGCTGCTGTGGCCGAGCAGGGCCTGGATCTCGCGCAGATCGACGCCGGCTTCGAGCAGATGCGTGGCGTAGCTGTGGCGCAGGCTATGGACGGTGATCCTGCGCTGGATGCCGGCGTCCGGCAGCGCCTTCTTGAGTGCGGACTGCACGCCACCGGCATCCATGCTGCGCGGTGCTGCATTCGGGTCACTTCCCGGTGCAGGGAACAGCAGCCGTGGATGCCGATGTTCCGACCAGTAACGACGTAGCGCGTGCAAGGTCGCCACCGGCAGCGGCACCAGCCGATCCTTGCAGCCCTTGCCGCGGCGCACGTGCACGCGGCCGTGGTCGGTCTCGATGTCGCCGACCTGCAGGGCCAGCGCTTCCGACAGTCGCAGGCCGAGGCTGTAGGTGACGAAGAGGTAGGTGCGGAAGCGAAGCTCCCGCACGCAGCGAAGCAGGCGCACCAGCTCGGCCTGACTCAGCACATCCGGAATGCGCTGTTCGCGCGGCGGCCGCACGATCTTGACCCAGTCCCAGGCGCGCTCCAGCACGTGGGCGTAGAAGAACTGCAGGCCGCAGCGATCGACCTTGACGGTGCTCCAGGAATGGCTTTCGATCAGGGCGGAGAAGTAGTCTTTGAGTTGCGGCACGCCGACCTGGTCGAGTGGGACATCAAGCCAGCCTTCGAGTCTTCGCACCGCCCGCGCATAGCTGTCGCGCGTGACCTCGCTCAAGCCTTGACGCCGCAGCGCGCGCTGCATTTCGGAGTGGAAGTGGGTCGACGCAGATTTGGGTGCGGATTCTGATTGATCGGTTGCATTCACAGCGATACCCTCGTCTCGCAAGAACCGCCAGACGGCGGACGCACCGACCGGGTGCGCGAGTCGAGGGTGGATCAATCTGCCGCGTAG
>CAZPHV010000177.1:0-1606 GCA_964586455.1 uncultured Aquimonas sp.
TCTAACGGAATCGAAAAGAGAAATTCTGGGGAGACCTCAGGCCCTGGCCCACCGCGAGCTCAACACTCGCCTCGGTCCTCGTTCCCGTCCATAGGGTGGGCCCTGGCCCACCGCGAGCTCAACACTCGCCTCGGTCCTCGTTCCCGTCCGTAGGGTGGGCCCTGGCCCACCGTGGCCGCAAATCGGCCAAGCCCCCTGACGATCGTCCCGACCTCGCGTTCGCGGGCGCCTGCATCGATGCCACATGCACCGCGTCGGTGGGGCCAGACCCACCCTATGCCACCGCGGCTTCCATAGGATGGGCCCCGGCCCACCGTGAGCTTCACGCGCGCCGCGGTCGAACGATCCACAACCCTATGGCGTGGATGACGTTGATGACGCGGGCGCCCTGGGTGGATCGGATGCGTCTGCATTCAACCGGGTGGATCATGCTCGACCCGGCGTAGGGCATCGGGCGGGCTTGAGCTGTGGTGGGCCAGGGCCCACCCTATGCGGCTTGTTCGCTGCGCGGGTGTGTTGCTGTGATCTATTTCTGGACCAAGTCGCTGCATCTGCTGTTCGTGATTGCCTGGATGGCGGCCGTGTTCTATTTGCCACGCATTCTGGTGAATCTCGCTGAGGTCGGAGATCAGCCTGCGGTGCGCGAGCGGCTGCTGCTGATGGGGCGGCGGCTGTACCGGTTCGGGCACGTGATGTTCGGTCTGCTGTTTGTGCTGGGCCTGCTGCTGTGGCTGGGGTTCCGTATCAATCCGGCCTGGTGGCCTCAGGTCGTTGTGGGTGCGGGCTGGATGCACGCCAAGCTCACGCTGGTGGCTCTGCTGTTCGCCTACTACATCTTCACCGCGCGCCTGATGAAGCGCGTGCAATCTGGCGGCACGCTGCCGAGCTCCACTGCGCTGCGCTGGTTCAACGAGCTGCCGATCTTCCTGGCGCTTGGTGCGATCTGGCTGGTGATTGCGAAGCCGTTTTGAGTGGATGGGCCTGCACTCGACTCGCTGGATTGAACTTGAGGTGGAGTGCGTTGAGATCGGACGTCTTCGACCTTGAATGCCTGGCCCGGGATAGTGCGGGCTGCTCTGCTACTGCCAGTTTTGGGCTCAGCGCTTCGACCGGACCCTCTCCCCAACCCCACTCCCACGGGGAGAGGGGCTCAGGGTTCGGTGCTGGCGCGGGTGCGGAGCTGGTTTCGCCAGGTTTTGGTTTGGTGCTTCGACCGGACCCTCTCCCCAACCCCTCTCCCACGGGGAGAGGGGCTCAAGGTTCGGTGCTGGCGCGGGTGCGGAGCTGGTTTCGCCAGGTTTTGGTTCGGTGCTTCGACCGAACCCTCTCCCCAACCCCTCTCCCACGGGGAGAGGGGTCGGGGGAGAGGGTTCGGGGAACCCTCGGTCCAGACGCTGCAGCCGTCTTGTCGTCCATCCCCAGGAACAGGGTTCAATGCGTAGGCACAGACTCCCTATCCCGGCACTGAGCGCGCTGCGCTCACGCTGGCGGAATCCACAGTTGCCCCTGGCGACGAACCAACCACCCTCGTCGTTCGCACGCAGAGTGGCTCTAGACCAACAAGGGAGTCCCCCCGGCTCTGCCGGGGTGGCGGTAGAAGTTTGAC
>CAZPHV010000178.1:0-1482 GCA_964586455.1 uncultured Aquimonas sp.
TCGAGCGCGCTATCTCCTCGATGATGCCGATCTTCTCGGCTATCTGCCGCATCGCGATCACCGTCTGGGCCACCGCCTCCGCGCCCTGCCTGGCGTCGCCGGCGGCCTTGGTCGCGATCTTCTCGGTCTGGAACGAGTTGTCGGCGTTCTGCTTGATGTTCGCGCCCATCTCCTCGACGCTCGCGGAGACCTCCTCCGCGCTCGCGGCCTGCTCGGTCGCGCCCTGCGACAGCTGCTGGCTCGAGTTTGCTATGCCGGAGATGCCGGCGGCCATCTGCTGGGCCGAGGTCGATAGCTCCGTTGCGCCGGAGGATACCGAGTCGCTCGCCTCGGCTACTTCCTCGACCACCTCGCGGAGCTTAGTCACGGTCTTGTCCATCGCCCTCGCCAGGTCGCCGGTCTCGTCCTTCGGCCGCGTCCACTTGGAGTCGACAGCGATCGAGACGTCGCCAGCCGCGAGCGCGTCCGATATCCTGACGCACTCGCGCAGCGGCCGCGTGATGCCGCGGGTGATCAGGATAGACAGTACGACGGTCAGCGTCAGGGCTATGCCCGAGAATACGAGCGAGTTGATGATGGCGAACGAGGCGAATCGCAGCGTCTCGACCCTGAGGCCCTCGGCGTTGTTCATGACCAGCTCCTCGAGCTGGTTGATGGACTCGCGCATGTCGTCGAAAGCCTTGCTCGAGTCGCCGAGCGCCAGGGTCAGCGCCCTGATACTGGCGCCCTCCGACTTGTCGTTGGCCTCGACCATCACCCGTTCGGCCAGCTTCTTCCAGGCTTCGTACTTGGTAACGAACTCGGCGTAGAGGCGTTTCTCGTCATCGGTGCTCGCCAGCTTGGAATAAGCCTCCATACGCGAACGGGCCTGTTCGAGGTTCTCCTTCCATGCGTCGTTCCAGCGTTCGTCCTGGCGCCCGAAGGAGCCGAGTATCAGCTGGGTCCGCTCGGCCTCGATCAGCTGGTAGAAGTCCCGGTCGGCCTGTTCCAGGTAGTCTATGGCCGGCAGCATTTCCTGCACGACCATCGTCAGGTTGGCCGTGGTCGACCTGGTGATCGAAATGGAATACGCGGTGAGTATTATAAGCAGTACGCTGATGGCCGCGAATCCAGCCGTAAGTCTGGTCCCGATTTTCATGGTGCCTCCGTAATAGATTGAATGCTAAACGCTAATACTCGATAAAATCATCATCGATAGGGTCGGACGGTTTATTCCGCTCCTTGAGGGCGATGGCGGTCGACTGCTTCTTGACCGCCACGCCCCTCGTCGCCGGTTTGGCGAGCGCTTTCTCGACCGGCGGCTCGGTCGCCGTACGGGGCGCTCGCGCGGACGAGGCGCCGGCGGGCGCGGCCCGGGCCGGCGCTCTCTCCGCGGGCCGCTCGGCGACCCGGCCGGGGGAGACTGCGGCGGCTCCGGTCGATCCTAGCTTGAAGAAGGCCATGACCTCCTTGAGCCGCACGGCCTGGGCCGCGAGCTCCTCG
>CAZPHV010000179.1:0-1389 GCA_964586455.1 uncultured Aquimonas sp.
TTGATACTTCTATTTTACATTAACAGTTCGTACAGTCAAGCGCTATATCTTCCGGCATAGAGCATACTAGAAGAGGCCGTGTAGTGGGAAAGCGAGAACATGATGGTGCATGATGGAAGAAGATGGATGGGATAAGGCAACGTCCAGGTTAGGACTTATCCTGATCATCCTGCCTTAATCCTGATCATCCTGTTCTTTCTTCACTCTATAATTTTTAGGTGAGTAGCCTTGCGCACTCATTTGTTGTACACTCTCTGAACACCATGCTGATACTTAAGCTAGCTTTCAGGAACCTGATGCGCCATCGGCGCAAGACCCTCGTGATAGGCAGCCTCATCTCCGTCGGCATGGCCGCCCTGTTCGTGGCGAACGCGGTGTTCGAGAGTACCAACCAGGGGCTACGCTCGTCGCTCATACGGAGCCTGACGGGTGACGCGGCTCTGTCCGCCCGGGCCGATACGTCCTTCAGTCTCTTCGGTAGCGAGGTGCCGATCGTCAGCGAGTACGAGGCTATCCCCGCGATGACCGCCGCCGGCGAGCTCCTGGAGCTGGTGAACGGCCTGCCCGAGGCGGAGGCGAGCGCGCCCATCGTATCGGCGCTGGCCCAGATGCGTATCGGCGGCGTCGCGGTGAACGTGCCGGTGTTCGGCGTGGAGCCGGAGTCGTATTTCAGGGTGTGCTCCGATATAGCGATAGAGCGAGGCGACCCGTCCATGCTATCGAGCGGCGGAGTGTTCCTGAACGCCGCTCTGGCCGCTTCGGTCGAGGCTGGGCTCGGACGCCCCATCGAGCCGGGCGAGGACGTGGTCTTCGGTATGTACTCGGGCGGTAGCTTCAGGCTCAAGAAGGGCGCCTTCGCCGGCGTGCACCGCTACGTCAGCTCCACCGAGACCCTGGACCGCGTGGTGCTGGCCGATCCTACCCTGGTCCGCTCCATAGCCAACTATACGCTCGGCTACGCCATGGCCTCGGACGACTCGGCGCCGGCCGACGAGGATTTCGATCTGGACAGCCTCTTCGGCGACGCGAGCGACAGCGTCGCGGAGGGCGGTTCCGGGCTGACGCTCGGCGCGGTCGAGGCGGCCTTGTCCGACACCTCCGAACGCGACGCGCTCGTGATGACCGACGCCGCCGCGTGGAGCTTTATCCTGGTCAAGGCGCGGGACGGCGACGAGGCTCGCCTGTCCAGGGCGCTGTCCGAGGCCGTGCGGGACAGGGCCGACGAGTATCGCGTGCTGAGCTGGCGGGAGGCCGCGGGCTCGAGCGCCCAGGCCCTGTTCGCTATCCAGTCCGCGTTCTACGTGGGACTCGGCTTCGTGGCGCTCGGGGCGGTGCTGGTCATCATGAACGCGCTGGTCATATCGGTGCTGGAGCGCAGCGCCGAGATAG
>CAZPHV010000180.1:0-1387 GCA_964586455.1 uncultured Aquimonas sp.
GCCTACATCCCCAACCAGGTCATCAACATGGAGTGCATGGACTATAACCGCTACAAGCTGGGCAAGAGCTTGCAGGGCATGGCCGGCGCGCTGGCAGCCTTCATCGGCAAGCTCCAGGCCGCCCTGGGCTCGGCCTTCGTTGGTTTCGTCCTGGGGGCGGTTGGCTATGACGCCAAATTATATGAAACCGCCACCAACATCCCGCCCGCGCTGTTCCAGGGCCTGGGCATTGTCTACTTCGCCCTGCCGGCCGTCTTCGGGCTGGTCGCGGTCGGGGCTATGTACTTCTACCCCATGCTGCGCAAATCGCAGCGCGACCGGGTTTACGCCGAGATCGAGCAGCACCGCCTGGGGACCGCCGCGCTGGAAGGCGCCGCCGGCGCTGAGGTCTAATTTCAGTTTGTTTTGGGTGGGCGACTGCGGCGCCCACCCAGAACGATAAAAGTATCAAAACAGGAGCAAGAAAATGTTACTCGAAGAGAAAGGCGGCCTGGGGCGGGTGGAAGTGACCACCGTCCCGGCGCCCGAAGACGCGCACGACCTCACCGCCACCTATACCTTTTCCGGCAAGGTGCTGATCTCGTACAAAACCCCCGGGCAGCCCGCCGGGAAGGACGATTGGACCATCGCCGTCGCTGAAGACGACGGCAGCCAGTTCCGCGTCATCTTCTCCGGCCCCATCCCGGCCCGCCCCAAGGCCAACGGCCTGCGCTTCATGGTCTTCGCCGATAACCGGCGCGTGCTGCTGGGCGATTTCGTGCTCGAGTGCGACCCGGATATCGACTCCTGCCGCCATGCGGCGCTGGTCCCCGTCCACTACCCGTGGGATTACGCAGACGACCCGCGCACCATGAACCACTATTCGGAAATCATCATCGCCCCCGACAACCAGACCATGAGCTGGACCATCCTGCGCACCGACATCGGCGCGGCGGTCGGGCTGGGCGCCCTGCGGCGCGAGGCGGACCGCTACGTGATCGAGAACGCCCACATCATCAGCACGCTGCGCTTCCTGGAAGAGGACCCCGCCCACCCGGGTTACCTGCTCCCGCAGCCCATCCGGGGCGGCGAAGTCAAGCAGTTCGTGCGCGGCGGCGCGGCCATTTCCATGGTCGGCGCCAAAGACGGGGCCCTCACCGACAGCGTCGTCCAGGACCTGGCCAGCGGCGAGACCACCCAGGTCACCCGAACCCCCGGTTACGACGAGACCACCATCTTCTCGCCCGACGAGCGCCTGGGCATCGTCATGAGCACGCGCGGGTCGCCCAAAACCGACCCGGCCGTGTTTGGCCTGCTGCCTCGCCCGCGCGGCGGGCTGGCCACCCAGGGGCTGATCCAGCACCTCTACCTGTACGCGGTGGCCGGCGTGCGCAGCTTCCGCAAGGGC
>CAZPHV010000181.1:0-1362 GCA_964586455.1 uncultured Aquimonas sp.
CTGTCGAAAAACCCAATAAGTTCTGCTACACAATTGAGTCAGCCTATCGCACGCTCCGACCCCGATGCGCAGTCCAGACGTTCAGCAACTTGGCATGTTCTCCTACGTTTCCGTCGAATCTCGGGTGCCTTCGGATCACCCCATCCGCCGGATGCGCATCCTCGTCGACATGATCCTGAAGGATCTGGACCCGCTGTTTCGCGAGCGCTACGCCGAGGACGGCCGACCGTCGATCCCGCCCGAGCGCTTGCTCAGAGCCGCGTTTCTGCAGGTGCTGTACAGCGTGCGCAGCGCGCGCCTGTTGATGGAACAGTTGGACTACAACCTGCTGTTCCGCTGGTTCGTGGGATTGAACATCGACGACCCGGTCTGGGACCACTCCACGTTCACCGCGAATCGGGATCGCTTGTTCGATGTCGAAGTCGCACAGCGATTCTTCGCGCACACAGTGCTGATCGCCGAGGCGCGCGACCTGGTGAGCGACCAGCACTTCACCGTCGATGGCAGCCTGCTGGAGGCCTGGGCGTCGCACAAGAGCTTTCAGCGCAAGGCGAGCTCCGATGACCCGGGTGAGAGTGGCGGCATGAGTGGCAGCGATGAGCGTGAGAGCGACGGTTCGGATTTTCGCGGTGAGAAGCGCAGCAACGCGACACACGAGTCCACGACCGATCCGGACGCCCGCCTGTTCCGTAAAGGCAAGGGCAAGGAAGCCAAGCTGAGCTTCATGTGCAACCTGCTGATGGAGAATCGCAACGGCCTGATCGTGGGCGTCGACACCCGGCTTGCGACGGGCACCGCTGAGCGCGAGGGTGCGCTTGCGCTGCTGGATGCGCGCTCGCCACGGCGGGGCGCGAGCGTGGGTGCGGACAAGCTGTACGACTGCGCGGACTTCGTCGAGCAGTTGAAGTCACGCGGTCTGAAGCCACACATCGCGAGAAACCAAAAGGGCCGCAAGAGCGCGGTGGATGGGCGCACCGCGGCGAGCAAGAGCTACGCGCTGAGTCAGAAGATCCGCAAGCGCATCGAGCAGGGATTCGGTTGGGCAAAGACGGTTGGCAGCTTGCGGAAACTGAAGCTGCGGGGGCTCGCTGCCGTGAGCGGCTGGGTCGCATGGAACATGGCGGCGCTCAACCTGGTGCGCTTGGGCGGCATGGCTGGATGGTGGAATCCCTCGCCGACCTGATGGTTTGGGCTATCGGCTGGTCGCGAGACGACGCAAACAAGTTGTTCTGACAAGGAACGTTGAGCCGTAGCCTGACGAAAGCAACGTTGCACCAAGCCCGAGCAACGATAGTCTCGGACTATTGAAAAACAGGCGGAATCAAACGGCGGCTGTCGTGCAAGGGGTTTTTCGACAGGCTG
>CAZPHV010000182.1:0-1333 GCA_964586455.1 uncultured Aquimonas sp.
CCTGAGGTCTCCCCAGAATTTCTCTTTTCGATTCCGTTAGATACCGCGGATCGTCAGCGAGGGTGCGTGCATGACGCAGTAGATTCCTCGGGGTTACGAAGCCTGAGGACTGCGCCATGCACGCTTTGCGGATACTGCCCCGTTGTCTTCCCGATGTCTTCAACGCCATGCATCTGGCGCGTGCGAGACGTCTTTTGCATGCCGTCGAAGCGTTGATCTCACGACGCGTGTTGGCGCTGACGGAGCTGGCTCGGAGCTGGCCGGGCGAGTTGCGGGTACACGCTCCGCTGAAAGCCTTGGATCGCTTGCTCAGCAACTCTCACCTGCACGCTGAATTGAAGCCGCTCAGCCAGGCAATGGCCCGACATCTCCTGCTCGGCCGACCCCATCCTCTGATCCTGGTCGACTGGTCTGACCTCAAGAAGGACGGCCGCTGGGTCCTGTTGCGAGCGGGCGTTCCGGTGGGCGGGCGCACCCTCACGCTGCATGAGCGCATCTATCCGGCGCGCTACATGAACAACCCCGGCAAGGAGCGCGCGTTTATCAAGGAGCTCAAGACCATCGTTCCGTGTGGCGTGGTGCCGATCGTGGTCACGGATGCGGGCTTTCGCAGTGGCTGGATGAGGTCGGTGCGGGCCTTGGGCTGGCACTTCATCGGCCGGGTGCGCAGCAACGTGCAGGTGCAGCTTGATGACGCTGCGGCGTGGTCGCCCTGCACCCACCTCTACAAACGCGCTCGCCGCACCGCCTGCGATCTGGGTGACGCCCGGGTCGTGAAGGGCGAACCCTTGGACTGCCGACTCGTTCTGGTCAAGCGCGCCGCCAAGGGCCGCACCGCGATGACCCGGAAAGGCACGCCGCGCCAAGGCAAAGACGACAAACGGGCCCGCAAGAGCGCCGAGGATCCCTGGCTGTTGGCCACCTCGTTGGATCCCGAGACGATGCGCGCCGCGCTGGTCGTGTCGGCGTACAGCCAACGGATGCAGATCGAATCCTCGTTCCGGGATCTCAAGAGCGAACAGTACGGGGTCGGTTTCCTCACCAGCCAGACGCGTGGCGCATCGCGACTGGCAGTGCTGCTGATGCTGCAAACGCTGGCCTGCTTTGCCGCATGGGCGCTGAGCCTTGCGCAGCGGGCACTGCCGAACCTGCCCGATCCGCTGACTCGGCAAGGCAACCATCGACGCCGATACTCTTGGCTACGACGCGCGATCGAGTGGCTACGAGCCGTAGTACTCCCAGCGGAGCTGCGACGAAAGCTCGACGATGTGCTCCAACAAGACGCCCTGGCTGGTGCCTTGCCGTGACGCAGAAAAACTGGGGAGACCTCAGG
>CAZPHV010000183.1:0-1326 GCA_964586455.1 uncultured Aquimonas sp.
TCGAATTTCGACCCCACGAGCACCTAATTCAGTCAAACATTTCTCTTCTTGGTCTGTTTTTTCATCCGACAACCCATCTACTAAAACAAGTTTTAATGAATGTCCGGTATCTTTTTTACATAAAGCTTGCCCCAACTGCCCACATGTCATAGCATTGTGAGAAACGTCCAGAATAAATAAATTTTTTAGCAGAGCAACAAGCTCAATATCATCTTTTTGTAGACGACTAAAAGCTACATCAAGAAAAACCAGATTAGAAAGAGCTGTTATCTGTGCAGGCAAACTTAATAATGTATTGTTGCGCAGCTCTAATTCCTTTAGATCTCTTAACCCCATAATGGGCAATAATGCTTGAGATTCTGTTAACTTGTTTTTTTGAAGATTTAATGCTCGTAAATTTGTTAAAAAAGAAATAGTGCAAGGCAAAGATCTAAGATTATTGCGGCACAGATGCAGGTATATAATGCGTTTAGCTATTCCAGCAACCTCAAGCCGTTTAAAAAAATCTATGAATGGTGACAATGCTTGGCCATGAAAATCCTCCTCAGACATATTAGAAGACAAATTAAGCTCAAAAGGAACATCCGGATACCGCTTCGCAATTGCGTTCATGCGTTTAAATACAGTATCAAAAAATTCTTGCAGCGACTGCTTTTTACGCCATCTCATTCCGCTAAAGTCTAAAAAAAATCCCTGATAATTATTCTTCACTGCCTGTGGAATTTTCTTATATAAATCCTTACATGTTATCATCAAAGAATTTAGATCACGCAAATCATCTACATACTCCGGATCTTTTCCCGTATCTCGGTACGCAACTAAATCTTGCAGAAATCCGGCATCTGATGGTCTGGTTGCCGGCCTAACTAAATATGTACATATTCTACCTAATACATCCAGGGAGGCAGTACACAGAGGACTTTCTTGTTCAATAGCAGATTGTCCCATTGCTAAAGAAACGTCATTAAAAATAAAGGAACTCGTTATAAGATAACCGATACATAAGAAAATTTTATGTTTCATAACACTGCGTAGACTATTTCTAATATAACAATAAATACACAACACAAGCACATTAAATCGTTTCCAATTAAACTCAAAATTACTTTATATTAATTCACACAAAATTCAATATTTTTGAAATACCAAATTCAAATGGCATAAATATACATTCAACATAAAAAGCTACAATCTTATTCCATTTTTTACACATACAATGAACCGACCGAACTGGCATTAAATCATCGCGTTCGATCGGCTCGATGAAACTATTTAACGCGAATTCGATACATATCAGTTAGATAGGCATGGTTGTCCTGAACGGGC
>CAZPHV010000184.1:0-1284 GCA_964586455.1 uncultured Aquimonas sp.
GACGGCCCGTGGGTAGGGAAATCAATCACTTGGGTGAATAGGTGCGGAACTTGGGCGCATCGAACCTTCACAGCGACTCACTCCGGCGCAAGCGCCAACGCCAAGCGGGCCGATCGGACCGGAGCCATCCAGCCCGCAGGAAGGTATGTGGTAAATCGCGACGTGCCCGCGGCATTCACGCGCGGCGCTCACTCGCCAGCCCTCGAACTCCAGACAAAACCCTCGCCACGCGAGTCCGCTTTGGCGAGAACGTAACCAGCACACTGATAATACTCGTGCCTGGGCGTGTCGAGGACACCAGAGGGCACATCCTCGGGCCACCACTCAGCGCCAAATCGAGGCCCCAACGTCTCCAGCCCCTTGGTCCGCGTGCAACCATTGGGAACCGCCAATCCGCGCTCAGAGGCATAGACGAATGACACCGCCCATTCGTTGGTGTCGAGATCATGAATCTCTCGAACCTGCTTGGCATGCTCTGGCAGCCAATAAGGCACCCAACCCTGTCGGACAATTCCCGAGGCGACTGCATCGCCCATGCTGTCATGAGACGAGCTGACGACATCTGGATTGCGACAAGAGACCAACCCAGCGGCGAGGAGGACGATGACAGCTCCCCGACGCCACTCAGCAAAAGAGCGCAACAGAGGGCCCCAGGGGAAGCGCGGCTCGCCTGCAGGGCGGGGCGTAAGATGTTGGTTTGGCACGTCAATCCACCTCGGCGATCACGGCACAGCAAGTCGGTAACGGCGCGGGAATACCCAAAGAGAGCTAAAGCTTCGAAGCGCGATGTGGCAGAGCAAGACCGACCCGGATTCGCACGACCATTTGACCGCAGTTAGAGCGCTAGCCGAGGATACTCTGCATGTCATCCCGATACACCTCGAACGACAGCCAGCCCAATTGCTCTACAACGGTTAGTGCAAGGCTCAGTCCGGCTCGCGAATCAAGAAGGAGGGTATTGCCGCCACTCTCTCCCATACGGCGCAGGTGATTCTGCGTTTCATCGCTCACCATGCGGGGTTCTTCGTAGTGTAGCGCTTGATTGCGGCCTGCCCAGATGACCCATTTGAGCGGCACGCCGCACACAGAGCGGCCATCCGGGCAGTTGGCCGGACGCCCCCAAACCACGGAGATTCCTTGCTTTCCGATTTGAAGAAGCGCACCTGCAAGCGCCGAAAGAGAGAAGCGCTTGTCCAGCAGTCTAGCCTGAAGCTGGGCAATCTCAGAATCTAACAGCCTGTCGAAAAACCCAATAAGTTCTGCTACACAATTGAGTCAGCCTAT
>CAZPHV010000185.1:0-1196 GCA_964586455.1 uncultured Aquimonas sp.
GGGAGCTCTGAACAACGCGACCAACTGAGCACTGGGCGGTCCCCCAGCCGATTTTTTCGGACCTTCAGTCTGCTATCGCGCACCAATTTTGATTCTTCGACTCGTCCGAGGCTCTTTCGAACCCGTTTTTGCCGCGGATCTGGGTGTTTCCCCCTTCCGCGGACACACTCATGCTGCCGCCACCACATGGCGGCGCGCCAGACTCAGGTTCACCAGCGCAAACAGCGTCTGCAGTTGCGCGGTGTTCTTCGCCAGGCCGCGATAGCGCACCTTGGTGAAACCGAACTGGCACTTCAGCACCCGGAACGGGTGTTCGACCCGCGCCCGCATCTGCGCCTTCAGTCGCTCCAACACGACCGTGGCGTCCTTCAATGCGCCTTCCACCATCGCTCTGACCTTGCTGCGCTTTTCCGCGATGTGCAGCTCCTGCTCGCCCTTTACGTACTTGTGCGCGCCGGTGTAGCCCGCGTCCGCGTGCACGTTCTTCTCCTCGCCGGTCAGCAGCGCATCGATCTGGGTAACGTCGGCCACGTTCGCCGCCGTGCCTGTCACCGTGCGCACCAGGCCCGAATGCGAGTCCACGCCGATGTGGGCCTTCATGCCGAAGTACCACTGGTTGCCCTTCTTCGTTTGGTGCATTTCAGGGTCGCGCTCGCCGCTTTTGTTCTTGGTCGAGCTCGGCGCGTGGATGATCGTCGCGTCCACCAGCGTGCCCGCCCGCATCTGCATCCCGCGCGCCTCCAGATCGGCGTTGACCGTCTCCAGGATCTTCGGCGCCAGCGCGTGCTTCTCCAAGAACCGGCGGAACTTCAAGATCGTGGTCTCGTCCGGGATCGCGTCAACGTTGAGTTCCAGCCCCGCGAAGCGGCGCATCGACTCGATCTCGTACAGCGCGTCCTCCATCGCCGGGTCGCTCAGTGCGTACCACTGTTGGAGGAAGTGAATCCGCAGCATCACTTCCGGCGACATCGGCGGGCGTCCGGCCTTGCCGCTCTTGGGGTAGTGTTCTTCGATCAACTCCAGCAGCGCCTTCCACGGCACCACCCGGTCCATCTCCGCGAGGAACTTCTCGCGGCGCGTCTGCTTCTTCTTCGCCGTGTAGGCCAGAGAGTCGAAGGTGGTCTGCTTCATGGGGTGACTGTCATGTGGGTGATGCAAAAATTCTACCAGCCGGGCTGGGATAAATCAGAGCTTCC
>CAZPHV010000186.1:0-1164 GCA_964586455.1 uncultured Aquimonas sp.
CTAGTGTAGTGCTTCGTTTTTCTTAGAACTTAAGCGCCTGTTGGCGCGGATGACCTTTTGCAGGATGTCATGGGCCTTCGCTGTCCACACGAACGGCTTCGGATTTTTGTTGCGGATTGCGATGAATTCCTTGATCGCCTTGGTCAGTTCAGGAACGCTGCGGAACACGCCGCGGCGCAGTCGATCTGTGGTGATGTCGCGAAAGAAGCGCTCCACCATGTTGAGCCAGGAAGCCGACGTCGGTGTGAAGTGCACATGGAAGCGCGGATGCTTCTCCAGCCATTCCTTCACCTTGGGATGCTTGTGCGTGGCGTAGTTGTCGCAGATCAGGTGCAGCGCTTTGTCCTTGGGCGTTTCTCGGTCGATCTGGCGCAAGAAGGTCAGCCATTCCGTGTGGCGGTGGCGGTCTTCGCAGCGAGCAATGACCGATCCGTCGAGCGTGTTGAGCGCCGCAAACAGCGTGGTAGTCCCATGGCGCTTGTAGTCGTGGGTCATCGTTTGCGCGCGCCCCTTCTTGAGCGGCAGCCCAGGCTGTGTGCGGTCCAGCGCCTGCACCTGGCTCTTCTCGTCGCAGCACAACACCAACGCGTGTTCCGGCGGCGAAAGGTAGAGCCCGACGATGTCTTCGAGCTTCTCCACAAAGCGCGGATCGCGCGACACCTTGAACGTCTCGATGCGATGCGGCTTGAGTCCGTTGGCGCGCCAAGCCCGAAGCACCGTCGAATCGCTGATGCCCAAGTGGTCCGCCAGCTTTCGAGTGCTCCAATGCGTCGCGCCTACGGGTGTCGTCTGCGTGGTCACACGGACGATCTCTGCCACATCGATCTGCCGCACGCGTCCTGTACGGGGAAGGTCCGATTCAATCCCGGCTATGCCTTGGCTTGCAAAGCGCTCCCGCCAGCGTCCCACCTGTATTCGCCCGATGCCGAGTTCCTTCGCGATCTCATGGTTGTTCGCCCCTTCCGCTGCGCGCAGAACAATCCGCGCTCGACGCGCGAGCCTCACCTCAACGGTGTTCGAGCGCGTCCAGCGTTCCAACTGGAGCCGCTGCTCGGCGGTCAGAGTGATCTCACTTCCCTTGCGCATTGCCACCTCCCATCGACCAGTATCAATTGGACGACGGAGAGCGGCATTAGTTCCGTCAATTACGAAGCACTACACTAG
>CAZPHV010000187.1:0-1144 GCA_964586455.1 uncultured Aquimonas sp.
CTGGCTCATGTCCAGCAGCAGTAGGAGGCGGCGATGACACTGTACGCAGCGATCGATCTTCATTCCAACAACGGGGTGCTGTCCGTCATTGACGAGCAGGACCATGTCGTCTTCGAGCGGCGTTTGCCGAACAGCCTGGAGCAGGTGCTGCAAGCGCTTGCACCCTTCCTCAAGGCGCTGAAGGCGCTGGCCGTTGAGTCGACCTACAACTGGTACTGGTTGGTCGATGGCCTGATGGATGCCGGCGTGGATGTTCGGCTGGTGAACACTGCGGCGATTCCGCAGTACGCGGGCCTGAAGCATGGCAACGACCACACGGATGCTCGACATCTTGCGCATCTGCTACGGCTGAATCTCTTGCCCGAGGGCTACATCTACCCGCGCGAGCAGCGCGCAGTGCGCGACCTGCTGCGACGACGCTTTCTGCTGGTCCGCCAAAGCGTGACGTTGACTAACTCGCTGCAGGGCGCCTGGTCGCGACGTACTGGACACGGCATTCAAACCAACGATCTGCGCCGACTGACCGCGGACGCGATCGAGAGCACGTTCGTGGACGTGCATGAGCGCCTGGCCGTGCTGTCGGAGTTGAAGCTTCTGCAGTGCGTGCAGACCCAGGTCGACCAGATGGAACGCTGGGTGCTGGAGTCCATCCGTTACACGCCGGAACTGAAAGCGCTGCGCAGTACGCCGGGAACCGGCGTCATCATCGGCAGCACCGTGCTGCTGGAGACGGGCGACATCACCCGCTTCCGCAGCGTCGGCGACTACGCCTCGTACTGCCGCATGGTCGAGAGCACGCGACTCTCCAACGGCAAGAAGAAGGGCAGCGGCAACGCCAAGTGCGGCAACCGCTACCTGAGCTGGGCCTGGATCGAAGCCGCGAACTTCGCGATCCGCTACAGCCCCGAGATCCGCCGTTGGTTCGATCGCAAGGCGAGCAAGAAGCCGCGCCCGGTCGCGATCAAATCCGTCGCCCACAAGCTGGCACGTGCCGGCTACCACCTGATCAAGGACGGAGGCACCTTCGATGTGAAGCGAGCCTTCGGCTAAGTACACCGGCGGCGCCTGAGGTCGGAAAAGGGGTTGGTTTGTAACCACCAGATCTGAATGACACAGGCGTCGTCGGACCCGATTCAAAGGCAGG
>CAZPHV010000188.1:0-1102 GCA_964586455.1 uncultured Aquimonas sp.
GCGGCGCTGACGAAGGTGGGTGCCGAGCGTTTCGGTGGCGAGTTCAAGGCGTACGACGCGATCGACAAGGCGCCGGAAGAGAAGGCGCGCGGCATCACGATCTCGACCTCGCACGTTGAATACGAATCGCCGAACCGTCACTACGCGCATGTCGACTGCCCCGGCCACGCCGACTACGTCAAGAACATGATCACCGGTGCCGCGCAGATGGACGGCGCGATCCTGGTGTGTTCGGCGGCTGACGGCCCGATGCCGCAGACCCGCGAGCACATCCTGCTGGCGCGTCAGGTCGGCGTTCCCTACATCGTGGTCTACCTGAACAAGGCGGACATGGTGGACGACGCCGAGCTGCTGGAGCTGGTCGAGCTGGAAGTGCGCGAGCTGCTGTCGAAGTACGACTTCCCCGGCGACGACACCCCGATCGTGCACGGTTCGGCGCTGAAGGCGCTGGAAGGCGACCAGTCGGAGATTGGCGTTCCCTCGATCATCAAGCTGGTCGAAGCGCTGGACACCTACATCCCCGAGCCGCAGCGCGACGTCGACAAGGCGTTCCTGATGCCGGTGGAAGACGTGTTCTCGATCTCGGGCCGCGGCACCGTGGTGACCGGTCGCATCGAGCGCGGCATCATCAAGGTCGGCGACGAAGTCGAAATCGTGGGTATTCGCGCCACGGTCAAGACGACGGTCACCGGCATCGAAATGTTCCGCAAGCTGCTGGACCAGGGTCAGGCGGGCGACAACGCCGGTCTGCTGCTGCGCGGCACCAAGCGTGACGACGTCGAGCGCGGTCAGGTTCTGTGCAAGCCCGGTTCGATCAAGCCGCACACCACGTTCGAAGCCGAGGTGTATGTGCTGTCGAAGGACGAGGGCGGCCGTCACACGCCGTTCTTCAAGGGCTACCGTCCGCAGTTCTATTTCCGCACCACCGACGTGACGGGTAGCTGCGAGCTGCCGGAAGGCGTCGAGATGGTGATGCCGGGCGACAACATCAAGATGGTGGTGACGCTGATCGCCCCGATCGCGATGGAAGAAGGCCTGCGCTTCGCGATTCGCGAAGGTGGCCGTACCGTCGGCGCCGGTGTTGTTGCCAAGGTCATCCAGT
>CAZPHV010000189.1:0-1078 GCA_964586455.1 uncultured Aquimonas sp.
GTGCCTTGCCGTGACGCAGAAAAACTGGGGAGACCTCAGGCCAGGGCCCACCCTAAGACTCTGTGCGGGCTTCGCCAGTGGCATGAGCAAAAGCGGCCATCGAGGTGCCCCATTCCGGCAGGAGCAGCCCGCGTTGCACGTAGCGATGGAAGCTTGAATGCGGCCAGTCGATTGCGCGCTGCACGTGGCCGTGCTTGACCGGGTTGTAGTGGATGTAGTCGATGTGCGCGCGCAGATCGAGTTCGTCGACGATGACGCGCTCGAAGTAGCGGCGCTGCCAGAGGCCACGCTCCCGCTTGCCGATGCGGCTTGCGCTGCGCAGCCCATCCATCGGCAGCGAACGCGTAAACAGGCTCTTGATCCGCTGCCAGCGACTGGCATTGTCGGCATCGCCCTCAGGCAGCGACCACAGGCAGTGCAGATGGTCCGGCAGCACCACCATCGCGATGGGCGTGAAGGGCTGCGCGGCGCGCGTATCGCGGAACGCAGCCCGCAGCAGCTCGATGTGTTCCACCAGCAAGTGCGATTCCCGATTCCACAGGTTCACCGTGAAGAAGCAGGTCGCACCCGGGATCCAGGGGCGGCGGTAGTTCGGCATGCACACATCTTCGAAGAGCAGCGGTGACGCGCGCCATCCGAGTCTTGCGTAGTTGCAGGTAAGAGTTCTACCCGGTGATGCCCCCATCACCTCCACCAACCGACACACAAAGGGTGGGCCCGGTCCCACCGTGAGCGCGAATCCGGCGCCGGTCATCGCATCGGCCGGTCCGCGGCATAGGACCCCGCCGATCGGGATGCGGCGTACCGGGGCGAACATCGAATCGTTCATCGGTCGATGTCCCATAACCCCCACCAACCGACACGCATAGGGTGGGCCCTGGCCCACCATGAGCGTGAATCTGGCCCCGGTCATTGCATCGGCCGGTCCGCGGCAGAGGACCCCACCGATCGGGATGCGGCGTACAGGGGCGAACATCGAAGCGTTCATCCGTCGATGTCCCATCACCCCCACCAACCGACACACATAGGGTGGGCCCTGGCCTGAGGTCTCCCCAGAATTTCTCTTTTCGATTCCGTT
>CAZPHV010000190.1:0-1070 GCA_964586455.1 uncultured Aquimonas sp.
AAGTACGCCGCATGAGCGCACCAAAGTTCAAACTTCAGCTGGCCGGATCAATAGTAGCAATCCCAGCTGTACATCACCCGGCTGAAGTCGCCCTTGGCGAGATCCGCGGGGTCGATGAAAAATCCACCTACGCCGACGTCGCCCCACATCATGTGGTCGTCGGTGTTGAGCTGCAGCAGCAGTTCCAAAGGCCCGCCCGAGCGCGGGTCGGTCTGAGTGAAAAACGGATAGCCGCCGAACTTGTGCCCAGACCCGTCCAGATGCTCGTACACCTCGTTGATTGCCTGCTCGCCATGCCCGTTCTGCTTGGCCCAGGCTTCCAGCCTTGCGTAAGCATCCCCGCCCAGCAGCTGATCGAAGCGGTAGTCACTCGATGAAAGCAGTTCCTCGTCTTGGGTGAAACGCATTCGGCGGGGCTTGTCTGGCCGATGCGGAGTAAGAAAGTCCTCCGCAAGCTTGGCTGGCAGTGACTGCGCGGAGCCGCTGATGTCGGGCCAGTAGACAACTCGGAAATTTCGCTGCTGCGACAGCGCCTCAGGCGTGTACGCGCCATCGAAGTTGGCGCCGTAGAACTCATCCGGAGTGATGAAGAACTGCAGCAGTCCCTGCGCCGGGTACGCCTCGGAAGCAGGCAGCTCGGCAAAGTTGATCTGCGCCAGCAACACCATTGCTCCTCCGCTTTCGCTTAGCGGCGCTGGCTCTCCGAGGGGCCACCAAACGCTGCCGCCCACCTTGCTGGCGCGCGCATCGTCTTCGGGGAAATCCTGCAGATCGATTCGCAGCACCGGGCGGCGCGTTCGCTCCAGGCCCTTCCGGTAGGGCGCAAGAGCGGCATCAACGACTGACGGCGACGCAAGCTGCGCTGATGGAGGCGCAGCGGGCGCGCTGATGCTGCTGGACCCGCCGCCCCGCAGGTTGATGACAAAGATCCCTGCCAAAACCAGAAGCACAAGAACAATCCACATGCGCAGCACCGAGACCTCCTGACAGACATCAAGCATCCAACCCAAGCGCACTTATTGATCCGGCCAGCTGAAGTTTGAACTTTGGTGCGCTCATGCGGCGTACTT
>CAZPHV010000191.1:0-1062 GCA_964586455.1 uncultured Aquimonas sp.
ACTTTACTACAAAAGCCCTATCTGCTTAAGCCATTTTTGGCGAAGGTATTGTTATTATGGAGTGATAAACTTTGAAGCTTCTTGTGTCCGAAATATATTTCTTCTTTTCTCCGAAATAATCAAATAACCAACTCCAAACAACTAGGAAACCACCAGTAAAAATGCCAGCATATAGAACTAGATTTGCGAATTTTGTCAAAATAAAAATCCATACCAGTAATAACAAAACGAAAGGAATAACTACACCAATATTTATGAATTTTTGTTGAGCCCGTTTTTTATCCTCGTCCTTGTCTCTTCTATCCAAGGTTTGTCTAATAGAGGCTAACTCGCTGGATAGGCCTTTCCTTTCTTCTCTTTCTTGAGCCAACTCAGTCTGGGTAGACTGAAGATCATCCCTCAGCTTGTTAATGTCCTCATCCTTTTCCTGCAATATTTGTTCATATCCCTTATTCTTATTTTTTTCTTCATCGATTTGAGCTTGAGCTTTTTGATTTTGCTCAATTAATGCTTCCCTGACCAACTCTATTTGCTTTTCTACATTGGTCTCGTTTTTTATCCGTTGACGCAATGCTTCATTTACTAATATGCCGATAATTGTTTCTTTGGGAAGATCGCCAACATTCTCAAACCTGCCTAGAGTTTTAATGATTTCAATTGTGATATTTTCTGATTCTGGATCTAAATCACGAAATACAAATGGAAGCCAAAGAGAACTATATAAGGTATCCTCTAGTAATTGACTCCGGGGAACCCAAAATTGGAGCAATTGAACTAAAGTTGTCGGATGGATGCAGATTGGGACAATGATAGAATTATTTGATTTCTTAAAGTCATCAAAACCGAGGAATCGAAAATCAATTGTGACAATCCAATACTCAGCGTCTAAAGGAGAATCTACACCTACTTTTCGTTTATCTTTTATTAAGTGCCATAAAACAATGTCGTGTTCCAAAGGCTTATATGCTTTTGCTCTTTCTCCCCATTTTTTCTCCTCATAATCCGTTTGACCTTATTTTTGCGCAAATACACGGCATTTCTATTTTTTAGTGCAAACAGGGG
>CAZPHV010000192.1:0-1037 GCA_964586455.1 uncultured Aquimonas sp.
CTTAGGTTAAAAATTACGTGTCCTCTGTGATTCACTGCAGAGGACATTTTCTTTTAATTGCCTCGGTCATTTCGAATTCATATTGAAATGATTGGAGGCAATTTGTGTTTTGATGTAAATTTTTTTGACGAACTGTTCCCGCCCGAATTTGTAGGTTACTCTGCGCCTAAAGGCTACCTGTGGAAAGTCGTTTATGACCCAACACGCAATGGCGAAGACCCTGGCCTTTTCTACGGCAGTCTGTTTCGCCTGTTGGATATCCTTCCGACAAAAGATGAAACTTCCCCCTGGCCGGAAAGGATTGTTTTCGAGCACATTCAAACCGGCCAGCAATTGAGCTTCATCGAAGGACAACCGGTGTATCTGAACTTGCCAGATGAGATTATCAAACGGCGGCTCAGAAATCGAAAGAACAAGGGCATTCATATCCCGCTAAGTCAGCAATCCCCTTTATACATGACGATGGGATGTAGAGGCGAGTGATGCGTGACTTCATCCTGATTCGAGAGAAAGATGTTACGGGCCGTTCAGGGACCGGAGTGGTAGCAGAAGGCGCGATTTTTCAAGATGGACAGGCTGTGTTGAAGTGGCTGAGAGAGCCCTTTGCGCTGGGCGTCTTTACCTCAATCGAGGAACTGCTCTCGGTTCACGGTCATGAAGGAAATACAACCGTTCAGTTCATGGACAAACAACCAGCAATAGAAACAGAACAATAACGAGATAAAAACACAAGGAGGATCCAATGGCAGCAAAAATCATCACCATCAGCAATCAGAAAGGGGGTGTAGGTAAGACGACCACATCCGTCAACCTGGCGGCGTATCTGGCGCAGCACGGCAGCCGAGTGCTGCTGATCGATCTAGACCCACAGGGACAATGCGCCACCAGTCTGGGCATGGATCCGGAGCAAGGCACGTTTTACCTGCTGATGATCACCCAAAGCAGTTCGCACGAAGTGGCATTTGTTAAGAAATACGTTCGCGAAACCGGACGGAGCAATCTCTTTCTCATCCCCGGCAACCAGGCCACCGGCCAGG
>CAZPHV010000193.1:0-1034 GCA_964586455.1 uncultured Aquimonas sp.
CGCCACGATCTCCGCCACCTTCGCGCCCAGCACCTGCGCGAGAAACCACGGGTCGCAGCGTGGTGCGCCGCAGGCGCACCCAACGGTGTGCGGGCTACGCCAATCCCCGTAGGGTGCGCGTGTCGCGCACCGGCCGTGATGACTTCGAGCGGCGCCCACTGGACGCGACGGACGATGAGCCACAGCGCTTCGATCACCCCGCCGCCACGATCTCCGCCACCTTCGCGCCCAGCACCTGCGCGAGAAACCACGGGTCGAGTTCAAGCTGCAGGCCGCGCTGGCCGCCGTTGCAGTAGACCGTGGTGTGGGTGAGCGCCGCCTGTTCGATCACCACGGGCACGCGCTTCTTCTGGCCGAAGGGGCTGATGCCGCCGACGTGGTAGCCGGTGATGCGTTCGGCGGTCGGCACCGGCAGCATGGTCGCGTGCTTGCCGCCCAGGGCTGCGGCGAGTTTCTTCAGGCTGAGCTCGTGGTCGACCGGCAGGATTGCGCAGGCGGGTTTGCCATCGAGTTCGACCATCAGGGTCTTGAACATGCGCGCCGGATCAATCCCCAGCGCGGCGGCGGCCTGCAGGCCGATGTTTGCGGCTTCGGGGTCGTAGTCGTAGGTGTGCAGCCGATACGCGATCTTCGCGGCATCGAGCATGCGGGTGGCGGGGGTGGCGCGGCTCATCGTTTCGCTCCGGTCCTGGTACGGCGCGCACGGCGCAGCGCGCGACGGAAACGAATAGGGTGGGCCCTGGCCCACCGGAGCTCAACGCTCGCGCCGGTCGCGAGACGCAACGTGTGGATCGGGGCGGGCGGTGGTGTCGAGGGCGGTGCCGTTGCGATGGCCGCGTGGCGGCGGGTGAAGACCCGCCCTACGTGGATCGAAGCGCGTGGTGGTGTCGAGGGTGGTGCGGTTGCGATGGATGCGATGCGGCGGGTCAAGACCCGCCCTACGTGGATTGGGGCGGACGGTGGTGTCGAGGGCGGTGCGGTTGCGATGGCCGCGTGGCGGCGGATCAAGATCCGCCCTACGTGGATTGGGGCGG
>CAZPHV010000194.1:0-1008 GCA_964586455.1 uncultured Aquimonas sp.
GCCGCCGGAACTTGCGCAGGCCGTCAATGGCATCACCACGCTGGGACGCGGGCCGCGGGTACAGCACAGCGCCGTGCCCGTCCGCCCCCAACGACGCCGGCACCAGGCGCAGAACGCGCAGCCACAGCAGCCTGCACCCGCTCGCACACCACCCCCCGCGCGGCCACCTGCCACACCGCCGCGCCCCGGCGTGTACGTGCGGCCGCCGCCGCGCACGCCCTTGATCAAGCTGCGGTGCTTCAAGAAGAACAAGAAGGGCAGCCCTGATGAGTACGACCGCCAGCTGGCCGACCAGGAGCGCGGGCTCAATGACCTGAGCGTCAAGGACTATCTGGAAGGGCGCGCGCGCTACAGGGAGATCGGGCGTAAGGGCACCGGGGCTGCGCAGGAAAAGGCGAGAGCGGATTATGCGAAGGAACTGACGCTCAAGTTCGAGAATCAGTTGCTTGAGCAAGGCGTGGTGGGCGCGGAGGCTCAACGGCAAGCCGCTGCCATGACCAAAGCCCGCATGAAAACGCTGGCCGCCTTGCACAACCCCGACATGATCGCGGGCGGCAAGGATGTGGTGACCTCAATGGGCGACCGCGGCGTGAACTCGTCGATCGGCGCGCAGTGGCAGGGCCCCGCGGGTACCGACAAGGATCGAGTGGCTGTGCTCGACAGAGAAGCGCTGAAGGTCCCCGAGCACGAGCGGGCAAATACCAAGATGAATGCCAAGCTTGTACGTTGTCGCTGATTGCAAAGGAGATTGAGATGGATGTGTTCATGGAGAACTTTCTCGGCTTCAAAGGCTTCGCGCCACCCATCGCTCGCCGCGATGTTCCGCCCGAGAAGATCGAGAAGTTCCGCGGCAAGCTGCCCGACAAGCTTCTGGAGTATTGGCAGGTCTATGGCTGGTGTGGCTATGCCCAAGGACTGTTGTGGACCGTAGACCCGGACGACTGGGCGGACAGCATCGAAGACTGGCTGGGCGGCACGCCCTACCTGCAGCATGACGACTACTACGTG